>NZ_JBIVYX010000003.1:81640-209225 GCF_044759225.1 Streptomyces sp. NPDC101132
GCGGGTCCTGCCGGTCCCGCGGGGCCGAAGGGCGACACCGGCGCGCAGGGGCCCAAGGGCGACGAGGGTGATGTGGGTCAGACCGGTGCCCAGGGCCCGAGGGGCGAGCGTGGCGAGGCGGGTCCGGCGGGTCCTGCCGGTCCCGCGGGGCCGAAGGGCGACACCGGCGCGCAGGGGCCCAAGGGCGACGAGGGTGATGTGGGTCAGACCGGTGCCCAGGGCCTGAAGGGCGAGCGTGGCGAGGCGGGTCCCGCGGGTCCTGCCGGTCCCGCGGGGCCGAAGGGCGACACCGGAGCCCAGGGTCTCGCGGGGCCGAAGGGTGACACCGGAGTTCAGGGGTCCGCGGGGCCGAAGGGTGACACCGGAGCTCAGGGGCCCAAGGGGGACACCGGGGCGGCAGGGCCGACTCGGAAGCCGGTCACGCTCGTCGGTGAGGTCCAGGCCGTGTCCCGGAACACCTCGCGCAACTACGCCGGTCCCGTCTGCCCCGCCGGTACGGACGTGATCGGCGGCGGCTTCTACCAGACGGGCACCCCGTCCGACGCGAACCTGCTGACCAGCCACCCCAACACCGAGGCCAACCGGTGGGACGTGTGGCTGAAGAACCCGCCCGTCGCGGCGGACACCGGCGTACGCGTCTACACGATCTGCCAGCCCACCGGCTGACGCCGAGCCGGCCGGGCCCGGCGCGGCCCGGCCGGGACCGACGGTGCCCCCGTCCGCTGCCCGAGCAGCGGACGGGGGCACCGTCACGTCCGGCCCCGGTATGCAAAAACCCGCCCCGACCGGGGATTCCCCAGGTCAGTGCGGGTGTGGCAGACGAGTCGGCCTGTACGCCGGGTTCTGTCGCCCGGAGACCTCGCGGTCGCCGGGGAGACGGCCATCCATCTAGGACCGGTGTTGCCACCGGCCTCGTGCGGTCTACCCGCGGACTCGGGCGGGCAGCCCTCGATCGTCCGCGCAGGGCCGGATTCCTCCGGCCCCTCTTGACCTTGCTCCGGGTGGGGTTTACCTAGCCGCCTGGGTCACCCCAGGCGCTGGTGGTCTCTTACACCACCGTTTCACCCTTACCGGAGGCCGAAGCCCCCGGCGGTCTGTTTTCTGTGGCACTGTCCCGCGGGTCACCCCGGGTGGGCGTTACCCACCACCCTGCCCTGTGGAGCCCGGACGTTCCTCGGCGGTCCCCTCGCGGGGCCCGACGCGGCCGCCCGGCCGGCTCGTCTGCCGTGCCGACCATGCTACCCGGCACCGCGGCGTCGCTTGACCTTGCCGCAGCGGCAACGTTTCTACTGGGCGCATGCGGATCGGAGAGATCGCCGCGCTGGTCGGGGTCACCACCCGGGCGGTCCGGCACTACCACCACGTCGGGCTGCTGCCCGAGCCCCGGCGGCTGGCCAACGGCTACCGCGCCTACACCGTGCGGGACGCGGTGCTGCTGGCGCGCATCCGGCGGCTGACCGAGCTGGGCCTGAGCCTGGACGAGGTGCGGGACGTGCTCGCCGACGACGCCGGCCGCGAGCTGGCCGACGTACTGGAGGAGCTGGACGCCGACCTGGCCCGCCAGGAGGCCGCGCTGCGGGAACGCCGGGAGCGGCTGGCCGCGCTGCGGGAGGCGGGCGGCGACACCGAGGCCGTCCCGCCCGCGCTCGCGGCCCTGCTCGCCCGGGTGCCGGTCACCGGTTCCCCCACGGCCGCCAAGGACCGGGAGCACCTGCTGCTGCTGGACACGGCGGGCCGCGGGGGCGCGGAGCTGTACGCCGCGCTCGGCGCGCTGGCCGCCGACCCCGCCGTACTCGGGCTGTACGAGCGCCTCGACGAGCTGGCCGACGCGCCCGCGGACGACCCGCGGATCGGCCCGCTCGCCGCGGCGCTGATCGCCGCGGTACCGGCGGAGGTGTTCGCCGCGATCCCGGCGGAGGGGCCGGCCGTGCCCGGCTTCAAGGAGGCCCTGCTGGCCGACTTCGAGCCCGCGCAGGCCGAGGTGGTCCGGCTGGTGATGGACGGCATGATCGAGAGAGGACGCGCATGAGGACGCTCACCGCCCTGTGGCTGCGGACACCCGTGTGGCTGCGGAGGCTCCTGGTCCACGAACTGCGGGCCACCCGCTCGCTGTTCCTGTGGGTGGCGCACCGCCGGCACGGGGTGCGCGAGGGCGACCTCGCCGTCCCGTACACCTCGCCCCAGACGGCGATGACGTACGGCTTCCTCTTCGTCTCCGTCGTCGAGACCGTGGCGCTGGCCCATCTGATCCCCTGGCCCGCGGTGCACCGGGTGCTGCTGGTCCTCGACGTGTACGGGGTGGTGCTCGTCCTCGCGATGCACGCCGCCTGCGTCACCCGCCCCCACCTGGTCCGCCCGGACGGCTCGGTGCGGGTGCGGTACGGCGCGCTCTTCGACCTGGAGGTGCCCGCCGACGCCATCGCCTCGGTACGGGTGGACCGGCGCTACCCGGAGGGGCGGCTGGTGCGGGAGGACGGGGAAGGGGCGCTGGACCTGATCGTCGGCAGCCAGACCACCGTCACCCTCGAACTCACCCGGCCGCTGCCCGTCGTACGCCCCCTCGGCGCCCGCACCGAGGCCCGCACCCTCCGCTTCCACGCCGACGACCCGGCCGCCCTGGTGGCGAGGGTCCGGGCGGCGCTGCCGGCCTGACGGACGCGGCAGGGGGCCCCGGGGCAGAGAGCCCCGGCAGCCCCGGCCCCGGCCGCCCGTGGGCCCTTCCTACAGCGGGTGGTCCGGCGCCAGCGCGGCCGCGATCCGCTTCGCGACCACCTCGGCCTGGTTCCCCTCCGGCGTGGTCGGGGTCTGCGTGGCCGAGACCGCGACGGCCAGCCGCTCCGCCGGCAGGTACGCCTGGATCGCCGCGTAGCCGGAGAACGACGGGTTCTGCACGGTCCAGTCCTTGACCACGATCACGCCCATGCCGAAGTGGAAGTCGTCGGTCTGCTTCAGGCACACGTCCGCGGGGCAGGTCGCCGTGCCGCCGCCGAGGCCGACCGTGCCCGGGTTCAGCAGGGTGCGGAACGAGCGGGGCGAGATCAGCTCACCGCTGCCGATGCCCTGCGCCGAGCGCGCCAGGTCGCAGATGTGACTGGTGATGACGGCGCCGGGCGCCGTGGTCCACGACGGGTTCCAGAAGGTGGACTCCTCGTAGAAGCCGCGGTCGGAGGTGTACGCGTGCAGGACGGGGGAGGGGATGTCGGGCGTGAAGTCGTTCCGGGTGTTCCGGAGCCCCAGCGGACCCCAGATCCGCTCCTTCAGCAGGACGTCGATCCGGGTCCCGGTGATCTTCTGGAGCGCGTCGGTCAGGAGCACGTAGTTGGCGTGCGAGTAGCTCCAGCTGGTGCCCGGCTCGTACCAGAAGGAGTGGCTGAAGGGGAACGCGAGCAGCTCCTGCGGCGTCCACTGGCGGAACGGGTCCTTCGGCAGCTCCGCGAGGAAGGCCGGGTCGGTGACGTAGTCGTGCAGGCCGCTGGTGTTGGTGGCCAGCATCCGCAGGGTGATCCGGTCCGCCTTGGGCAGGTACGGCAGCCAGCGCTCCACGGTGTCGTCGAGCCGGAGCCGCTTCTCCTCCGCCAGCTGGAGGAGGAGCGTGCCGATGTGGGCGAAGACCACCGATCCGGCGCGGAAGTGCATGTCGGGCCGGGCCGGCACGCCCGTCATGGACTCGCCGAGGGCGTCGGTGTAGACGTCGCGCCCGTCCGCCGCGACCTTCACCTCGACGGAGTTCAGGTGGAGCTCCTCCTTGGCCAGGCGGACGATCTCCCGCACCTTCCGGCCGTCGGGCCCGAGCGGCCCCTGCGTCCGCACGCAGTCGGGGCCGCCCTTGCCGCCGCCCCGCGCGTCCGCCGCGGGTGCGGTGGGGGCGGTGGGTGCGGCGGGTGCGGCGAGGGCGGTGCTCTGGAGGGTGAGGGCGAGCAGCGCCGCGCCGATCAGGGCCCGGCGGGCGCGCGGACGGGCGCGCCGTGCCCCGGACGGGGCGGGGGACGGGGGCGAGGGCGGGGGCGAGGACGGGGCGGCGGTGGGCCGGGGGGTACGCGTCATGCCCGCACTATCCACGGATGATCGACGCTCATCCCTCGAAACCACCGCAAACCATGCCAGATGCCCCCGCACGGACCTCTGACCGCCGGCGGCCGGCGGCCGGCTGCGGGGCGGCGGCGGTGAGGAGGGACGGAGGGGCGGAGGTGGTGAGGAGGGGGAGGTGGTGAGGGGGCGGAGGCGGAGGCCGGGTGGGGCGGAGGTGGTGAGGGGGCGGGGGCGGAGGCCGGGCGGGGCCGGGCCGGCCTCAGGCCGGGGCGAAGAGGACCTTCGCGCGGCCCGGGTCGGCCTGGGCGAGCCGGACCCGGATGCGCTCGCCCAGCGGCAGCGCCCCGTCGGCGGACTCGACGCGCCCCACCACCGCCGGCTCCTCCAGGTGCACCGTGCCCACCCGGGGCTCGCGCTCCTTCACGTCGATCACCGTCGCGTCGAAGACCTCGCCCACCCGGTCCTTCAGCAGGGCCGCCTCCACCAGGTCCACGCACTCCCGCTCCACCGTGTTGGCCCGCCGGGTGCCCTCCGCCATCTCGCGCGGGAGCGCGTCCAGCGCGGCCAGCGCCCACTCCGGCGGCTCCCGGCCCGCGCTGAACGCCAGGCACAGCTCACCCGCGTACCGGTCGGCCAGGCGGCGCAGCGGCGCGGTGCAGTGGGTGTACGGGGCGGCCACGGCCGCGTGCACCGCCGGGTCCGGGGCCGCGCCGTTCCGGAACACCGTGTACCCCGCGCCCCGCAGCAGTGCCGTGCACTCCTGGAGGAACGCGGCGTGCCGGGGGAGCCTCGGGTCGAGGGAGCGGACGAGCTCGGCGTACGGGACGTGGTGCGGCCAGTCGATGCCCAGCGCCTGCGCCGCCCGGCGCAGGCGGCCGACCGCGCCGTCCGGGGCCATGGGGAGGGTGCGCAGGATCCCCGTACCGGCGTCCAGCATCAGCCCGGCCGCCGCCATTCCGGTCAGCAGCGAGAGCTGCGCGTTCCAGCCGTCCACGGGCAGCGGCGCCCGGTACGCGAGCTCGAAGCCGTCGTCCCGCCTGCTGATCTCCTGCTCCGGTACGTTCAGCGAGACGCCGCCCCGCTCGACCTCCAGCGCCTCCCGGAGCTGCCCGACCTCCCGCAGCAGGGCGAGCGGCTCCTCGGCGGTGCCGGCGTCCAGCGCGTGCTGCACCCCGGTGTAGTCGAGCTTGGCCCGGCTGCGCACCAGCGCCCGCCGCACCTCGGTGACCTCCACCCGGCCGTCCCCGTCGAGGTCGTGCCGCCAGAGCAGTGCGGGCGCGGTGTGGTCCGGCAGCAGACTGGCCGCCCCCTCGGACAGCACGGCCGGGTGCAGCGGCACCTTCTCGTCGGGGAAGTAGAGGGTGGTCACCCGGCGGTGCGCCTCGGCGTCCACCGCGCCGCCCGGCACGACGAAGGCGGCCACGTCGGCGATGGCGTAGTGGACGCGGTAGCCGCCGCCGGGCCGCCGCTCCAGGTGCAGGGCCTGGTCGAGGTCCACGGAGTCGGGCGGGTCGATCGTGAGGAAGGGGACGTGGGTGGCGTCCTCCGCGGGCAGCCGCGGCTCCCGGGCGGCCCGCTCCGCCTCCTCCAGGACCGCCGCCGGGAAGCCCTCCGGCACGTCGAGTTCCCGGCGCAGGTCCCGCAGGGCGTCCCGCAGCGGGGCCGCCGCTGCGCCGGTCATGTGCATCTGACGGCGTGGCATGTACCCGAGCGTAGGGGCGGGGGCGGGGACCGGCACGGCGAGAGCGGGGCGGGGGCGCGGCTACGCTCTTCTGGGGGCCGCACCCCTCGCCCGTCCGTACCCGAAGGAGAACCGCCGTGCTCGTGCTGCTGCCGCCGTCCGAAGGAAAGGCCGCCAGTGGCTCCGGCTCGCCCCTCAAGCCCGAGGGGCTCTCCCTGCCGGGCCTGGCCGCGGCCCGCGCCGCCGTGCTCGACGAGCTGGTCGAGCTGTGCGCGGCCGACGAGCTGAAGGCCCGCGAGGTGCTCGGCCTCAGCGAGGGCCTGCGCGGCGAGGTCGCCAAGAACGCGGAGCTGCGCACCGCCGGCGCCCGCCCGGCCGGGGAGATCTACACCGGCGTGCTGTACGACGCCCTGGACCTGGCCGGCCTGGAGCCGGCCGCCCGGGCCCGCGCCGAGGCCTCGCTGGTGGTGTTCTCGGGGCTGTGGGGTGCGGTGCGGATCGGCGACGAGATCCCCTCGTACCGCTGCTCGATGGGGGTGAAGCTGCCCGGCCTCGGCGCGCTCGGCGCGTACTGGCGGACGCCGATGGCCGAGGTGATGCCGGAGGCGGCGGGCGACGGCCTGGTGCTGGACCTGCGGTCCTCCGCGTACGGGGCCGCGTGGAAGCCGAAGGGCGAGGTGGCCGGGCGGACGGCCACGGTGCGGGTGCTGCAGTCGCAGATGGTGGACGGCGTGGAGAAGCGCTCCGTGGTGAGCCACTTCAACAAGGCCACCAAGGGACGGCTGGTCCGCGACCTGCTGCGGGCCGGCGCGGCCCCCGCGGACCCCGCCGAGCTGCTCGTCGCGCTGCGGGACCTGGGGTACGTGGTCGAGGGCGAGGCCCCGGCGAAGGCCGGCAAGGCGTGGTCGCTGGACGTGGTGGTGACGGAGATCCACTGAGGGGGCGGCCGGCTCCTTCACATCGACGCCCGTTGCACAGAGCGCAACGGGCGTTGCGCTGTGCGTGCGGACTCGTGAGGATGGCGGCATGTCGTCACCGGCCGAGGTGTCCGTGCTGGACCATGCCCCCGTCCTGCCCGTCGTGGTGCTGGAGGACCGCGCCGCCGCGGTGCCGCTGGCCCGGGCGCTGGTCGCCGGCGGCCTGCCGGCGATCGAGGTGACCCTGCGCACACCGGCCGCGCTGGACGCGATCAGGGCGGTGGCCGCGGAGGTCCCGGAGGCGGTGGTCGGCGCGGGCACGGTGGTCGGTGCGCGGCACGCGGAACGGGCGGTGGCGGCGGGGGCGCGGTTCCTGGTCAGCCCAGGCTGCTCGGCGGGGCTGCTGGCGGCGATGCGGGGGACGGGGGTCCCGTACCTGCCGGGCGCCGCGACCGCGTCGGAGGTGCTGGGGCTGCTGGAACAGGGCGTGACGGACCTGAAGTTCTTCCCGGCCGAGGCGGCCGGCGGCACGCGCTACCTGCGCGCGCTGGCCGGGCCGTTGCCCGCCGCGCGGTTCTGCCCGACCGGCGGCATCACGGCCGCGACGGCACCGGAGTACCTGGCGCTGCCCAACGTGGCCTGCGTGGGCGGCACCTGGCTGGTCCCGGACGAGGTGCTGGCGACCCGGGACTGGGACCGCGTGACGGAACTGGCCCGTGCGGCGGCGGGGCTGGGTGGGGTGGCGACCGGGTTGGGCGGGGTGGCGGGTGTGGGCCGGGCGGCAGGTGTGGGCCGGGCGGCAGGTGTGGGTGGGCGGGCAGCGTCCGGTGGGCCGGTGGTGTGACGGGGCCGGCCGTGTGGGGGTGAGGGCGGGGGTGCCCCTGCGGATGGGGTGCCTGTGGGGACTGGGTTCCCGTGGGGGACTGGGTTCCCGTGGGGATGGGTGTGCCCGTGGGGACTGGGTGCCTGTGGGGACCGCCGCGGCGGTGCCGCCTACCGGCTGAGCGGCCAGGCCACCGCGTGCGCGTCGTGGTCGGCGTCCGCCAGGTGCTGGGCGCAGGCGTCGGTGAGCGTCTCCAGGAGGGTCAGCGGATCGGGGAGGGGGTGCTCGGGCCCGCGTACCCAGTCGACGGTCAGCTCACCGGGCAGGGCCGCCGGCGGTACGAGCACGTAGCTGCCCCGGCAGTGCCAGCGCAGGCCCGGATGCTCGTCCATGGTCTCGGGATGGCAGTCCAGTTCGCAGGGCCACCACTCGTCCTCGTCCTCGGGGGTGCCGCGGGTGGCGGTGAAGAACAGCATGCGGCCGTGGCCGCCCTCGTCACCGGCGCCCGACTCGGCCACCGGGCCGACCTCGACCCCGGCGGCGAGCAGCCGCTCCAGCGCGGCCCGGCCGGCCTCCAGCGGGACGTCCAGGACGTCGTGGACCATGCCGGTCGCGGTGATGAAGTTGGCCGAGGGGTGGTTGCGGGCCCAGCGCTCGATCTGGGCGCGGTCGGTGGTGGACTGCGTCTGCCAGGCGAAGGAGAGCGGGTGCCGGGCGGGCGTGGGACAGCCGATGCGTTCGCACGAACAGCGGTAGCCGGCGGGGTGCGCGGCCGGAGCGATCGGGAGGCCCGCGGAGGCCGTGGCCAGGAGCAGGGACTCGCGCTGCCGGCCGGGGTCTTCGGCCGCGGGCTTGCGCAGACCGCGCAGCCACTGGGAAATCCTGCTCTGCTCACCGCGTTTGACGCGGCCGGACTCAGACCCCATGTATCCCCTCACCTCACCGTTGGCCCCGGCAGACCGTTCCATCGTCCCACCATCCTGCGCCCCGGGTGACCGCACTTCCCAACCGGGGGGCGGGGGGACGGGGGTTGGGGTGGAGGGCATTGCGGGGTGAAAAGGGTTATATGGGGGCAAGGGGTGGGGGTGGTGGGTGGGAGGGCGGATGGCGCCCTTGGCCGCGTGGCGCCCTGGTCGCGTGGCGCCTCGGTCGGATGGCGCCCCTGATCGGCGGCGCCTCCCGGCCATCCGGCCCGGGGGCGCCCGCGGGGGCACCCGGCTGGACGGCTCCTCGCGTCACTGCCGCCTGTCTCCCTCACGCCGACCTCTTCACTGCCGGCCCGTGACTTTCGCCACGGCGCCGCGGTGTCGGGCTGCCGCGGAGCTACCGGCGGGGCGCTGTGCAGCTGCCACGGCCTCTTGCCGTGGCCGCTACGCCGTCGAGCTGTCGCCTCGCTACGCCGTCAGGCCGCCGGGCTGCTACCACCTCGTGCTGTCGCGCGCCGCGCCGGGCGGATCCACGCTGTCACGCCGTCGGGCTGCCGCGGGGGCGCGGCGTCGCGTGGGTACGCGGGCGCGCCGTGGGGTGCACCGCGATGTCGCGTGGGTACGTGGGTGCGCCGTCGCGGTGGCGCGCCGCTGTCGCCCTGTTGTGCCGCTGCGCTGCCCGGCTGACACGGCCTCGTGCTGTGGCGGAGCTGCGTCGGGCGGGGCCGCGCCTTCGCGCCGCTGGCTGACACGGCCTCGTGCTGTGGCGGAGCTACCGTCACGTCGTTGCATAGCCGCGCCGTTGCAGACCCGCTGCGTCCGGATGCCGCCGCCTCGTGCTGGCGCGGGGGCACGGCCCGCCGGAGCTTCGGGGGTGGGTCGTGTGGTGTGTGGGTCCCCTCGGTGCTTGACCCGTCGTGGCCTGCAGGCCCAGCGGCAGGCCCACCCCGGGGGCAGGGGGGCTGCGCCCCTGGCCTTCGGCCACCCCCGGCCCGGGCCTGCCTCCGGACCAGCCTGCCACGACGCCTCAAGCACCTTCCCCACACACCACACGACCCACCTGGGCGGCCAAGGGAAGTGCGGGGGAGTGGGGTGGGGCGCGGCCACGCCGGTATTGCCCTGGCGGGGGGGCTGGAGCGCTTCGCCCTGGCCTTCGGCCACCCCAGGCCCGGGCCTTCCTCCGGACCACGCCTCAAGCACCTCCCCCACACACCACGCGACCCACCTGGCCCTGCCAAGGGGAGGCGACGGGCGGACGTGTGCCCTCGGTGGAGGCCCGGCGGTCTGTTGGCCCCGTAGCGGAGATTCGGTGCGGGGGGCGGGATTTCGTGGGGGCGTCGCGAAAACCACCCGATCAGTTCAATGCGCCGCGCGCGTTCAGGAGAGACGATTCTCTTCGCGCGTCGCCCAACCCGGTGGCGCGGCCGTCGTGTCCCGTGAGGAGCCCTCTTTGCGCAGAGACGCCACACCCCGCCGGTACCTGATGTGCCCACCCACGCACTTCAGGGTCACCTACTCCATCAACCCGTGGATGGACCCGGACAAGCCGGTGGACCTGCAACTGTGCCTGACCCAGTGGGAAGACCTGCGCGACCGCTACCGCGCCCTCGGCCACACCGTGGAGCTCCTGGAGCCGCGCCCCGGCCTGCCGGACATGGTCTTCGCCGCCAACGGCGCCACCGTCATCGACGGCCGTGTGCTCGGCGCCCGCTTCGCCTATCCCGAGCGGACCGCCGAGGCGCAGGAACACCTGGACTGGTTCCGGGCGAACGGCTTCACCGAGATCCACGAGCCGTCCCACATCAACGAGGGGGAGGGCGACTTCGCCGTGACCGCCTCGTACGTCCTGGCCGGGCGCGGATTCCGGTCCTCGCCGCTCTCCCACGACGAGGCCCAGGAGTTCTTCGGCCGGCCCGTCATCGGGCTCGACCTGGTGGACCCGCGCTACTACCACCTCGACACCGCGCTCTCGGTGCTCGACGGCGACGAGATCATGTACTTCCCCGAGGCGTTCTCGCCCGGCAGCCGGTCCGTGCTCCGCCGCCTCTTCCCCGACGCGCTGATCGCGACGGAGGAGGACGCCGCGGCCCTGGGCCTCAACGCGGTCTCCGACGGCCGCCACGTCCTGCTCCCGCAGGCGGCGGTCGGCCTCTACCAGCCGCTGCGCGCCCGCGGGTTCGAGCCGATCGGCATGGACCTGGGCGAACTCCTCAAGGGCGGCGGCAGCGTGAAGTGCTGCACCCAGGAGCTCCGGATGTAGCCCGGCCCGGGCCCCCGGCTACTGCGCCGGGGGCCAGGCGTCGCCCCACTCGGCGTCGCGCGCCGACTTGTAGAGGGCGCCGTGCCGCTTCGAGACCGTCTCCCGGACCAGGCCGTCGGGGCCGCACAGGTCCAGCATGACCAGGCCCTTGCGGATCTGCGGCCGCCGGGTGACCCGGGCCGTGGCCGGGGCCACCGGGAAGCGGGTGGCGGCGACGTAGCTGAACTTCTCGTCCTCGTACGCCAGCGAGCCGCCCTTCACCTGCCGGTGCAGCGAGGACCGGCTGACCCGCGCCGAGAAGTGGCACCAGTCCTCGCCGACCACGATCGGGCAGGCCCCGTCGTGCGGGCAGGGGGCGGCCACGTGCAGGCCCGCCTCGATCAGCCGGTCCCGGGCCTCCCGGACGCGCAGGTAGCCCTCGGGGGTGCCGGGCTCGATGACCACCACCGCGCGGGCGCTGCGCGCGGCCTCGGCCACCACCGCCGCCCGGGCCTCCGCGGTCAGCTCGCCCAGGACGTACGAGACCGTCGCCAGGTCCGCCTCGGGCAGGCTCAGCGCCGTACCGATCACGGCCTTCTGCCAGCGCGCGCCCCGCAGCACCGGCGAGGGCGCGGCCCCCGCCAGCTCCCGGCCCAGCGCCAGGGCCGGCTCGGCCCAGTCCAGCACCGTCGTCTCGCGCGGCCCCTCCCAGACGGCGTCCACCGCCCAGGTCGCCGCGCCGGTGCCGCCGCCGACGTCCACGTGCGAGGCGGGGGACCAGTCCGGGGCCGCGTCCGCGAGGCCGGCCAGGGAGGCCCGTACCGCCTCGAAGGTCGCGGGCATCCGGTACGCCGCGTACGCGACCACGTCGGAGCGGTCGCGCAGCACGGGCGCGTCGGTCGGGGTGCGTCCCCGGTAGTTGGCGATGAGCCGGTCGACGGCGGCGGTGGCCTGCTTCGGCGGCAGCCCGTCGAGGAGGCCGGCGAGCGCGCCGCGCAGCGCGTCGGCGGTGGGGACAGAGGCGTTCACCCCGAGAGTTTAAGCCGCTGCCACCTGCGCCCGGCTCCGCCCGGGGCGGCACAGGAAGACGAAGCAGGCCACCGCCGCGAGGGCGCTGCCCACCTGCACGACGGCCATCGGCACCGCGGTGTGCTCGCCCGCGATGCCCACCAGCGGCGAGGCCACCGCGCCCACCAGGAACGAGCTGCTGCCGAGCAGCGCGGAGGCGGAACCGGCGGCGTGCGGGGCCCGCAGCAGGGCCTGGCTGTTGGTGTTGGGCAGCACCACGCCCTGGGCCGACATCAGCACGAACAGGCAGCCGGCCACCGGCGCCAGGCCCACCTCGCCGAACACCCCGGTGGTGATCAGCAGCAGCGCCGTCGCGGCCAGCGAGATCACCGCCAGACCGCCGGCCAGCACCTTGTCGAGGCTGACCCGGCCCGCCAGCAGCTTGCCGTTGACCTGTCCGGCGGTGATCAGGCCGATCGCGTTCAGGCCGAACAGCAGGCTGAAGGTCTGTGCCGAGGCGCCGTAGATCTCCTGCACCACGAAGCTGGAGGCCGAGACGTACGAGAAGAGCACCGCGAACGCGAAGCTGCCCGCCAGCGTGTAGCCGGTGAACACCCGGTCGGCCAGCAGCCCCCGGACCGCCCGCAGCGAGGCGCCCACCCCGCCGGCCTGCCGGCGCTCCGGCGGCAGCGTCTCGTCGAGGAGCCGCCAGACCAGCACGGTCAGCACCAGGCCCACGGCCGTCAGCACCACGAAGACGCCCCGCCAGTCGGAGAAGCGCAGCACCTGCCCGCCGATCAGCGGCGCGACGATCGGCGCCGCCCCGGAGACCAGCATCAGGGTGGAGAAGAACCGCACCATCGCGACGCCGTCGAACATGTCGCGCACCACGGCCCGGGCGATCACCACGCCCGCTGAGCCGGCCAGGCCCTGGACCAGGCGGAACCCGATGAGCAGCTCCGCGCTGGGCGCCAGCGCGCAGACCGCGGTGGCCACCACGTACACGGCCATGCCGATCAGCAGCGGGCGGCGGCGGCCCCACTTGTCACTCATCGGGCCGATCACCATCTGGCCCAGGGCCATGCCGGCCAGGCAGGCCGTGAGGGTGAGCTGGACCGTGGCCGCCGGGGTGCCCAGGGCGCCGGCGATCTCCGGCAGGGCGGGCAGGTACATGTCCATCGACAGCGGCGTCAGGGCGACGAGCCCGCCGAGGATCAGGACCACCAGGAGCGGTGTGCGGCGCGCCGCCGGGGGCCCGGCGACCGGTGCTCCCAGAGGGTCGGCCCGGGTCTCGGGGGGTGCGGGTTCCCGTGGTGCGGGACCACCGGGTATCTCCTCGTCGGGGACGGTGGGGCGGCCGCTCTCCGTCATGCGAACTCCAAGTCTCGTGTACACGCGTCACCCGGGACGGCACCCATGCTCTCAGCCTGTGGAACGTCCGTGGGTCCGGACTTCAGGTCACGTACATTGCGGCCTCATGAACGCACCTCGGAAGAAAATCGCTGTAGTGACGGGCGCGGGCTCCGGCATCGGCCGGTCCGTGGCGCTCGCCCTGGCGGCGGCCGGCTGGTCCCTGGCGCTCGCCGGCCGCCGGCGGGAGGCGCTGGAGGAGACGGCGGAGGCGGCCGGGGAGACGGCCGACGTGCTGTGCGTACCGGCCGACGTGAGCGACCCGGCGTCCGTGACCGCCCTCTTCGCCGCGGTGCGCGAGCGGTACGGGCGGCTCGACCTGCTCTTCAACAACGCGGGCACCTTCGGCCCGGGCGGGGTGCCGCTCGACGAGCTGTCGTACGAGGACTGGCGCACGGTGGTGGACGTCAACCTGACCGGGGCGTTCCTGTGCGCGCAGGCGGCGTTCCGCCAGATGAGGGAGCAGGACCCGCAGGGCGGCCGGATCATCAACAACGGCTCGATCTCGGCCCAGGTGCCGCGCCCCCACTCGGTGGCGTACACGGCGACCAAGCACGCGGTGACGGGGCTGACGAAGTCGCTGTCCCTGGACGGGCGGCCGTACCGGATCGCCTGCGGGCAGATCGACATCGGCAACGCGGCCACCGAGATGACCGAGCGGATGCAGACCGGCATCCTGCAGGCCAACGGGCAGCTCGCGGTCGAGCCGGTGATGGACGCCGGGGACGTGGCGCGCACGGTGCTGCACATGGCGGAGCTGCCGCTGGAGGCGAACGTGCAGTTCGCCACGGTGATGGCGACGAACATGCCGTTCATCGGGCGCGGCTGACTCCGGGGCCCCGGCCGGGGAATGCCGCGGCCGGTACCGGAGTTGGCCCGATCATGACGACTTCCGACGCCTCCGCCGAGGTGCTGCGCTACACGGCCTTCTCCGCCGACCCCGAGGGCGGCAACCCCGCCGGGGTGGTGCTCGACGCGTCCGGCCTGGACGACGCCGCCATGCTGGAGACCGCCGCCGCGCTGGGCTACAGCGAGACCGCCTTCCTGACGCCCCCGCCCGCGGAGCTGGCCGGCGAGCCGGGCCGGGCGTTCACGATCCGGTACTTCAGCCCGAAGGCGGAGGTGCCGTTCTGCGGGCACGCCACCGTGGCCACCGCCGTGGCGCTGGGCGAGCGGAACGGCCCCGGCGAGCTGCTCTTCGCCACGCGCGCCGGGACGGTGCCGGTGTCGGTGACCGCCGACGGCGGGGACCGCTACCGGGCCACGCTCACCAGCGTGGAGCCCCGGGTGGAGGAGATCGGCGCCGACGACCTCGCGGAGGCCCTCGCCGCGCTGGACTGGCCGGCGGCCGACCTGGACCCGGCGTTCACCCCGGGCATCGCCTACGCGGGGGCCCGGCACCTGGTGCTCGCGGCCGGCACCCGCGAGCGGCTCGCGGACCTGGCGTACGACTTCGGGCGGCTGGAGGCGCTGATGCTGCGGCTGGACCTGACCACCGTGCAGCTGGTGTACCGCGAGTCGGACCACGTCTTCCACGTGCGGGACCCGTTCCCGGTGGGCGGTGTCGTGGAGGACCCGGCCACCGGTGCCGCGGCGGCCGCCTTCGGCGCGTACGCCCGGGAGCGCGGCCTGGTCGGCGAGGAGGCGGTGCTCACGCTCCACCAGGGCGCGGACATGGGCCGGCCGGGGGAGCTGACGGTCTCGCTCGTGGCCGGCGACCCGCGGGTGCGCGTCTCCGGCACCGGCACCCGCATCCCGGCCGCCTGACGGACCGGACCGGGGCCGGGCGGACGGGTCCGTCCGGCCGGGCGGGGCCTACGAGCCCTTCGCCACGACCAGCCCCTGGGTGCGGCTGAGGAACAGCGCCCGGGGGTTGGTCTCGGTGGCCGGCGGCAGGGAGACGGTCTGGGCAGAGACGAACTCGCGCACCAGCGTGGTGTCCGCCGTGCCCGTCATGATCGCCTTGACCCCGGAGGTCAGCGGCAGCTTCGCGCCCTTGACCGACTTGTCGATCCGCTGCTGCTCGAAGTGGCGGGAGGCGAAGAAGACGAAGGCCCCGCCGTTCTGCGTGCGCAGGCCGAGCGGCGCGTAGGACCCGGTGTCCGCGGCCCGGTCGACCCAGCGCGTGGTCAGGCCCTGCCGTTCCGCGTTTCGGGCCCGGACGGCGCGGCGGCCGGTGGTCTGGCTGCCCGGCGCGAAGCCGTTCGGCCGCCCGTCGGTGAGGTAGGCGGCGTACCGCTTGCTCAGCTCGCCGGGGGGTATCGCCACGTCCTTGGCGGCCGGGTCCACCGGCTCGGCCCAGCCGTCCGCGTCCGTCTTGAAGACCGGCACCTCCTCCGGCATCAGCACGGAGACGTACGCGACCTGCCAGGGCTGCCGGGGGGCGCTCTTGACGAAGGTCAGCACGACCCGGCTGTCGGCCTTGTCGGTGCCCGCGTCCTTGTTGCTGTCGGTGTCCGCGACGAAGAAGCGCGGCCAGCCGGCCTTCTTCGGGATGGTGTAGGCGACGTCGGTCAGCTGGAGCGGCTTGAACTTCGTGTTGCCACCGGGCTTGAGGGCCTTGTTGGCGCGCAGGTTGGCCTTCTTGGCGTCGCCGTACGGGCCGGTCACCGAGGAGGCGATGAGCGTCTCGTCGTAGACCTTCTCGGCCCGGTTGTAGGCGGCGAGGAAGTCCGTCAGCGCCTGCGCGGCCTCAGCCTTCGTCGCCGACGGAACGACTGCTTCCGCCCCGTGCACCGTCACGCACGCGCTCGCCGTCAGCGCCAGCACCGCCGTCGCGGCCGTCACCGCCCCCGGCCGCCTCAGCCTGCTCAGCCTGCTCATGGCTACTCTTCTGCTCCTTCGCCCCCGCCGACCGTCCGAACCCTACCGGGAGCAGGAACAGAGCGAGCGCCGGGATCAGGTAGAGCGCCCACACCGTGACCTGAAGCACCGTCGGGTCGGGCTGGAAATTGAAGGTTCCCTTCAGAAGGGTGCCGTACCAGCTGTCCGGGGGGATGGTCGTGCTGATGTCGAAGGCCTTGTCCTGGAGGCCGCCGACGAACCTGGCCTCCTGGAGGTCGTGGACCCCGTACGCGAGCACGCCCGCGGCCACGACGACCAGCATGCCGCCGGTCCAGGTGAAGAACTTCGCGAGGTTGATCTTCAGCGCGCCCCGGTAGAACAGCCAGCCCAGCACCACCGAGGAGGCGATGCCCAGCAGGGCGCCGACCAGCGGGCTGGTGCCGTCGCCGGCGGCCTTCACGGAGCGCCACACGAAGAGGGAGGTCTCCAGGCCCTCGCGGCCCACGGCCAGGAAGGCCGTGGTGACGAGCGCGCCGGTGCCCATGGCGAGCGCGGCGTCGAGCTTGCCGTGCAGTTCGGCCTTCAGGTGCCGCGCGGTGCGCTTCATCCAGAAGACCATCCAGGTCACCAGGCCGACCGCGACGATCGACAGGGTGCCGCCCAGGGCCTCCTGCGCCTCGAAGGTCAGTTCCTGGCTGCCGAACTCCAGGCCCGCGCCGAAGGCGAGGCTGATGGCGGCGGCGATGCCCACGCCGGTCCAGATGGCGGGCAGTCTGCCCTTGTTGCCGGTCTTGACCAGATAGGCGACCAGGATGCAGACGACCAGGCTGGCTTCGAGGCCCTCACGCAGGCCGATCAGGTAGTTGCTGAACACGTCGGTTCCCTCCCCGCGCTCGTCAGGAGAACAGCGCCCGGCCCCACCAGTCGTCCTTGTCGCGGACGCCCGGCGGGACGGCGAAGACGGCCGAGCCCACGTGCTGGATGTATTCGTTCAGGACGTCGGCCCGCGCGAGGCTGCGCTGGACCGGGATGAAGCCCTTGCGCACGTCCCGCTGGTACGCGAGGAAGAACAGGCCCGCGTCGAGGCGGCCCAGCCCGTCCGTGCCGTCCGTGAAGGAGTAGCCGCGGCGCAGGATGGTCGCGCCGTTATTGCTGTCGGGGTGCGCGAGGCGGACGTGCGCCTCGGGCTTCATCGCCTTCAGGAACGGCTCGTCGCGCTCCTTGGACTTGCCCACCGGGGCGCCCTCGGCCTTGTCCCGGCCGAAGATGTCCTCCTGCTCCTGGAGCGGCGTACGGTCCCAGATCTCGATGTTCATCCGGATCCGGCGCGCCACCAGGTACGAGCCGCCGGCCATCCAGGCCGACTCGCCCGGCACGTCCTTCGGGGCGACCCAGACGTGCTTCTCCAGGGCGGCGGTGTCGGTGCCCGATATGTTCCGGGTGCCGTCCTTGAAGCCCATCATGTTGCGCGGCGTCTGCTCCTCGGGGGTGGTCGAGGAGGTCTTGCCGAAGCCGAGCTGCGACCAGCGCACCACGACCTTGCCGAAGCCGATGCGGGCGAACTGGCGGATGGCGTGGACGGCGACCTGCGGGTCGTCGGCACAGGCCTGGATGCAGAGGTCGCCGCCGGAGCGGGCCGGGTCCAGGTTGTCGCCGGGGAACAGCTCCAGGTCGACCAGGGCCTCGGGGCGCCTGCCCTCCAGGCCGAAGCGGCCCTTGGCGAAGAGCGAGGCGCCGAAGCCGATGGTGACGGTGAGGCGGGACGGCTTCAGGCCGAGGGCCTCGCCGGTGTCGTCCGGCGGGGCCTCCGGGAGGCCGCCGACCGCGCCCTCGCCGACCGGGAGGCCGGCGGTCATCCGCTCGGCCGCCCGGGTCCAGTCCTTCAGGAGCTGCACCAGCTCGGCGCGGTCCGTGGTCTTCACGTCGAAGGCGGCGAAGTGCAGGCGGTCCTGGACCGCCGAGGCGATGCCCGCCTGGTGGGCGCCGTGGAAGGGCACCGCGGCGCCCGTCAGGGCGGCCGGTACGGTCTCGCCCGAGCCGGCCAGCGCGGCGGCGGTGCCGCCCGCGGCCGCGGCGCCGAGCGCGAGGCCCGCGCCGCCCCAGCCCAGGACGGACCGGCGGGAGGGGCCGCTGGGCTCGGCCGCGGCGGCGGACTCGGACTCGGTGGACACCGTGGTGTTCTCTTCGCTCATCTCAGGCTTTCCGGACATCGGGCTGCACCCCCTGGACGCGGGACGTGAGGACGCGGGCTCGGGTTACTTGACGACCGCGGCGGCGAGCTTGGAGAGCGGCTCACCCAGGGCGCTGACGCCGTCGGACAGCTCCTTGCGCTGGTCCTTGCCGACCGTGTCGTACGAGACGAAGACGTAGCTGTTCTTGTCCGCGCGGTACTTGTCGAGCAGCGTGTTCATCGCGGCGAACTGCTTGTCCAGCTCGGCGGCGAGCGCCGGGTCGTTCTTGGCGGCGACCGGCTTGAGCAGCTCGTACGACTTCTGGGCGCCCTCGACGTTGGCCTTGAAGTCGACCAGGTCGGTGTGGCTGTAGCGCTCCTCCTCGCCCGTGACCTTGCCGGAGGCGACCTCGTCGAGGAGCTCCTTGGCGCCGTTGGCCATCGAGGTGGGGGTGATCTCGGCCTTGCCGACGCGCTTCTGCCAGTCGGTCAGGTCCGCGACCAGGGTGTCGGCCAGCTTCTTCTCGGCGTCGCCGATCTTCTTGTCGGCCCAGAGGGCCTTCTCCAGCTTGTGCCAGCCGGTCCACTCCTGGCCGGCCTCCAGGCCGTCCTCGCGGACGTCGACCTTCGGGTCGATGTCGCCGAAGGACTCGGCCACGGGCTCGGTGCGCTCCCAGCCGATGCGGGAGTCGGCGTACGCCTTCTTGGCGGCCTCGATGTCGCCGGCCTTGACGGCGTCGGTGAAGACCTTGACCTTCGGGAGGGTCTCGTCGGCCTGCTGCTGGACCCACTTGCGGTACTCGGCCACGGCCGCGTCCAGCTCGGGGCTGCGCTTGACGGCGGTGGCGCCCTTGCCGGTGGCCTTCACGGCCTGGCGGATGCCGTCGCCCTTCATGCCGGGCTTGCAGGCGATGGCGTAGTCGCCGGCCTTGATCTCGGCGGTGATGGTGGCCTTGGTGCCGGGGCCGATGTTCTCGCGCTCGGTGACGATCCGGTCGTCCGGGAAGAGGACGTAGACCTCGGTGACCTTGGAGCCCTTGTTCTCGACCTCCAGGACGACCTTGCCCGCGGGGAACTCCTTCTTGGAGACCTCGCACGCGGTGTCGGTCGCGGTCACGCTGATGCCGCCCTCGCCTTTCGCGTCGCTCTTCTCGGCGCAGCCGGTGACGGCGGTCAGGGCGGCCGCGGCGGCGGCAGCGGTGACGACGGAGAAGCGGACGGGTCGCATGCGGGCTCCAGGCGGGGGTCAGGGGACCGCCTCGGGGTGAGGCAGGCCGATGAGGCGGACCTAACTTAACCGAGGCTTACCTCACCCATACCCACCCGTCCAGTGATTCGGCTAACACCCGCGTGGCCCGGACACGGGGCCGTCACGGCCGCTCCACGAGGGCCCCATCGAGAGGTAAAGGGAGGGTCAAGCGGCCGGGGTCGCGGGGGTTACCGTTCCGTACGCCGGAACGCCCCCGGCCAGATCACGATCCGGCAACCCGTCCGCCGCCGTCCGCCGACGTCCGCCGACGTCCCTCTGCGTCCGCCGGCGTCCCCCTGCGCCGGTCTGCCGGAGGCAAAGGTTCCGCGATGGACCCCCTGGTGGCCCGGTGTCTCCGTGCTTCAATGCCCGCGTGAACGATCTCGACGTGCTCAAGGTGTTCTGCGCGGCCGACGGGCGCCACGGCAACGCGCTCGGCGTGGTCCGCGACGGCCGCCGCCATCCCGACGCCGCCTCCCGGCAGGCCCTGGCCGCCGAGCTCGGCTACAGCGAGACGGTCTTCGTGGACGACCCCGAGCGCGGCGTCGTCGACATCTGGACCCCCGGGGTGCGGATGTCCTTCGCCGGGCACCCGCTGGTCGGACTCGCCTGGCTGCTCGACGTCGAACTGCTCAACCCGCCCGTCGGGGAGGTCTGGGCCCGCGACGACGGCGAGTTCACCTGGATCACCGCCCGCCCCGAGTGGGTCGAGGGCAAGCGGACGCAGCAGTTCGCCACCGTCGACGAGGTCGAGGCCCTGCCGAGCCCGCCGCCCGGCGAGGGCTGGCTGTACGCGTGGGCCTGGGAGGACGAGGCGGCCGGCCGCGTCCGCGCCCGCGGCTTCCCGCGCCGCCCCGACGGCGTCATCGTGGAGGACGAGGCCACCGGCTCGGCGGCGCTCCTGCTGACCGCCCAGCTCAACCGCGCCCTGAACATCACACAGGGCAGGGGCTCCCAGATCCTCACCGCCCCCGGCCCCGACGGCACGGTCGAGATCGGCGGCCGGGTCCGCTTCGCCCCCGTGGAGCCGTAGGAGGGCCGGGCGGGAGCAGCGCCCCCGCCCGGCCCCTTCCCGGCCGTCCGCCGGCGGGCGCTACGGCAGCGTGAGGATCTCCGCACCGGTCGCCGTGACCACCAGCGTGTGCTCGAACTGCGCGGTCCGCTTGCGGTCCTTCGTCACCACGGTCCAGCCGTCCTCCCACATGTCGTACTCGTGGGTGCCCAGCGTGAGCATCGGCTCGATCGTGAAGGTCATGCCGGGCTGGATCACGGTGGTGGCGTGCGGGCTGTCGTAGTGCGGGATGATCAGGCCCGAGTGGAACGACGAGTTGATGCCGTGGCCGGTGAAGTCGCGGACCACGCCGTAGCCGAAGCGCTTGGCGTACGACTCGATGACCCGGCCGATGATGTTGATCTGGCGGCCCGGCTTCACGGCCTTGATGGCGCGCTCCAGCGACTCGCGGGTGCGCTCGACCAGCAGCCGCGACTCCTCGTCCACCTCGCCGCACAGGTAGGTGGCGTTGTTGTCGCCGTGCACGCCGCCGATGTACGCCGTCACGTCGAGGTTCACGATGTCGCCGTCCCGGAGGACGGTCGAGTCCGGGATGCCGTGGCAGATGACCTCGTTCACCGAGGTGCACAGCGACTTCGGGAAGCCGCGGTAGCCCAGCGTCGAGGGGTAGGCGCCGTGGTCGCACATGTACTCGTGCGCCACCCTGTCGAGCTCGTCGGTGGTGACCCCGGGCTTGATCAGCTTCGCGGCCTCGCCCATCGCCTGCGCGGCGATGCGGCCGGCGATGCGCATCAGCTCGATCGTTTCGGCGGTCTGCACCTCCGGTCCCTTGTAGGGCTTCGGCGCGGGCTTGCCCACGTACTCGGGGCGCCGGATGTTGCCGGGGACGGAACGGGTGGGAGAGAGCTCCCCTGGGACGAGCAGCGACTGGCCAGACATGCAAGCGAGTGTATCCAGCGGGGATCGGGCAGCATGGCGGCAGAGAGAGGAGCCGCAGATGGCCCTGTTCAAGAAGCGCCAGGTGGGCAAGCCCGGCGAGTGGTACTACTGCCTCGTCCACAAGAAGGTCGAGGAGGGGCCCGAGTGCCCCGCGAAGGACCGCTTCGGCCCGTACGCCACCCCCGAGGAGGCGGCGCACGCCATGGAGACCGCGCAGGAGCGCAACCTGGAGTGGCAGACCGACCCGAAGTGGAACGACAGGTCGCGGGAGGACGAAGAGGGCACCGCGACCTGACCCGGGCCGACACCCTTCGGAGCGGGCCCGCGGCACCCCGGCTCCGGCACGCCCGCCCGGGCAGCCGGGGCCGCGGGCCGCTACCAGCGGCTCGGCGGCGGTGCCGTCAGCTGGTCCGCCACGCGTGCCAGCCGGTCCCGGAAGCGCCGCGGCGTGCGCTGCACCGGCAGGCTGTTCTCCCCGGCCGCCGCGCTGACCAGGTGCTGGACGGTGTCCAGGTCGAGCCCCGCCGCCGGCGGCACGGACAGCGCGTCGTGCGCCAGCGCCCCCAGCTCCCGGTCCCCGCCGTCCAGGGACAGTACGGTCGCCCCGCCCCGGCGCGCGTCGTGCACCCGCTCCAGCAGCCCCTCGCCCGGCTCCTCCGGCGCCACCACCAGCAGCGTCTCGCCGCGGCCGGCCGCCTCCAGCCGGCCCAGCCCCACCGAGAGGTGCGGCGGCTCGCCCGGCTGCACCCGGTGCCGGACCAGCGTCGGCGCCAGCTCGGGCAGCCCCGACCAGGCCGCCTCGTCCACCAGGTGCGCCGCCAGGTGCCAGGGCTCGTACGTCTCCGTGCCCACCAGCAGCAGCCCGCCGCCGGACGGGACGACCGCGGTCCTCAGGGCCACGGCGAACCGCCGGGCGGCGCCCGGCCACTCGGTCCCGGCGAGGACCTCGCGCAGCAGCGCGACACGTACGGCATCCATGGACGGGCATCCTGCCGCACCGGACGGCCGGACGGGAGCGGTCGTCGCCTCCTCACCCGTTCGCAGCACCAGTAAGGTCGGCCCATGACTTCCACTGAGAGTGCTCAGGCCGGCGCGGGACAGGCTCCCGCGAAGGCCCCCGCCAAGGACCCCTGGGACCTCCCCGACGTCTCCGGCCTGGTCATCGGCGTCCTCGGCGGCACCGGCGACCAGGGCCGCGGCCTCGCCTACCGGTTCGCCCGGGCCGGCCAGAAGGTGATCATCGGGTCCCGCGCCGCGGAGCGCGCCGAGGCCGCGGCGGCGGAACTCGGCCTCGGCATCGAGGGCGCCGACAACGCCGAGTGCGCCCGCCGCAGCGACGTCGTGATCATCGCCGTGCCGTGGGAGGGCCACGCCAAGACCCTGGAGGCGCTGCGCGCGGACCTCGCGGGCAAGCTCGTGGTCGACTGCGTGAACCCGCTCGGCTTCGACAAGAAGGGCGCGTACGCCCTCAAGCCCGAGGAGGGCAGCGCCGCCGAGCAGGCCGCCGCGCTCCTGCCGGAGTCGCGCGTCACCGCCGCCTTCCACCACCTCTCCGCCGTGCTCCTCCAGGACGAGTCCGTCGAGGAGATCGACACCGACGTGATGGTCCTCGGCGAGTCCCGCGCCGACACCGACCTCGTCCAGGCCCTGGCCGCCCGGATCCCCGGCATGCGCGGCGTCTTCTCCGGCCGGCTGCGCAACGCCCATCAGGTCGAGGCGCTGGTCGCCAACCTGATCTCGGTGAACCGCCGCTACAAGGCCCACGCCGGGCTGCGCGTCACCGACGTCTGACCCGGCACCGGTCCCGCGGCTTCTTTACGGGACCACTGCGGGGCATGGGGGACACTGGTCGGGCACGACCCGACCCGGACCGCCCGCTAGGAGCCACACCCCATGCCCCGCCTCGCCCTGTTCGCCCTCGTCGTCTGCGTCCTCGCCACCGCCGCTGCCGTGGTCGCCTTCGTCAACGGCGACTACCTCGGGATCATCTGGGTGCTGCTCGCGGGCGTCTCCTCCAACATCGCCTGGTTCCACCTCCGCAAGGCGAAGGCCGCCAAGCAGCAGTAGGGCGTGGCGGCCCGGGCCCGGCGCCGCGGCCGGGCAGGGCCGGCCGGACCGCAGGACCAGGCCGCGTGCGGCGGGGCTCAGGCCCCCAGGCGTACGGCGCCCGGCTCGCAGAGCGGGTTGGTGTCCTGCCAGAAGCGGTAGAGGTCCTGGCCGCAGGCCGTCTCGAAGCCCGACACGCCCAGCCCCCGCAGCACCGCGTCGATCGCGTCGAAGAACAGCGTGTTCACCTCCGGCACCAGCAGCAGCACGAACACCGCCAGCAGCCCGAAGGGCGCGAACGGCTCGACCTGCCGGCGGACCGTGTACGACAGCCAGGGCTCCACCACCCCGTACCCGTCGAGCCCCGGCACCGGCAGCGCGTTCAGGATCGCGGCGGTCACCTGGAGCAGGGCCAGGAAGCCCAGCGCGTACCGGAAGCCGTACGGCACCCCGTCCAGCGCGTTCAGCCAGAACGGCGCCGTGCACACCACCGCGAACAGCGCGTTCGTCAGCGGCCCCGCCGCCGAGATCAGGCTGTGCTTCCAGCGGCCCCGGATCCGGCCCCGCTCGATGAAGACCGCGCCGCCGGGCAGGCCGATGCCGCCCATGATCACGAACACCACCGGCAGCACGATGCTCAGCAGCGCGTGCGTGTACTTCAGCGGATTCAGCGTCAGATAGCCCTTGGCGCCCACGGAGATGTCCCCGCCGTGCAGGGCGGTGCGCGCGTGGGCGTACTCGTGCAGGCAGAGCGAGACCACCCAGGCCGAGGTGACGAAGAGGAAGACGGCGAAGCCGGTGCTGGCCGCGAACTCCGTCCACACCGCCCACCCGGTGACCGCCATGACGGCCACGATCCCGAGGAAGACGGGACTCACCCGTCGGTCGCTCCGGCTGCTGCGGCGGATCGGCGTGGCCATGCGGCTCCTCGTTCGGCGGGACGGGCGGGTCCGACCGTACCGGGTTCCCCCGCCGGCCGGGACGGCAGGGAGAATGGGCGGGTGCGCTACGCGATTCTCGGCACCACACAGGTGGTCAAAGACGACGGAACGGCCGTCGCGGTCGGCGGCGCGCGGCTGCGGGCGCTGCTCACGGCGCTGGCGCTGCGGCCCGGGCGCACGGTGGCCGCGGGCACGCTGGTGGCCGAGGTGTGGGACGGCGACCCGCCGGCCGACGCCCTCGGCGCCCTCCAGGCCCTCGTGGGCCGGCTGCGGCGGACGCTCGGGCACGCGGCCGTCGGCTCGGCGGCCGGCGGCTACCGCCTCGACGCCGCGCGGGAGGACGTCGACCTCTACCGCTTCGAGCAGCTGGTGACCCGAGCCGGCACCGCGGGCGGCCCCGCCGAGGCCGCCGCACTCTACGACCGGGCGCTCGCCCTGTGGCGGGGGCCCGCCCTGGCCGACCTGCCGGACCGCTCCGCCGAGGCCGCCCGCTGGGAGGCCGTACGGCTCGACGCGCGCCGGGGCGCCTTCGCGGCGGCCCTCGCCCTCGGCCAGGCCGAGCGGTCGCTGCCGGACCTCACCGCCCTCTGCGCCGACCACCCGCTGGACGAGCCGCTCCAGGCCCTGCGCATCCGGGCGCTGCGCGACGCGGGCCGCCCCGCCGAGGCCCTGGCCGCCTACGAGTCCGTACGCGAGGACCTCTCCGACCGCCTCGGCACCGACCCGGGCCCCGCCCTGCGCGCCCTGCACGCCGAACTCCTGAACCCCGGCCCGGGGGAGCCCCCGGCCGGGGGCGGCCGGCCCACGGGGGCGGCCACGGCGGGGCGGTACGGCCACCCCGCCCCGGCGGCCCCGGGTGCGGCCCCGGCCGACGGCCCGTACGGCCGGAACGCCGCGGACGGCCCGTACGCCCCGAGCTCCGCGGACGGCGCGCGCCGCCCCGAGGGCCCCGCCGGGGACCGGCGCATCCGGGTGCCCGGGAACCTGCGGGCCCGGCTGACCACCTTCGTCGGGCGGGACGAGGACATCCGGGTCATCGGCGAGGACCTGACGCGGGCCCGGCTGGTGACGCTGCTCGGCCCCGGCGGCGCCGGCAAGACCCGGCTCTCCCAGGAGGCCGCCGAGACCGCAGGCATCGGCGACCGCTGGCCCGACGGCGTCTGGCTGGCCGAACTCGCCCCCGTCGACGACCCCGAGGACGTCCCCGAGGCCGTGCTCTCCGCCCTCGGCGCCCGGGAGACCAAGCTGCGCGGCGCGGCCGCGGAGGAACTGCGCGCCATGACCGACCGGCTGGGCGACGACCCCCTCGCCCGGCTCGTCGAGCACTGCGGCCGCCGCCGGCTGCTGCTCCTCCTCGACAACTGCGAGCACGTGATCGACGCCGCCGCGCGCCTCGCCGAGCACCTGCTGGCCCACTGTCCCGGCGTACAGGTCCTCGCCACCAGCCGGGAGCCCCTCGGCGTGCCCGGCGAGAGCCTGCGTCCGGTCGAACCGCTGCCCGACCCCATGGCCCTGCGGCTGCTCGCCGACCGCGGCGCCGCCGCCCGCCCCGGGTTCACCCCGGACGAGGACCCCGAGGCCGCCGCCGAGATCTGCCGCCGGCTCGACGGACTGCCGCTCGCCATCGAGCTGGCCGCCGCCCGGCTGCGCCTGCTGACCCCCCGCCAGATCGCCGACCGGCTCGACGACCGCTTCCGCCTCCTCACCAGCGGCGCCCGCACCGTCCTGCCCCGCCAGCAGACCCTGCGGGCCGTGGTCGACTGGTCCTGGGACCTCCTCGACGCCCCCGAACGCGCGGTCCTGCGCCGCATGTCGGTCTTCGCCGGCGGCTGCGACCTGGCGGCCGCCGAGGCGGTCTGCGCCGACGCCGGGCCGGGCGCCGAGGCCGGCTCCCCGGGCGGGACCGGCTCCCCGGGCGGGACCGGCTCCCCGGGCGGGGCCCGCACTCCGGCCGGTACCGCCGGCGGCCCGGGAGCGCCCGGCGGCCTGGACCCCCTCGACGTGCCCGACCTCGTCGGCTCCCTCGTCGACAAGTCCCTGGTCGTCGCCGCCGGCACCGGCACCGGAGAGATGCGCTACCGCCTCCTGGAGACCGTCGCCGAGTACGCCGCCGAGCGCCTCGCCGAGGCCGACGGCGACCGCGCCGCCACCGAGCGCCGCCACCTCGTCCACTACCGCGAACTGGCCCGCGCCGCCGACGTCCGGCTCCGCGGACCCGGCCAGCGCGCCGCCCTCGCGCTGCTCTCCGCCGAGTACGAGAACCTGCGCACCGCCCTGCGCCGCGCCGTCGCCGGCCGCGACGAGCACGAGTGCCTCAGCCTGCTCCACTCCCTCGCCTGGTACTGGCAGATGCGGGACCTGCGGGCCGAGACCCGGCACTGGACCGAGGCCACGATCGCCCTGGGCCCCGAGGCGTTCGGCACCCCGGTCGTCCCCGCGCAGCCCGTCCACCAGAGGGTGGTCGAGGTGGCGCCGCCGTTCACCGGCGAGCTGCTGGCCGAGGCGCGCCGCGGGGTGCGGCTGATGCAGCTGGCCTCCCGCGACCAGAACTACGAGTCCTGGCACGCGCCCGCCGCCCGGGCGCTGGTCGAGGCCGTGGTCGCCACCTACCGGCCCGGACTGCCGCAGACCTGCTGGACCCCGGGCTCCCTCTGGGTGTACGCGGTGATGCTCGCCGGGGACCCCGAGCGGCTGCGCGGCGTGATCGACGAGACGGTGGACACCTGCCGCCGGCACGGCTACCGCTGGGAGCTGGCCAACATCCTCCAGCTGCGGGCCAACATCCGTGCCAACCGGGCCGACTGGGCCGGGGAGGCCTCCGTCGACGCCGAGGAGAGCCTGCGGATCTACACCGAGCTGGGGGACGACTGGGGTGCCGCCGAGGCGCTGTCCGCCCGCGGCGAGGCGCACGAGCGGCGCGGCGCGTTCGCCGAGGCCGCCCGGGACTTCCGGGCCGCCGTGGAGTACGCGCACCGGCTCGGCGCCGACGCCCAGGTGGCGTTGCTGCGGGTCCGCCTGGCCGGCGTACTGGCCGAGGAACCGGACGGGCCGGACGCTCCGGAGGCCGAGAAGATCCTCACCGAGATCGCGGCCCGTGGGCAGTGCACCGGCAACGAGGCGATCCCCGCCGCCCGGATCTTCCTGGCGATGCTGCTCGGGCGCACCGGCCGGCACGCCGAAGCCCGGGCGCAGCTGGAGCAGCTGCGCGAGGAGTTCGCGTACGGCGCCTACGCGGTCTTCGACGGCATCGTGCTCGGCGTACTGGCCTGGCTCGACAACGTCGAGGGCGCGTACGACGCCGCCCTGATCCGGATCCGCGATTCCCTGGAGAAGGCGGCGGACCCGTTGACGCGGATGGTGGCCCCGCAGATGGGGGCCGTGTACCTGATGACGGCCGCGGGCGCGCTGGCCGGCCAGGGCGGCGAGGCGAACGCCCTCCGGGCCGCCCGGCTGCTGGGCGCCTACCAGGGGCTGCTGCCTCCCGGGCACTTCGCGCCCCTGATGGAGCGGGAGGGCAGGGACTGGGCGGCCGCCAACGCGCGGGCCGCGCTGGGCGACGCCGCGTACGAGGCGGCGTACGCCGAAGGCGGCGGCCTCACCCTGGAGGAGGCCGCCGCCCTCGTCTGATCCGGCCTTCGGGACGCGATCCGGATGCCGGACCAGGTCCTTCCCCCGGGACCGGGTGCCGGTCCGGATCAGGTCTTCCTGCGGAACTTCGCGACCGCCAGCGGAGCCGTGACCGCGGTGATCACCACGGCCCAGCCCAGCGTCATCCACACCGAGTGGGCGACCGGGCCGCCGTTGATGAGGTTGCGGGCCGCGTCGGCCAGGTTGGACAGCGGGTTGTAGTCGGTGAAGGACTGCAGCCAGCCGGGCATCGAGGACGGCGGGCTGAAGATCGAGCTGCCGAACTGGAGCGGCATCAGGACGAGCATCGCGACCCCCTGGACGGCCTGCGCCGTCTTCATGGTCAGACCGAGCAGGATGAAGATCCACATCAGCGAGGCGCCGAAGACCATCGAGAGGCCGACGGCGGCGAACAGGTCGAGCACCGAGGTCTTGATGTCCAGGCCCAGCAGGAAGCCCATGCCGAGCAGGATGGCGGTGGCCACCAGCATCCGGCCGATCTCGACCACGATCTTGGCGATGAGGACCGAGGAGCGGGCGATCGGCATGGACCGGAACCGGTCCATCACGCCCTTCTGGAAGTCCTCGTTCACGCCCGTGCCGACGGCCATGGCGATGTTCAGGCCCATCATCGCCATCATGCCGGGCACCAGGTAGTTGACGTACGCGTCCTGGTTGCCCTTGCCCGCGATCGCGCCGCCGAAGACGTAGACGAAGAGCAGGATGAAGACGATCGGCATCAGGACGACCTCGAAGATCGACTCCGGGTTCGCCTTGATCTGGAGGGCGTTGCGGCGCGCCAGGGCGCCGATGTGCCGCAGGTTCCCGCGCAGCCCGATCCGGCTGTCGGCGGCCGTGGACGCGGCGGGGGAGGGGGCGCCGGGGGCCGCGTCGCGGGCCGGAGCGGTAGTCGTCGTGCTCATGCCGCGACCTCCTCGGTCGTGCCGGTGGGGACGGAGTCCGCGGAGCCGTCCACGGACAGGGGCTTGTGGCCGGTGATGGAGAGGAACACCTCGTCCAGGCTGGGCAGGTACGTGCCCAGGTCGGCGATCCCGTAGCCGCGGGCCGCCAGCAGCCCGACCACGGCGGTCAGCTGCTCGTCGCTCAGGATCGGGACCAGCAGCACGCCCTCGTCCGGCACCGCCTGCGAGCCGGCGAGGCCGTCGAGGCCCGCCTCGGCCAGCGACCGGGCCATGCCGGGCAGGTCCGCCGGGTCGGCCGGGCGGATCCGCAGGGTGCGGCCGCCGACGCGGGCCTTCAGCTCGTCGACCTTGCCGTTGGCGATGACCTTGCCGCGGTCGATGACCGTCAGCTCGCTCGCCAGCTGCTCGGCCTCCTCCATGTACTGGGTGGTGAGCAGGACGGTCGCGCCCTCGGCCACCAGGCGCTGCACCTCGTCCCACACCTCGTTGCGGGTGCGCGGGTCCAGGCCGGTGGTGGGCTCGTCCAGGTAGATCACGGCCGGGTTCCCGATGAGGGAGGCCGCGAGGTCCAGACGGCGGCGCATGCCGCCGGAGTACAGCCCGGCGACCTTCTTGGCCGCGTCCGCCAGCGAGAACCGCTCCAGCATCTCGTCCGCCCTGCGGCGGGCGTCCTTGCGGGACAGGTCGAGCAGGCGCCCGATCATGTAGAGGTTCTCCCAGCCGGACAGCCTCTCGTCGACCGAGGCGTACTGGCCGGTCAGGCCGATGGTGCGGCGCAGCTGGCGGGGCTGGCGGACCACGTCGAAGCCGGCCACGGTGGCCGTGCCGGCGTCCGGGACGATCAGGGTGGACAGGCAGCGCACCAGGGTGGTCTTGCCGGCGCCGTTGGGGCCGAGCACGCCGAGGACGGTGCCCTCGCGCACGTCCAGGTCGACTCCGTCGAGCGCCTTCGTCTCGCCGTAGTGCTTGACCAGCCCCCGCACCTCGACGGCGTTGGGGCCGCTTCCGGGGTTCTTGTCGATTCGCGTCATGCGGACCATGGGACCAGCCGCCACCGACAACGCACCGACAGGTCGCCGACAGGAGGCGGGACCGGGGGAGGGAGCGGGACTGGGGAGGGTCCGGACGCCGACGTTCCGCCGACGTTCCGCGACGTTCCGCGACCGCGACGTTCCCCGACGGTTTCGCCGAGGGCCCGACGGCGGTCCGGCCGCGGGCCCCGCCGCCTCCGCGCCCGGGAACGCCGAAGCCCGCCGGCACGGGGCGTCCGTGCCGGCGGGCATCCGGTCACTCGGTCACTCGGCACGCGGTCACGCGGCTCACGCGGTCACGCGGCTCACGCGGTCACGCGGCCCGGCGGCTCAGTGGAAGGAGTGCTCCTCCTGCGGGAACGTGCCGCCCACCACGTCCTCGGCGAACGCCCTGGCCGCGTCCCCCATGGTCTGCCGCAGGTTCGCGTACTGCTTGACGAACTTCGGCATCTTCCCGCCGGTCAGGCCCATCATGTCGGTCCACACCAGCACCTGCGCGTCGCAGTCCGAGCCCGCGCCGATGCCGACGGTCGGGATGTGCAGCGAGCGCGTCACCTCGGCGGCCAGCTCGGCCGGCACCAGCTCCAGGACCACCGCGAAGGCGCCGGCGTCCTGCGCGGCCTTGGCGTCGCGCAGCAGCTGGTGCGCGGCCTCGTCCGTACGGCCCTGGACGCGGTAGCCCATGGCGTTCACGGACTGCGGGGTCAGGCCCAGGTGGGACATGACCGGGATGCCGGACTGCACGATCAGCTCGGTCTGGCGCAGCGAGCGCTCGCCGCCCTCCAGCTTCACCGCGTGCACGCCGGCCTCCTTCACGAGGCGGGTGGCGCTGCGCAGGGCCTGCACGGCACCTTCCTGGTACGAGCCGAAGGGCAGGTCGCCGACGATCAGGGCGCGCCTGGTGCCGCGCACGACGGCCGCGGAGAGCAGCGTCATCTCGTCCATGGTGACCGGCACGGTGGTGTCGTAACCGAGGTGACAGTTGCCCATGGAGTCACCCACGAGCATCACGGGGATCCCGGCCTCGTCGAACACCGAGGCGGTCATCGCGTCGTAGGCCGTGAGCATGGGCCACTTCTCGCCCCGCTCCTTGGCGGCGGTCAGATCACGGACGGTGATGCGGCGGTTGCCCTTCCCTCCGTACAGGGAGGTCTCACGGGCAGGCGAAACGGCGTGCGTCATCGCAACGACTCCTTGTGTCATCTCGTGGCGCCCTCACGGCGTCCCCGGACTCACTCCCCATGGTGGCATCACGCCGGGCCGGACCGGAAGTGGAGCGCACGCGGCCCGGCTGTCTGCCTGATCACGTTTACCGCGGACCGCCCGGACGGATGACCGGCCACCGCGAATGTGAGCGTTTCGCTACAAGTGCAACGCTCGTCCCTTCGATCGTCGTCCTCGTGCCCGTACGGCCGTCCCCGGACGGCACGGAAGCAGCCGATCATCGCCTAGGGTCAAGGGGCGGGGACGGTGCGCGAGCAAGGCAGTGAGGGCAGTGGCATGGCACAGGCGTACATGGCGGAGACGGGGAACGGCGGCGCGGAGGACGAGCGCACCGGGTCCCGGTTCCGGCGCCGCTGGGCCGGACTGCGCAGGGACCCCGGGATCTGGCGGCGCGGCATCGTCACCGCGGCCTTCGCCGTCGTGCTGTCCCTGGTGATGATCTTCCACGCGGAGCTCCCCAACAGCGTCGGCAACACCGGCAGCCTCATCGAGACCTTCCTGCCCTGGCTCGGCCTGTTCGTGCCGGTGCTGCTGGTCATCGCCGTGTGGCGGGTGTCGGCGACCGCGCTGATCGCCATAGCGCTGACGGCCGCGGTCTGGGTCAACCTCTTCGGCGGCCTGATCACCGACAAGTCCGGCGCCGGCGGCAACCTGACGGTCGCCACCCACAACGTCGACGCCGACAACCCCGACCAGCACGGCACCGCCGCCAAGATCGCCGCCTCCGGCGCCGACATCCTGGCCCTCACCGAGCTCAAGGCGAGCGCCGTCCCCGTGTACTCCCGCGAGCTGGCGAAGACGTACAAGTACCACGCGGTCGAGGGCACGGTCGGGGTGTGGAGCAAGTACCCGCTCGGCAACACCGCGCCGGTGGACATAAAGATGGGCTGGACGCGGGCGATGCGCACCACCGCGGAAACCTCGCACGGCCCGGTCGGCGTGTACGTCGCCCACCTGCCGTCCGTCCGGGTCAAGCTGCGGGCCGGCTTCACCGCCAACCAGCGCGACAACAGCGCCGACGCCCTCGGCCACGCCCTGGCCGCGGAGCCCCTGGACAAGGTGGTGCTGCTCGGTGACCTCAACGGCACCATGAACGACCGGGCGCTGTCCCCGATCACCTCCCAGATGCGCTCGACCCAGGGTGCGGCGGGCGACGGCTTCGGCTTCAGCTGGCCGGCGGACTTCCCGATGGCCCGCATCGACCAGATCATGGTCCGCGGCATCAAGCCGGAGGCCTCCTGGACCCTCCAGGCCACCGGCAGCGACCACCTCCCGGTGGCGGCCCGCCTGACCGTCTGAGCCGGGGGCCGCGGCCCGGGACCGGCCGGGAGGGGGATCGGGGAACCCCGTACTCCTCCCGGCCGGTGGCGGGCTCAGGCGCGTTCGCGCCAGCCGTTGGTGATCGGGAGGCGGCGGTCCTTGCCGAAGCCCTTCGCGGAGATCTTGGTGCCCGGCGGGTACTGGCGGCGCTTGTACTCCGCCGTGTCCACCATCCGCAGCGTCCGGGCGACCAGCTCCGGGTCGTAGCCGGCGGCCACGATCTGCTCCATGCCCTGGTCGCGGTCCACGTACAGGGCGAGCACCGCGTCCAGCACCTCGTAGTCCGGCAGCGAGTCCGTGTCGACCTGGCCCGGGCGCAGTTCGGCGCTCGGCGGCTTCACGATGGAGTTCTCGGGGATGGGGGGCACCTGCCCGCGCTCCTCCGCGGCCCTGTTGCGCCAGCGCGCGAGGCGGAAGACGTCCGACTTGTAGACGTCCTTGATGGGCCCGTACGCGCCGACCGAGTCGCCGTACAGCGTCGAATACCCCACCGCCAGCTCCGACTTGTTGCCCGGCGCGAGGACGAGGTGGCCCTCCTGGTTGGAGACGGCCATCAGCATCGTGCCGCGCAGCCGGGACTGGAGGTTCTCCTCGGCCAGGCCGGTGAGCCCGAGCGAGCCCATGTACGCGTCGAACATCGGCTCGATCGGCACGGTGCGGAAGTTGAGGCCGGTGCGGCGCGCCAGGTCCGCCGCGTCGCCCCTGGAGTGGTCCGAGCTGTACTTGGACGGCATGGAGATGCCGTACACGTTGGCCGCGCCCACCGCGTCGCAGGCGACCGCGGCGACCAGCGCGGAGTCGATGCCGCCGGACAGCCCGATCAGGACCGAGCGGAAACCGTTCTTCCGGACGTACGCGCGCAGGCCGACGACCAGCGCCGAGTAGACCTCCTCGTCGTCCTCCAGGCGGTCCGCGTAGCCGCCCGTCACCTCGGGCGCGTAGGCCGGCACCGGCTCCTCGGAGAGGACCACGCGGTCGATCCGCAGGCCGTCGTCCACCGTGCCCTCGACGGGCTCGGCGGCCGCAGCCGGGAGGTCGAGGTCCACCAGGACGCAGCCCTCGGTGAACTGCGGGGCGCGGGCGACGACCTCGCCGTTACGGTCCACGACGATCGAGTCGCCGTCGAAGACCAGCTCGTCCTGACCGCCGGTCATCGCCAGGTAGGCGAGGGTGCAGCCGGCCTCCTGGGCGCGCTTGCGGACCAGTTCGAGGCGGACGTCGTCCTTGTTGCGCTCGTACGGGGAGGCGTTGACGGAGATCAGCAGCCCGGCCCCGGCGGACCGGGTGGCCGGGACCCGGCCGCCCTCCTGCCAGAGGTCCTCGCAGATCGCGAGCGCCACGTCGACGCCGTGCACCCGGACCACCGGCAGGGTGTCGCCCGGCACGAAGTAGCGGAACTCGTCGAAGACGCCGTAGTTGGGGAGGTGGTGCTTGGCGAAGCGCAGGGCGACGCCGCCGCGGTGGAGCACGGCGGCCGCGTTCTGCGGGGAGCCGGCGGGCTGGCCGTAGCGGGCCGCGTGCTCGGAGCGGTCCAGGTAGCCGACCACCACGGGCAGTTCCCCGAAGCCCTCGGCCGCCAGCCGGGCGGCCAGGTCGCGCAGGGCGCGGCGGGAGGCGTCCACGAAGGACCCGCGCAGCGCGAGGTCCTCGACGGGGTAGCCGGTCAACACCATCTCGGGGAACGCCACCAGGTGGGCGCCCTGCTCGGCGGAGTGCCGGGTCCAGTGCACGACCGCCTCGGCGTTGGCGGCGATGTCGCCGACGTGCGAGTCGATCTGATTCAGAGCGAGGCGAAGTTGAGGCACGCCGCCAGTGTAATCGTCTTTCTGACGCGATGTCCTGGGTGGGGGTGGCGGAGTCTGCGTTCGGGGGGCCTACCGGGAGCCGTCCGAGGTCCGTCCGAAGCCCGTCCGAAGCCCGTCCGGGGGTCCTTCCGGGCCCCGGACGGGCTTCGGCGCGGGGGCGCGCCGGCGGGTGTTCCCTCAGGTCAGCGGCGGTAGCCGAGGACCGTCATCATGCCCGCCTCCGCGTGGTAGACGTTGTGGCAGTGGATCATCCACAAGCCGGGGTTGTCCGCCTCGAAGTCCGCGACCAGCGTGCCGTTCGGCAGGATCAGCGCCGTGTCCTTGCGCGCCCCGCCCCGGACGCCGCCGAGCGCGAAGGTGTGCCCGTGCAGGTGCAGCGGGTGCCACATGGACGTGGAGTTGGCGAAGACCAGCCGGACGCGCTCGCCGGCCTCGACCGGGTGCCGCTGGTCGGGGGTGTACGGCCTGCCGTCGAAGGCCCAGTCGTACGCCGCCATGCCGCCCGTGAGCCGGATCTTGACCGTACGGTCCGGGGCGCGCTCGGCGAGGGCCGCCGAGGGTGCGGCCCGGAGGTCCTTGCCGGCCACGAGGCGGCGGGTCAGCTCGGCCGGTCGGGTGCCCGGTGCGGGGGTGGCGCCGCTGCCGGTGCGCAGCACCGCCAGGGCCGCGCCGCCCTTGCCCTCCGCCACCGCCGTCAGCGGGAACACCCCGTCCCCGGCGGTCACGAGGACGTCGTACCGCTCGCCCATCCCGATGAGCAGGGCGTCCGCCGGGGCGTGGGTGACGGGGAAGCCGTCGGTGTGCGTGACGGTCAGCTCGTGGCCGCCCAGAGCCACCCGGAAGGCGGTGTCGCCGCCCGCGTTGACGATGCGGAGGCGGATGCGGTCGCCGGGGCGGGCGCGGAAGGTCTGCGGGTCCTCCGCGACCCGGCCGTTGACCAGGTAGTGGGGGTACGCGACGTCGCCCGCGTCGCCCATCAGGGCGTCGCTGCGGGCGCCCATGAGGACGCGGGACGGGCCGGTGGGGGCGGGGGACGGGGTGCGGGCGGGGGTGGCGCCCGGACCTGCCGGGCCGTGGCCGGCGTGGCCGCCCGTACCGCCCGTACCGCCCGAGCCGTGGCCCGGCATGCCCTTGGACAGTTCTGCGAGGACGGCGTCCGGGGTGGAGCCGTCGACCCCGTCCAGCCAGTCGTCGAGGACGACGACCCACTCCGCGTCGTACCGCAGCGGCTCCTTCGGGTCCTCGACGACCAGCGGTGCGTACAGACCCCGGTCCTGCTGGACGCCGGAGTGCGGGTGGAACCAGTAGGTGCCCGGGTGGGAGAGCTTGAACCGGTACGGGAAGGACCGGCCCGGCCCGATGTCCCGCTGGGTCAGGCCGGGCACGCCGTCCATGTCGTTGCGGAGGGCGAGCCCGTGCCAGTGGAGGGAGGTGGCCTCCGGGAGGTGGTTGGCGAGGGTGAGTGCCAGGGTGTCGCCCGCGGTGGCCCGTACCTCCTGGCCGGGCAGCCGGTCGCCGTACGACCAGGAGGACACGGTGCGGCCGCCGCCGAGGTCGAGGGTGCCGGGGGTGGCCGTGAGCCGCACCTCGCGGACCCGGCCGCTGTCGGGGCGGGCGGCCTCGGCGGCCCTGACCTCGGGGCCGTCCGGGGCGACGTAGCCGGCGGGGGTGGCGGCGGTGCCGGGGGTCGAGCCCGGCATGGCGTGGCCGCCGTGGCCGTTCTCGCCGGAGCCGGTGGAGCACGCGGACAGGACGGTGCCGGCGGCGAGGGCCGCGCCGGTGCCGAGCAGGGCGCGTCGGGTGAGGGAAGTGGGCGTGCGCATGGGTGTGCACCTCGTGGAGGGTGGCGGGTGTGGGGTGGACGCGTCTGGTGCCGGTCCGTCCTATACCCGCAGGACCACCGTCCGGGAGGGCGGCGCCCTGCCCGCCGCCCACCGTCGGCCGGTCCGGCCGGGGTGCGGGGCAGGGCGGGCGCGCCGGGCGAGCGGATGCCCGCCGGCCAGCGCCACCAGGACCAGTGCCCCGAGTACGGCCAGGCACACGGCCATCGGATCGAGCCCGCCGGTGCCACCACCGGTGTGCGCGGTGCCGGTGGGATCGGTGCCGGCGTGTGCGGCGTTCGTGTGCGTGGCGTGCGTGGCGTGCGTGGCGTGCGTGGCGTTCGCGTGCGGCGCCTCGGCGGCGGTGGGTGCCGCGGCGACCCCGTGCCCTTCGTGGCCGGGCCTCGCGGCCCCGGCGGGTGCGGTGGGGGGTTGCTCGTACTGCCCGTGCCGGCCGTGCATTCCGCGCCCGGCATGATCGGGATGCGCGGCACCGGGAGCCGTGGGGGCGTCGGCGGCGGCACGGGCCGGGGCCGGGTGGCCGAGCGTGTGCATGGTGACCAGCCCCAGCAGCAGCCCCGCGAGCAGCAGCGCGCGGGTGAGGGCGGGGCGGACGGTCATGCGGCGCAGCTTACCCCCGGAGGGTATGCGTGACGTAAGGGTGCGGCGTCGGCTCTTAGGATTGCTCCCACTATGTCCACAATCGGTACGCGGCCCGTCGCCGCCCTCCTCGGTCTCGGCGCTGCGGCCTACACCGCCTGGGTCCTCGAAGTCGTCCTCTCCACCGGCCTCGACCCCGTCCAGACCTACGTCAGCGAACTCGCCGCCCAGGACCAGCCCATGGGAGGCCTCTTCCGCGCCACCGACTTCACCGCCGGCCTGCTCGTCCTGGCCGGGGCGCTCCTCGCCCTGCTGCGTACCGTCCGCCACCCCGAGTCCCGCCGCCCCTGGGCCCTGGCCGGCTGGGCCGGCCTCACCCTGTTCGGCGCCGCCACGGCCGCCGACGCCTGGCTCCCCCTCAGCTGCGCGCCCACCGTCGACCCCGAGTGCGCGGCCCGCGAGACCGCCGGCCTGGTGCCGGCCACCCACCAGGCCCACGCCGTCAGCAGCAGCCTCGCCATGACGGGTGCCCTGGCCGGGATCATCTGCCTGACCGTCGCCGCGCGCCGCTACCGGTGGTGGTCGCCCGTGGCCCGTACCGGTCCGGTCCTCGTCGTACTCGAACTCCTCGCCACGGTCTGGACCCTGGGCGCCGTCGCCGCCTTCACCGCCGGGCGCGGGACCTGGTCCCTCGGGGCCGGACAGCGCCTCCAGGTGCTGCTCGTGGCCGTCTGGCTCGCCACCCTGGCCTGGGCGGTCGCCAAGGAGCGCCGGACGTGACGGGCGGCGGGGGAGACGGCTTCGTGACGGGTGTTGTGGGAGACGGCTCGGTGCCGCGTGCTGGAGGGACGGCTTGGTGACGGGTGGCGGGGGAGACGGCTCGGTGACCGGGGCCGGAAGGGACGGCTTCGTGCGGGTGGACGGGGTGCCGGTGCACGTACGGGTCGAGGGCTCGGGGCCGGTGGCGGTGCTCAGCGCCGGGCTGGGCCTCGGCTGGTACGACTGGGACCCCGTCGTGCCCTTCCTGGCCCCGCACCGGACCGTGGTCCGCTTCGACCGTCCCGGGCACGGACTGAGCGGCCCCGCGGCCGCGCCGCCCACGGCCGCGGGGGAGGCCCGCCGGATCGCCGCGGTCCTGGACGCCCTGGGCCTCTCCGACCGGGGACCGGTCACGGTGGCCGGGCACTCCGCCGCCGGGTTCCACGCCGAGGCCTTCGCCCGCCTGCACCCCGGCCGCACCGCCGCCCTGCTGCTGGTCGACGGCAGCGTCGCCGGGGCGGCCGCCGCACCTCTGCCGGCCCTGCGCACCGCCGCCGCCCGGGCCCTGGGCGCCCTCGCCACCGCAGCGGGCCTGCCGGCGGCCCTCGGCCCGGCGGCCCGGCGCGCGATGCTGCGACTGGGCACGGTGGGCCCGTACGACGGCGCCGCGGAACGGGCCACGGGTGCGGGTGGCCGGTACGGCGACGCCCCGCCCCGGTACGACGGCACCGCGGCCGCGTCCGACGTCGCCCTGGCTTCGTACGAGGGCACCGCGGCGGCGCCCGCCGGCGCCGGGACCTCCTTCGGCGGCACAGCGGCCGCGTCCCACGGCACCGCGGCCCCGTACGGCAGCGCCCGGACCTCCTCCGGCGGCAGCGCGGCCCCGCACGACGTCGCCCCGGCACCGCTCGGCGTCGCCCCGGCCGCATCCGACGTCGCTCCGGCCCCGTACGGCGCCCCCGCCCCGTACCGCGGCGCCGCCGATGCCCGCCTCGTGCGCCGCTGCTACCGCACCGGCCGGGTCTGGCGCGGGATGCTGCTGGAGAACGCCCGGTACCCCGCCATGGCGGCCGAGGTCCTCGCGCTGCGCGCCGCCCGCCCGCTCCCGGCCGGCCTCCCGGTCACCGTCCTCGCCGGGTACGACGGCTCCGCCCGCGACCCCGCGCTGTGCTGGCTGGCCGCGCAGGCGGCCCTGGCCGACGCCCTCGGCGCCCGCTTCGAGGTCGCCGAGCCCGCGGGACACCTGGTCATGCGCGACCGCCCGCGCCAGGTGGCGCGGGCGGTCGTGGCGGCCGTGGAGGCGTAGGCCTGTTCCTCGGGGGACTCAGGGGCGCGGCGCCGCGCCCCTCTCCCGGAGCATGTCCGCCATCAGCGTCAGCTCGGACTGCTGGGCCTCGACCATCCCCTGGGCGAGGTCGCGTTCCACACCCGGCTCGCAGAGTTCCACGCAGCCCTGGGCCATGGCGACGCCGCCCTTGTGGTGGTCGGTCATGAGCTGCAGGAAGAGGATCTCGGCCTGCTTGCCCCCGGCCTTGCGCAGCTGCTCCAGTTCGGCCGGCGTGGCCATGCCCGGCATCAGCGCGCCCTCCTTGGCGGCGACACCGCCGTGGCCGCCGTGCCCACCGGACCCGGCATCGTGCCCACCGTGCCCGCCGGCGGCCTCCCCGTGCCCGGCGTGACCGCCCTCGCCGTCCTCGCCGCCCTTACCGTCCTCGCCGCCCTCGGCCATCCAGGCCATCGGCTCGGCGGCCGGGTACACCTTCGGCAGCCCCCACAGGTCGAGCCAGCCGAGCATCATGCCGCGCTGGTTGGCCTGGGTGTTGGCGATGTCGTACGCGAGGCGGCGCACCGCCTCGTCCTGCGTGCGGTCACGGACGATGAAGGACATCTCCACCGCCTGCTGGTGGTGCACCGACATGTCCCGCGCGAACCCCGCGTCCGCCGAGGTGACGGCCGGGACGCGGTCCTCCCCGGACCCGTCGCCCGCGGTCGCCACGGTCGCCGCGCCCGCGAAGAGCAGGGCCCCGACGACCGCCGTCACGGCGGCCCACCGCGCCCGGTTCACTGGGCGGCCATTCCGCCCGTGCACGCGGCACCCGGCTCGGGCGTCTGCGGGCCCTGGACGTACTTGGCGAGGAACTGGTCCACCCGCGCGTCGTCCGCCCCGTCCACCGACACCTGCTTGCCCCAGGCGCTCAGCATGATCGCGCCCGCCTGGCCGTCGACCGGGCTCATCAGCGTGTACGGGGTCTTCTTGACCTTCTTGGCGAGCTTCTCGACGTCGCCTTTGGCGGCCTTGGTGTTGTACGTGATCCAGACGGCCCCGTGCTCCAGCGAGTGGACGGCGTTCACGTCGGGGATCGCGGTCGTGTAGACGTCGCCGTTGCAGTTCATCCAGACCGGGTTGTGGTCGCCGCCGACCGGGGGCTTCATCGGGTACGACACGGCCTTGGTGACGTGGTTGCGGCCCAGCTTCTTCACGTCCCAGCTCTGCTCGGCCGAGACCGGCTTCTTGACGAGGTCCTCCTTGGCCTGGACCTGGTCCGCCTTCTTGTTGAGGACGTACGCGCCGAAGCCGCCGAGGCCGCCGAGGACGAGGACGGAGACGGTGATCGCGATGATCTTGTTGCGGCGGTCGCGGGCCTGCTCGGCGCGCCGCATCTCGGCTATGCGCGCCTGGCGGGAGGTGTTGGAGGTCTTGCTGCCCATGGCTGGTCCTTCTCGTATGTGGGGGTTGGCGGGATGAGCGGGAGAAACGGTCCGCCTCAGGTCCGCAGCACTTGAAGGACGTGGAGGTCGGGGGCGCGCGCCAACGGCTCCGGGGGCGGCCGCCGGCCGGCCGGGAGGTCGGGCCCGGGGGGCGGCGGCACCACCGCGGGGAGCGCGGCGGCGGGCGGGGGCGCGGTCAGGACACCCGGCGTCAGGTGCGAGAAGGGCGAGCAGCCCGGCAGGTCGTACGGGCAGACGTACGCGGCGCGGTGCACCTCGGCGGCGTGGCGCGCGGCGGCGGCGCCGGGGTCCCGTACCGGGCCGGACGACCCCGTACCCGTACACAGGAAGAGAGCCGCCAGCAGGGTGCCCAGGGCGCACAGCAGGGCGACGTGGCGCCTGGTGCGCCCGTGTCGGATGTGCTGCCCGCCCCCCATGGCCGCCGATGGTAGTGGGCAGGACGGCGCCGCGGTCAGTGCGGGGTGTCACAGGGACCGGGGGGCCCGTAATGTGGCCGAAACCACGGCTGGCGATACTGGGGCGGCCCCCCGATGCCCGGCTGGTGGTGCACAGGCCCTCTGAACTGCGAGGATGAAGGCATGGACAAGCAGCAGGAATTCGTCCTCCGGACGCTCGAGGAGCGCGACATCCGCTTCGTGCGCCTGTGGTTCACCGACGTGCTCGGCTTCCTGAAGTCGGTCGCCGTGGCGCCCGCCGAGCTGGAGCAGGCCTTCGACGAGGGCATCGGCTTCGACGGCTCCGCGATCGAGGGCTTCGCCCGTGTCTACGAGTCGGACATGATCGCCAAGCCGGACCCGGGGACCTTCCAGATACTGCCGTGGCGCGCGGAGGCACCGGGCACCGCCCGGATGTTCTGCGACATCCTGATGCCCGACGGGTCCCCGTCCTTCGCCGACCCGCGCTTCGTCCTGAAGCGGATCCTGGCCAAGACCTCCGACCTGGGCTTCACCTTCTACACCCACCCCGAGATCGAGTTCTTCCTGCTGAAGGACAAGCCGCTGGACGGCTCCCGTCCGGTGCCGGCGGACAACTCCGGCTACTTCGACCACACCCCGCAGAACGTGGGGATGGACTTCCGCCGCCAGGCCATCACGATGCTGGAGTCCATGGGCATCTCGGTGGAGTTCAGCCACCACGAGGGCGCCCCGGGCCAGCAGGAGATCGACCTCCGCTACGCCGACGCCCTGTCCACGGCGGACAACATCATGACCTTCCGCCTGGTCATGAAGCAGGTGGCCCTGGAGCAGGGCGTCCAGGCCACCTTCATGCCGAAGCCGTTCTCGGAGTACCCCGGCTCGGGCATGCACACCCACCTCTCCCTCTTCGAGGGCGACCGCAACGCCTTCTACGAGTCCGGCGCCGAGTACCAGCTCTCCAAGGTGGGCCGCTCCTTCATCGCGGGCCTCCTCCGGCACGCGGGCGAGACCTCGGCGGTCACGAACCAGTGGGTCAACTCGTACAAGCGCATCTGGGGCGGCTCCTCGCGCAGCGCCGGCGCGGGCGGCGAGGCCCCCTCGTACATCTGCTGGGGCCACAACAACCGCTCGGCCCTGATCCGCGTCCCGATGTACAAGCCGGGCAAGATGGGCTCCTCCCGCATCGAGGTCCGCTCGATCGACTCGGGCGCCAACCCGTACCTCACGTACGCCGTCCTGCTGGCGGCCGGCCTGAAGGGCATCGAGGAGGGCTACGAACTCCCGGCCGGCGCCGACGACGACGTCTGGGCCCTCTCCGACTCGGAACGCCGCGCGATGGGCATCGAACCCCTCCCCCAGAACCTGGGCGAGGCCATCGCCCTGATGGAGCGCAGCGAACTGGTCGCCGAAACCCTCGGCGAGCACGTCTTCGACTTCTTCCTCCGCAACAAGAAGCAGGAGTGGGAGGAATACCGCTCGGAGGTCACCGCCTTCGAACTCCGCAAGAACCTCCCGGTGCTGTAGCCGCAGGTCAGCGGCGGTTCTCGACGCGCACGTCACTCCGGGCCGGTGGTCATCGACCACCGGCCCGGAGCCGTCTCACCCCTCCTGGGCCGTCTGTGGGCCGTCAGCCGTCGCGCCGGCGGCCCGGTAGACCTCATCCAGCGCCCGCAGCGTGCGCTCGTGGCTGCTCGGCATCAGGTGCGTATAGACCCGGAGCGTGAACCCTGGATCGCCGTGCCCGAGGTACGTGCTCAGCGCCTTGATGTTCTCGCCGGCGTCCAGCAGCACGGACGCGTAGAAGTGCCGCAGCGCGTGCATCCCGTGCTCGCGCGCGGCCTGGTGACGCTCGCCCTTCCGCGGCTCCGGAATGACACCGGCCTGGACGAGAGCGGCCTTCCACACCCGCGTGTTGAAGTCGGTCCGCCGCACCGCGCCCCCGCCCGGGAGTGAGAACAGCAGTCGTCTGGTGACCAGCGGCCCATCGGGCTTCAACCACGGCAGCGTCACGTCCACGGGCGGGAACTCCTCCCGGTGCTCCCGTAGAGCCTGCGCGACATGGCGGGGGAGCGGGACGTCGCGCTCCTTCCCCCGCTTGGGCGGGCCGAAGACCAGCCGCCCGTTCGCTACCTTCACTTGGTTCGCCACCCGGAGCCACTCGCCCCGGAAGTCGTCCGGATCGTCCGGCAGACCGAAGATCTCGCCCTGCCGGAGCCCGAGGCCGCCGCCGACGTCAGCCATCGCCTGGTACCGCTTGGGCAGCGCTGCCCGCACGGCGAGGAGCCGTTGGGGCGTCCACGGCCTGACCCTGGGAGCCACCAGGGCGGGCGCCCGGACCGTACGGGCCTTGCACGGGTTCCTCGCCAGCAGCTCGTCATCGACGGCGGCCGCGAGCACGGCCGACACGCTCGCGAAGATGACCCGGCGGTACGAGGACGCCGGCAAGACCTGCTCCAGCTCGCTGAGCCAGTCGCGGATGTGCTCCGGACGGAACGAGTCCATCGGTCGCGTCCCGAGGTACGGGAACGCGTGCTTGCGGATCTGCACTTCGACGGACGTTCTCGTGGTCGCGTCCGTCGTCTGCGACGCGAGCCACTTCTCCCCGTACTCCTTGAACGTGATCCGGCCGGCGGCGGGGTCGATGTACTGCCCCCGCGACATGTCTGCCTCGATGTTGGACAGCCACTTCTCGGCAAGGCGCTTCTGCTTGTCGCGGAAGCTCTTGGACTTCTCCGTGCCGTCGGGCCCGATGAACCGCGCGCGGTACCGCATGCCGGTGCCATGGCGCTCGGATTTGATCCGGTGGGGCTTGCCGTTGGGGCCGATCTCCGTCTTGTACCAGCGGTCCTGGATGTGGCCTGCCACTCTGGGCCTTTCTGGGAAGCAGGAGGGCGGACCCGAGTGGGCCCGCCCCTGGGCAATGGGTGGTGTCAGGCGGCCTGGCTGAGGTCCGTCCGCTTCTGTTCGGCGATCCACGCGGAGACGTCAGCGGGGTCGTAGCGCAGGTGCTTGCCGACGCGGAATCCGGGCGGCCCGGTGCGCTTCTTGCGCCACTGGTAGACGGTCTCCACGGGCACGCCGAAGAGTTCGGCGATGTCGTCGGGGGTGAGGTAGCGGTCGGGGAGTCCGCCGCGCAGGGTTGCGCGGAGGTCGCTTTGGGCGAGCATTGCTCCTCCGGTGGTTGCGACTTGGCGGGAGTGCTGTGCCCCTGCCGACGTGCTGCGGGGCTGGGTTCTGGGCTTCTCGGAGGTCCGTGCGTGTCCGAGGTCCGGATTTCTGCGTCACTAAGTCACCGGCGTCATTTGTGGGCCTGGCCTGCGGCTTTCGGTGACAAGGGGTGCGGATGTGTGTCACCGGCTTGTGTCACCCGGGTCGCCGAGGACGTCGGCGGGTGACGCGAGTGACGCACGATGACACAGCCGTGGGCCGATGCGTCACCCGCGAGAGCGCAGGTCACAGGCCATTTCAGGGCCGTCGTGACACTGGTGACGCAGCATTCCTTCTCTTAGGAAAAGAGAAGGGGGGGTGTCTGTTGTGGTGCGCGGTCTTCAAGAGCGAAGAAGGAGCCGCTGCGCGGCGCGTCCTTCGGTCGGCGGCGCGGCCGCCGAAGAGCAAGAGGAGCACGCCTCCCCGGGGGCGGGGTGCTCCTCTTGCTTGTGCCCGGACCGTGGCGGCGGCGCCGGTCAGAACATCGGGTCCGGCTGGTCGGGCGCCGGGGCGGCAGGTCGCGCCATCTCGATGTAGCGGGCGGCGCGGGTGCGGCCCCAGTCCACCAGGACGCCGCGGGCGGCGAGGGTTGGCTGAAGGCGCTTGAGGCGGTCGGAGAGGACCTTGCCGGTGGTGGGCCACCCCTTGGGCAGGGGCCGGCAGTCCTCACCGCTGTAGAGCTGGGTGAGGGTGTGCAGCCACTCCGTGGACGTCATCCGCACATCCATGCCCGGGTCGATGCCGGCGGCGTGCTTGAGGACGGTCTGGGCGAGCAGGTCGCCTTCGATGACGTCGTCGTTGAGGTCGTCGAGGTTGGCCCGGTAGGCGGTCAGCGCGGCCAGGCCCGTGGCCGCGTCGAGCTGCGCGCACAGGTGGGCGAAGTCGGCCATGCGCAGGTCGGTGGGGATGTCGGCCCGGGTGGCGCGCACCTTGACGGTGAGGTCGAGCAGCGAGCCGAGGATGACGGGCAGGATCTGCCCGTACTCGGCCCACAGCTCCGCTTCCGTCCTGCGAACCTTGGGCCGCTCCAGGCGCAGGGGGAGGAGTCGTTCGGCGAGGTCGGGGCGGATGACGCCCACGTCGATGCCGGTCAGGAGCAGGGGGCGGCGGTAGCGGGAGCGGACGACGTCGCCGTCGGTGAACAGGGCGCGCTTGATGGTCTCGGCGCCGGTGACGATGCAGCACATCAGGTCGGAGAGGTCCGGCGGCAGGTGGGAGAGGTTGTCCAGCGCGGTGACCCACCCGGCGGCGACCGCGGTGATGAGGTTCTCCTCGTCCCTGGGGGCGCGGCGCAGGTCACCGCTCATGCCCTCGATGACCCGCACCAGCATCCGCCCGCCGGTCGACTTGCCTGCGCCCTGGGGGCCGGTCAGGAACGGCGCCGGCACGGGCACGGACGGCTCCAGGCAGCCGATGAGCCACGCGACGGCCAGGCACTCGCTCTCGGCGTTGGCGAAGTTGCATAGCCGCAGGAGCGCGTCGATGCCCTTGCCGTTGGTGTCCTTCTCGGGAAGGGGAAGTTCGCCGGTGAGCTGGGTGCGGCGCCAGGACACCTCGCGGGGGTCGGGGGTGAGGATGTCCCAGCCGGTGGGGTGGATGCGGACGGACTTGCCGTCGTCGCGGCCCAGGTCCAGCCACGTCGCGCCGTCGAATCCGGGGGCTACTCGGATGTGGGTGGGCTGTACGTTCTGGCTGAGGGCGAGTGCTTCGATCAAGTCCAACGCCTCCTTGAGGGAAGTTCCGTTGAAGACGCCGTGGCCGTCGTTGAAGAGGCCGACCATGAGTTCCTGGCGGTGGCTGCCGGTCGTGCCCTGGGAGCGGATCGGTCGGGCCACGGGGTGGCCGTTGCGCTGCGCGTACACGGTTCCTTCGACGGTGCGGAAGTATCGGAAGTGGGCCCGTGCGTAGTCGGTGATGACCTCGCGGGCCGGAGTCTTGTCGTCGTCGGACATCTACATCCCCAACGTCGTACGGGCGTTGGCCCAGGCGGCCTCGCAGTGCCGCAGGGACTCGCCCTTGCCCTGCGCGGCGGTGAACAGGCGCCTGATGTGTGCCTCGGTGAGGCACCCGCATCGGCCGTGCGCGGACAGCACCGCGAGGAACGTGCGGTACGTGGTGGCATGGACCGCGCTGGTGGCCTCGGTGATGCGCTGCTCCGCCATGGCGATACCCCGCTCCAGATACGTGGGTGAGAGGTGCCGGCACTCCCCGCCGCCGGCGGGCACGGTCACGGCGCAGGGCACCGGCCGGAACATCCTGGGCGCCTTCACCACGAGCGCGCGCACGGCATCCGGCAGCGGCGCCATGGTGCCGGTGCCGGGACCGCACCAGCGGGCGTAGACGCTCGTGGATTTGATGTCGACGGCCTCGCGGACGCCGTTTGCCGATCCCATGGCACCGCGGTAGATCCAGTGCTCACCCCGGGTGGTGGCCACGGTCCTGGTCGGGGGAAGGCTTTCCCGGGCCCAGGCGACTGCGTCGGTGTTGTCGAGGTCCACGACGGTGAGCCCGGCGCCGCCGGGGTGGTAGGCGACCGCGTGAGCCTGCCGCCAGGCTCCCGCCCACGCTGCGGACGTGAGGACGTCCGGGTCGGTCGTGCCCGCGGCCCAACCGTGGCAAGGGGCCGGGCACTGGCAGGGACCGGCGGCCTTCATGTGCGGCCGGTCGCCGCACGCGCTGCGGGCGCAGGCCGGGCAGTTCCTGAGGGGGCGCTTCCCGGCGCGCAGGGGCAGGACCGGCAGGCCGATGGTGGCCAGATCGAGGGCGATGTCGAGCTGGCTGCTCATGCGGCGGTCTCCCGGGTCAGGGCGGTGTACTGCTGGCCGATCCAGTGGCTGTAGGCGGGGGGTACGGCTTGGCGGGCTTCCTTGTTGGTCATCCATGTGCAGCCCATGGCGTTGGCGTAGGCGCGTTCGCCCTTGTGCTCGAAGGCCAGCAGCTGTTTGTGGTGCCAGCAGGGCGGAAGGAGGTCCCCGCCGCCGCCCCAGGACGTCTCGAAGACCCGGTGGCGCCGCACGCGCAGGCCGAACTGCGTCCCGCACAGCACGTAGTCGGGCCGCAGGGGCGCCTCCGGGACGTTCTCGATGACCCAGGGCACTCCCGCCTGGTCCAGGAGCTGGCGACCGGGGGTGAGGAGGTCGGGGTGCTCGTCCCGGTCGCCGCGCCAGGCGGTGACGCGGGCGAAGCGCTGGCAGGGCCACGAGGCGTGGACCAAGTCGTAGCGGTGAATCTCGCCGCTGTCGATCAGGTGGGCGAGGTAGGTGAGGGCGTCGGCCTGGTGGAAGGCGAAGGGGAAGTTGGGCTGCGGGGCGATGTCGACGCCGACGACGTCGAACCCGGCCCGCTGGTATCCGGACGCGAGGCCGCCTGCGCCGCAGCAGAGATCCAGAAGGCGGGGCCTTCGGCCTCGCCGGATGTGGGTGGGTTGGGTCATGCTGGATGCCTCCAGTTCAGTGGAAGGGACTGGCCGGGGCAGCCGCGTTTCTTTGGCGAGAGGGCGGCTGTCCCGGGTTGCTCAGCAGATGGTTCGGGGGGCGTTGTGACGACGGCGTGGCTGGTGCTGGCTGTGGGAGAGGACCGGCAGCACGGAGGGAACGACGGTTATGACGACGACCCGTCCCGGCACTACAGCTGGGACGACACCGTTCCCAACCACGCAAACTTGAAGGCGGGCGACGTGATTGCCCTGTGGGACAAGAAACAGCTGCTGGGCCTTGGGGTGATCTCCGGGATCGAGACCGGCTCGACGGTCAAGACGCTCTACTCGTGCCCGCACTGCGGCAAGGCCGATTTCAAGAGGCGCAAGAAGCTCAAGCCCGCCTGCCGGTGCAACAAGTGCGGTGCTCTCTTCGAGGTGCCGGCCAGCCGGTCCAAGCAGGTCACCACCTACCGGTCTCAGCACGGCGAAACCTGGATGGACGGCCGAGGCCTGCTGACCGGTGCCCAGTTGCGGGCCCTGTGTGACTCGCCCGACTCCCAGCTGAGCATGCGCTCGGCCCGCTGGGAGGCACTGCGTGATGCGCTCCTCGCACTCGCCCCCGTCGAGGCCGCCGACTTGGCCCCGGCGGAAGAGCCTGCCGCGGGCGGGGGAGACAGCGAGCCGTCGGGATCCCGGCGGCGCATCGCAGGTGGGCACCGCACGGCGACCGTCCGTACTCGGGTGGGCCAAGCCCCTTTTCGCAAGCAGCTGCTCAAGGACCACGGCCAGGTATGCGCTTTCACCGGGCCGACGCCCGCGGCAGCACTCCAGGCAGCGCACCTGTACAGCTATGCCGATGAGAGCGAGCACCATGACTGGGGCGGACTGCTGCTGAGGAACGACATTCACAGCCTCTTCGACCGCGGCCAGATCACCGTCAAACCGGATACCGGGCTCATCGATGTTGCTGACGAACTGGCCAGCTACCCGATGTATGCAGCGTTGCAGGACAAGCGGCCAGTGGCCCAGCTCAGGCCGGAGCACGAGGTTTGGCTCGCCGCACATTGGCGCGCCCACCGAGGCGCCTGACAGCCCGTCCCGGTCAGACGTGGGACGGCCTGCACGAAGGTCGCGGCCATCTGGTTGATGGGTTAGCGCTCGTGGACTTGATGGCGACGGCGTTGCGGACGCCGTTCGCCGAAGCCTTGGCGCCCTGGCAGATCCGATGCTCGCCGCGGGGGGTGGCCACGACCTTCGTCGCCGGAAGGCCCTCCTAGGCTCAGGCGACGGCTCGGCGCTATCGAGATCCACAGAACCGTCAGCCCGGCGCCGCCGGGGTGGTAGGCGACGGCGTGGGCCTGCCGACAGGCCCCTGCCCACGAGGGCGAGGTGAGGACATCCGGGTCGGCGTGACGGCGGCCCAGTCGTGCCACGGCGCCGGGCAGTTCTCAAACCGCGGCTTGACCTGCCGCAGCGGAAGTACCCGCAGGCCGGCACCTGCGAGCCGGAGCGCGGTGTTCAGGTGCCCGGTGGCGGTCAGGCGGCCACCGCCCCTGCGCTGAGGTGTGCGAGGGCCTGGCGGCCGATCCACTGTGCGTAGGCCGGGGGGATGCATTCGCGGATGCCGTCGCGGTTCATCCACGGCACGTCCATGACGCGGCGGGCGTGGGGGACGCCGGAGAAGTTGCCGACGAACTGCCCGTACCAGCCGTCGGGGACTGGGCGGCCCATCTTGGCCTGCGGCGCGGTGTGGGCCGGGTGCGGGGGTGGGGTGAGGGTGAAGCCGCCGCCGGTCTCGAAGTACCGGTGCCGGTACGTCGCCAGGCCGAACATCGCCCCGCACAGCATCACCGGCTCGCGGAGCTTGTGGGCGGCGCCCCGGACGTTCTCCATCACCCACGGCCGCCCCGTCGAGTTGAGGGCGTCGCGGGTGGGGGCGATCAGGTCGGGGTGGGTGTTGCCCTGGATGCGCTGGCAGTCGGTGTCGTGCTGGCACGGCGGCGAGGTGTGGATGAAGGCGAAGCCTGGTCCGTAGGTGCGGATGAAGTCGATGGCGTCGCCCTGGTGGAAGGCGAGGGGGTAGCGGGGCTGGGCGTCCTTGTCGACGCCGGTCACGGCGAACCCGGCGCGGTGGTAGCCCATGCCGGCGCCGCCCTGGCAGCAGTACGCATCCAGCAGGCGCGGAGTGCGCTCTCGCCGGATGGGGACAGCTTCGGTCATGCTTGAGGTCTCCTGTCTGTCTTCGGACGGCAGGGAGGGCCGCGGCGGCGGGCGACCTTGGTGGGGAGTCCCGCCGCCGCGGCGTTGCTACTGCTGGTGGATCCAGGTGGCGTACTGCTGGCGGATGTACTGGCGCGGGTCGCTGTTGGCGGGCGCGGCGTCCAGCTCGATCAGTCGCTGTGCGGCGCGGACGGCCAAGTCGGCGGCGTCGTTGGGGGTGCCGTCCGTCTCGTCGTTCAGGGCGATCCGGTCCAGCAACGCGGCCTTGCGGAGCCAGAACTCCCGGTCGTGCTGCTCGTAGAGCGGGCGGTCGGCGGCGGTCCGGGCGGTCCAGCCGATCTCGCTGATGATGCTGGGGGCGAGCGCGTACGCCTCCTCGGGAGTGAGCTGCTGCTCGGGCTCGGCGCGGTGGTTCGCGGTCAGGTAGAGGCGGGCACGCCGGCCGTCGCGGGTGGCGTACTGACGCACGTGGCCGGTGGTGAAGGCTGTGGCCAGGGCAGCGCTGACGCGGTCGCTGTCCGTGGGTTCGCAGATGATGCGGATCTCGAACACTGCTCCTCCTGGCTAGTGGTGGAAGTGGTTGCGCTTGATCACGGCCCGCCGGATGTGGACCGTCGTCCCGGCCGGCGCGCGGCTGCCGTAGCCGGGGCGCAGAGCCGCGACGACGATGAGTCCGCCGAAGAGGACCGCGGCGAGAATGACGAGCTGCTGGACCAGCGCCGCGAGGGCGGTGAGGAACGTGGTGAGCAGGAGCAGGCCGCCGCAGACGGCGAGGAAGCCGATGCCGCCGACGGCGACGTTCACCGCGAGCGGACTGATGGCCGGGCGGGCGCGGTAGGGCTCCGGAGTCTTGGTGGGGGTGAGGGCGTAGCCAGTGATGAGACGGCCGTCGGGGAGCTGGACGGTCTGCACCTCGGGCAGCGTCGCGGGCGGGTTGACGTGGTGCTGCGGTACCAACGGCGCCGCGGGCGGCGGGAGCGGCACCGTGTGGTGGACGACCGGCTTGTTCTCGTGCACCGGGGCTCCTAGTTGGCGAGGTCGGTGAGGGCTTCGGCGGTGGACTTCACGACGTTGGTGATGGGCTCGTACGCGCCGGTGCCGGCGGCGAAGAAGCCGAAGAGGAACAGCACGACCGCGGCGCCGGCGCCAGCGGCCTTGGTGCGGATGGCGACATACGATCCGGCGCCGAAGAGCAGAACGGCCGAGATGGTGAAGATCATTGGTGTGCCTTCCGTGGGTTAGCGGGTGCCGGCGCGGTGGATGCGCGCGGCGCGGTTGTAGAGCCAGCGGCCGAGGCGGATGCGTTTGCCGTGGCCGTCGCATCGGCGGCAGTGCTTGCCGCGCTTGGGGCGGCCCTTGCGGTCGGTGGTGAGGGCGAAGCCGAAGCCTCGGCACTTGCGGCAGGCCCCGAACGGCGAGACCGCACACAGACCGCTGTAGCAGAGAGTGACGGCAAGCAGGCATGCGATAGCGAGCAGGGCAGGGGTCATGAAGGGCCCTCCCAGGCAGGTTTCCAGGGTTTTCGCAGGTGGACTGCTATGCGCTAGCGACCAGATCAGATGCGGTTTGGGGTGCTAGCGGGGGTGCTACCGGTAGCAGGTCGTCCTGCTACCGGTAGCACCAGTTCGGGACTATGCGGCGCCCGGCTTATCGCTACGCTCCGCAACCACCTTGGTGAGGTCGGCGCGGGCGATGCCGCGGCGGGTGGTGCGCTGTCCCTCGTCTGTGGTGCCGGCGACGTCGACGGTTTTGATGCCGTGGGGCTTGAGGGCGCTGGTGACGTTCTCGCCCTTCCACCCGTCGTAGACCTCGGGCCGCAGGTCGGCGAGGCGGGCGGCGATCCGCTCGTTCCACACCCGCTTCTCGGCGGCGGGGACGACGGCGAGGATGTCGGCGAGCAAGTCGTACGACGGCCCGGTGACGGCCTCGGGTGCCTCGCCGAGGGCGTGACCGGTCAGGAGTCCGGCCTTCTGGCGGACGGTGCGGGCGCGGGCGGCGATGGCTTCGGCGCCGGGGGCGTCGATGTAGGTGGAGGCGACGATCCGGGCGTCGGCGCCTTCACCCATGAAGTAGTGGATGCCCTTGTCTCCCCAGGCGAACATCGTGGCCCGGATGCCGCGCTTGTAGGAGGAGGTGCCCAGGACCATGTCGTTCTCGGTCTGTCCCATGACCTTCAGGCACCAGCGGGCCGAGGCGTTCGCCGAAATGCCCGTGGGCAAGGACTTCGCGTCCGGCCGCTGCGTGGCCAGCAGCAGCACGATCCCGGTGGCCGGGCCGCGCTTGACCAGGTCGGTGGCGATCTCCTCGAACTCCTTGCCGTGCTCGGGGTGCTCGAACAACACCTGACACTCATCCACCCCGACCACGATCGGGTGCAGCCCCAACGACCGCTTGTCGGCAAGTGAGCTGGTCACCTTGTTCTCGGGGCAGATATCCCGCGGCAAGGAGCGGATTACCTTCACCCGCCGCCGCAGCTCCTCCCGCAGGCTGCGGAAGTCGGCGAGGGTGTAGGCGATCGACTCGTCGTCGTCACCGGCGGCGTGGCGGTGGGAGACGGCGTTGCCGACCGGGTCGAGGTCGCCGGTGCCCTTCATGTCGTAGGTGTGCAGCTCCGCCCGCGGATCCAGAGCAGCGATCAGCAGGAGCAGGCGGAGCAGGAACGTCTTACCCATGCGCGGGATCGCACCGATCACCCCGGCGATGAACATGAGCGTGACTTCCACCCAGCGTCCGCGCTGGTCGGTGCCGTACGCGACGGGCTTGAACAGGTCCACGGACCCGGCGGTGAGCAGGGGCCACTTGGGCTTCTTGGCCTTGGTCATGTCCTGGTCCCCGACCCACAGGACGAGGTGGCCGGTGTGCTCGTCGGGGACGGCCTCGGGCCACACGCACCCCAGCGGCCGGCGCAGGCCGGAGGCGAGCTTGTCGCGGCGCTCGATCACGTCGGTGACGGTCACGCCGTAGGGGAGGTCTCCCTCGGCTCGCCAGCCGGGCCCGTCGCGGGTGATCGGGGCGGTGAAGGTGAACCCATCGCGGCCCTTGGCCTGCGCCTGCGAGATCGGGGCGATGCCCAGGGCTCCGAGGGCGCGCAGGACGATGTCGGAGGTGAGCTTGGGTGCCTTGGTCATCTCCACAGCCCTGTGGACCACCGGGGCGTCGGCCTGCTCGCCGGCCGCGCCAAGGGCCAGTAGCAGCGCGCTGAGGGAGACGGCCTGGAGCCACCCAGGGGCCAGGACGTAGAGGGCGAGGGCAGCGCCCAACCCGATCAGGCTGGCGAGGGTGGCGACCAGGGTCCGCAGGCGCACGCGGCCGTCGCGCTGGCGGGAGAGCTTGAGGTACTCGCCGACGTCCTCGCGCCGGACCGCGGCCAGTCGGACCGGCTCGCCCTCCCGGTCGGCCACCCACCGCAGCGTCCCGCCCACGAATCGGGCGGCCCCACGCGGCGCCTGGAACACGAGACGCCCGGCATAGACCGGGGTTCGGAGAGCGTGGTACCCGGTCAGGTGGGCGTAGTGACCGGCCACCCACCCGGCCGCGGTCTTCAACTCGGCCGTCGACTTGAGCCACGCGGGCACGATCGCCCGCCGCTTGGCCCCGGCCAGTCGCCCGAGGTAGCCGGGCCCGGCCACGTCCGGGCCGTCGACCAACCGGCGGGCCGACGGGTCGCCCGACTCGTCGGCGGTGCCGATGCCCGACGGGTCGGGTCCGGGGCGGGTGGCGGAGTCGGGCGACTCGGCGCGGGCTGTGCGGGCCTTGTCGAGGTCGACCACGTCGGCGCCGAAGTCGGCGGCCATGTCGGCTTCGAGTCGGGAGAAGAGTTCGTTCTCGTCGTCGGGGTGCTTCACTGAAGGGTCCTTCCGAAGTGAAGGGAAAGGCGGGCCCGGCCGGCGCTGTGAGAGGTGAGCGGCCGGGCCCGTGACGTCGATGGTCAGGCAGCCAGGGGGCCGTAACTATCACCAAGTGGTGATAGCTCTGGCCATGGCGTGACGATGTGCCGAGCGCCCCTACAGGTCGGTGAGGGCCGTCGTGGGGATCTCGTAGATGTCGGTGACGAAGTCGACCCCCTCGTAGAGGTCGGACCCGTGGTGGACGTAGGCGACGTGCAGGGCGGTGCCCTGGCGGTCGGTGGTCTCGTAGACGTTCACGGTCGCGGCGTTGCGGCGGCCGCGCCGGATGCACGAGCGGGCGGTGTCGGTCGATAGACGCTCCGGCCTCCAGTGGGCGGTGCGGGTCTCTCCGGTCCGGTGCATCAGGCTGTAGAGGGTGACGGGACGCATGTTCAGGTTCCTTGAGTCGGGGTTTCAGGCAGCGTGCTGGTCGTCGGGGTAGGCGCAGGACACGCACATGCCGAGCGAGGCGGGGATGACGTATCCGGCGTCGGTCCGGCACTGCGGGCAGGTGCGGCGGGCGAGCATCGCCAGGGCGAGGGCGCCCCACTTGCGGGAGGTCATCGGGCGGACGGGCTTGGCACGGTCGATCCGGTAGAGGTAGGCCACCAGCGGCTCGCGCCGGAAGCGGGGTCGCATCAGCTGCGCGGCAACGGGCTGGCCGCCTGGTCGCAACCCCTGCGCGCGGAGCTGACGGCGGGAGGCCAGGCCCGCGGGGGCGCAGCGCCATGGGTAAGTCGGTATCCCGTGAACCGCCCCGGTCGGGTCGAAGCACTTGGCGAAGGTGAGGGGGCCCATCAGGCGGCCACCCCGGTCGCGGTCGTATCGGTGCGGGCGCCTCGGCGGCCGGAGCGACGGCCGGCCATGGAGGCGAACAGCCGCCCGAGGCCTGCTCGCTTGATGCCGGCGCGAGCCTGCTTCGCCGCATACATCGCTTCGTCCGCTCGCCCGAGGAGCTGGGAGAGGTCCTCGCCGCGGAAGTCCGCCGCCCGCACCCAGCCGAGCGAGACCGTCGTACGGACCTGCGGGTGTGCGGGGTCGGCAGGGCGGGCGAGGACGGCATGGAGTGCGGCGAGGAGGTCCTCGGCGGTGCCGTGCGGGTCGAGGACGACGGCGGCGAACTCATCGCCCCCGAGGCGTCCGGCGACCCCGTCGGGGCCGACGTAGTGGGCGAGACGGTCCGCGGTCGCCCTCAGCAGGGCATCGCCAGCGGCGTGGCCGTGCCGGTCGTTGATCTGCTTGAAGCCGTCCACATCCGCCAGGAGGACGACCGCCCGCTCGTCACGCAGCAGGGCGGCCGCACGGTGGGTGAATGCGTCGCGGGTCCGCAGGCCCGTGAGCGGGTCGCGGCGGGCGGCGTGCAGGCGGCGCCGGAGCCACAGCACGTGGCCGGACCAGCCAGCCGCGAGAGGTAAGGCCGTGCCGAGAGTGGTGAACAAGGTGTTCATGCTGCGACCTCCTCAGCCACCTCGGCGGCGGTTTCGTCGGTGTCGGATCCGATCGGCCTGAGGGCTCGGTCCGTGGCGAGGTCGGCGAGGAGCTGGTCTCGCAGGGCGCGCGAGTTAGCGGCCGAGCAGCGCAGGTGCGTGCGGAGCGCCTCGGCGTTGATCGCGGCATCGGGCCAGGCCGCCGTGACCTCGCGGGCTTCAGCCAGCAGCTCCTCAGCAGTGCGTGGCGCCTTCTTGGTCTTGGAGCGCTTCCGCGGCGCCTTGTGCTCCTTCGTCGGTACCTCCGGTCGTTGTGGCGGTTCCGGCGGAAGGGGAGGTTCGGGCGCCTCCTGGGAGCCTTCGGGGGCGAGTTCACCGAGCCGGAGCAGGACACGCTCCCGGCGTGGGGTCTTTGCCCGCCACCGCCGCCCGTAGGTTTCGCGCAGGTCGGCGCGGGCGAGCTGGCGCTCCTTCTCACGTGCCAGGGCATCGGCATAGGAGGTGATCTCCCATAGGGTCATCCGGCGCCACAGGGAGAAGGTCGAGGGAAAGGCGAGCAGCCAGCGGGAGGCCCGAATCTTGTCCATCCGCCGGCCGGTCACGGCGCCGATGCGGACGGCGTAGATATGGGCGCCGATCTCGGAGAAGACCACCCACAGCAGCGGCATCGTGCCGTGCGCGACCTTCGCCCACGCACCCTGCCCGGCGGCGATGTTCAGCCCGCAGGTGATCAGGGTGAGCAGCCAGGGGACGAAGCGGACCCACGCAAGGGCCATGTCCATCCGGATCAGCAGCAGGTTGGCCACGGTGAACACCGGGATCGCGGTGTCGATGCCGACCGGCAGCATCCACGGCTCACCGAATCCCCACCGCGCGGCCGCGGCCGAGACCGCGTCGAACGAGGAGATCAGACCCAGCGCCCCGACACCGGCGGCAGCCAGCGCACCGGTACCGGCGAGGCCCATCTCCGGGCGGGTCAGCGGCGGCACTGCCGGCCGCTCCTGGACCGCGGTCCCGTACGGCTCGGCGGTCATGCCGCCCCCTTGAAGGTGCCGCGGCGGCGGGCCGCCGGGTGCCGGCCGATGGGGACGACGTTGAACAGCTCCGGAGCGTAGGCCTCGATCACCCCAGCGGCGACCCGGCTGACGACGTCCGGCAGATCGGGGTTCTCGGCGAGGATGTCGCGGGCCGCGTCCAGCCGGGCCGCGCGCTCCTCCTCGCTCTCGCCCTCCACCCCGAGCCACAGCTCAACCGGGGTACCCAGGGCCAGTTCCACGAAGTCGTTCGCGCTGACGGCCTCGTGGCCGCCGATGAACGTACGCATAGGTGCACTCCACACATCGGAGGGTCAGGGAGGGCCACGGCGGCGGGCGACCTTGGTGGGGAGTCCCGCCGCCGGGCAGTGGTCGTGCTGGTGGAGCCCCGGCTCCCCACGCCCCGCCCGTACGAGACGGGCGAGGGAGGCAACCGGCCGCGGCCCGAAAACCGCGGAAAGGTTGGGTGGCGCTGTACCTCACGCGGAGATCCGCGTGGCCGCCTACTTGGCCGAGGAGAGGCGGCGTGATCCCCATTCAGTTGTCAAGGAGCGATCGCTTCCTTCGAGCCCTCTCGGGCCCTTCCGGGCGACACAGGCAGTGCATGTCTTCACGGCTCCGCCAGCAGCGACGGGCCTTGTTGAGTGGCCGTGTTGGCGACCTCTCGACTCTGCCTCAGAGTGCACTGTGAGGCAGAGTGCGTCAAGTCTCCTACCGGAACGCACTGGCCGGAGGGTGGCCCCCACCTATGCCGCTTGGGCACTATGAGGCAGAGGCCGAATCAGGGACATGGGGTGCAGATGGTCGAGTGGACGGGCAAGCCGGCGTACCAGCAGGTGGCGGAGGACCTCCGGCGGAGGATCGCCGCCGACGAATTCACGCGGGACGGGAAGCTCCCGTCGCTCGCAGAGATCCGCGCTGAGTACGACGTCACCGTGACGGTCGCCCGGGACGCGATCCGCCAGCTCAAGACCGACGGCCTCGCGGTGAGCCACCAGGGCAAGGGAGCGTTCCTGACCACGCAGTCCCCGGACCTCGCCCGACAGGCGGGGCCGGAGGCTGCGATCGCGGAACTCCGTGAGCAGGTGGCACAGCTCCAGGGCGAAGTCGCTGAACTACGCGAGCGGATGGCGGGCCTTGAGCGAAGGTGACCCCTGCTCGCGCCGCCCCGGCCGGTGGCCGCGGGGCGGCGCGGGCCCGTCGTCGCTTGCTACGTCACGCCGGCCAATCCAGGTGTCGCTGCTGTCGTCGTCGCGATCATGGTCACAAGTCCGGTCCCTTCTCTCGCATCGGATAGAGGGCTCCGACCTGCGTCGCTAGGCTGTTGCCCGCCCTCTGCATCCTTTGTAGCCAGGGCCGTTGACTGTTCGACAGGTCTGCAATGTGGCCGCCGGGAGGCGGCTACATGGGCCACATCGAGGGGGACGAAGTGGGGCAGCGTCCGAACGAACTCACGCCGCACGCCAGCCCTCAGCACTATCTCGGTGCTGAGATGCGGGCCTGGCGCACGAACAGGGGCTTATCCCTGGGCAAGCTCAGCAAGTCCATCCTGTTCAACACCAGCTACATGGCCCGCGTGGAGCGCGGCGGCCAGGCCGCTTCCGCCGATCTCGTCCGCGCGTACGACGACGCGCTCGGGGCCAGTGGGTCTCTTGTACGACTCCACACCTCGATACTCCAAGGCGTCAGCCTTGAGGCCCTCCCTGCAACGGATGTGGCTAACCAGGGCCGTCATGTGGCCAACAACCCTGTGGCTCTGGCCCGGGAAACGGACATTCAGGCACCGTCGGAAGAGGGGCTCTCGGTCCCTGTACGTGCTGACGACGGAAGGATCATTTTCGTGTCCCTCTCCCGAAGGGCCCTGATCGGCGCCCTCGGCGCCGGCGCGGCGATAGCCGCGGTGGCCAACACTGCGGCCGCCGCGAGTGCTCCCCGCAGCTCGGACCTGACAGCGTCCGGGGCCAACCCGATCGAGTTGCTCCAGGCCACCCGCAGGGTCCTGATCGACAACGACAACCTCTTCGGGCCGCACCGCGTGATTCCCACCGTCCAGCAGCAGATCGCCGTCATCAAGGAACTGCGTGCGGACCGCCGGGGGACCGATCGGCGTCAGCTCCTCCAGCTCCAGACCCAATACTCCGAACTCTGCGGCTGGCTCTATCAGGACCTCGGCGACTTCCGGGCCGCCCAGCACTGGATGCGCGAGGCCCTGGAGGCGTCGCACATGGCCGGGGACGACGAACTCACGACGTACATCCTCGCCCGCCGCAGCCAGCTCGCCGGCGACATGCACGATCCGATCGAGGCCGTCGACGTGGCCGAGGCCGCAGAAGACCGCGCGGCCCCGCACAGCCGCCTCGCTGCCGTCGCAGCGACGTACGCCGCCCACGGACACGCTCTCCGCAAAGACCCCGAGGCCGCGCAGCGCGCTTACGAACACGCCCGCGAGCTGCACGCCACCATGGACCCGGACCCTTCCTCTCCCTGGGGCGTCTGGCTGGATGCGGCATACATCGACGTCCAGCGGGCCCACAGCCTCGCTGCCCTCGGCGACCACCGCGGCGCCGCCGAGGGCTTCCGCGACGCTATCGGCCGACTCCCCGCAGGCTTCCACCGTGACCGCGGCGTGTACCTGGGCCGCGAGGCGGTCTCCCTGGCTCGGGCCGGCGAGGCAGAGCAGGCGGCCGTGGTGGGCATCCAAGCGCTGAGCATCGCGCGCGACACCGGATCGGACCGCATCTCCCGCGAGCTTGCTCAACTCGACGGGGTTCTTGATCAATGGCGTACGGTGCCTGGCGTGGCCGACTTCAAGGCAGCGCTGACCGAGGCCGTACTCCGCCAGGCCTGACGCAGTGCCTCAGCGCCCACCCGCAACCGAAGGAGAGACCCCCTGATGCCCCGCCCCTACGTACTGCTGAGCGTGGCCACGTCCGTCGACGGCTACATCGACGACACCAGCACCACGCGGCTCCTGCTGAGCAACAGCGAGGACTTCGACCGTGTGGACCAGGTGAGGGCCGAGTCGGACGCCATCCTGATCGGTGCCGGCACGATGCGGGCCGACAACCCGCGACTCCTGGTGAACAGCGAGGAGCGCCGCGCGGCCCGCGTCGCCGCGGGCAAGCCGGCGTACCCCCTCAAGGTCACCATCTCTGCGAGCGGCGACCTCGACCCGGACCTGAAGTTCTGGCACCACGGCGGCGACAAGGTCGCGTACACCACCGACGCCGGCGAGGAGAAGCTCCGCGACCGCCTCGCGGGCCTGGCGGACGTCGTCTCGACCGGCCCCGACATCGACTTCGGCGCACTGCTGGACGACCTCGGCGCCCGCGGCATCAAGCGGCTCATGGTCGAGGGCGGCGGCCAGATCCACACGGCCTTCCTCTCCCAGGGCCTCGCCGACGAAATCCACCTCGCGATCGCCCCGCTCCTCGTGGGCGACCCCGGCGCCCCGCGCTTCCTCAATCCTGCCGCGTACCCGGGCGGCTCCAGCCGCCGCATGCAGCTCGCGGAGACCCGCGCCATCGGCGACGTCGTCCTCCTCCGCTACCTGCCCAAGCAGGGGAGCGCAGCATGACGCTCGCCGAAGACCGCGTGTGGATGGAGCGAGCCATCGATCTCTCGCGCAAGTGCCCGCCGGCCGAGGGCGCCTTCTCGGTCGGCGCCATCATCGTGAGCGCCGACGGCGAGGAACTCGCCCACGGCTACTCCCGCGAGACCGACGCCCACGTCCACGCCGAGGAATCGGCCCTTGCCAAGCTCCCCGGAGACGACCCCCGCCTCTCCGGAGCCACGATCTACAGCACCCTGGAGCCCTGCTCGGAACGCCGCTCACGCCCCCTGACCTGCACGCAGCTGATCCTCCGCTCCCCGATCCGTCGCGTAGTCATCGCCTGGCGCGAGCCGAGTCTCTTGGTGGCGGACTGCATCGGCGTCGAGATGCTGCTGGGGTCCGGCGCCGAGGTCGTGGAGCTTGCGGAAGTGGCGGATGCAGCCCGCGCAGTGAATGCCCACCTGCTGAAGTAGCCGACAGCGTGCCTCAGCTGTTAGAGCGTCCGGTTATACCCCTGTCTGGGCGGTCCGCTCCTCCGCCGCTGCACTGGCCATGCCCGTAATCGGCCGGACAGCTGTTGGACGACGCTGTCAGGGCTGTCCCGCTACTCCGGGCCCCGGAGGCGCTTCATCAGATCTGCGGTTGTTGTAGACGACCTGGCCTGGGAGGTGGCGGTGAGTCAAGAAGCCAACCCCGTAGTCGCGTAGTGCCAGCCTCGCTAACATGTTGCTCCGTCAGTAGTACTCCCAACACGGAGGCACGGTGGCACAACAGTACGACTACGAATCACTCGGTGCTGACGTGTTTCAGCAACTCTGCCAGGCGATTCTCGTAGCCTACTACCCAGATGTTCAGTGCTTTCCCGTTGGGATGCCGGACGGTGGACGAGACGCTTCCAGCCCGTACGCACGTGTTGCCGATGCAACGGTCTACCAGGTGAAATTTCGGAAGCCGACTCCGAACAAGCTGGCCACGCCAGAGGAAATGGAAAAATGGGCTACCAACGCACTTGAGGGAGAAATCTCCAAGGTCCAGCAACTCGCTTCTCGTGGTGCAAAGAACTACGTTCTGATGACGAATGCTCAATGCTCGTCCCATCCGGATACCGGGACCCGTGACCGCATCCAGAGCTGGCTGGATGAACGGATGCCGATTCAGTCCCAAGTGTGGTGGCGCGACGACATAGACCGACGCTTGGATAGCCAGACAGAAATCAAGCGCACCTACGGACTCATTCGCGATTTTACCGGTCTCGCCGAAATGCTCGGGCTTCGCGGCCAGGAGGATGATTCCGATACCTTCATTAAGGTTGCACGGAACGACGCCCGAGTTAGCGCACTGCTAAAGTATATGATGCATCAGTATGAGCGCGACAGGATTGTCAAGTTCAAGCAAGCCGAGCTGGAACCTCAGCTGCTTGATGTATTCATCGACGTCCCGCTGGCTCTAAATGGGATGAACCACTCACTTAACATTCGCCACCAGATCCTTCGCAGAAACCGCAATGGTGGGGGAAATTCGGCGACTCTAGACAAGTGGTCAGGCCTTATATCGCGTGAGGTTTCAGCCGCTTTCTTGACGAGCAATCGGTCGAGTGGGCCAGCGGCTGCTTCCATCCTGCTAGCGGAAGAGTTGGCGCCCGATCAAGCTACTCCGTCGGAGTCGAGGGTGGTGCTGGAGGGCGCTCCTGGGCAGGGAAAATCGACGGTAGGTCAGTACGTATGCCAGATACATCGCGCTCGGCTCCTTAACATTCCAGAAGTCGCCCGCTACAGATCGGAACATCGGTCCAGTCCAGTTCGACTGCCTCTCCACGTTGATTTCCGCGACCTTGCTACTTGGTTGAGGCGCCAGGATCCATTTGACATCAAAAATCCCGGACCTCCCAATGGTTGGTCCGATACCCTTGAGTCATTTCTTGCCGCCCAAATTAAACGCGCCTCGGGTGGGATGGAATTTTCAGTTTCTGACTTGGATGCGGTGTTGCGTGCCACGCCGGCACTGCTTGTTCTTGACGGTTTGGATGAGGTTCCGGACCTCAACGATCGACGAGCGGTCGTCTCCTGCGTAAATGAGGCTCTGAATCGAATCGAACCGTTCAGTCCATCGATTCGGACGGTAGCGACGAGTCGGCCCAGTTCCTTTTCTAAAACACCTGGTTTCTCCAAGCGCGAGTACACGTACTTTACCCTAGGTGATCTCCCCCTCCCGCAGGTGCTGGAATACACAGACGGATGGCTCGAATCGCGCAAAGTCAGCCACAGCGCAGCTCACGAAATCCGTCAGGTTCTAGGGATCAAGTTGGGTCAACCGCACATTGTGGACCTAGCGCGCAACCCGATGCAGCTGGCAATTCTCCTGTGGCTAGTACGTAAAAAGGGTCCATCCCTCCCAGACAAGCGCACGGCGCTGTATCGCGAATACATGGAAACCTTCCTTGATCGGGAGGCGGAGAAGAGCGCCATCATTCGCGACGAGCGGGAGCTAATCCTAGACCTGCACGGATATGTGGCCTGGGAGCTGCACTGCCTCGCGGAGACAGGGGATTCCGCCGGAAGTATTTCTGAGCAAAAACTGAAGGCTCTCCTGAAGAAGTATCTAGTACTGCGCGGACACAAGAAGAAGAAACTCGAACTCGTTGACCACCTTTTCACGGGGATGACGGACCGAGTCATGGTCCTAACGAGCAGAGTTCAGAATACGTTCGAGTTTGAGGTGCAACCGCTCCGAGAGTACTTTGCCGCCAGGTACCTCTACTCAACTGCCCGAACGAGCAGCCCCGGGGCTGAGCGCACAGGGAATCGCTCGGACCGCTTTGAAGCCCTACTGCGGAATCCCTACTGGTGGAACGTGACCAGATTCTATGCCGGCTTCTCGGACGTTGGGGAACTGGCAAACCTGGTGGATCTCCTTGAGGATCTTGTGCAGTCGGGAGATGACTACTCGCTGGTTTCCTACTCGCGAGAGGTGGCACTTACCCTCCTAAGGGACCAGGTCTTCTCTCAGAAGCCCCGAGCGGTTTCGAAGGTGGTGGATCTGATTTCATCGGAGGCTTCCGTCGCCCTGCTTGGGGTCCGCAGCACCACAGCCTCGAATCTTTCGGTCCCGGCTGACTCCGGCGGCGAAGAGATCGTTGAGCAAATGACCGAGAGGCTAGAGAAGCGAATTGGTGCGGGCCACTTGGACTTGGACGCAGCCCGGCTTCTAGCGGCCAATGTCACAGGCGAGGAAATCGCCGACTGGTGGTTCTCCAGGTGGTCGCGATCACGCACTGACCAGGCTCGGCTTCTATGGTTCCGCGTCGGCCTGATTATCGATGCTGTAAATTCTATTTCTGCGGAACAGGGTCACTCCGTGTTCGAGAAGATGAAAGGTAACTTGCGCTTCTGGCACACTGTGATCCAAGCAGACGCGTTTCCTCAGAATCTGATTCCTGAGGCGAGTTACGATTCCTTCCTCGAAGCATTTCGCGCGGGCGTGCAGCTCCATTCACCCGCGGCGGGGCACACTTCGTCTGCGCAGGGCGCCTGCGTGATGCTTGCCTCCAGCGATCATCTCCTTTACCTGCTCCAGAGCAATGGCATGAGTTCGCCATGGGCATCTATTGGCGGGCGGGACATCGAGGCGCGAATGCAGGGAAATGGCCGTTACGCCCAGCTGCTCCAGCGCCTCGTGGCATGCGTAGAGTCCCTCTCCATTTCTGGGAAAGTGCGCAACAACGTAAACGCGTGGGTTGATTTTCACGAATCCCTGACCGAGGCTCTCGGTGGCACATGTCCCAGGACGATGGCCTTGGCTGCTATCCTCGGCGAGGTTCGCAGCGGAAACCTGAGCCGCGGTAAGGCTGGGGACCTGTGTGATGCTTCAATTTCTCCGGTAATCAGGGCGCGATTCGCTAGGCAGCGGCATAATGACCTCGCCTGGTGGGCTAGGCAGGTTGAGTCGATTGACGCTCTGGAGGACGCATTCTTCGTCCTCTGCTGCGTTATGCGATGGGCGGTGCCGTCAGTACTGGTGGAAAATGCGAAAAAGTTGGAGCCCTGGGTAAAGAAATTCGACCCCTATACCCTCCATCTACTCCATTCGCTCGCTCCACCCATCTGGCTTCGTAACGGCCCTGAAATTTCACATAACTGGCTGTCGCGCTCTGCACCTGCGCTGGCGTACTTGGGATCTGCTCAGCTCCACCGGACGGAGTGCCTAAAGGTCCTGGAGTGGCTTTCCGGGAAATGTAGGGATCTAGAGTTGGCCGGCATTGTGGGTGCCGCCCGCCTCGCTGTGCTCCTACGTGTGATTGGTCGAGAATGGGGAGAGGCTACGGACGCAGTGATTGGGTCGTATGCTGCTGCGCTTCGCGCTAGTTCCTACTCGTACCCGCTGTCGGTCGCAGCTGTGGGCATCTCGGCCAGCCGTGATCTCCTTCGTCGTGCCGGCGAACTCCCGCCTGCCGTCCGGCATAGCGCGAATGAGAACCTCACGGCTGACATCGCACGGCGGGCGACTCCGCTGGCAGACGTTTCGGACACCCAGCAATGGTTCGACCGGGAGCTCTTTGACTGAGCTAGGCGCGTGAGCCGCGCCGGACAGGATTCCCATCAAGCCTGGAGCGTCCATCAGCGCACGTCAGGGCCGCGCGATAGCCATTTGGATACGCCCTCCGGAGACGTTTGCTCAGCATCGTTCAGGGAAGGTGGGGCCATATCCGGTCCCCGCTGTCCTGCCGTTCCTCTGCGGCCCCGATCATGAGGACGACGTGCGCGTCTGAACGTGATCGCTCACGTGGGCGGTGAGACCGTACGCCCGGGCCGTCTGTGGGCCGTCGGAGGGTGGCCGAGGGTGCCTTGCGACGGCCATGGACGACCATCTTCCCGCCGAGAACCGGGAGGTCAGCGAGGGTTGTCGCATGCCGGGGGAGTGGCGCCTCAGTTCCTCCGCAACAAGAAGCAGGAGTGGGAGGAATACCGCTCGGAGGTCACCGCCTTCGAACTCCGCAAGAACCTCCCGGTGCTGTAGCCGGAGGCAGTACCGCATCCGGACGGCGGCGCGGGCCGGCGGCAGTCGGCCGCCGGCCCGCGCCGCCGTCCGCCGCCGGCTGCGTGCACTCGGGTTCGCAGCGCCGGGTCCGAACCGGCAGCGCGGCGGCCGGCCAGGGTGCGGTTGCCGGAGCCGTGCCGCTCACGCGCCGTAGAAGAGCTCCTCCACCACCGCGCGGGCGCGGCGGGTCGTGCGGCGGTAGTCGTCCAGCATTTCGCCCGCGCCGCCCTCGCCGTAGCCCAGGTAGCGGCCGACCGCCCCCAGTTCCCGGGCGTCCGAGGGGAACGTGTCGCCCGCGCGGCCGCGGACCAGCATCACGGCGTTGCGGACGCGGGTGGCCAGGACCCAGGCCTCGTCCAGGATCTGGGCCTCCTCGGTCGGGATGAGGCCCGCGGCGTGGGCGGCGGCCAGGCCCTCGCGGGTGCGGGTGGTGCGCAGGCCGGGCTCCGCCCAGCCGTGCCGCATCTGGAGGAGCTGTACGGTCCACTCGACGTCGCTCAGGCCGCCCCGGCCCAGCTTCGTGTGCAGGGTCGGGTCGGCGCCGCGCGGCAGCCGCTCCGACTCCATGCGGGCCTTCAGGCGGCGGATCTCGCGGACCTCGTCCTCGTGCAGCCCCTCCACCGGGTACCGCAGCGGGTCGATCAGGTCGATGAAGCGCCGGCCCAGGTCCGCGTCGCCGGCCACCGGCTCGGCCCGCAGCAGCGCCTGGCTCTCCCACACCAGCGACCAGCGGCGGTAGTAGGCCGCGTACGAGCCGAGGGTGCGGACCAGCGGTCCGCTGCGCCCCTCCGGGCGCAGGTCCGCGTCGATCAGCAGCGGCGGGTCGGCGGTGGGCAGCTGGAGCAGCCGGCGCATCTCGGCGATGACGGTCTGCGCCGCCTTGGCCGCCTCCTGCTCGTCGACGCCCTCGCGCGGCTCGTGGACGAAGAGCACGTCCGCGTCGGAGCCGTAGCCGAGTTCGTGGCCGCCGAAGCGGCCCATGCCGATGACGGCGAAGCGGGTGGGGAGTTCGTCGCCCCACTGGTCGCGGACGGCGGCCCGCAGGGCGCCGGCCAGGGTGACCGCGGTCAGGTCGGAGACCGCGCTGCCGACCCGGTCGACCAGCGTGCCGTGGTCCTCCTCGACCGGGTTCTCCTCCGTGCCGTACGAGTCGATGATGTCCGCCGCGGCGGTACGGAACAGCTCGCGCCGCCGCACCCCGCGCACCACCGTGATGGCCGTCTCCGCGTCGTCGGCCCGCCCGACCGCCGCGAGCACCTCCTGCTCCAGCGCCTCGCGTTCGCGCGGCCGCAGCCCCTCCTCGTCGCCGAGCAGCGCCACCGCCTCCGGGGCGCGCAGCAGCAGGTCGGGGGCGAGCCGGCCGGCGGAGAGCACGCGGGCCAGGTTCTCGGCGGCGGCGCCCTCGTCCCGCAGCAGCCGCAGGTACCAGGGCGTCCTGCCCAGCGCGTCGGAGACCTTGCGGAAGCCCAGCAGGCCGGCGTCCGGGTCGGCGGAGTCGGCGAACCAGCCCAGCAGCACCGGCAGCAGGGTCCGCTGGATCGCGGCCTTGCGGGTCACGCCCGAAGCGAGCGCCTCCAGGTGGCGCAGGGCCGCGGCCGGGTCGGCGTACCCCAGGGCCTCCAGACGCTGCCCCGCCGCCCGCGGCGACAGCCGGATCTCGCCCGGCGCCAGCTGGGCCACGGCGTCGAGCAGCGGCCGGTAGAAGAGCTTCTCGTGCAGCCGCCGGACCACCGAGGCGTGCCTGCGCCAGGCCTTGTTCAGCTCGGCCACCGGCTCCGTGCGCAGCCCCAGCGACCGCCCCAGGCGCCGCAGGTCGTTCTCGTCCTCCGGCACCAGGTGGGTGCGCCGCAGCCGGTACAGCTGGATGCGGTGCTCCATGGCGCGCAGGAAGCGGTACGCGTCCCCCAGCTGCGCGGCGTCGGTGCGGCCGACGTACCCGCCGGCGGCCAGCGCGTGCAGGGCGTCGAGGGTGGTGCCGGAGTGCAGGGTGGCGTCGCTGCGCCCGTGCACCAACTGCAGCAGCTGGACGGCGAACTCGACGTCCCGCAGCCCGCCGGGACCGAGCTTCAGCTCCCGGTCCACCTCGGAGGCCGGGATGTTGTCCACCACCCGGCGGCGCATCTTCTGCACGTCGGCGACGAAGTTCTCCCGCTCCGACGCCTGCCACACCAGCGGCGTTATGGCCGCCACGTACTCCTCGCCCAGCTCCTCGTCGCCCGCGACGGCCCGCGCCTTCAGCAGGGCCTGGAACTCCCAGGTCTTGGCCCACCGCTGGTAGTACGCCAGGTGCGAGGACAGGGTGCGCACCAGCGGACCGTTGCGGCCCTCGGGCCGCAGGTTCGCGTCCACCGGCCAGATCGTGCCCTCGACGGTGGTCTCGGAGCAGATCCGCATGAGGTGCGAGGCCAGCCGGGTGGCCGCCCGGAGCGCCTGCGCCTCGTCCGTCCCGCTCGCCGCCTCCCCGACGAAGATCACGTCCACGTCGGAGACGTAGTTCAGCTCGTGGCCGCCGCACTTGCCCATCGCGATCACCGCGAGCCGGCACTCCGCCGCGTCCTGCGGGGCCGCCGTCGTGGCGATCCGCAGCGCGGCCCGCAGCGTGGCCGTGGCCAGGTCCGCCAGCTCCGCCGCGGTCTGCGCCACGTCCGTCGTCCCGCACACGTCCCGCGCCGCGATGGACAGCAGGCACCGCCGGTACGCCACCCGCAGCGCGACCGGGTCGTGCGCGTCGGCCAGCCCGGCCTCGAACTCCGGCAGCCCCGGGTGCAGATCGGCCGCCTCGTACGTGACCAGGGCCTGCCAGTCCAGCGGGTGCCGGGCCAGGTGGTCGGCCAGCGCCTCCGACGCGCCGAGCACCCCGAGCAGCCGGTCGCGCAGCGGCTTCGCCGTGGTCAGCGTGGACAGCAGGGTGCTCCGGCCCTCCGGATCCTGGGCCTCCGTGAGGCGCACCAGACCGCGTAGGGCAAGATCGGGGTCGGCGACCGCTCCCAGTGCGTCGAGCAGCACCGGATCGGTGCGTACGGGGGCCAGCTCCTGGGTGTCCAACAGACGCTCGGCGGCCGAGGGGTCGGTGAAACCGTGTCGCAGCAGCCGTGTGAACGTACTGCTCCTGCGTCCGGGGACCGTCATCCCGTCGCCTCCGCTTCCCTGCCGTCCGCTCCGGCCTGCCCAGCCGGGTCCGGGTCACGAGCCTAGCCGGACGGGATCGCGGGAGCCCCGACCAACCTCACAACCTGATGAACCCGCGCCGCCCGATGAACCAAATCCCCTCCTTTTCCCTCTGTCTGACTGCTATGAGGTGTCCGCGTTCCGCGGCACCGGCCCCGCACGATCCCGAGGCGTGACCCGATGCCCCCTGCCCGCCGCATCCGTTTCGCTGCCCTTCTCACCGTGGTTGCCGCCAGCGCGTCCGCCGCGGTGGCCGTCGTGTCCGGAGGACGGGTCACGGCCCTGGACACCCCGCAGCCCGCCGCGGCCCCGACCCGTACCGTCGGCGGCTCCGTGCTGCAGGTCGTCGCCCACCCCGACGACGACCTCTTCTTCATGAACCCGGACCTGAGCCGCTCGCTCACCTCCGGGCACGCCCTGACCACCGCGTACCTCACCGCCGGCGAGTCCGACGGCGTCAACGCGGCCCGCGGCCCGCACTTCAAGGACCCGCGCCCGCCCGCCGACCGCGGCCGCTACGCCGAGGCCCGGCAGAACGGCATACGCGCCGCCTACGCCCAGATGGCCACCGGCGACCGCACCAGCCCCTGGAAGCGCTCCGCCATCGAGACGGCCGGCGGCGGCCACGCCGAGGTGGACGTCCTCCTGTCCCGGCCGCAGATAAGCCTGGTCTGGCTGCAGCTGGGGGAGGCCCGTACCGTCAGCGGCTACCGGCCGGACAGCCTGCGCGGCCTGTGGGAGGGCCGGATACCGCGCCTGGAGGCCCAGCTCGCCTCGGGCAGCCCGGTCACGACCCCCTTCGCGTACACCAAGGACGAGGTCGTCGCCACCATCACCGGCGTGCTGGAGCGCTTCAGGCCCACGACGATACGGATGCAGGACCCCACCCCCGGGCGGCACCTCCGCAGCGGCAAGTTCACGGACCATCAGGACCACATGTACGGCGCCCGGTTCGTGCAGGCCGCGGCGGCGCGGTACGAGCGCTTCCCGGACCGCCCGCACTACTCGGTGCAGAACTACCTCGGCTACCTCAACAGCGCCCTGCCGCACTCCCTCGACCCGGCCACCGCCAACGCCAAGCTGCGCACCCTCAAGACGTACGCGTGGATGGACAAGGAGGACTACTGCGGCAGCCCGGCCGGCTGCGGCGACCGCAAGGTGGCCGCCCGCCCCACCGGCGCCAACTGGGTGCAGAGCCAGCGCTACACGCGCGGCGAGAGCACGTCCTGGCTGGTCGAGGGCGCGGACGGCGGGCTCTACGCCTTCGCCGTGCTCGACGGCCGGATGGCCGTCTGGCACCGCACCGGCCCCCAGGGCCGCTGGACCGGGCCGGACCTGCTGCCGGGCCCCGGCCTGGACCCGGGCGCGTCGGCCGTACGGATGCCCGACGGCCGCGTCGCCGTCTTCGGCACCCGCACCACCCTCGGGGAGCGGGCCGCCGACTACCGCCGGGACGTGGTGTTCGCCGTACAGGACGTGCCCGGGGGCCCCTTCGGCTCCTGGCAGTCCCTGGGCACCCCGGAGACCGCCGACGCCACCGGCACCTCCGCGATCAGCGGCCCCGCCCCGGTCACCCTCGACGGCAGCGGCCGCCTCGCGGTGTACGTCCGGGACGCGCGCCGCACGCTGCGGGTGCGCGAGCAGCTGCCCCAGGGCGGCTGGACCCCGTGGCTCCGGCTCGGCGGCACCGACCTGATGGGCGAGCCGGTGGTGACGAAGGACGCGTCCGGCCGCCGGTACGTGACGGCCACCACTCCCCGCACGGTGCTCAGCTGGTACCAGCAGTTCCCCGGCGGCCGGCTCACGGGCCCGCACCCGACCGGGTTGCCGCCGACCACCCTCCCGCTCTCGGCGGCCCCCGAGGCCGACGGGATACGGCTCTTCTTCCGCAAGCCGGACTCGGGCGCGGTCCGCACCGTGACCCTGGCGCCCGGGGCCACACGGCCGCGGGTCTCCCCGGTCCGCGAGGTCGGGGGCACCGCCGGGTACGGCGCGGTGAGCGCGGCGGGCGGGCTGCTGACCGGGCGGGTCGCCGGCGGCACCGTCGGCGTCTCGCCGCTCGCCGGGCCGCCCGCGTGGACGGAGTCGGAGATGCTGTTCGCCGGGTCACCGGCGAGCGCGGCGGAGAGCACCGGTCCGGCCACCACGGCGGTGCTGGGGCTCGACGCGAAGCTGCACTGGACGACGTACCCGCCGGGGAGCGTCGAGGGGGGCCGGCCCCAGCCGTGGCGCCCGGCGGTGACGGAGCCCCAGGACCGCCCCTAGGGACCGCGCTTCAGTACCTTCCGGGTTTCCGGCGGCTGGGGCCCGGGTGGCCGTTACACATCCGCCGGGTACCCGTAACGGACATACGGCGTCAACCATTACATCACCGTGCTTATGATGCTAAAAATTGCCCGGTATGGAAGGTGACGCCCCGTTATGCCCCCGACGCATCGTCGCCGCACCCCACCCCGGACGATGCGCAAGGGCACCCTCGCCCTCCTCGCCGCGCTCTGCGTGGCGGCCGCCGGAACCGTCGCGTACGAGGCCGCCCCCGGCGGCACCGGCACCGCGGCGGCCGGCGACGACACCGCCGCCGGCACCAACGCCGGCCGCGGCTCCGTACTCCAGGTCGTCGCCCACCCCGACGACGACCTGTACTTCATGAACCCGGACCTCTCGCAGTCCATGGCGGCCGGCCACCCCCTCACCACCGTCTACCTCACCTCCGGCGAGAGCGACGGGGTCAACGCCGCCGGCGGCCGCGGCGCCCCCCGCCCCGCCGCCGACCGCGCCGCCTACGCCGAGGCCCGCCAGAACGGCATCCGCGCCGCCTACGCCCAGATGGCCACCGGCGACCGGACCTCCCGCTGGACCCGGTCGGCCGTCGCCACCCGGGGCGGCGGCCACGCGGAGCTCGACGTCCTCGACGCCGCGCCCTCGGTCCGCCTGGTCTGGCTCCAGATGCGCGAGGCACGCGTGGTCAGCGCCGACCAGCCGCACAGCCTGCACGGCCTCTGGGACGGCCGGGTGCCGCGCCTGGAGTCCCAGCTCACCTCCGGGACCCCGGTCAGGACCCCCTTCTCGTACGACAGGGAGCAGGTCGTCCGGACCCTCACCGGCCTGCTGGAGACCTACCACCCGACCCTGGTCCGCACCCAGGACCCCACCCCCGGCCGGTACCGCGCCACCCGCAAGCCCACCGACCACCAGGACCACGTGTACGGGGCGCGGTTCGTGCAGGCCGCCCTCACCCGGTACGCCGCCGAGGACCGGCACCGCCCGCACTTCACCGTCCAGAACTACCTCGGCTACCAGAACAGCTCCTTCGCCACGGCCCTCGACCCCGACAACGCCCGGCGGAAGCTGGCGGTGCTCGACGCGTACGCCTGGCTCGGCGGCCAGGACTGCGGCAGCCCGGCCGGCTGCGGCGACCTCAAGGTGTCCCGCAACCCCGGCGGCAACCACTGGAGCCAGGACATCCGCTACGCCCGCGGCACCGGCACCTCGTGGCTCGTCCCCGCACCCGGCGGCAGGCTGTCGGCCTTCTCCGTGCTCGACGGGCAGCTGGCGGTCTGGGAGCGCCGCGGCCCCGCCGCCCCCTGGACCGGCCCGGCCCTGGTCCCCGGCACGGGCATGGACCAGGGCGTCTCCGCGCTCCGGCTGCCCGACGGCCGCATCGCGGTCACCGGCACCCGTACCGAGCCGGGCGCGCGCGGCACCGACTACCGGCGCGAGGTCGTCCTGGCCGTCCAGCGGACCCCGGGCGGCACCTTCGGCCCCTGGCAGTCCCTGGGCACCCCCGAGCGGGACGACGCGACCTGGCTCTCCGACCTGGGTGCCCCCGCGCTCGCCGCCGACGGCACGGGCCGCCTCGCGGTGTACGTGCGCGACGGCGCCCAGACGCTGCGCGGCCGCACCCAGCGGGCGGACGGCGGCTGGGGCCCCTGGGACCGGCTCGGCGGCACCGACCTGCACGGCAACCCGGCCGCGGCCACCGATGCCCGGGGCCGGCGCTACGTGTTCTCCAGCACCGGCCGGTCCGTCCTGGGCTGGGCGCAGCGCTCCGCTGGTGCCCCGCTCGGCCCGGCCACCGCCACCGGACTGCCCCCGACCACCATCCCGCTCACCGCGGTGCCGGACGGTGCGGGCGTACGGCTCTGGTTCCGCAAGCCGGGATCGGGCGACCTGCGCACCGCCCTCGCCGGACAGACCCCCGGCCTGAAGGTCTCCCCGTTCACCGAGACCGGGGGACTGGGCGGGTACGGCGGGATCGCGGCGGCGGGACGGGTGCTGGCCGCCCGCTCCGCCGACGGCGGGCTCGGCACCGGCGGCGGCCCCGGCACGGCCTGGGAGCACGCCCGGGTGATGTTCGACGGTGCCCCCGCCGCCGCCCGGACCGACGACGGACGGACCACGCTGGCCGTCGTCGGGATCGACGGGCGCCTGTACTGGAGCGCCACCGACGGCTCCCCGGACGCCCCGCTGTCCCCGTGGGCACCGGCGGGCCCCGCGGCCGGCTGACCCCGCAGGGCCCCGGGGGGTCACGAGAACGCCTCGTCCGGGATGCGCGGACCGGGCGCCCGCCCCAGGGTGGCCCCATGGGCATCGACGAATACGGCGGGGGCCCCAGCCCCCAGGCCGGCGTACTGGTCGTCACGACGAACGACGTCCCCGGGCACCGGGTGCAGCAGGTGATCGGTGAGGTCTTCGGCCTCACCGTGCGCTCACGGCACCTCGGCAGCCAGATCGGCGCGGGGCTGAAGTCCATGCTCGGCGGCGAGCTGAAGGGCCTGACGAAGACACTGGTGGAGACCCGCAACCAGGCCATGGAGCGGCTGGTCGAGCAGGCGCAGGCACGCGGTGCCAACGCCGTCCTGGCCATGCGCTTCGACGTCACCGAGGCCGCCGACGTGGGCACCGAGGTGTGCGCGTACGGCACGGCGGTGGTCCTGGCCCCGCAGTAGCGGGGCCCACGGGCGGGCCCGCGGGGCAGTGGCGGGGCCGCGGGGCGGTGGCGGGCCCACGGGGCCCGGAGGCTGCCGGCCTCCGGAGCCTCAGCGGCGGATACGGTTCAGCAGCGCGTTGCTCAGCGGCGGCGGCGACTGGTCCTCGGGCAGCCGGGGCAGCCGGTGCGCGAGCGAGCCGTACCAGACGTACGACAGGGAGTAGCCGAAGGCCAGGCAGAGCATGCCGCCCACCGCGTCCAGCCAGAAGTGGTTGGCGGTGGCCACGATGACGACGAGCGTGGCCGTCGGGTAGAGCAGGCCCAGGATCTTCGCCCAGGGCGCCGAGGCCAGCGCGAAGATCGTCAGTCCGCACCACAGCGACCAGCCGATGTGCATCGAGGGCATGGCCGCGTACTGGTTCGACATGTGCTTGAGGTTGCCCGAGGCCATGGAGCCCCAGGTGTGGTGCACCAGCACGGTGTCGATGAAGTCCTCGCCGTTCATCAGCCGGGGCGGCGCGAGCGGGTACAGGTAGTAGCCGACCAGGGCCACACCGGTGGTGGCGAACAGCACCAGGCGCGTGGGCGCGTACCGGCCCGGGTGCCGGCGGTAGAGCCAGACGAGCACACCGATGGTCACCACGAAGTGCAGCGTGGCGTAGTAGTAGTTCATGCCGACGACCAGCCAGGTCACGGAGTCGACGGCGTGGTTCACCGTCTTCTCGACGGCGATGCCCAGGTCGTGCTCCACCCGCCAGATCCAGTCGGCGTTCCGCAGGGCGGCCGCCTTCTGCTCCGGGACGGCGTTCCGGATGAGCGAGTACGTCCAGTAGCTGACCGCGATCAGCAGGATCTCGAACCACAGGCGCGGCCGGCGCGGTGCGCGCAGCCGCTCCCAGAGGGTGCGCGTGGACCCGCCGGGGCGGTCGTCCTCGGTCACGATGGGTGACGCGACATCCGTCCGGGTTTCCAGTGTCTTCACGCTCGCTTCACCCATGGGGAAAGAGTCTGCCAGATCGGTAGTGCCCTCCGATCATCCCTCGGGACGGTCTTCAGTGCATCAGATCAGTCCTACGTATGACCTTCGTACGGCGGACCCTTCCGGGACCCTCCCGATCCCCCTCGCGGGGCCCCTCCCCGGACCGCCCGCCGGGGCCGTCCCCGGCCCGTCAGGGCCGGGAGGGACCCGAGGCCGTCGACCCGCGGACCACCAGTTCCGGGAGGAAGACGAACTCGCTGGGCGGGGCGGGGGTGCCGCCGATCTCCTCCAGCAGCGTGCGGACGGCCGCCTGCCCCATGGCCTGCACCGGCTGGCGGATCGTGGTCAGCGGCGGGTCGGTGAACGCTATGAGCGGGGAGTCGTCGAAGCCGACCACCGAGACGTCCTGCGGCACGCGCAGCCCCTGCTGCCGCGCCGCCCGGATGGCACCGAGTGCCATCATGTCGCTGGCGCAGACCACGGCCGTGCAGCCCCGGCCGATCAGCGCGGTCGCGGCCGCCTGACCGCCCTCCAGGCTGTAGAGGGAGTGCTGGATCAGTTCCTCGGTCTCCGCGGGGCTCAGCCCGAGGCGCTCGCGCATCGCCGAGTGGAAGCCCTCGATCTTGCGCAGCACCGGGACGAACCGCTTGGGGCCGACGGCCAGGCCGATCCTGGTGTGGCCGAGCGAGGTGAGGTGCGTGACGGCCAGCTGCATCGCGGCGCGGTCGTCGGGGGACACGAAGGGCGCCTGCACCTTGGCCGAGTAGCCGTTGATGAGGACGTACGGCACGCCCTGGCCGCGGAGTTGGTCGTACCGGGTCATGTCCGCGGTGGTGTCCGCGTGGAGACCGGAGACGAAGATGATGCCGGAGACCCCGCGGTCCACCAGCATCTCGGTCAGCTCGTCCTCCGTGGAGCCGCCCGGGGTCTGGGTGGCCAGGACGGGCGTGTACCCCTGCCTGGTCAGGGCCTGCCCGATGACCTGCGCGAGGGCGGGGAAGATCGGGTTGTCCAGTTCGGGGGTTATCAGTCCGACGAGGCCGGCGCTGCGCTGGCGCAGCCGCACGGGCCGCTCGTAACCGAGCACGTCGAGCGCGGCAAGCACGGACTCGCGGGTGCCCGCGGCCACACCGGGCTTGCCGTTGAGCACGCGGCTGACTGTGGCTTCGCTGACCCCCGCCTGGGCTGCGATGTCGGCAAGCCTCGCGGTCATGGGATTGGACTGTACCGGTCGCATGTCAGATTGCCCACCACGTGCAGGAATCAGCGGGAATAAGGACAGTCCTCCCGTCCCCGCCGAGCGGGGAGCTGGAGAGCACCGGCCGTCCGGGAGAGGGGAGTTCGACGGGGACGCCCCGGGTGTTGAAGGTGCAGACGAAGCCCGGCCGCTCGAAGGCGAGCACCCCCGGCGGGGAGTCCAGCCACCGCATGCCGTTCCCCTCGCCGTTCCCCGCCGGGTCGGGCCCCGCGCCCAGCCCCGGCAGCGCCCGGCGCAGTTCGAGGGCGGCGCGGTACAGCTCCAGGGTGGAGTGCGGGTCGCCGGTCTGCGCCTCCACGGTCAGCCCCGCCCAGTCCGCGGGCTGCGGCAGCCAGCTGCCGCCGGGCCCGAAACCGTACGGGGGCTCCGCGCCCGACCACGGCATCGGCACCCGGCACCCGTCCCGCAGCCCCTCCTGCCCGTCCGCCGACGCACCCTGCGCCCCGGTCGCCGTCCCGCCGCGCCGGAAGGCGGGGTCGCGCCGCACCTCGTCCGGCAGGTCGGCGACCTCCGGCAGGCCCAGCTCCTCCCCCTGGTAGAGGTACGCCGACCCGGGCAGCGCCAGCATCAGCAGCGCCGCGGCCCGCGCCCGGGCCAGGCTGCCGTACCGGGTGGAGTGCCGTACGACGTCGTGGTTGGACAGCACCCAGGTGGTGGGGGCGCCCACGGAGGCGGTCGCGGCCAGCGACTCGTCGATCACCCGCCGCATCGCCTCCGGGTCCCAGGGGCAGTTGAGGAAGCGGAAGTTGAAGGCCTGGTGGAGCTCGTCGGGCCGGACGTACAGCGCCAGCCGCTCGGAGGTCGGCGCCCAGGCCTCCGCGACGCCGATCCGCTGGCCGGGGGTGCCGCACGGGCGGAGGGCGGGGGAGTAGGAGTCGAGCAGCCGCCGCCAGGAGCGGTGGATCTCGTGCACCCCGTCCTGGTCGAAGAAGGGGAGCACCTGCTCGCCGATCAGTCGCGCCTGGCCGCTGTGTCCGATGTCGGGCAGGCCGGGCGGCTTGACCATGCCGTGGGCGACGTCCACGCGGAAGCCGTCGACGCCCAGGTCCAGCCAGAAGCGCAGCACCGAGTCGAACTCCTCGCGGACCTCGGCGTGCTCCCAGTTCAGGTCGGGCTGCTCGGGGGCGAAGAGGTGGAGGTACCACTCCCCGTCGTCGACCCGGGTCCAGGCGGGCCCGCCGAACACGGACTCCCAGTCGTTGGGCGGCAGGTCGCCGCCGGGGCCCCGGCCGGGCCGGAAGTGGTAGCGGACCCGGGCCGAGGGGTCGCCGAGCGCCTCCTGAAACCAGCGGTGCCGGTCGGAGGTGTGGTTCGGCACCACGTCGACGATCACCCGCAGCCCCAGGCCGTGGGCGGCCCGCACCAGGTCGGCGGCGTCCTCCAGGGTGCCGAAGAGGGGGTCGACGGCGCGGTAGTCCGCCACGTCGTAGCCGCCGTCGGCCTGCGGGGAGGCGTAGAAGGGGGTGAGCCAGACGGCGTCGACCCCGAGCCGGGCGAGGTGCGGCAGCCGGGAGCGGATGCCGCGCAGGTCCCCGACGCCGTCGCCGTCGCTGTCGGCGAAGGACCGTACGTATACCTGGTAGATCACCGCGTCGCGCCACCAGCCGGTCGGCTTGCTGGAAGGACTTTCAGTGTGGACGGCGGTCAGCTCCTGGGTCATATCGGGGTCAACGCGACGACACCCCCCTGGGTTGCGGGCCCCCGGCGTCGAACAGCCAGCAAGGAGCGGCAACCTTCCGGACACGTGGATGTAACGATCCCCCGAGCTTGCAGAAAATTGCCGCAAGGTCTTTCGGTCGTCTTTCAAGCTTGTTACGTTCCCTTCCACTCGGCACCGCGAGGGAGCGGTCGGGATCACTGAAGGAGTTCATATGCGGCGTGGCATAGCGGCCACCGCGCTGGTCGCGGCCCTGGCGCTCGCGGCGACGGCCTGCGGCGGCGACAAGAACGACGGCGGCGAGGACGGCAAGAAGGCGGGCGGCGAGCTCTCCGGCACCGTCACCTGGTGGGACACCTCGAACGACGCCGAGAAGGCCACCTTCGAGAAGATCGCCAAGGCCTTCACCGCCAAGCACCCCAAGGTCACCGTCAAGTACGTCAACGTCCCGTACGGTGACGCGCAGAACAAGGCCAAGAACGCCTTCAGCAGCGGTGCCGACGCCCCGGACGTGATCCGCGCCGACGTCGGCTGGGTCGCCGACTTCGCCTCCCTCGGCTACCTGGACAAGGTGCCCGCCGAGACCGCCAAGAAGGTCGACTCCGAGTTCCTGCCGCAGGCCGCCGCCTCCGGCAAGTTCGAGGGCACCACCTACGCGGTCCCGCAGGTCATCGACACCATGGGCCTCTTCTACAACAAGAAGATCCTCAAGGACGCCGGCGTCGAGGCCCCCACCTCCCTGGAGGAGCTGAAGAAGGCCGCCGCCACGATCAAGAGCAAGACCGGCAAGACCGGCCTCTACCTGCGCGGCGACGACTCGTACTGGTTCCTGCCGCTCATCTACGGCGAGGGCGGCGACCTGGTCGACGCCAAGAACAAGACGGTCACCGTCGACTCCCCGGCCGGCGTGAAGGCCTTCAAGGCCGCCCGCGACCTGGTCACCTCCGGCGCCGCGCTCACCAACGCGACCGACGGCTGGAACAACATGCAGACCGCCTTCAAGTCGGGCAAGGTCGCCATGATGATCAACGGTCCGTGGGCCGTCGCCGACGCCTACGCCGGTGACGAGTTCAAGGACAAGGCCAACCTCGGCATCGCCGCGGTCCCGGCCGGCTCCGCCGGTCAGGGCGCCCCGCAGGGCGGCCACGACCTGGCCGTCTACGCGGGCTCGAAGAACCGCGACGCCGCCCACGCCTTCGTCGAGTACATGACCTCGCAGGAGGTCCAGGTGCAGTCGGCCAAGGAGCTCTCCCTGCTGCCCACCCGTACCGCCGCCTACGAGCAGCCGGACGTCAAGGGCAACGAGATGGTCCAGTTCTTCAAGCCCGCCGTGGACAAGGCCGTCGAGCGCGCCTGGATCCCGGAGAACGGCAGCCTGTTCGCCCCGCTCCAGGTGCAGTACACCAAGGCTGTGACCGGTGCGGCGAGCCCGGAGGACGCGGCGAAGGCGGCCGGCGCCGAGTTCCGCAAGATCCTCAAGGGCTGGAAGTAAGAGCCGAGAGCCGAAGACGGTAGAGGAAGGCAGGCCGACGGAGGATGGCTGTGGACACCACCACGAGCCAGTCGGTGGCGAAGGCCGCGGGCGAGGATCTCGCCCGCGGCCGGAGCCGCAGGACTGACCAGCGACCCGGGAAGTTCCGCCGGGCGGTTTCGACGCACTGGTACGCGTGGGCGATGATCGCCCCCGTGGTGATCGTGCTCGGCGTGATCATCGGCTGGCCCCTGGTCCGCGGCATCTACCTGTCGCTGACCGACGCCAACGAGCGCAACGTCGCCCGCACCATCGGCGTGAACGAGATCGAGGCCACGTACGAGTTCGTCGGCCTCGACAACTACACGGCGGTGCTGTCCGACCCGGTCTTCCTCCAGCGCCTGGTGTGGACGGTGGTGTGGACCGTCGCCTGCGTCTCCATCACCTTCACGCTCGGCCTGGTCCTGGCCAACATGCTGAACCGGACCTTCAAGGGCCGCGGCTTCTACCGGATGGCGCTCATCCTCCCGTGGGCCGTGCCCGGCTTCGTCTCCGTCTTCGCCTGGCGGTTCCTCTTCAACCGCGACAACGGCATCCTCAACAAGCTCCTCGAAGGCGGCGGGATCAGCGCGATCCCGTGGCTCGACGACCCCACCTGGGCCAAGGTCTCGGTGATCGCCGTCAACGTCTGGCTCGGCGTGCCCTTCATGATGGTCGCCCTGCTCGGCGGCCTGCAGTCCATATCCGGCGAGCTGTACGAGGCCGCGGAGATGGACGGCGCCGGCCCCTGGCAGCGCTTCCGGCACATCACCCTGCCCGGGCTGCGCACGGTCAGCATGACGGTGATCCTGCTCTCCACCATCTGGACCTTCAACATGTTCCCGGTGATCTTCCTGCTCACCCGGGGCGGGCCCGGCGACGCCACCGAGATCCTGGTCACCCAGGCCTTCCGCGAGGCGTTCATCGAGAGCCCCCGCGACTTCGCCGGCTCGGCGACCTGGGGCGTGCTGATCCTCGCCCTGCTCATGATCTTCGCGCTGGTCTACCGGCGCTCGCTGCGCAAGCAGGGAGAGGTGTGGTGACCATGGCCACGACGAACCCCACCACCCCCGGCCCGGCCGCGGCCAAGCCCGTCCGCAAGCGCGGCGAGCGCAGCCCGCTCGCCTCCTTCGGCCTGCACGCCACCCTCGCGGTCGCCTCGATCGTGGCGGTCTTCCCGGTCCTGTGGGTGCTGCTGACCTCGCTGAAGCCCGCGAAGTACGCGATCACCACGGACTTCCTCAAGGACACCACGCTCGACAACTACCGGTACCTGGTCGAGCAGACCTCGTTCTTCACCTGGTTCGCCAACTCCGCGCTCGTCGCCGGCGTCACCACGGTCCTGGGCGTCATGATCGCGGCCACCACCGGCTACGCGGTCAGCCGCTTCAAGTTCCCCGGCATGCGCCCGCTGATGTGGACCCTGCTCATCACGCAGATGTTCCCCATGGCGATCCTGATCGTGCCGCTCTACAACCTGATGGGGCAGCTCGGGCTGCTCAACCAGCCCGTCGGCCTGATCATCACCTACCTCACCATCGCGGTGCCGTTCTGCGCCTGGATGATGAAGGGCTTCTTCGACACCATCCCGGTGGAGATCGACGAGTCCGGCCGCGTCGACGGACTCAACCCCTTCGGCACCTTCTGGCGGCTGATCCTGCCGCTGGCCAAGCCCGGCCTGGCCGTCACCGCCTTCTACTCCTTCATCACCGCCTGGGGCGAGGTCGCGTACGCCTCCGCCTTCATGGTCGGCGAGGAGAACCTCACCCTCGCGGGCGGCCTCCAGACCTTCGTCACGCAGTACACCGCCAACTGGGGCCCGATGACCGCCGCCTCGGTGCTCATCGCGATCCCGGCCGCGGCGTTCTTCATCTTCGCCCAGCGCCACCTGGTCGCCGGCATGACCGCCGGCGCCACCAAGGGCTGACGCGCGGGGCCTCCCCGGGCCGTACGTACGGAACCCCCGCACAGGGTCCCGTACGTACGGCCCCCACCCCGTACCACCGACCGACGCGCGAACACGATTCAGCGCGGCGCCGACCCGACCGTCCGGCGCCGTCCCACCCCGAGACCTTCAGGGATGACATGACCCAGCACCTCGCTGCCCCCGCCGCCGCCCCGACCACCGGCACGCACACGGGATGGTGGAGAGACGCGGTGATCTACCAGGTCTACCCGCGCAGCTTCGCCGACAGCAACGGCGACGGCATGGGCGACCTCGAAGGCGTGCGCAGCAGGCTCCCGTACCTCAAGGAGCTCGGGGTCGACGCGGTGTGGCTCAGCCCCTTCTACGCCTCCCCGCAGGCCGACGCGGGCTACGACGTCGCCGACTACCGGGCCATCGACCCCATGTTCGGCACCCTGCACGACGCCGACGCGCTCATCCGCGAGGCCCACGCGCTGGGCCTGCGCATCATCGTGGACCTCGTGCCCAACCACTGCTCCGACCAGCACGACTGGTTCAAGCAGGCGCTGCGCGAGGGCCCCGGCTCCCGGCTGCGCGAGCGCTTCCACTTCCGCCCCGGCCAGGGCGAGAACGGCGAACTGCCGCCCAACGACTGGGAGTCCATCTTCGGCGGCCCCGCCTGGACCCGGGTCGAGGACGGCGAGTGGTACCTGCACCTCTTCGCCCCCGAGCAGCCCGACTTCAACTGGGAGCACCCGGCCGTCCAGGACGAGTTCCGCTCCATCCTGCGCTTCTGGCTGGACCTCGGCGCCGACGGCTTCCGCGTCGACGTCGCCCACGGCCTGGTCAAGGCCCCCGGCCTGCCCGACATCGGCTCCGGCGACCAGCTGAAGCTGCTCGGCAACGACGTCATGCCGTTCTTCGACCAGGACGGCGTCCACGAGATCTACCGCTCCTGGCGCCGGATCCTCGACGAGTACGAGGGCGACCGCGTGCTGGTCGCCGAGGCCTGGACCCCCACCGTCGAGCGGACCGCCCGGTACGTGCGGCCCGACGAGATGCACCAGGCCTTCAACTTCCAGTACCTCACCGCCCACTGGGACGCGGCCGAGCTGCGCGAGGTCATCGACGGCTCGCTCGCCGCGATGCGCCCCGTCGGCGCCCCCACCACCTGGGTGCTCTCCAACCACGACGTCACCCGGCACGCCACCCGCTACGCCAACCCGGCCGGCCTCGGCACGCAGCTGCGCGAGCAGGGCGACCGCGAGCTGGGCCTGCGGCGGGCCCGCGCCGCGACGATGCTGATGCTGGCGCTGCCCGGCTCGGCGTACGTGTACCAGGGCGAGGAGCTGGGCCTGCCCGACGTGACCGACCTGCCCGACGAGGTGCGCCAGGACCCGTCCTTCTTCCGCGCGGCCGGCCAGGACGGCTTCCGCGACGGCTGCCGGGTGCCGATCCCGTGGTCGGGCACCGAGGCCCCGTACGGCTTCGGCCCCGTCGCCGGCGGCCCCAGCTGGCTGCCGCAGCCCGCGTCCTGGGCGGGCCTGAGCGTCGAGGCGCAGTCCGGCGACCCCGACTCCACCCTGGAGCTGTACCGCTCCGCGCTGCGCCTGCGCCGGGACCACCCGGACCTGGGCGCGGGCGAGGACGTGGAGTGGCTGGCGGCCCCGGAGGGCGTACTGGCCTTCCGGCGCGGCTCCTTCGTGTGCGCGGCCAACACCACCGGCGAGCCGGTGCCGTTCCCCGCGCCCGGCACCCGGCTGCTGGCCAGCGGCCCCGTCGAGGACGGCGTGCTGCCGGCCGACGGCACGGTGTGGTGGGCGGTGTGACCGTCCCCGCGCCGCGGGGCGGCGAGCCCGGAGCACCACGGCTGGCGGACATCGCCGCGCAGGCCCAGGTCAGCGAGGCGACCGTCAGCCGGGTGCTCAACGGCAAGCAGGGCGTGGCCGAGTCCACCCGGCACAAGGTGCTGGCCGCGCTCGACGTGCTGGGCTACGAGCGGCCCGTACGGCTGCGGCGCAAGAGCAACGGGCTGGTCGGCCTGCTCATCCCGGAGCTGACCAACCCGATCTTCCCGGCCTTCGCGCAGGTCATCGAGCAGGCGCTGGCCGGGCACGGCTACACCCCGGTGCTGTGCACGCAGACGCCGGGCGGTGCCACCGAGGACGAGCTGGTGGAGCAGCTGGAGGAGCGCGGTGTCACCGGCATCGTGTTCCTCTCCGGTCTGCACGCCGACGCGGCCGCGGATCCGGCCAGGTACCTGCGGCTGGCGGCCCGCGGCACGCCGTTCGTGCTGATCAACGGTTACAACGAGAAGATCAGCGCGCCGTTCGTGTCCCCGGACGACCGGGCCGCCGCCACCATGGCGGTGCGCCACCTCGCCGAGCTGGGGCACGAACGGATCGGCCTCGCGATCGGCCCCACGCGGTACGTGCCCTCGCGCCGGAAGGCGGAGGGCTTCGCGGCCGTGCTGGCCGAGGTGCTGGGGATCGACGACCCCGAGCCGTACATCCAGCGCACGCTGTTCACCGTGGAGGGCGGCCACGCGGCCGGCGGCGCCCTGCTGGACCAGGGCTGCACCGGCATCGTGTGCGGCAGCGACCCCATGGCGCTGGGCGTGATCCGGGCGGTGCGCGAGCGCGGGCTGCGCGTGCCCGAGGACGTGTCGGTGGTCGGTTTCGACGACTCGCCGCTGATCCCCTTCACCGACCCGCCGCTGACCACGATCCGCCAGCCGGTCCGCGCCATGGCGACGGCTGCGGTGGGTGCGCTGCTGGAGGCCGTCGGGGGGAACCCGGTGGAGCGGACGGAGTTCGTGTTCCAGCCGGAGCTGGTGGTGCGGGGTTCCACGGCGCAGGCGCCCCGGCCCGCCCGTCCGGGCGCGTAGGGCCCTCAGGGCCCCCGTCCGGCCGGGCCGGGACTGGTTGAACCGTACAGCGTTGCAATCTCTTGCGTAAGTTGTTGCGGACAAAAAACGCCTGTATTTCCGGCTGATGACGAAGGTGTGTCCAAAGGGTTGACGGTGTGGTGGTGGGCCTCGTACGGTCGCGACCGCAAGAAGTTTCAGTCAACTTGCAGACCAGTTCTCGGCCTTACGGGCATGGCGCGTTGCCGTACGAGGTCACCCGCACCCGCACCCGCACCCTCTTGCCAGGAGGACCCATGCCCCCGCGCACCCGCAGAGCCGTGGGGGTGACCGTCGCCCTCGCGGCGGCCGCCCTCACGGTCCAGGCACCACAGGCGTCGGCCGTGCCGCCCGGCACCAAGGACGTCACGGCCGTGCTCTTCGAGTGGAAGTTCGACTCGGTGGCCAAGGCCTGCACCGACTCGCTCGGCCCCGCCGGATACGGCTTCGTCCAGGTCTCCCCGCCCCAGGAACACGTCCAGGGCGGCCAGTGGTGGACCTCGTACCAGCCGGTCAGCTACAGGATCGCCGGCCGGCTCGGGGACCGCACCGCCTTCAAGAAGATGATCGACACCTGCCACGCGGCCGGCGTCAAGGTGGTCGCGGACTCCGTGATCAACCACATGGCCGGCCAGGACGGCTCCGGCGTCGGCACCGGCGGCTCGGCCTACTCGAAGTACAACTACCCCGGCCTCTACTCCGGCGCCGACATGGACGACTGCCGGGCCACCATCTCCAACTACCAGGACAAGGCCAACGTCCAGAACTGCGAGCTGGTCCAGCTCGCCGACCTGGACACCGGCGAGGACTACGTCCGCGGGAAGATCGCCGGATACCTCAACGACCTGCTGTCGCTGGGCGTCGACGGCTTCCGCGTCGACGCCGCCAAGCACATGCCGGCCGCGGACCTGGCCAACATCAAGTCCCGGCTGACGAATCCTTCCGTCTACTGGAAGCAGGAGGCGATATACGGCGCCGGCGAGGCCGTCTCGCCCAGCGAGTACCTCGGCAACGGCGACGTCCAGGAGTTCCGCTACGCCCGCGACCTCAAGCGGGTCTTCCAGAACGAGAACCTCGCCTACCTCAAGAACTTCGGCGAGGCCTGGGGCCACATGCCGAGCGGCCAGTCCGGGGTCTTCGTCGACAACCACGACACCGAGCGCGGCGGCGACACCCTCAGCTACAAGAACGGGTCCGCCTACACGCTCGCCAGCGTGTTCATGCTGGCCTGGCCGTACGGCTCCCCGGACGTCCACTCCGGCTACGAGTGGACCGACAAGGACGCCGGCCCGCCGAACGGCGGCACGGTCAACGCCTGCTACACCGACGGCTGGAAGTGCCAGCACGCCTGGCGCGAGATCTCCTCGATGGTCGCCTTCCGGAACACGGCCCGCGGTCAGGGCGTCGTGAACTGGTGGGACAACGGCGGGGACCAGATCGCCTTCGGCCGCGGGACCAAGGCGTACGTCGCCCTCAACCACGAGGGCGCGGCGCTCACCCGCACCTTCCAGACCTCGCTCGCCGCGGGCGACTACTGCGACGTGCAGAGCGGCCGGAACGTGACCGTGAACGCCTCCGGGCAGTTCACCGCCACCCTCGCCCCCGGCACCGCCCTCGCGCTGCACACCGGCGCCCGCACCTGCTCCGGCACGCCCGTCCCGCCGCCCAGCGGCGACAGCGGGGCGAGCTTCGCCGTCAACGCCACCACGACCTGGGGCCAGGACGTCTACGTCGTCGGCAACCAGGCCGCCCTCGGCAACTGGAACACCGGCTCCGCGCTCAAGCTCGACCCCGCGGCCTACCCCGTCTGGAAGCTCGACGTGACGATGCCGGCGGGCACCGCCTTCGAGTACAAGTACGTCCGCAAGGACGCGGCGGGCAACGTCACCTGGGAGAGCGGCGCCAACCGCACCGCCACCGTCCCCGCGAGCGGCAAGATCACGCTCAGCGACACCTGGCGCAGCTAGCGCCCCCGGACCAGGGCCGCCCGGCACCATCCAGTTCCCGCCACCGCCGGGCGGCCCTCACCCGTACCGACCGCACCAGCCGGTGGAGCGGCACCCGGAGCGCGTACCCGGGCAGCACCGGGACTCCGTACCCGGCAGCACGCTCCACCCCGCACGGCCCCTGTCCCCGCTTCAAGGAGATCCTCCCTTGATACGCCCAGCCCTGCGCGCGGCGGCCGTGACGGCCGCCGCCGCCCTGGCAGCGACCCTCGCGCCCGCACTCCCGGCCGCCGCGGCCAAGCCGCCGGCCCCGCCCTCGGACGCGAGTCTCGCCAAGCAGCCGACCCGGCACGACCTGACCCGCGAGCAGTTCTACTTCGTCCTGCCCGACCGCTTCGCCAACGGCGACCCGGCCAACGACCGGGGCGGCCTCACCGGCACCCGCCTGGAGACCGGCCTCGACCCCGAGGACAAGGGCTTCTACCAGGGCGGCGACCTCAAGGGCCTGACCCAGCGGCTCGACTACATCAAGGGCCTGGGCACCACCGCGATCTGGCTCGCGCCGATCTTCAAGAACCAGCCGGTGCAGGGCACCGGCAAGGACGCCTCCGCCGGCTACCACGGCTACTGGATCACCGACTTCACCCAGGTCGACCCGCACTTCGGCACCAACGCCGACCTCACGAAGCTGATCGACACCGCCCACCGCAAGGGCATGAAGGTCTTCTTCGACGTCATCGCCAACCACACCGCCGACGTCGTCGACTACCGGGAGAAGTCCTACAACTACCTCTCCGAGGGCGCCTTCCCGTACCTGACCAAGGACGGCGTCCCCTTCGACGACGCGGACTACGCCGACGGGAAGAGGAAGTTCCCCGCGGTCTCCGCGAAGTCGTTCCCGCGCACCCCGGTCGTCCCCGAGGCCAAGAAGGACCTCAAGGTCCCCGCCTGGCTCAACGACCCCACGATGTACCACAACCGCGGCGACTCCACCTTCGCCGGCGAATCCTCCGACCAGGGCGACTTCTTCGGCCTCGACGACCTGTGGACCGAGCGCCCCGAGGTCGTCAGCGGCATGCAGAAGATCTACGAGAAGTGGGTCGCGGACTTCGCCATCGACGGCTTCCGCATCGACACGGTCAAGCACGTCAACACCGAGTTCTGGACCCAGTGGGCCACCGCCCTCGACCGGTACGCCGCGCAGCGCGGCCGGCCCGACTTCTTCATGTTCGGCGAGGTCTACTCCGCGGACACCGCGGTCACCTCGCCGTACGTGACCCGCGGCCGGCTCGACGCCACCCTCGACTTCCCGCTCCAGGAGGCGATCCGCGCGTACGCCTCCCAGGGCGCCCCCGCCGGCCGGCTGGCCTCCGTGCTCGCCGACGACCACCGCTACACCAGCGACCGGGCCAACGCCTACGAGCAGGTCACCTTCCTCGGCAACCACGACATGGGCCGCTTCGGCACCTTCCTGAAGCAGGACAACGCCGGGAAGGACGAGCGCGAGCTGCTGGACCGCTACCGGCTCGCCAACGAGCTGATGTTCCTCAACCGCGGCAACCCCGTCGTCTACTACGGCGACGAGCAGGGCTACACCGGCGCCGGCGGCGACAAGGACGCCCGCCAGTCCCTCTTCGCCTCGAAGACCGCCGACTACCTGGACGACGACCAGCTCGGCACCGACCGCACCCACGCGAGCGACGCCTACGACCCGCAGCACCCCCTCTACCGGCAGATCGCCGCGCTCTCGAAGCTGACCAAGGCACACCCGGCGCTGCGCAACGGCGTCCAGACGGAGCGCCTCGCGCAGGACTCCGTCTACGCCTTCACCCGCACCGACGCCTACTCCCGCGCCGAGTACCTGGTCGCCGTCAACAACGCCGCCGGGCCGAAGACCGTGACGGTCCCGGTCGACAGCGCCCCGGGCACCGACCTCACCGCCCTGTACGGCACCCGGGACGCCGTCCGCGTCGACGCCGACGGCAAGGTCACCGTCACCGTCCCCGCCCTCGGCTCCGTGGTCCTGGCCGCGGACACCCCGCTGGCCCTCCCCGCCACCGGCCCCTCCGTCACCCTCCAGGCCCCCGCGCCCGGCGCCACCGGCACCGTGGAGCTGTCCGCCCGGGTCACCGGAGGCGCCCTGAACCGGGTGGTGTTCGCCGCCCAGACCGGAAACGGGCCCTGGCAGGTCCTCGGCACCGCGGACCACGCCCCGTACAAGGTCACCCAGCACGTGACCGCCCCCCAGGGCACCCCGCTGCGCTACAAGGCCGTCGCCGTCGACACCGCCGGCCACACCGCGAGCGCCCTCGCGGAGTCCGTCGCCGGACAGGTCCCGCCGAAGGAGGTGCCGACCGCCACGCAGCGCGACTACGCGGTCGTCCACTACAAGCGCCCCGACGGCGACTACACCGACTGGCGCCTCTACGCCTGGGGCGACATCGCCGACGGCGAGGCCACTCCCTGGCCGGCCGGCCACGGCTTCACCGGCCGCGACGCGTACGGCGCCTTCGCGTACGTACGCCTCAAGCCCGGCGCCACCTCCGTCGGCTACCTGGTCATCGACAAGGACGGCAACAAGGACGTCGCCGCCGACCGCACCATGGACGTCACGAAGACCGGCGAGATCTGGCTGGAGCAGGGCAAGGAGGCCGCCCGCACCGAGCGGCCCGAGTACCCCGCCCAGGACACCGCCAAGGCCGTCCTGCACTACCAGCGCGCCGACGGCCAGTACGACGGCTGGGGCCTGCACACCTGGACCGGCGCCGCGAACCCGACCGAGTGGTCCAAGCCGCTGATGCCGGCCCGCTTCGACCCGTACGGCGCGGTGTACGAGGTCCCGCTCGCAGCCGGCGCCACGAGCCTCAGCTACATCCTCCACAAGGGCGACGAGAAGGACCTGCCCTCCGACCAGTCCCTGGACCTCAAGGCCAACGGCCACGAGGTCTGGCTCCTCGGCGGCAAGGAGAAGTACCTCCTCCCGCAGCCGGCCGGCTCCTCCGCGGCCCTGGACCTCACGAAGGCCCACGCCGTCTGGATCGACCGCAACACCGTGGCCTGGAACGCCCCCGAGGCCGCCGCCTCCGCCCAGCTCCTGGCCTCCCGCGACGGCTCGGTCAAGGCCTCCGGCGGCGCCCTCACCGGCAACGCGAGCTGGCTGCGGCTGAACCGCACGCAGCTCACCGACGCCCAGAAGGCCGCCTTCCCGCACCTGGCCAAGTACGCCGCCTTCAGCGTCGACGAGCGCGACCGCGACCGGGTCCGCGAGGCCCTGCGCGGCCAGCTCGTGGCCGCCGCCCGCGCCGCCAACGGCGCCGTGCTCGCCGCCACCGGCGTGCAGCTCGCCGGCGTCCTGGACGACCTGTACGCACCCGCCGCCCAGGGCGCCGCCCTCGGCCCCGTCTTCGGCCGCGACGGCTCCGTACGCCTCTCCGTCTGGGCCCCGACCGCCCAGCGCGTCGCCCTCGAACTCGGCGACCGCACGGTCCCGATGAAGCGGAACGCCACCTCCGGCGTGTGGACCGCCACCGGCGGCACCGACTGGCGCGGCAAGCCCTACCGCTACGCCGTCACCGTCTGGGCCCCCTCGGTCCAGCAGCTCGTCACCAACCGGGTCACCGACCCCTACTCCACCGCCCTCACCACCGACTCGGCCCGCAGCCTCGCCGTGGACCTCGCCGACCCGGCCCTCAAGCCGGCCGGCTGGACCGGGCTGAAGAAGCCCGCCGCGGTGCCGTTCCAGCGCGCCCAGATCCAGGAGCTGCACGTCCGCGACTTCTCCGTCGCCGACCGCACCTCCGGCCACCGGGGCCAGTACCTCGCCTTCACCGACACCGGATCGGCCGGCATGGAGCACCTGCGGAGCCTCGCCGCCGCCGGCACCTCCTACGTCCACCTCCTCCCGGCCTTCGACATCGGCACCATCCCCGAGAAGCCGGCCGACCGCACCGAACCCGCCTGCGACCTGTCCGTCTACGCTCCGGACTCCGAGGAGCAGCAGGCCTGCGTCGCCGCGGCCGCCGCGAAGGACGCGTACAACTGGGGCTACGACCCGCTGCACTACACCGTCCCCGAGGGCTCGTACGCGAGCGACCCCGAAGGTACCCGGCGCACCGTCGAGTTCCGGCGGATGGTCCAGGGCCTGAACGGCGCCGGCCTGCGCACGGTCATGGACGTGGTCTACAACCACACCGTCGCCGCCGGGCAGTCGGACAAGTCGGTCCTCGACCGGATCGTTCCCGGCTACTACCAGCGCCTGCTCGCCGACGGCTCCGTCGCCACCTCCACCTGCTGCGCCAACACCGCGCCCGAGAACGCCATGATGGGCAAGCTCGTCGTGGACTCGGTCGTCACCTGGGCCAGGGAGTACAAGGTCGACGGCTTCCGCTTCGACCTCATGGGCCACCACCCGAAGGCCAACATCCTGGCCGTCCGCGCCGCACTCGACGCCCTCACGGTCGCCAAGGACGGGGTCGACGGCAAGAAGATCGTCCTCTACGGCGAGGGCTGGAACTTCGGCGAGGTCGCCGACGACGCCCGATTCGTCCAGGCCACGCAGAAGAACATGGCCGGCACCGGCATCGCCACCTTCTCCGACCGGGCCCGCGACGCGGTCCGCGGCGGCGGCCCCTTCGACGAGGACCCGCGCGTCCAGGGCTTCGCCTCGGGCCTCTACACCGACCCGAACACCTCCCCGGCCAACGGCACCCCGGACCAGCAGAAGGCCCGCCTGCTGCACGCCCAGGACCTGCTCAAGGTCGGCCTGTCGGGCAACCTCGCCGGCTACTCCTTCACCGACACGGCCGGCCGCACGGTCAAGGGCTCCGAGGTGGACTACAACGGCCAGCCGGCCGGCTACGCGGCGGCCCCCGGCGACGCCCTCGCCTACGTGGACGCCCACGACAACGAGTCCCTCTACGACGCCCTCGCCTACAAGCTGCCGGCCGGCACGTCCACGGCCGACCGCTCCCGCATGCAGGTCCTGGCCATGGCCACGGCCGCGCTCTCGCAGGGCCCGGCGCTCTCCCAGGCCGGCACGGACCTGCTCCGCTCCAAGTCCCTCGACCGCAACTCGTACGACAGCGGCGACTGGTTCAACGCGGTCCACTGGGACTGCCGCGACGGCAACGGCTTCGGCCGCGGCCTGCCCCCGGCCGCCGACAACCGGTCCAAGTGGGTGTACGCCAAGCCGCTGCTGACCGGCCCCGCCCCCGGCTGCGCCGAGATCACCGCCGCGGCGGGCGGGTACGCCGACCTGCTCCGGGTCCGCACCACGGAGCCGGCGTTCTCGCTGGCCACGACCGCCGAGGTGCAGTCCGCCCTGTCCTTCCCGCTCTCCGGGAGGGACGAGACCCCGGGCGTGGTCACGATGAAGCTGGGCGACCTGGTCGTCGTCTTCAACGCCACGCCCGCCGAACAGCGGCAGACCCTCGGCACCGGTGGCTCGTACCGCCTGCACCCGGTCCAGGCCGCCGGCACCGACCCGGTGGTGAAGGGGGCCGCGTACGCGTCGGGCACCTTCACCGTCCCGGCCCGGACGGTGGCGGTCTTCAAGCGCGGCTGACCCACGCGCACCGCAGGAACGCCTGCCGTGTCCGGCCCGAGGAGGGCCGGACACGGCAGGCGCGCGTCCGGGGGCTCCCACACGTCCAGCGGCCGCCTACACGTCCAGCCGCCGCTCCAGCAGGACCACGCCGTACACCCGCCCGTCCTCGGCGACCTTGGAGGGGAACTCGCCGACCACCCGGTAACCGGCGCTCCGGTAGTAGGACAGCAGCCGCGGGTTGGTCGACTGGCAGTCCAGCCGGGCCAGCTCGCGCCGGGTCCGCGCGATCCGCGCCTCGGCGTGCTCCAGCAGGCGCCGCCCGGTCCCCGCGGGGGCCGTCGCCCGGTCGACCATCAGCCGGTGCACGTAGCCCGCGACCGGCGGCTGCACGCCCCAGGCCTCCTCGTCGGACCACCACAGCTCGTACGCGCCGCAGACCGCGCCGTCGGCGTCCCGGGCCAGCCACACCTCGCCCTCGCGCATCTTCCGCCGGAAGTGCTCGGCGTCCTTCTCCCCGGCCTTCCACTGCTCGATGCCGTTCTCGCGCATCCAGGCCGCGGCGCCGTCGTACAGCCGCACGAGGACCGGCGCGTCCTTCTCGTCGGCCCGCCGGAACACAATCCCATCGTCAATGATCACGCGGGAATTATCGCGGCGCGGGCACTCCGCCGGGCGCCTCGGCGGCAACCGCGGCCCCCGCCTCCGCACCCGCCCCGGCAGCCGGGGCCACCTCGGTCACCACCTCCGTGACCACCTCCGCCGGAACCAGGGCCACGAGCCGCCCCACCAGGTCCCCGAACGGCCCGTCCGCGGGCTCGCCCGCCAGGATCCGTACGAGCACCCCGGCCATCTCCGCGTCGTACGCGGCGCTCACGGCGGCCAGCGCGGCGAAGTCGTGCACCAGCTGCAGCTCCAGCTCGGCCCGGGGGATCTTCCGCCCGTCCAGCCAGATCAGGGCGGTGGACTCGGCCAGCGACACCCACGACCTGACCACCAGCTCCAGCCGCGCCGGCGGGTCGGTGATCCCGAGGTGGGCCAGGATGTTGTCGTACGCGGCCTGCCGCACCTCGTCGATCATCGCGTTGGTCCGGCTGGACCCGGCCGCCGGCCCGCCGCGCATCAGCGCGGAGAAGCCCGGCCCGTGGTCCTCGACGAACTCGAAGTACCGGCCCATCACACGCAACAGCCGCGCCCCGAGCGGCCCTTCCCTGGGCTCCTCGAACCGCCCCGCCAACTCGTCGGCGGCCCGCCGCAGCGCGGCCTCGTACAGGCTCAGCTTCCCGGGGAAGTAGTGGTAGACGAGCGGGCGCGAGATCCCCGCCGCCGCGGCGATCTCGTCGATCGACACGTCGTCGGGCGACCGGTGGCTGAACAACTCCAGCGCGACACCGATCAGCTGCTGCCGCCGCTCCTCGACACCCATCCTGCGCCGTACCCCGGTTGTCATACGAACCACCCTACCCACCCCGCCCCCCACCCGGCCCAGGCACCGGCCCCGGTGACCGCGGGCAGGGGGTGGCGCCGGCCGCCTAGAGGTCCAGGACCAGGTGGTCGTCCTTGGCGCGGGAGACGCAGAGGAGCATCGAGTCCTCGCGTTCCCCGTCGGTGAGGAGTTCGTCGCGGTGGTCGACCTCGCCCGCGAGGACGCGGTGTTGGCAGGTGCCGCAGAAGCCCTGTTCGCAGGAGTACGGGGTGTTCGGGAGTTCCCTGCGGATGGCCGCCAGGGCCGTCGAGTCCGCGGGGACCTCGATCGTGCGGCCCGAGCGGTGGAGTTCCACCGTGAAGGGGCGCGCCTCCGCGGTGGCCGTGGTCGGGGCGAAGCGTTCCAGGTGGAGCGTGGCGGCCGGGGGGACGAGGGCCGTCACCGCGTCCATCAGGGGTTCCGGGCCGCAGCAGTAGACCGCCGTGCCCGGCGGGAGGTCCCGTACGAAGTCCAGGTCCAGGAGGCCCGCTTCGTCCTGCGGGGTCACCGTCACGCGGTCCCCGTACCCGGCCAGGTCCGCCAGGAACGGCATCGTGGCGCGGCTGCGGCCCCCGTAGTGCAGGTGCCAGTCCGTGCCCGCCGCGGTGGCCGCCCGGAGCATCGGGAGGACCGGGGTCAGGCCGATGCCGCCGGCGATGAACACGTACCGGAGGGCCGGGACCAGGGGGAAGCGGTTGCGCGGGACGCGGAGCTCCAGTTCGGCGCCCTCCACGAGCTGCTCGTGGACCTCGCGCGAGCCGCCGCGGCCGTCCTCGACGAGCCGGGTGGCGAACTCGTACGCGCCCCGTTCGGCAGGATCCCCGCAGAGGCTGTACTGCCGGACCAGGCCCGAGGGCAGGTGGACGTCGACGTGGGCGCCCGGCTCCCAGGAGGGGAGGTCGGACGATTCGACCCGGATGCGGACCACGCCCTCGGCGATCACGTCCCGGCCGGTGATCAGCCCGTACAGGGGCCGGCGCGGCGAATGGCCCGAGACCGGGTCCTCCAGCGCGGGCAGCGGCCACAGCGGGGACCGCTCGATGCGGCTGCGCAGCGCCCGCTTGACCACCAGCGCGGTGCCGGCCGCGAGGGCCAGCTTCAGGGCACGGGACACCTCATGCACCGCCGTTCGCGCCGGGCGACGAGGCCAGGTACGCGGCCGCCTGGGCCGTCGAGCCCTCCTGCGAGGGGTGGTAGGCCTTCGACAGGTAGCGGGGTATGGACTTCAGCATTGCGGGGGTGGAGGGCAGCGTGCCCGCCCGCCCCGCCCGGTAGAACTGGCCGAACGAGGCCCTGGCGTCCGTCAGCGTCGGGTCGTTCTCCATGAAGAACCGCGCCCCGCGCTGCCACAGGAACACCAGCGCGCCGAAGGCCGTGGCCCAGGTCCGCACCCGCCGCCGGTACCCGCCGTCCACGTGCATGAACAGCTCGAAGGCCACCGACCGGTGCTCCACCTCCTCCGCGCCGTGCCAGCGCAGCAGGTCCAGCATCACCGGGTCCGCGCCCCGCCGGTCCAGCTCCTCGGCGTTGAGCACCCAGTTGCCGAGGAAGGCCGTGTAGTGCTCGATGGCCGCGATCATCGCGACCCGCTCCATCAGCCACCAGTGCCGCGCCCTGCCCGGCGGCAGCGTGCGGTCCCCGAGGAGCTTCTCGAACAGCCAGTCCACCTGGGCGGTGTACGGGGTCGGGTCCAGGCCCAGCCGCCGCAGGTGGGGCAGCACGTCGTCGTGGGCCTGGGAGTGCATCGCCTCCTGCCCGATGAAGCCGATCACGTCCTCGCGCAGCCGGTCGTCCTCGATGTGCGGCAGCACCTGCTTGTAGACGTGCACGAACCAGCGCTCGCCCGCCGGGAGCAGCAGGTGCAGCACGTTCATCGTGTGCGTCGAGAACGGGTCGCCGGGGAGCCAGTGGAGCGGGGTGTCGGCCCAGTCGAAGGACACCTGGCGCGCCTTGAGTTCCATGTGCTCGGACGCCACCGGGGCAGGCTGCGTATTAGACATGGCGTCAATGTACTGATGGGTAGAGCTTCCGCAATACCCCCTGCGAGCCAGTTGTTGCGGAAGGCCGCCTCCCGGGCAGCCCCGCCCGCCCTACCGCAGCACCCCGGCCTTCGTCCCGTCCGCCAGCCGCCCGCTCAGCTCCACCTGCGCGCCCTCCTCGGCCGGCGCGGCGAGCCGGTTGCCCACGACGGTGCGGTTCACCGCACCGCCCACCGTCACCGAGGCGAACTGCCGGCTGCCGGCGGCCAGTACGTACCAGTTCCCGGCTCCCGACTTCCACAGCACACCGGCCAGCACTCGCGGCAGCCTCGGGCCGCACTCGGCCGCCCCCTCGCCGCGCGCCACCAGCGCCCCGACACCGCTGCCCGGCGCCTGGAACTGCGCCAGCACCCGGTCCGCCGTGCCCCGCCAGGTGTCCGCCCGGGTGCACAGCCAGGCGCCGGTGCCGTTGCCCTCGGGCAGCTGCTGCTTCGCGTACGCCCAGGAGTTGACCGACCGGACGCCGTGCGCCCGTACCGCGGGGAGCAGACAGGCCGTACGGGCCCACTGGCCCAGTTCCGTCGCGCCGGCCACGTCCGTCGGCGCGTCCGGCGGGCCCGAGGTCAGCCGGGCCGGGATCAGCTCGCCCAGGTCCGTGACCAGGCGGGTGACGGAGCCGGAGCCCGGCCCGGCGGCGGCCGCGGCCGAGGTGAAGGCCAGCGCGTTCCACGAGGCGCAGGAACGGTCCAGCGCAGGACCGGCGGAAGGCGCCGTCACCCCGTCCGTCAGCCGCAGCGGCGCCGGTTCGGCGGCGGGCTTCAGCAGGTCCCGCACCGCCGCCGAACGCACCCAGGGGGCCGTCAGGTAGCGGACGTTGCCGTCCACCCGGCTCAGCACCAGGGCGTTCGCGGTCTCCGCGGAGGCCCCGTCGGCCCGCGCGAAGTCCAGGGCCGCGCCCGCGGTCCCGGCGCGCGGCTCGGCGTACCGCACGATGCGCAGCCCGTCGTACAGCAGCACCACCACGGCCTGGTCCACCTCGCCCGCGTACAGCAGCTGCGGGGGGCCCATGGCCGGCCCGGTCGGCGTACCCGGCGTGGCGGACACCCGTACGGCGGCGCCCGGCCGGGCCCACACGGCCAGCGCTCGCCGCAGCAGCTCGCGGTCGGCGGTCCGCCCGCCCCGCGCGGGCCAGACGGAGAAGTCGCTGCGGGAGGCCGTGCGCCAGGCCTCCGCCCCGGCGAACGTCACCAGCGCCGGGTCCAGGGCCTGCTCGGCGGCGGCGTTCCGGGCGTACGGCGGGGCCGCCGCGCCCTCGGCACCCCAGCCGCCGCCCGGCAGGGCGAGCAGCGTCCCGGCCACCAGGGCGGCGGCCGCCGCGGCCAGCGCGGTACGGGCGTGCCGGCGGCGCCGCAGCAGGTCGGTGGGCCGGGCCTGGAGCAGGCAGGGGTCGAACTCGGGGGAGTCCAGCAGCGGGTCGGACTCCGCGTCACCGGCCTGCGCGAGGGCCTCCGCCGGATCGGCCACCCCGGCCGCGGCCAGCACCCGGGTCACCTCGGCCTCCGGCAGGCCCTCCATGGCCCGCAGCACGTAGGCCGCGCGCCCGGCACCGGTCAGCGTGCCCAGCCACTGGTCCAGCGCCAGCTCCTCCGCGCCCCCGGCCCGCGGGAACAGCCGCAGCCCCCACACCTGGGGCAGGGCCGGCGGCAGCTGCGCCCGCTTGGGCCAGGCCCGCCGGCGCAGCGGCAGCCCGGCCTCCAGCGCGGCCCGCAGCACCCGCAGCCGGACGTACGCGTACCCCGGGTCCCCGCCGGCCGCGCCCCTGCGCTGCGCGGGCAGCGCCCCGGTACGGGACCGGGGCAGGGCCCGCTGCGCGAGGGCGTGCGCCGTGAGCACCCGGCGGCTGCGGCCGAGGCCCGGCGGCAGCACCAGGTAGGCGATGCGCACCAGCCGCGGGTAGTGCTCGACGATGGCGGCCTCGGCCCGGTCGAGGTCGACCTCGACGGCGGCTGCGGGGGACGCGGGGCGGGTGGCGGTATCCGGAGTGGGCACGTTCAGCAGAACGAGCGAATCGTCGGATGGTCACCGCCCCGGCACGGGCCTGCCCCGCCTGCCCGGACGGTCTGGGCCTCAGCCGATCAGCCGCGCCCGGATGGCCTCCACCGCCTCGTCGGAGACGCCCAGGCCCTCCCGTACGTACTTCTCCATGGACCCGTACCGCGTCGCGACCTCGTCCAGCGCCGCCCCCAGGTACGACGGCACCACGCCGATCAGGGCCAGCGCGATCTCGGGGTTGCCGCCGGACGCGGTGAAGCCCTCGATCATCGGGGCGAACGCCTGCCGCACCGCCGGGTTCACGGAGAGGTATTCGGCCATCAGGGTCTCGTCGTCCGCGCCGAGCAGCGCCAGGACGACGGTCGCCGCCCAGCCCGTACGGTCCTTGCCCGCCGTGCAGTGGAAGAGCAGCGGGCCGGCCTCCGGGTCCGCCAGCTCGGTCAGCAGCGTGCGGTACGCGGCCTGGCCCGAGCCGGAGCTGACGAAGGAACGGTACGTCTGCTCGAACAGCCGCTCCGCGCGCCCGCCGCCCAGCTCCCGCTCCGCCACGGCCGGGTCCGCCAACAGGTGCTTGAGCTGCGCCGCGGCCGGCATCTCGCCGGAGGTCACCTTGTCGGCCAGCACGTCGCCCACGAGCAGCCGGACGCCCTCCGGCACCCGGTCGGGGTGGTCGGCGCGCTCGGCGGCCGTACGGAAGTCCAGCACCGTGCGCACGCCCAGACCGGCGAACGCCGCGTCGGCCGCCGGGTCCAGCCGGTCGAGCTGCCCCGAACGCAGGACGAGGCCCGGGCGCACGCTGCGCCCGCCGGGCAGCGGCGTGCCGCCGAGGTCGCGGACGTTGGCGACGGTGGTGGACGGTATGGCGGTCATCGGAGGGGCTCCAGGTCACTCGTAGGGCACGGCGCACGCCACGGACGGCGAGGCTTTCATCCCGTTATGCGGGCTTTCATCAATGAACGTACGGGAGGTCGGCGGTCTCCGGCGACCGCCAGTCCGAGCCCCAGGGCCAGCGCCACCAGGTGCCCGGCGTCCGTGAAGGTCCGCTCGCGCCGCAGCAGCGGCCGCACCCCCAGGGCCAGCAGCCCGGCCCGCGCACCGGTCCGTACGGGACCCCGCGGCAGTACGGAGGTCAGCGCGCCCAGCACCGCGTAGAACCCGTAGCTCGTCCCCACGTCGACCGCACCCCGCACCTCGGGCCCGGCCCGCCGCGCGCGCAGCGCCCCGTACACGAGCGCGGTGGCACCCGCGTGCCCCAGCGCGAACACCCCGGCGGCCCACCAGGCCCCGTACGCGTACTCGGCGTACCCCAGGACGGCGAGCAGCAGCAGCGCGTAGGGGAGGGGCATCGGCTCCTCGACCACGAACGCACTGCTGACCAGGGTGTCCCAGCGCCCGGCGGCGAGGTTGTCGACGTTGGTGGAACAGCCCAGCAGCACCCGCCGCCGCACCCCGCCGTCCACCCGCGCGAGCACGAGGGCCCCGGCCTGCACGACCCCGGTGTACACGGGGGCCAGGAGTAAGGGAGTCATCCGGTCATGATCCTTCATGGGTTCCTGTAGCGGACATCCGGTACCCGGTCTGTCCGGAGTGCGGGACGGGTGCGAGCATGGCCCGGACATGACGAAGTTGCCCTCGCCGGTTCGCGCCGTACGGGCCGCGGTGTTCGCGGCGGTGTGCGTGGCATTGGCTGCTGTGGGGCATTCGTCCATGTCTGACGGGGAGATCCCGTTCGGGGTGCTTCTGGGGGCTTCCGCGGGTGTCGCGGGGCTCGCCTGGGCCGGTGCCCGGCGGCGACGCGGCGGGTTCGCGATCGGTGCCTCGCTGCTGGCCGTCCAGGGCGCCCTGCACCTGCTCTTCGTCCGTACCGAGCGCCCCCATCCCGCCGCCCATCTGCACCACCACATGGACATGGACATGGGGATGGACATGGGCGCGGCGACGGACATGGGCGCCGGCGGGGCCGCCATGGCCGGCATGGGTGCGCACAGCGGCATCGGCATGGTCGCCGCGCACGCGCTCGCCGGGCTGCTCTGTGCCGTGTGGCTGGCCCGCGGCGAGGCCGCGCTGTACCGCCTCCTCCGGGTCGTGGCCCTGCTGGCCGCCGCCCCGGTCCGGCGCGCCCTGGCCCTCGTCCGCGCCCACGCGCCCGAGCCGCCCGCGCACCGCCCCCGCCCGCACCCCCACCGCCCGCGCCGGCTGCGCGGCGCGGTGCACGCCCACGCCCTGGTCCGGCGCGGGCCGCCCGTCTTCCGAGCACCGAGCACCACGGCCCCCGGCCGTCCTGCCTGCGCCTGACGAAGACGGCGTACCCGGCGTGATGGCGTGACCTGGGGCCGGTTCCCCATGTCTTCGCCAACACCTAGGACCATCATGGCCATTGACGATCCCGTGCAGCCCCGCGCCGACGCGCCCGACGCCCCGGACGCCCCGGACGACGGGGAGAACCCCACCACCTGGCGCGCCCTGCGCCCCCTCGTCCGCCGCGTGCACTTCTACGCGGGCGTGCTCATCGCGCCCGTGCTCTTCCTCGCCGCGCTCACCGGCACGCTGTACGCCCTCTCGTACCCGGCCGAGAAGCTCATGTACTCCCACGAGCTCACCGTCCCCGCCGGTGACACGGCCCAGCCGCTGAGCCGGCAGGTCGCCGCCGCCCAGGCTGCGCACCCCGACGGCGAGGTGACCGCCGTCTGGCCCGCCCCCGAGGACGACGCGACCACCCGCGTCCTGATGGACAGCCCCGAAGTCGCCGAGGACCGCACCCTCACCGTCTTCGTCGACCCGTACACCGCGCAGGTCCGCGGCGCGCTGGAGACGTCGGGCGACGCGCTCCCGCTGCGCGCCTGGCTCTCCTCCTTCCACGCGAACCTCCAGCTCGGCGAGACCGGCAGGATCTACAGCGAGCTGGCCGCGTCCTGGATGTGGGTCGTCGCGCTCGGCGGCCTCGCGCTCTGGGTCGGCCGCCGCCGCGCCGCGCGCAAGGCCCTGCCGCTGACCCGGCCCAACCGCAAGGCCACCGGCCGCCGCCGCACGCTCTCCTGGCACGGCTCGGTCGGCCTGTGGGCCGTCACCGGTCTGGTGGTCCTCTCGGCGACCGGCCTGACCTGGTCGACGTACGCGGGAGCCAACATCGACGAGCTGCAGACGAAGCTCGGCGGCTCCACGCCCAGCGTGAGCGCCACCCTCGACGGCGGTGCGGCGGCCGGCGGCGAGCACGCCGGCCACCACATGGGCGGCACCGCGCCGAAGCCCGGCGGTCCTGACGTCGGCATCGACAAGGTGGTCGAGGCGGCCCGCGCCCAGGGCGTGGACAGCACCCTCCAGATCACCCTGCCCGCCGAGGGCAACGGCTACGTGGTCAAGGAGCGCGACAAGCAGTTCCCGACCCACCTCGACTCGGTGGCCGTCGACCCGGCCGACGGCCGGGTCATGGACACGCTGCGGTTCGCGGACCACCCCCTGCTGGCCAAGCTCACCCGGTGGGGCATCGACGTCCACATGGGCATGCTCTTCGGCCTGGCCAACCAGCTCGCGCTGGCCGCCCTCGGCGTCTCCCTGATGTTCCTGGTCTTCTGGGGCTACCGGATGTGGTGGCTGCGCCGCCCGACGCAGGACCGGGCGCTGGGCTTCGGCCGCCCGGTCGCGCGCGGGACCTGGCGCAAGGTGCCGCTGCCGGTGCTGCTGCCGCTCGTGGCCGTCACCGCCGTGGTGGGCTGGTTCGTGCCGCTGCTCGGGATCAGCCTGGTGGCCTTCCTGGTGCTCGACGTGGTGCTGGGCCGGGTCGCGGCGGCGCGGGCCGGCGCGTGACCACGGACAGGCGAAGGGTCCCGTAGGACGGGGCCGCATGCGAAGGGGCCCGCACTCCCTCCTCGGAGTGCGGGCCCCTTCCGCCTGTCACGGCGCGTACTTGTACCCCACCCGCCGGACCGTCTGGATCGCCCCGCGGTGCGCGGTGCCCAGCTTGCGGCGGAGGCGGGCGATGTGGACGTCGACCGTGCGGCCGTCACCGACGTGGCCGTAGCCCCACACGGTGGTGACCAGCTGGTCGCGGCTGTGCACCCGGTGCGGGTTGGCGACCAGGTGGGCCAGCAGCTCGAACTCCAGGTACGTCAGGTCGAGCTCCTCGCCGTCGACCTCGGCCGTGCGCTGGGCCGTGTCGATCCGCACCAGGTCGTCCCCGGTGACGGTGGACTGGGCGGCGGCGGGCGCGGCCGGCGCGGCCGGCGCCGGGACGGCGGCGAAGGCCGGCTGGTGGGCGGACGCCAGGCGGGCGGCGGAGGGGTGGACGGCGGACGGGTGGCCCGACGGGTGGACGGCGGACGGGTGGAGCGCCTGCGGGGACACCGGCTGGGCGCCGAACGGGACCGGCTGCTGCTGGTCCGCGGGTACGAGGACCAGGTAGCCGACCATCGGCGGCTGGCCCGGCAGCGCCGGCACGGTGTGCTGCGGCGCGGGCAGCCAGGTGGCTCCCGGCGGCAGCAGGTCGACCACGCGCGCCACCTCGTCACGGTCGACGGCGCGCAGCCGGTGCCGGCTGGGAGGGAAGGGAAGGGTGGCGGTGGCGGTCGCAGCGGAGGTGGCAGCGGACGGGAAGGAACGGGTGCTGGTCATGAGTGGTCAGCTCTTTCACGCGGAGAGTCGTCGGCAGGAGACGTGCGTCATACCGCGCAGACCGAAGGCCTGTTGGAGAAGGCTTTAGAGGGCCGGCGCGTTCGTCGCGCGGCAACACACCCGGTCGAAGTCGTGATGCTGACGGGAGGGCCAGAACGGCTCGAGGTCGCTGCGACCGGTCGAGGTGTGCGAATTGCTGGCCATGGGCTCATTGAAGCAGATGCAACGCTCCCGTCGTAGTCCCGTCTCACCAGGTAGATGCGGAAGTTCAAATTCCGCCTCGCGCGGGTCTCCGGAACGCACGGAGGAGCGCCCGCCGTCGGCGCGGCGGGCGCTCCTCATCGTCACTTCAGGCCCTGCTGGGACGGCTGTCTCAGACCAGGCCCGCCTTCTCCAGGCCCGAGCAGCAGGTGTCCACGATCAGCCGGGTCACCACGTACGGGTCCACGTTCGCGTTCGGACGGCGGTCCTCGATGTAGCCCTTGCCGTCCTTCTCGACCTGCCACGGGATGCGGACCGAGGCACCGCGGTCGGAGACGCCGTAGCTGAACTCGTTCCACGGGGCGGTCTCGTGCAGACCGGTCAGGCGCTCGTCGATGCCCGCGCCGTAGTTCTTGACGTGGTCGAGCGGCTTCGAGCCCTCGCCCAGCGCCTCGCACGCCGCGATGATCGCCCGGTAGTCCTCGCGCATCGCCTTCGTGGAGAAGTTGGTGTGCGCGCCCGCGCCGTTCCAGTCGCCCTTCACCGGCTTCGGGTTCAGCGTCGCGGAGACGTTGAACTCCTCGGCCGTGCGGTACAGCAGCCAGCGCGCCACCCACAGCTGGTCGGAGACCTCCAGCGGACCGACCGGGCCGACCTGGAACTCCCACTGGCCGGGCATGACCTCGGCGTTGATGCCGGAGATGGCCAGCCCCGCCGTGAGGCAGTGGTCCAGGTGCTTCTCGACGATCTCGCGGCCGAAGATCTCGTCCGAGCCGACGCCGCAGTAGTAGCCGCCCTGCGCGGCCGGGAAGCCGCCGACCGGGAAGCCGAGCGGACGGTGGCCGTCGAAGAAGGTGTACTCCTGCTCGATGCCGAAGACCGACTCCTGCGCGGCGAACTTCTCCGCGACCGGACGCAGCAGCGCACGCGTGTTGGACTCGTGCGGGGTCATGTCGATGTTCAGGACCTCACAGAGCACCAGCACGTTGTTGCCGCCGCGGATCGGGTCCGGGCAGGTGAACACCGGCTGGAGCACGCGGTCGGACGCGTGGCCCTCCGCCTGGTTGGTGCTGGAGCCGTCGAAGCCCCAGATCGGCAGCTCGGCGCCGGGCTCGCCGGGGAGGATCTTCGTCTTGGAGCGGAGCTTGGCCGTCGGCTCGGTGCCGTCGATCCAGATGTACTCGGCCTTGTACGTCACGGGCCCTCATCCTTCGGCTGGCGGTGCTGCGGTTCGCGCTGCGCGGCGCTGCGCACGCTGCGGTGATGACCGCAGCGTGCCAAGACGCGATTTCCCGGCCGTTGCCCATGTGTGAACCCCGTGTTACCGGGGTTTCAGGCCGCGGGGCGGCGTCCCGCCAGGTTTGCGGCAGACTGTGCGCGTGACCATTTCGTACGATTTGAACTCGGGCGGCAGACCGCCCCGCGTCGGACTGCTGGGTACGGGCCCCTGGGCGGCCCGTACCCACGCCCCCGCCCTCGCCGCGCACCCCGGATCCGAGTTCGCGGGCGTGTGGGGCCGGCGCCCCGAAGCCGCGGCCGAGCTGGCCCGTACCCACGACGTGAAGGTGTACGACTCGCCGGACGCGCTGTTCGCGGATTGTGACGCCGTCGCCTTCGCGCTGCCGCCGGACGTGCAGGCCCCGCTGGCCGTCCGGGCCGCCGCCGCGGGCTGCCACCTGCTCCTCGACAAGCCCGTCGCCACCGGCGTCGCCGCCGCCCGCGAACTCCACGAGGCCACCGTCCGCCACGGCGTCGCCGGCGTCGTCTTCCTGACCCTGCGGTTCGCCGAGCCCACCGCGGGCTGGGTGGCCGAGCAGGCCGCGCTCGACGGCTGGTTCACCGCCCGCGCCCACTGGTTCGGCGCCGTGTTCCCGCCCGACGGCACCCGGAGCCCGTACGCCGCCTCGCCCTGGCGCCAGGAGAAGGGCGGCCTTTGGGACGTCGGCCCGCACGCCCTCTCGGTCCTCATCCCGGTGCTCGGCGACGTCACCTCCCTGTCCGCCACCCGGGGCCCCGCCGACCTGGTGCACCTGGCGCTCCGGCACGCCTCGGGCGCCTCCAGCACCGCCGCGCTCACCCTCAGCGCCCCCAGGGAGGCGTCCGGCGTGGGCGTCGAGCTGCGCGGCACCCGGGGCATCGCCACGCTGCCGGACTGGAACGACGTACCCGGCGCGTACGGGCGGGCCCTCGACGCCCTCCTGGAATCCGCCCGCACCGGCGTGCCCCACCCGTGCGACACCGGCTTCGGGCTGCGGCTGACGGAACTGCTGGCGGAGGCGGAGGGCCGGCTGGCGGCTACTTGATGAGGGCGTTGGCCACCACGATGGCCAGCCCGATCGCGGCGTCCGCGACCCCGATGACCAGTGCGGACGCCAGCCGGTAGCCGGTGCGCAGCGCGGCGAGGGCGCCCCAGGCGAACAGCAGCCCGGTGTTCAGTCCGAGCCCGGTCGCGGTGGTGGGCGCGGGGTCCCAGTCGAAGAACCCGGCCAGGCAGAGCAGCAGCACGGTCGGCAGCGCGGCCACGACCATCGGCCACTCGTCGAGCAGGGCCTGGCCGAGCTGCCGCCAGCGGCGGCCGCCGGGCGCTCCCGGGTGCTCGGCCGCGTGCGAGGACATGTGGTGGGCGTACCCGTGCACCAGGCCGGCCGCGGCCACGGTCACCAGCACCCAGGCCGCGTCGTAGAAGGGGGTGTACGGGGCGCCCGCGGACTCGTTCTGGAGCGCCGCCAGCAGGGCACTGGCCAGGATCGTCCCGTACACGCCCCCGAAGGCCCAGGCGGTGCCGCGGTGACTGCCGTGGCCCCCGTGGCCTGCGTGGCCCCCGTCGCCGCGGTGACCGTGGGGGCCGCCGTCGGGGGTCTGGTACTCGTCCACGTCGTTCCTTCCGCTGCCACCCCCCGACCGCGGCAAACGTACGCAAACCGGGATGAGGCCGGCGTCAAGACACGCGCCGGGCCAGCGCCTCGTCCACCGCCTCGGGGGTGCGCGCGACCAGCGCCGTACCGTCGTCGGCGGTGATGATCGGACGCTGGATCAGCTTCGGGTGGGCGGCGAGCGCGGCGATCCACCGTGCGCGGCCGGCCCCGTCGCGGGCCCAGTCCTTCAGGCCCAGCTCCTTCGCGACGGCCTCGCCGGTGCGCGTGATGTCCCACGGCTCCAGCCCGAGCCGGTCCAGCACGGCCCGGATCTCGTCCTCCGTCGGCACGTCCTCCAGGTAGCGGCGCACGGTGTACTCGGCGCCCTCGGCGTCCAGCCGGGTGAGGGCGCTGCGGCACTTGGAACAGGCCGGGTTGATCCAGATCTCCATGCCGGAAACGGTACCCCCGCAGGCGCTGAAGTGGCCCCCGACCAGGGCCGATTGTCAGTGCCCCGCAGTAAAATCGAAGCAGAAAGAGATGGTCCGACACCCGTCCTGGGGGAGGATGCCGATGGCGACCACCACATTCGTTCCCGTCAAGAAGAAGCCCCTGCCCGCGGGTCTGCCGCGTGAGTGGTACGAGAACCACAACCGCCGCCTGAAGGCCATGCGGCTGGCCATATCCCTGCTCGACTCAGGCACGTACGACGCCAAGCGCGCCACCAACCGCAAGATCCGCACCATGGCCGCGCGCACGGGCATCCACCGCCCCTCCAACACCACCTGCCGCCTGGTCCGCTCCCTGCTGCCGCCGCAGCACTCCTGACCGCACGTGCGCCACCGCCCCCGGGAGAGAACTTCTTCCCCGGGGGCATCCCTTTGCCCGTCCGAGGAGTCTGACCCGGCGCAACGCACACCTGTACGTGAACCCTGGGGGATTCCACATGCGCCTTCGCACCGTCAGTGCGACAGCCCTCTGCACGGCCACCGTCCTCGCCGCCGTCGGCATGGTCCCGGCGAGCGCCACGCCCGCGACGGCTCCCGCGGCCACGGCGGCGGCCGGCGCGCCGAAGGGACCGGACTTCGACGGCGACGGCTACACCGACCTCGCCGTCGCCGCGTACACCGCCACCGCGGGCGGCGTCGCCCGCGCCGGCGCGGTCGCCGTGACCTACGGGTCCGCGGCCGGCATCGGCAAGGAGAAGGCGTCGGTCGTCTCGGCCGCGAGCGAGGGCGTCCCGGGCGACCCGGTCGCCAACGACAAGTGGGGGCAGATCCAGGCCCACGGCGACCTCGACCACGACGGGTACGACGACCTGGTCATCAGGTCACAGAGCCTTGCGAACTCCGACCGGGCCGTCGTCCTCTGGGGTGCCGCCACCGGCCTGGCCGGCGGCACGGTGCTGGACCTCGGCACGCCCTCGGACACCGTCCCCGTGCTCCGCAGCATCCGCATCGCCGACGTCGACGGCGACGGCAGGGACGACATCCTCGGCAGCGCCTACCGCGGCCTCGACCCCGCCAAGCGGACGTGGGGCTTCGGAACGCTCAGGGGGCCCTTCACCCGGGACGGCAGGCCCGCCGGGGTCCGGTACCGCGAGACCTCGGTCACGGAAGGGCTGGCCAACCTCAACGCGGTGGCGGACATGACCGGCGACGGCCTTCCGGACATCCTGACCGTCGGCCACCTGCCCACGGGGAAGAGCGCCTTCCGCGTGTACCGGAACACCCGCACCGGCTTCGCCCTCACCCCGGGCGCGCAAGAGCTGCCCTCCAAGCCGGGGTTCGTGGTCCCCACCGCGGCCGGAGACTTCAACGGCGACGGGTACGAGGACGTCGCGGGCGCTCCCACCTGGTCGTACACGAACCCGTACGGCCAGGTCTACATCGCGTACGGCGGCCCCGCGGGCCTGAGCACCACGCTGAAGCCCCGCGTCATCCACGAGGACACTCCCGGCGTTCCCGGCTCCCGGGACCACGTGGACCGGTGGGGCGAGGCGCTGGCGGCCGGAGACATCGACAAGGACGGGTACGCCGACCTGGTGGTCGGCGCCCCGTGGAAGGACGCCACCGACGCCGCGGGCAAGGAGATCCTGCGTCCCGGCTCCGTCACCGTGCTCCGCGGCAGCGCCAACGGCCTGACCGGCACCGGCGCCAGGACCATCACCCAGTACACCGCGGGCGTCCCCAGCAGCAACGAGCGGCTGGACCACTTCGGCACCGCCGTGAGCGTGACCGACGGCAACAAGGACGGCTACGGCGAGGTGTACGTCGGCGGCGACGGCGAGGACTCGTTCAAGGGCCGGGTCTGGAAGCTCCCCGGCACCGCGTCGGGTGTCACGGGCGCGGGGGCGACCTCGTTCGGCCTCGCGGACCTCGGCGGTCCGGCCGGCGGTGCCTACTTCGGCTCCGGCCTCACCGGCTGACCGGCATCCCCTCGCCCGGGCGCGGAGGTGTGCGCTCGGGCGAGGGGGACGGAGCCGGTACCGGTGTCACCGGTGGTCACTGGTCGGCGGGGACGGTGTCCGTGGTGCCGGGCACCAGGCTGTCCTGGTCCCCCCGGCCGTCGTCGTCGCCGGGACGGTTGCGGTCGTCGTGGCGGCCGTCGTTGCCGTTGCGGTGGTCGTTCCAGTTGCCGTTGTCGTTGCGGTGGTCGCGGTGGTCGTTGACGTCGTTCCGGTGGTCGTCGTTCCAGCGGTGGTCGTGGCGGACCGCGTCCACGTCGTCCCAGCACCAGCTGGGCCGGTGGTCCCAGTCACGGTTGCAGCACTGCTGCCACCACCAGTCGTCCGTGTTGTTCCAGACCCTCTTGCAGCACTCCTGCCACTGGCGCTCGGTCAGGGGACGGTCGTCGCACCGCCACGTCCCGCCGCCCGTGGCCGACGCGCCGGCCATCGGCATCAGACCAAGGGTCAGGCCTGCGGCACCGGTGACGACTGCTGTGACGATCCTGCGGCGCATCTTCATGCACCTCCGCACATCGATCGGGTATTCGGTTTCGGGGCCCTCCTCCACCGTCACCCCGCCGCCGGGGGCCTGTCAAAGCGCGACGGCCCCCGGCCGCGCTCCGAAGAGCGGGGCCGGGGGCCGTTCACCGAGCTCAGACCGGGTGTACCGGCGAGTTCTTACAGGTCGAAGTAGAGCTCGAACTCGTGCGGGTGCGGGCGCAGCTGGATCGGCGCGATCTCGTTGGTGCGCTTGTAGTCGATCCAGGTCTCGATCAGGTCGGGGGTGAAGACGCCACCGGCCAGGAGGTACTCGTGGTCCTCCTCCAGGGCCTTCAGCACGGCCTCCAGGCTGGTCGGGACCTGCGGCACCGCCGCGTGCTCCTCGGGGGCCAGCTCGTAGAGGTCCTTGTCGATCGGCTCCATCGGCTCGATCTTGTTCTTCACACCGTCGAGGCCCGCGAGGAGCAGCGCCGAGAAGGCGAGGTACGGGTTCGACGACGGGTCCGGCGCGCGGAACTCGACGCGCTTGGCCTTCGGGTTCGAGCCCGTGATCGGGATGCGCATGGCGGCGGAGCGGTTGCGCTGCGAGTACACCATGTTCACCGGGGCCTCGAAGCCGGGCACCAGGCGGTGGTAGGAGTTCACCGTCGGGTTGGTGAACGCCAGCAGCGACGGGGCGTGCTTCAGGATGCCGCCGATGTAGTAGCGGGCGGTGTCCGAGAGACCCGCGTAGCCCGTCTCGTCGTAGAAGAGCGGCTCGCCGCCCTGCCACAGCGACTGGTGGACGTGCATGCCCGAGCCGTTGTCACCGAAGATCGGCTTCGGCATGAAGGTCGCGGTCTTGCCGTTGCGCCAGGCGACGTTCTTCACGATGTACTTGAAGAGCATCAGGTCGTCGGCCGCGGCCAGCAGCGTGTTGAACTTGTAGTTGATCTCGGCCTGGCCGGCGGTGCCCACCTCGTGGTGCTGGCGCTCGACCTGGAGGCCCTGGGCGTCGAGCTCCAGGGAGATCTCGGCGCGCAGGTCGGCGAAGTGGTCGACCGGGGCGACCGGGAAGTAACCGCCCTTGTAGCGGACCTTGTAGCCGCGGTTGTTCTCCTCGGCACCGGTGTTCCAGGCGCCGGCCTCGGAGTCGATGTGGTAGAAGCCCTCGTTCGCGGAGGTGGCGAAGCGCACCGAGTCGAACACGTAGAACTCGGCCTCGGGGCCGAAGTACGCGGTGTCGGCGATGCCGGTGGAGGCGAGGTACGCCTCGGCCTTCTTCGCGATGTTGCGCGGGTCGCGGCTGTAGGCCTCGCCCGTGATCGGGTCGTGGATGAAGAAGTTGATGTTGAGCGTCTTGTCCTTGCGGAACGGGTCCAGACGCGCGGTCGACAGGTCGGCGCGGAGCGCCATGTCCGACTCGTGGATCGCCTGGAAGCCGCGGATCGAGGAGCCGTCGAAGGCGAGCTCCTCGTTCGGGTCGAACGCCGCCGCCGGGATGCTGAAGTGCTGCATCACACCGGGCAGGTCGCAGAACCGGACATCAACGAACTTGATGTCGTTGTCCGCGATGTACTTCTTCGCGTCGTCGGCGTTCTGGAACATCCAACTCCTCCTACCCCCGACCCCGGGGGAGGGGCGGGTCGCATAGCTCGTGGTGCGTCAGTGCGGTGGCGCACGCTGACCCGACCATAAGCAGACGGGATTTCTCAAGCATGACCCATTTGTTTCGCACAAGTTAACCGGGGTCACGGCCGTCGGGCCCGACGCAACGCCCGCGGCATCCCCCCGGCATCCCCCGCATCCTCCCGGGGCACCCTCCCGGAGGCCGCCCCGGGCGTGTGTCCGGGGCCGGGTACCGTGGTGGGGTGGACAACAGGCAAGCAATCGGATCGTGGCTCTCGGGACCCCGCGCGGCGGCCGAGGACATGGGCGTCGACTTCGGGTACCGCGGCGAGCGCCTGGGCCTCCCGCAGGAGGGGCCCGGCTCGGTGGCGCGGATGGGACGGCGGTTCGCCGCCCTGTCCATCGACTGGGCCCTGTGCCTGCTGATCGCATACGGGCTGCTCGCCGGCCGTGACTGGCAGGCGATGGGCAACTGGCCCGTGCTCGTCCTGCTCGTGCTGAGCGTGCTCACCGTCGGCACCGTGGGCTTCACCCCCGGCAAGCGGCTGGTCGGCCTCCGCGTGGTGGCCGAGAACGGCGGCCGGCTGGGCATCGGCCGGGTGGCGCTGCGCAGCGTCCTGCTCGTGCTCGTCATCCCGGCGCTGGTCTGGGACCGCGACGGCCGCGGCCTGCACGACCGCCTCTCGCGCGCCGTCCAGGTGCGCATCTGAGAACTGCGCATCCGGGAACGCCGCCTCCGGGTGCGCATCCGGGAACGGCGCGCACCCGGGAAACGCCGCGCGACCGGGAAACGCCGCGCGACCGGAGCGGGCGGACCGCGTACGGGGAAGGGCCCCGGGAACCAGGTTCCCGGGGCCCTTCCCCGTACGCGTGGGAGTGGCGGGTCAGCGCATCTTGTTGCCGCGCGGCATCCGCGCGCCGCCGCGGCCGGGGACCGGGCCCTTCGGCAGCGGCATGTTGCTCATCAGGTCGCCCATCGCCCGCAGCCGGTCGTTGACCGTGGTGACCTGGGGGCCGGCCAGGACGCGCGGCAGCTTCAGCAGCGTCGTGCGGACCTTCTTGAGGGGCACCTCGCCCTCGCCCGTGCCGACGATGATGTCGTGCACCGGGACGTCCGGCATGACGCGCGACATCTTCTTCTTCTCGGCCGCGAGCAGCGACTTCACGCGGTTCGGGTTGCCCTCGGCCACCAGCACGATGCCGGCCTTGCCGACGGCGCGGTGGACGATGTCCTGCTGGCGGTTCATCGCCACGGCCGGGGTGGTCGTCCAGCCGCGGCCCACGTTCTCCAGCACCGCGGCGGCCGCGCCCGGCTGGCCCTCCATCTGCCCGAAGGCGGCGCGCTCGGCCCGGCGGCCGAAGACGATCGCCATCGCCAGGAAGGCCACGATGAAGCCCAGGATCCCGAGGTAGACCGGGTGGTCGATCAGGAAGCCGATCGCAAGGAAGACGCCGAAAGTGACGATTCCCACGCCCGCCACGATCAGACCGACCTTCGGGTCCGCCTTGCGGGTCATCTTGTACGTCATTGCGATCTGCTTGAATCGCCCGGGTGTCGCAGCAGCGGCTGCGTTTGCCTTCCTCGCCATGTACCGAAGTTTACGTGTCTTACGGCAGACGGGTAGCCACGGCCTCGAGCGCGTGCTCGGTTTCGACCCGGTCGCTGGCGCGGCGGCGGTCCTCCAGTACAGCCGTCCAGGCGTTGCGGCGCGCGGTGCGCATGAGCAGGGATTCGACGGCGCGGAGCGCGTCGGTGACGGTCGGGATGGCGGTGGCGCGTAGGGGCGCGGCCTGCATGGTGTCGATCCCTTCGTGGTGCGCTCGGCCGGGGGACGGCGTGCTGCCGTGTGCGGTGCGTGCGGCAATCGTCACTGACTGGTGTTACCAGTGCGTGACCGGTCGGTCAAACAGTGATGAAACCTTGATGGGGGCGCGTGGGGCCGGAGTGACACCGGAACAGCGGAGCGGCCCGTGTTCCCACGGGCCGCTCCGTCCGTCACACCGTCGCGCGCTTGTCCATCGCCTGCTGGTAGAGGCGGCCGGCGCGGTACGAGGACCTGACCAGCGGGCCGGACATCACGCCCGAGAAGCCGATCTCCTCGGCCTCCTTGGCGAGCTCCACGAACTCGTCCGGCTTCACCCAGCGCTCCACGGGGTGGTGCCGCGGCGAGGGCCGCAGGTACTGGGTGATCGTGATGAGTTCGCAACCCGCTTCGTGCAGGTCGCGCAGCGCCTGGCTGATCTCCTCGCGCTCCTCGCCCATGCCGAGGATCAGGTTCGACTTGGTCACCAGGCCGTACGCGCGGGCCTGGGTGATCACGTCGAGCGAGCGCTCGTAGCGGAAGCCGGGGCGGATCCGCTTGAAGATCCGCGGCACGGTCTCGATGTTGTGCGCGAAGACCTCGGGGCGGGAGGCGAAGACCTCCTCCAGCAGCTCCGGCACCGCGTTGAAGTCGGGGGCCAGCAGCTCGACCTTGGTGTGCCCGCCCTCACGGCCGGCGGTCTGCTGGTGGATCTGGCGCACGGTCTCGGCGTACAGCCAGGCGCCGCCGTCCGCCAGGTCGTCGCGGGCGACGCCGGTGATGGTGGCGTAGTTCAGGTCCATCGTGACGACGGACTCGCCCACGCGGCGGGGCTCGTCGCGGTCCAGGGCCTGCGGCTTGCCGGTGTCGATCTGGCAGAAGTCACAGCGCCGGGTGCACTGGTCGCCGCCGATGAGGAAGGTGGCCTCGCGGTCCTCCCAGCACTCGTAGATGTTCGGACAACCGGCCTCCTGGCACACGGTGTGCAGGCCCTCGCTCTTCACGAGGCTCTGCATCGCCTTGTACTCGGGACCCATCTTCGCCCGGGTCTTGATCCACTCGGGCTTGCGCTCGATGGGGGTCTGGGCGTTACGGACCTCGAGGCGCAGCATCTTGCGTCCGTCGGGTGCGACTGCGGACACGACCGGCTCCCTGTGACTTTTGATTCCTCGGCGCCCACCAGGGTACGCCCGTTATTCGTACGCTCTTACGTCCGGCCAACCTGAGAGTGCCCGGAGGCATTCCCGCGGTGCCGGAGGGTGTCAGGTCGCGGGCCCTTCGCGGGCCCCGCCCGGACCCGTCAGGAGGCCGCCGGGGCGGCGGCTTCCCGCTCCACCTCGCGGGGCAGCAGGGTGGCGTCGGCCATCACCTCGGCCAGGTGCCGCTCCACGACGGGCAGCACCTCGGCGATGGTGACCTCCCGGCCCAGTTCCTCCGAGAGTGAGGTCACACCCGCGTCGCGGATGCCGCAGGGGATGATCCGGTCGAACCAGGTGCTGTCCGGGTTCACGTTGAACGAGAAGCCGTGCATCGTGACGCCCTTGGCGACGCGGATGCCGATGGCGGCGAGCTTGCGGTCCTCGCGGCGCTGGCCGGCGTTCGAGGGCGCGTACTCGGGGCCGTTCAGCCGCGGGTCGAACTCCTCGTCCGTCAGGCGCGGGTCGAACTCCAGCGTCAGCCCGCCGACCGCGGGGCGCTGCTCGACCGGGTCGCCCAGCACCCAGACGCCCGAGCGGCCCTCGACGCGGGTGGTCTCCAGGCCGAACTCGGCGGCCGTGCGGATCAGGGCGTCCTCCAGCCGGCGCACGTGGGCGACCACGTCCACCGGGCGGGGCAGCTTCATGATCGGGTAGCCGACCAGCTGACCCGGACCGTGCCAGGTGATCTTGCCGCCGCGGTCCACGTCGATGACGGGGGTGCCGTCGAGCGGGCGCTCGTTGTCGGCGGTGCGGCGGCCGGCGGTGTAGACCGGGGGGTGCTCCAGCAGCAGGCAGGTGTCGTCGATCTCGTCCGCGAAGCGGGCGGCGTGGACGCGGCGCTGCTCGTCCCACGCCTCGGTGTACTCGACGGAATCCGGCCCGAAGCCCAGACGGACAAACCGCAGCTCAGCCACCGCAGCGCCTCCTCGTTGAAACTGCTGTGTGCACGTATCGCACTCAGCCAGGGTACGCAGCCGCCGTCCCGGCCGGTCCGGGAGGGGCGTACGGACTGGGCGGCAGCGGCCTGCGGCGCCGGCCGCGCGGGAAGTCCGGGTCCTCCTCGGCGCGGGGCAGCCTGCGGTGTCCCTCGGAGTGGTCGTTCACCCAGCCGCAGACCCCGCACGCGTACCGCCCGTCGAGTCCCGCGATCAGCGTCCCGCACCGGCGGCACTCCGCCTCGGTGATCTCCGGGGCCCGGAGGTGCTCCGGTGCGGAGTCGTGCGGAGGCTCTGCCGGGACGTGCGGGTTCATGCCGGGCAGCGTACGTGGGGGTCAGGGGGTGATCCGTAAAGGGGCACCCCGGTTCTTCGCACGATCGGATGAATGTGGGGCAGAGCAGGCGGCGAGGCCGGAGTTGGCCGCTACATTCACGCCGTTCACAGGGCCGGGTCGACGGTCCGGAAGTCAGGAGACCGTGGAGCCGATGACGGAACGACCCCCGCAGCGCGTCCCCAACCGGCAGCTCGCGGCACTGATCGCCGAGGCGGGCTTCTCCAACGCCGGACTGGCCCGCCGGGTCGACCAGCTCGGCCTGGAGCACGGTCTGGACCTGCGGTACGACAAGACGTCCGTGACCCGGTGGCTGCGCGGTCAGCAGCCGCGCGGCACCACCCCCGCACTGATCGCCGAGGTCTTCACGCGCCGCCTCGGCCGGCGCCTCTCCGCGCAGGACCTCGGCCTGGACGCGTGCGCCCCGGTCTACGCGGGGCTGGAATTCGCCGCCACGCCCGAAGAGGCGGTCGACATCGCCAGCGGCCTGTGGCGCAAGGACTCCGGCAGCCACGCCGAACTCCGCAAGATCGCCTTCACGCCGGCGGGCCTGGTGGTGCCCAGCCGGGACTGGCTGATCGGCCGGCCCGACGAGCGGGTGGGCCGCGGGGAGCTCGCGGCCGGCCCCCGGGTGCCGGGGCAGGGGCGGACCACGGTGCCGCGGCAGCGCCAGATCGACCGGGGCCCGGGACAGCGGGTGACCGGCGGCGACATCGCGGCGCTCCGCTCGGTCTCCGAGCTGTTCCGGGCGCTGGACCACGCGTACGGCGGCGGGCACGCGCGGCAGGCCCTGGTGCGGTACCTGGAGCACGAGGCCGAGCCGATGCTCCGCGGCACGTACGGCGAGACCACCGGCCGGCGGCTGTTCGCGGCCGCGGCCGACCTGACCAGGCTGGCGGGCTGGACCTCGTACGACATCGCCGCGCACGGCCTGGCCCAGCGGTACTTCGTCCAGGCGCTGCGGCTCGCCCAGGCCGCGGGGGACCGGGCGTACGGGTCGTACGTGCTGGTCACCATGAGCCGGCAGGCGGTGTACCTCGGGCACGGCAGGGAGGCCGTCCAGCTGGCCCGGGTCGCCCAGCAGGGCGTGGGCACCGGTGCCCCGCCGGTGGTGCAGGCCCTGCTGCACGCCGCGGAGGCCCGCGGCCACGGGGTGCTGGGCGAGGTGCGGGCCTGCACGGCCTCCCTGGTCCGGGCGGAGCGGTCGCTCGGTGCCGCGCGGCCGGGGGACGACGTGCCGCACTGGGCGCGCTTCTTCGACGAGGCGCAGCTCGCGGACGAGTTCGGGCACGCGCACCGGGACCTCCAGCAGTACCGGGCCGCCGCGCAGCACGCGGAGCGGTCGCTGCAGCTGCGGGCCCCCGGCTACGCGCGGTCCCGGCTGTTCTGCCGGGTGGTCCTGGCCACCGCCCGGCTGGGGCTGGGCGAGCTGGACCAGGCCTGCGCGCTGGGCGCCGAGGCGGCGCAGCAGGCCATGGAGATGCGGTCGGTGCGGGCGGTGGAGTACGTGCGCGACTTCGAGCGGCGCCTGGAGCCGTACCGCGACGCCGCCGCCGTCCGCACGTACCGCGACCGGGTGGCCGCCCTTCCGTAGGCCCGGCCCCGGCCGCCCCGGCCGCCCGTGCGGGGCGCCCCCGTGCGGGCCGCCCCCGTGTGGGGTGCCCCCGTGTGGGGTGCCCCCGTGCTGGCCGCCCCCGTGCGGGCCGCCCCCGTGTGGGGTGCCCCCGTGCCGGCCGCCCCCGTGCCGACCGCCCCGTGTGGGGTGCCCCCGTGTGGGGTGCCCCCGTGCCGGCCGCCCCTGTGCCGGCCGCCCCCGTGCCGACCGCCCCCGTGCCGGCCGCCCCCGTGCCGGCCGCCCCCGTGCCGACCGCCCCGTGTGGGGTGCCCCCGTGCTGGCCGCCCCCGTGTGGGGTGCCCCCGTGCGGGGTGCGGGTCCCGTGCCGGGTGCGGTGGCGCGTGGGTGCGGGCCGTTGCCGCTGCGCGGGGCGTGCCCCACCCCGCCCTTCTCCCGTTCACCGGGGCAGGCCCCGGACCCCCTCCGACCCCGAGCGCCGGGCGGGCTCAAGCCTTCGTGGCCTGCCCCGGATCCCGCGCCTGTGCCGGGCGGGCCGAGGCCCGGGACAGGTCAGGGACCCCTCCGCCCTCACCTGCCGGGCGGGCCGAGGGCCCGGGGCTCCGCCCCGGACCGCGTGCCCCGAACCCCGGCGAGGCTGGACGCGTGGTGCGTTCCAGCCCCTCGGGCGTGTGAGGAGCGGCGGCGTGGGGGCGGAGCCCCCCAGGGGTCCGGGCGCAGCCCGGGGCACCTCGCAGCGGTGGCCGGGGGCGGAACGGCGGAAGGGCGGGTCGGGAAACGGTCCCGGGGCGGCTCGCAGGGCAGGGGGCGGCCGCCCGGCGCGGGGGCGGCCGGGCGGTCCTCCCGGGACGGGTCAGGCGGCGGCGGGGAGCGGGACCCGGGGCTCCGGGGCCGGGATGCCGAAGTCCGCGACCAGCGACTGCGCGGCACGACGGGCGGAGTACAGCGCCCCCTGCACCGTGTTCGTGTCCCGGTGGTCCCCGCACACGTACAGCCCCGCCAGCACCCGCACCGGCCGCCGCAGGTCGTGCGGCGGCGGCATGGCCGGCACCGCCTCCGCCGTGTGGTGCACGGCCAGCAGCTCCCAGTCGGCCACGCCGGCTCCGGGCCCGTACAGGGCCGCCAGGTGGGCCCGTACGTCCCGCTCGGCCGGCGGCGGACCCAGCACCGTGGAGGAGACCAGCGACGTGCCGAGCGGCGCCCGGCGCGGATCCACGGCGGACATCACGGCGGTGTGCGCCACCGGGCCGCGCCCCTCCGCCTCCAGCAGCAGCGAGGCGTCCCCCGGCACCCGGCCCGCCACCGCGTGGTGGAAGACCGTCACCGGATGGAAGTCCGGCACCCGCAGCCCCGGCAGCAGCTCCGCCGCCTCCCGGGCCCCGGTCGCCAGCAGCACCGCCCGGCAGCGGAACTCACCGTGCTCCTCGGTCCGCACCAGGCTGGTCGACACCGACCGCACCCGGACCCCCGTGTGCAGGGCGCCCGGCGGCAGTCCGGCCGCCAGCAGGGCGGGCAGGGCCGCCGCACCGCCCTCCGGCACCGCGAGCCGCCCTCGCGCGAAGCCCCGCAGGGCCAGGTCCGCGACCCGGCTGGAGGTGCCCAGACCGGCATCGGACAGCAGGGTGGCCAGCAGCGGCCGCAGCACCCCGGCGAAGGGCCGCGGCAGCGCCGCGAGCGCGGACCGCTCCGGCCGGGCCGCCAGCCGGTCCACCGGCACGGCGGCGTGCCGGGCCAGCGCCGCGTTCAGCAGGGAACCCCCGGCCAGCGCCCGGGCGGCGGTCCTGGTGCCGCCCACCCGCTGCTGCCGGCCGTCCCCGCAGACCAGTGCGCCCGGGGCGAAGGTCCGCAGCGGGAGGCCGGCCAGCCCCGGGGTGCGGGCCAGCTCCGGGTACGAGGTGTTGAGGAGCTGGCCGATCCGGTCCAGCCGGAACCCGTCGACGGTCTCGGTGGCCATCCGGCCGCCGGGCTGCTGCGCCGCCTCCAGGACGGTGACGTTGATACCGGCGCCGACGAGATGGTGGGCGGCCGCGAGTCCCGCGACTCCCGCTCCCACGATGACGACGTCCGCGTGATGCGCGCTGCTGAGCACGTGCCCCTCCCCGAGGTCGGTCGGCGCTGGCGGTGTGGTGTGGGGAACCTCCTTCCCCCAACACGCTCCACCAGAACCCGAGTCGGCCTAAGGAGTGGGCGCAAGTCCGGTCGCATGCGGTCGCACGCCGGTCGCACAACGGTCGTATTCAGTCGCCCCGGCGATCCGCGGTGAGCGCCCACCGCAGCGCGTCCTCCACCGTCGGGTCCTGGAACCGGAACCCCGCGTCCAGCAGCCGCCGCGGCACCGCCCGCTGACCCGTCAGCACGTCCTCCGCGAACTCGCCCAGCACCAGCCGGATCGCGGGCGCCGGCACCGCGAAGACCGTCGGCCGGTGCAGCAACCGGCCCAGCACGGCCGTCATCTCACGGTTCGTCACCGGAGCGGGTCCGGTCAGGTTCACCGGTCCCGACAGCCCGTCCTCGTCGATCAGGAACCGCAGCGCCGCCACGTGGTCGCGCAGCGACATCCAGCTCATGTACTGGCGGCCGGTGCCCAGCCGCCCGCCGAGCCCCGCCCGGAAGAGCGGAATCAGCCGCCGGCCCCAGGCGCCGCCCCGGCCGGCCACCACGGGCCCGGTGCGGGTGAAGACCGTACGGACCCCCGCCTCCCGTGCCGGGGCGGTGGCCGCCTCCCACTCCACGCACAGGGACGGCAGGAACCCGCCGGCCACGGGGGAGTCCTCGTCCACCGTGCGGTCGCCCGTGTCGCCGTAGACACCCACGCCCGAGGCGTTCACCAGCACCCGCGGCGGCTCGGGCAGGGCGGCGAGGGCGGCCGCGAGCGTGCGGGTGCCCAGCACCCGGCTGTCGCGGATCTCCTTCTTGTACGCCTCGGTCCAGCGGTGGTCGCCCAACCCGGCGCCGGCAAGGTTGACCACGGCCGCGCACCCGGTCAGGCCGGACTCCTCGACGTACCCGCGCTTCGGGTCCCAGGCGGCCTCGTCGGGCCCGCGCGGCGGCCGCCGCACCAGGCGGCACACCTCGTGCCCGTCCGCACGCAGGGAGCGCACCAGCGCCGTGCCGATGAGTCCGGCCGAGCCGGTGACCGCGATCCGCATGCCCCGACCCTAACGGGCCCGCCCCGTGCCGGAGCCGCCGGTGCGCCCAACTCGCTGGTGCGAGCCGGTCCGCGCCACCCGTCACGGGGGGCGGGGGCGGCCGGGCGCGGGAGGCGACGGCGGTGCCGTCCCCCGGGCCGGCCGGCGCCCCCTCCCGCGCCCGGAGCGGTCCGGCACGATCGAGAGGCCCTACACCCCGTTCGCGCTCAGGAGGTGGCCGGCGGCGTACGTGACCGCCATCGCGAGGCCGCCGCCCGCCATGTTGCGGACCACCGCCCGCAGCGGCGGGGCGCCGCCCAGGCCGGCGCTCACCCGGCCGCACACGGCCAGGGCCAGCAGCACCGCGGCCACCGTCACCGGCACCCGCTGCGAGGGGGCCGGCAGCAGGATGGCGAGCAGCGGCAGCAGCGCGCCCACGGTGAAGGACACGAAGCTGGCCAGCGCCGCGTGCCAGGGGTTGGCCAGCTCGTCCGGCTCGATGCCCAGCTCGACGCGGGCGTGCGCGCGCAGCGCGTCCCGCTCCGTGAGCTGGACGGCCGCCTCCCGGGCCACGTCCCGGCTCAGGCCGCGCGCCGCCAGCAGCCCGGTCAGCTCCTCCAGCTCCGCCTCCGGGTCCTCGGCCAGCTCCTGCCGCTCGGTCTCCAGGGCCGCCCGCTCCGAATCGCGCTGGGAGCTGACGGACACGTACTCCCCGGCGGCCATGGAGAGGGAGCCCGACAGCAGGCCGGCGACGCCGGCCGCGAGGAGCGCGGTCCGCGAGGTGGTGGCGCCGGCCACGCCGACCACCAGGCCGGCGGTGGAGATGATGCCGTCGTTCGCGCCCAGGACGCCCGCCCGCAGCCAGTTCAGCCGGGTGCTCATGGCGGCCGACCGGCCCTCCGGGGCTTCCGGCGGTTCCTGGGCGAGTTCGGGTTCCTGGGTCACGGGCGAGCCTCCGGTCCGCTGCTCTTCGGTCAGGGCAACACTCTGGTGTGCTCGTCCGTCCGGGGCCACCCGGAATGCGGGGCCGCCCGGGGAGTACGAGGGTGAAGGGGTGAGCAGGCGCCGACGAGGGGACGCGGAGCCCGGCTGGCTGCGGGGCGCGCCGCCCCCCGTCTGGGCCCGGCTGGCCCCGGCCGTGGCACTGGTGGTGCTCTCGCTCGCCCAGTTCCTGACCCCGGAGAACGTGGAGCTCGGCTTCTTCCTCGCCGCGCTGCCGCCGGTCGCCGCCTTCTCGTACGGGGCGCTGGGCACCGCCGCCTTCGGGATCGTCGTCCTGGTGCTGCTCGGGGTGCCGTCGCTGGACGTGGGCCACGCGCAGGGCGTCGACCTGGTGAACGTCGCCCTGGTGGGCCTGCTCAGCGTGGTGATCGCCTGGGTGCGGCGGCGCCGGGACGCGCAGCTGGTGAGCGTGCGCACGGTGGCCGAGGCGGCGCAGCTCGCGGTGCTGCCGCCGGTGCCGGAGCGGGTGGGGGACGTGCGGTGCGCCGGGCTCTACCGGGCCGCGCAGCGCGGCACGCTGGTGGGCGGCGACCTCTACGACGTACGGGCGGGTCCCTACGGCGTACGGGCCATCGTGGCGGACGTGCAGGGGCACGGGCTGGCCGCGGTGGGGACGGTGGCGGGGCTGCTGGGCGCGTTCCGCGAGGGGGCGCTCGACGACGCCGGTCTGGACGCGGTGGCGGCCCGGCTGGACCGCAGGCTGCTGGAGGACTCCGCGGCGGTGGAACACGACGAGCTGTTCGCCACCGCCGTCCTGCTGGAGTTCCCGCCGGGCAGCGGAGCCGTGCGGATCCTGTCCTGCGGGCACCCGCCGGTGCTGCGGCTGCGCGGTACGGCCGTGACCCCGCTCGTCGTGGATCCGGGGCCGCCGCTGGGGCTGGGGCTGTCCGGCCTGGCGCGGCCGGTGGTGGGGGAGGTCCGGCTGGCGCCGGGGGACCGGGTGCTGGCCCACACCGACGGCGTCACCGAGGCCAGGGACGGAGACGGGGTCTTCTACCCGCTGCTGGAGCGGCTCCCGGCACTGGTCGCCGAGGCGGGCGCCGGTGCCGCCCCGCCGGAGGGGGTGGTCGACACGGTCTGGCGCGACCTGTACGCGTACACCCGTGGCCCGGAGGACGACGTGGCCCTCCTGCTGCTGGCCCCCGACGCCACCCCGGGCGACGACCCGGGCCAGGCCCCCGGTGACGCCCCGCTCCGGGCCGGGGCCGACGCCCCGCACCAGGCCCCCGACGACGACCCGGTCCAGGCCCCGGGCGAGGGCCCCGACCACGCCTCGGACCACGCCCCGGGCCGCCTGGGCCCGTCCTGAACCGCCCGAGCCGCCCCTCCGGACCGGCCCGCACCAGCACCGCCCACCCCGCTCCGCCAGGGAATCCGCACCGCCCCGGCCCGGCGCCCCCGCCCGGCGCCCCCGCCCGGCGCCGCCGGGGAGGTCGTATCGGGCCGGCCCGCGGCACCGGCCCGGCACGCCGGGAGGAGGCCGGACGGGCCGGACCGTCGGAGCCCGCCCGGCAGCCGCCGGGAGGCGCCCCGTGGCGTCGGCGCCCTCCTCGGCCCCGCGCGGCGGCGGTGCCTCGCCCGCTCCGGGCCGATCCGGAAGACAGGGCCTGGGCCGTCTCTTTCGGATCTTGCCCTTTCCGCGCCGCCCCGTACCGAGCCTCGCCGCGTACGGGGCACCGTCGTCGAGGGTGGCCGCCTGTGGTGGGATGGCCCAATGATCGCCACAGTGCTCTGGGAGCGCGCACTGCACCAGCGGGGCGGCGCTTCCGTTTTCCTCGTGGGGCCGGACTGTGTCGTCCTGCACGAGCGGCACACCCGGCTGGTCTGTCTGGAGGGCGCCGACGGCGCGGTGCGCTGGGATGTCCCGCTGGGTACGTGGCCGCGTGGGATGGTCCTCGCGGGGGACCGTGTGCTGGTGTTGCCACAAGCACCGGACCTGTTGTCCTGCATCGATCTGGGGACGGGTGCGTCGCTGTGGAGCACTCCGGCACCGAGGTGGACGGGGAACCTCGCGGTCCATTCGGACACCGTGGTGATAGGCGGTTGGCGTGGCTACACCCCGATGATGGGCCTGGATCTCGCCGACGGGGGCGTCCGGTGGACGACACCGTCGCCGGTGACATCCGTACGGACGCTCTCGTGGGCCGGCGGGGTGCTGGCTGGCTGCGGGTACGAGGTGGTTCTCCTCGATCCGGCAGACGGGAGCGACCTGGTGCGGTGGCGGCTGCCGGATCCGCTCGCGGGGCCCGACGCGAACGTGTTCGTCCCGGTGGACGCGGAGCGCGTGGTGGCCGTCTGCGAGGCCTCGTCGCTGGTGACCTTCGGGATCGGCGCGGACGGGCCCTGCCGGCTCGGGTCCTACGATCCGTTCTGGGCGGTCGGGTACGTCCACGGGTCGGTCTGGATGATGCGGTCAGGCGGAGGGTTGCTCGCGGTGGATCCCGCCGACGGGACGTCGCCGTGGTCGGTCGAGGCGGATCGGCGGTTGGTGGTCGAGCCACTGCCGTACGCCGATGGCCTCCTGGTGGGGGACGCCAACGGCGGCATCCGGTGGCTGGGGCCCGACGGCCGTGCGCTGGCGGGATGTTCCCTGCCGGGTCGGCGTCTGGACGCATTGGCCGCCGCTGGCGACGGGGGGCTGTTCTTTGCGGCGAAGGGCACCTTCGGCTCCTTCACCCTGATCTGAAAGCCCGGCGGCCGAGCACATCCACAGCCGGCGTGGGTGCCCTCTCCGTCCGCGAGCACACAAGGCCTGGTCCGAAAGAGACGGCCTAGCGTCGGGCCAGGACCCTCATGCCGCCCGTGAGTTCGCGGAGGCAGCGTACGGCCAGTTCCGCCGGGGAGCCCGGGCCCCGCTGCGGGGCGTCGCCGGCGGCCCAGACCTCCAGCGCGACGCGGATGGCGTCGGTGGCCGCGGCCGCCAGCAGCCGGATCTCCAGCGGGTCCGCCGCGTCACCGGCCAGCCGCGCCAGCACCGGGACCAGCCGCTCCTCGGAATCCTGGTTCACCCGGAACCACACCGCGCGCAGGGCGGGGTCGTCCACCGAGGCGCGCAGCAGCCCGCGGGTCCACTCCAGGCCCTCCTCGCCGTCGGGGAGGGTCAGCGACGAGGTGATCGCGCGCTCTATGGCCGGCCTCAGCGGCACCCCCGGCTCCTCCGCCTCCAGCAGCGCCCGCCACGCGTCGCCGCCGCCGGCCAGCAGCGGCGCCACGGCGTCCTGCTTGCTGCGGAAGTAGCGGTAGAAGGTGCGCAGCGCGACCCCCGCCCGCCGGGCGATGTCCTCGGCGGTCGTGCCGTCGGGCCCGTGCTCGGCGAACAGCGCGCAGGCGGCCCGCGCGATGTCCAGCTGCGTGGCCGCCTTGCGGCGCTCCGTGAGGGACTGGCCGGGGCCGGTGGCGGGGGAGTAGGGACGAGGCGATCTCACCCCCGCAGACTACGGCAGGAGGGAGAGCTTTTGCACGGATTGACAGGGTGGCAAACCGTGTCACTTACTCGTAGGGTCAGTCACTGACACCTACGTACTCGGAGAAGACACATGCAGCGTTACGAAGGCAGGCGCGTCCTCGTCACCGGCGGCGGTTCCGGCATCGGCCAGGCCACCGTCCACCGGATCCTCGCCGAGGGCGGCCGGGTCGTCGCCGTGGACGTCAGCGAGGCCGGACTGAAGGCGACCGCCGACCGCGCCGCCGCCGACGGCACCGCCGCCCGCCTCACCACCGCCCTGCTCGACATCTCGGACGAGGCCGCGGTCCGCGCCGGCGTCGCCTCCGCCGTCGAGACCCTCGGCGGACTCGACGTCCTGGTCAACGCCGCGGGCATCCTGCGCTCCGAGCACACCCACAAGACCTCGCTGGAGCTCTGGAACACCGTCGTCTCGGTCAACCTGACCGGCACGTTCCTGATGGTCCGCGAGGCCATCCCGGCGCTGCTCCGGGGCGACCGGCCGGTCATCGTGAACTTCAGCTCGACCTCGGCCTCCTTCGCGCACCCCTACATGGCGGCGTACGCGGCCACCAAGGGCGGCATCCAGGCCATGACCCACTCCCTGGCCGCCGAGTACAGCAAGCAGGGCCTGCGCGCGGTCTGCGTCGCGCCCGGCTCCATCGAGAGCGGCATGACCACCGGCACCGGCCCCGGCCTGCCCGAGGACACCGACTGGTCGCTCTTCGCCAAGCTCGCCCCCGCCATCGGCCAGGGCTTCGCCGGCCCCGACACGGTGGCCGGCGTGGTCGCCATGCTCGGCTCCGAGGACGGCGCCTTCATCACCGGCACCGAGATCCGCATCGACGGCGGCACGCACTACTAGGCTCTGTCTTTCGGATCAGGCCGGGCTCGCGGGGCCTGGCACGCGCGCTCGCCGCGTTGTCGTCGGTCGCCAACGTCCCCCAGCTACCGCTGGGGGTACCCCCACCGCGTTGACTCCCTCCTCCGCCTTGCGATCGCACGCACCAGGCCCCGCTCCCTGATCCGGCCTGATCCGAAAGACAGAGCCTAGGCCGCGCCCCGGGGCCGGGGAGGGGACGCCCCGGGCCCCGGCGCTCGCCCCGGCCCCCGAGCCCAGCCCCGGGACCGGAACCGGCGCTCGCCCCCGGCCCCGGAGCTCAGCCCCGGAACCGCTCCCAGAGCCTCGGGTACCGCACCCGCAGCACCGCCTCGTCCTCGAACTCCAGCGGCGTCCCGGCCGGCTCGGCCGCCTGCACCGGGATGCCCAGGTCCGGCGCCACCACGCCGGTCAGCTGCTCGTACGCGTCGTCGGCGGCGTACCCCAGCTCCTCGCCGTCCCCGTCGATCTCCTCGTCGAACTCCCCGAGCAGCTCCGCCAGGTGGTCCGGGTCGTGCACCCCGCCCTCGAAGACCTCCCGGCCCTGCCCGATCAGCCAGCAGCGGAAGTAGTCGAAGGCGTCGTCGCTGGCACCGTCCAGGAGCACCCAGGCCGCCCCCCACAGCTCCCAGGTGTACGCGCGGTTGTAGCGCGCCTCGAAGTGCCGGGCGAAGTCCAGCACGGACTCCGGGTCGAGCGTCGTCAGCCGTTCCACCAGCAGGTCGGCATGCTTCTCGGGGTCGCCGTCGGCGGCCTCGCGGGTGCTGTCGACGATCTCCCAGAACTCCGTCTCGTCCATCACGGGATCCAGCATCACGGGTGCGCACGGCCCCCGCCACCGCGAGAATCCGTCGCATGGGAGACCTCAGCGGAAAAACCGCCCTCGTGGCCGGTGCCACCCGCGGCGCGGGCCGGGCCATCGCCGTCGGACTGGGGGCGGCGGGCGCCACCGTGTACGTCACCGGACGCACCAGCCGGCAGCAGGCCAGCGAGGTGGGACGGACGACGGAGACCATCGAGGAGACCGCCGAGCTGGTGACGGCGGCCGGCGGCGAGGGCGTCGCCGTCGTCGCCGACCACCTCGATCCGGAGCAGGTACGCGCCCTCGTCGAGCGCATCGACGCCGAGCGGGGCCGCCTCGACGTCCTGGTCAACGACCTCTGGGGCGGCGAGCACCTGGTGGTCTTCGGCAAGCGGATGTGGGAGACCGAACTCGACCGCGGCCTGCGGATGCTGGAACTGGGCGTGAAGAGCCACATCATCACCAGCTGGCACGCCCTGCCGCTGCTCATCCGGAACCCCGGCGGGCTCGTCGTGGAGATCACCGACGGCACCGCGCGCACCAACGAGCGCTTCCGCGAGAACTTCTTCTACGACCTGGCCAAGAACGGACCCATCCGGATGGCCGCCACCCTCGCCCACGACCTCCGGGACACCGGCTGCACGGCCGTCTCGGTGACCCCCGGCTGGCTGCGCTCCGAGCAGATGCTGGAGGCCTTCGGGGTGACGGAGGCGAACTGGCGCGACGCCACCGCGAAGGTCCCCGGCTTCGGCGTCTCGGAGTCCCCCCTCTACGTCGCACGCGCGGTGGCGGCCCTGGCCGCGGACCCGGACGTGCACCGCTGGAACGGGCAGTCCCTCTCCAGCGGACAGCTCGCCAGGGAGTACGGGTTCACCGATGCGGACGGCAGCCGTCCGGACGCCTGGGCGTACATCGAGGAGGTCGAGATCGGCGGCGCCAACCGCACGCCGGACGACTACCGCTGACCGCACGCCGCCGCGGGCCGGGCGGCCGCCGCGCCCACCGGGAACGGGCGAGCGGCCGCACCCCTCCCCCAGGGGTGCGACCGCTCACGTCACGGGCGGGCCGTCCTACAGGCCGTAGCGCTCCCGCGCCTCCTTGACCGCCGAGGCCGGGACCTCGCCGCGGCGGGCGAGCTGGGCCAGGGCGGCGACCACGATGGACTGCGGGTCGACGCCGAAGTGGCGGCGGGCGCCCTCACGGGTGTCGGAGAGGCCGAAGCCGTCCGTGCCCAGCGAGGTGTAGTCCTGCGGGACCCACTGGCTGATCTGGTCCGGAACCTGGCGCATCCAGTCGGAGACCGCCAGCACCGGGCCGGTGGCGCCCTCCAGCGCACGGGTCACGTACGGGGTGCGCTCCTCGCCGCGCAGCAGCGCCTCGTCGCACTCCAGCGCGTCGCGGCGCAGCTCGCCCCAGGAGGTGGCGGACCACACGTCGGCGGCCACGTTCCAGTCGGCGGCCAGCAGCTTCTGGGCCTCCAGGATCCAGTGGATGGCCGTACCCGAGGCCATCAGCTGGATCTTCGGGGCGTCCGCGGCCGGGGCCGCCTCGCCGAGGTCCGCCGCCGTGTTGAAGCGGTAGAGGCCCTTGACGATGCCCTCCTCGACGCCCTCGGGCATCGCGGGCTGGGGCTTCGGCTCGTTGTAGACCGTCAGGTAGTAGAAGACGTCCTCGGGGTTCTCCCCGTACATCCGCTCCAGACCGTCCTTGACGATCACCGCGATCTCGTACGCGAAGGCCGGGTCGTAGTTGAGCGAGGCCGGGTTGGTGGCCGCGATCAGATGCGAGTGGCCGTCGGCGTGCTGGAGGCCCTCACCGGTCAGCGTCGTGCGGCCGGCCGTGGCGCCCACGATGAAGCCCTTGCCGAGCTGGTCGGCGAGCTGCCACATCTGGTCGCCGGTCCGCTGCCAGCCGAACATCGAGTAGAAGATGTAGAACGGGATCATCGTCTCGCCGTGCGTCGCGTACGACGTGGCGGCGGCGATGAAGTCGGCCATGGCGCCGGCCTCGGTGATCCCCTCGTTGAGGATCTGGCCGTCCTTGGCCTCCTTGTAGTACATCAGCTGGTCGCGGTCGACCGGCTCGTACGTCTGGCCCAGCGGCGAGTAGATGCCGGCCGACGGGAAGAGGGACTCCATGCCGAAGGTGCGGGCCTCGTCGGGGACGATCGGCACCCAGCGGCGGCCGGTCTCCTTGTCCCGCATCAGGTCCTTGACCAGGCGGACGAAGGCCATGGTGGTGGCCATCTCCTGCTTGCCGGAGCCCTTGAGCAGCGGCGCGTACGACTTGTCCGCGGGCTGCGGCAGCGGCACGTGGTGCACGCGGCGGGCCGGGGCCGGACCGCCGAGCGCCGCGCGGCGCTCCTGGAGGTAGCGGACCTCGGGGGAGTCGGCGCCCGGGTGGCCGTAGGGGACCTGGCCGTCGGCGAAGGCGCTGTCCGGGATCGGGAGTCCGAGCAGGTCGCGCATGCCCTTGAACTCGTCGATCGTCAGCTTCTTCATCTGGTGGTTCGCGTTCTTCGACTCGAACCCGGGGCCCAGGGTGTAGCCCTTGACCGTCTGCGCCAGGATCACGGTCGGCGCGCCCTTGAACTCCAGGGCGGCCTTGTACGCGGCGTAGACCTTGCGGGGCTCGTGGCCGCCGCGCGAGGTGTGGAAGCACTCGGCGATCTTCGCGTCGGTCAGCACCGCGGCGAGCTGGACCAGCGCCGGGTTGACGCCGAAGAAGTGCTCGCGGATGTAGGCCACGTCGCGGGTCGCGTACGTCTGGAACTGCGCGTCCGGCACCTCGCGGAGGCGGCGGACCAGCGCGCCCGTGGTGTCGAGCTGGAACAGCTCGTCCCAGGCGGAGCCCCAGAGCGTCTTGACGACGTTCCAGCCGGCACCGCGGAAGGCACCCTCCAGCTCCTGGACCACGCGGAAGTTGGCGCGGACCGGGCCGTCGAGGCGCTGCAGGTTGCAGTTGATGACGAAGGTCAGGTTGTCGAGGCCCTCGCGGGCCGCGAGCGCGAGGGCCGCGGTCGACTCGGGCTCGTCCATCTCGCCGTCGCCCAGGAAGGCCCAGACGTGCGAGTTGGAGGTGTCCTTGATCTTCCGGTTCTCCAGGTAGCGGTTGAAGCGCGCCTGGTAGATCGCGGAGAGGGGGCCGAGGCCCATGGAGACCGTGGGGAACTCCCACAGCCAGGGCAGCCGGCGCGGGTGCGGGTAGGAGGGCAGGCCGTTGCCGCCGGACTCCTGCCGGAAGTTGTCGAGCTGCTGCTCGCTGATGCGCCCGTCGAGGAAGGCGCGGGCGTAGACGCCGGGGGAGGCGTGGCCCTGGACGTACAGCTGGTCGCCCGAGCCGTCGGCCTCCTTGCCCCGGAAGAAGTGCTGGAAGCCGGTCTCGTAGAGCCAGGCGGCGGAGGCGAAGGTGGCGATGTGGCCGCCGACGCCGTACTTCGAGCCGCGGGTCACCATGGCGGCCGCGTTCCAGCGGTTCCAGGCGGTGATGCGGGACTCCATCTCCAGGTCACCGGGGAACTCGGGCTCCGCGGCGGTGGGGATGGTGTTGACGTAGTCCGTCTCCAGGAGCTTCGGCAGGGCGAGCCCGGCGGCCTCGGCGTGCTGGAGCGTACGGCGCATCAGGTATTCGGCGCGGTGCGTACCGGCGGCCTTGGCGACGGCATCCAGGGAGGCCGCCCATTCGGCGGTCTCTTCGGTGTCGCGGTCCGGGAGCTGGTCGAGCTCGCTCGGAAGCTTTCCTACGGGGTCGGACATCGGTGTGCGCCGCCTTCCGGTACGTGGGAGGGGGTGAAGAACTGTTCCCTGACTGGCAGGACAGGGCCGCGGGCCTGGTTGTGGCCCGCCGAAGACTGTAAGTCCCTGATCGATGATCGATCAAAGGAATCTGACGAAAAAATGGTCATTACATAAAAGTTGGCACTCCGTGCCGTAAATTTGGGCACGGAATGCCATCTCAAAACGGGGCAAGTCAGGCGCTGGGTGCACATCCGAGCACGTGGTGCTTCACCAGTACGCCGATCTCCGGGTCCCTTCTGCGGAAGGCCTCGACCAGCGCCTCGTGCTCTTCGGCGTACGACTTCTGCACCGTGCCGAGCCAGCGGATCGACAGCGCGGTGAACACCTCGATGCCCAGGCTCTCCCAGGTGTGCAGCAGGACGCTGTTCCCGGCCGCCCGCACCATCTCGCGGTGGAAGGCCACCGTGTGCCGCACCTGGGCCGTGCCGTCCGAGAGCCGGTCGGCCTCCCGCAGGGCGGCCACGTGCGGCTCCAGGGCCGAGGTGTCGGTCGCCAGGGTGGGGGCCGCCAGCTCCGCGGCGATCTGCTCCAGGCCGGCCCGGACGGGGTAGATCTCCTCCAGGTCGGCCGCCGACAGGTTCCGCACCCGGACGCCCTTGTTGGGCGCCGACTCGATCAGCCGCAGCGTCTCCAGCTCGCGCAGGGCCTCGCGCACGGGGGTCTGGCTGACCTCCAGCTCGACCGCGATCCGGCGCTCCACGATGCGCTCGCCGGGCTTCCAGCGGCCGCTGACGATCCCCTCCACGATGTGCTCGCGGATCTGCTCGCGCAGCGAGTGCACCACGGGTGGGGTGATCATCTGGGATTCATCTCCTGTGGGTCGACAGGGCCTTCGTGCGTAGACAATACGGCGGCGGGGCCCCCCCCCCCCCCGGCGGGGGGGGGGGGGCCCCCGGGGGGGGCGTTGAAAAAAAAATCTTAAATAAACCCGACGACCACAAAAAACACAGCCCCCCCCAAACC
>NZ_JBIVYX010000003.1:209235-633669 GCF_044759225.1 Streptomyces sp. NPDC101132
GGGGGGGGGTTTGGGCGCGGGCTGCGCGCGCCCGGGGGGGGGGGTTTTCTTGTGTTTTACCCGGGGTGGGGGGCGCGGGGGCGGGGGCGGGGCCCGGGCCGGGGGCCCCCCCCCCCGGGGGGGGGCGGGGGGGGGGCCCCCGACGGTGAGGCTCGTTACAAGTCCCGTGTTACAGGCCGAGCTCGACCTCGAACTCGCCGGCCTCCAGGATCGCCTTGACGGCCGTCAGGTAGCGGGCGGCGTCCGCGCCGTCCACCAGACGGTGGTCGTAGGAGAGCGACAGGTAGGTCATGTCGCGCACGGCGATGGTCTCGCCCAGGTCCGGGTGGTTGATGACCACGGGACGCTTGACGGTGGCGCCGATGCCCAGGATGGCGACCTGGTTCGGCGGCACGATGACCGTGTCGAACAGCGCACCGCGCGAGCCGGTGTTGCTGATCGTGAAGGTGGCGCCGGACAGCTCGTCCGGGGTGATCTTGTTGCCGCGGACCTTGCCGGCCAGGTCGGCGGTCGCCTTCGAGATGCCGGCCAGGTTGAGGTCGCCCGCACCCTTGATGACCGGGGTCATCAGGCCCTTCTCGGAGTCCACGGCGATGCCGATGTTCTCCGAGTCGAAGTAGGTGATGGTGCCCTCGTCCTCGTTGATCCGGGCGTTGACGACCGGGTGGGCCTTCAGCGCCTGGGCAGCGGCCTTGACGAAGAACGGCATCGGGGAGAGCTTGACGCCCTCGCGGGCCAGGAACGAGTCCTTGGCCTTGCCGCGCAGCTTCATGATCTTGGTGATGTCCACCTCGACCACGGAGGTCAGCTGCGCCTGCGAGTGCAGGGCCTTCATCATGTTGTCGCCGATGACCTTGCGCATGCGGGTCATCTTGACCGTCTGACCGCGCAGCGGGGACGCCTCCAGGGCCGGGGCCTTGGCGGCGGCGGCCGGGGCGGCGGCAGCGGCCGGAGCCGGAGCGGCGGCCTTGGCGGCCTCCGCGGCGGCGATGACGTCCTGCTTGCGGATGCGGCCACCGACACCGGTGCCCGTGACGGTCGCCAGGTTGACGCCGGACTCCGAGGCCAGCTTGCGGACCAGCGGGGTCACGTACGCGCCCTCGTCGCCGGCGGCGGGAGCGGCGGCCGGGGCCGGGGTGACCGGAGCCGGGGCGGCGACCGGAGCGGCCGGAGCCGGAGCCGGGGCGGCGACCGGAGCGGCGGCCTGGACCGGAGCCGGAGCGGCCACGGGGGCGGCCGGGGCGGCCGGAGCCGGAGTGGCGGCCGGAGCCGGGGCAGCGGCCGGAGCCGGAGCGGCCGGGGCCGGGGCGGCGGCCGGAGCCGCACCCGCGGCACCGATGACGGCGAGACGGGCGCCGACCTCGGCGGTCTCGTCCTCGCCGACCACGATCTCCAGCAGGGTGCCGGAAACCGGCGCCGGGATCTCGGTGTCGACCTTGTCGGTCGACACCTCCAGCAGCGGCTCGTCGGCCTCGACGGACTCGCCGACCTGCTTCAGCCAGCGGGTGACGGTGCCCTCGGTGACGGACTCGCCCAGGGCGGGCAGCACGACGTCGGTGCCGGTGGCACCGCCCGCCGCGGGAGCCGCGGCAGGGGCCTCGGCAGCCGGGGCCGGAGCGGCCGGCGCCTCGGCCACGGGGGCCGGAGCGGCGGCGGGCGCCTCGGCGGGTGCCTCGGCGGCGGCCGGGGCCGGGGCAGCGGCAGGGGCGCCGGTGCCGTCGTCGATGATGGCCAGCTCGGCGCCGACCTCGACGGTCTCGTCCTCGGCGACCTTGATGGAGGCCAGGATGCCCGAAGCCGGGGCCGGGATCTCGGTGTCGACCTTGTCGGTCGACACCTCGAGCAGCGGCTCGTCGGCCTCGACGCGCTCGCCCTCGGCCTTCAGCCAGCGGGTGACAGTGCCCTCTGTGACGCTCTCGCCGAGCGCCGGAAGGGTTACGGAAACCGCCATGGTTTCAGTTGCTCCTAACGGATGTGCGGAAGTGGTCGTCGCGCCCGGTGACTGTGATTAGTCGTGGGAGTGCAGGGGCTTGCCCGCGAGCGCCAGGTGGGCCTCGCCGAGAGCCTCGTTCTGCGTGGGGTGCGCGTGGATGAGCTGCGCGACCTCGGCCGGCAGAGCCTCCCAGTTGTAGATCAGCTGGGCCTCGCCGACCTGCTCGCCCATCCGGTCACCGACCATGTGGACGCCGACCACGGCACCGTCCTTGACCTGGACGAGCTTGATCTCGCCCGCGGTCTTCAGGATCTTGCTCTTGCCGTTGCCCGCCAGGTTGTACTTGAGGGCGACGACCTTGTCCGCACCGTAGATCTCCTTGGCCTTGGCCTCGGTGATGCCGACGGAAGCGACCTCGGGGTGGCAGTACGTGACGCGCGGCACGCCGTCGTAGTCGATCGGGACGGTCTTCAGGCCGGCCAGACGCTCCGCGACCAGGATGCCCTCGGCGAAGCCGACGTGCGCGAGCTGGAGGGTCGGGACGAGGTCGCCCACGGCCGAGATCGTCGGCACGTTGGTCTGCATGTACTCGTCGACCAGGACGTAGCCGCGGTCCATCGCGACGCCCTGCTCCTCGTAGCCCAGGCCCTGGGAGACCGGGCCGCGGCCGATGGCGACCAGCAGCACCTCGGCCTCGAAGGTCTTGCCGTCGGCCAGCGTGACGCGCACGCCGTTCTCGGTGTACTCGGCCTTCTCGAAGAAGGTGCCGAGGTTGAACTTGATGCCGCGCTTGCGGAACGCGCGCTCCAGCAGCTTGGAGCTGTTCTCGTCCTCGACCGGGACGAGGTGCTTCAGGCCCTCGATGACGGTGACGTCGGTGCCGAAGGACTTCCACGCCGAGGCGAACTCGACGCCGATGACGCCGCCGCCCAGGATGATCGCGGACTCGGGGACGCGGTCCAGCACGAGCGCGTGGTCCGAGGAGATGATGCGGTTGCCGTCGATCTCCAGGCCCGGCAGCGAGCGCGGCACGGAGCCGGTCGCCAGGAGGACGTGGCGGCCCTGGATGCGCTGGCCGTTGACGTCGACGGACGTCGGGGAGGACAGGCGGCCCTCGCCCTCGATGTACGTCACCTTGCGGGAGGCGACCAGGCCCTGCAGGCCCTTGTACAGGCCCGAGATGACCTCGTCCTTGTACTTGTGGACACCGGCGATGTCGATGCCCTCGAAGGAGGTCTTGACACCGAACTGGCCGGCCTCGCGGGCCTGGTCCGCGACCTCTCCGGCGTGCAGCAGAGCCTTGGTGGGGATGCAGCCGTTGTGCAGGCAGGTGCCGCCGAGCTTGTTCTTCTCGATCAGGGCAACGTCCAGACCCAGCTGCGAGGCGCGCAGGGCCGCGGCGTAACCGCCACTGCCACCGCCGAGGATCACTAGGTCGAAAACGGTGCTGGCGTCGTTCGCCACGTCACGTCCTCCATGCATGTGCGCCGGGCGCCGGTCTCCTGTGACCGGGCGGCGGCTGGTGTTCGGCCGCTTTTCTTCGGCCCCTGTGGTGGGGCCCTGTCCTGCCGAGAACCCATCTTCGCATTTGTCGAGGGAACGCGGGACGCCGGGCCCGGGGTGTGGCAAGTCCGTGATGCAGCCCACGGGGGTTACCGACCCGTAGGCGGCTGCGGATTTCGTTGAGAGTGAACACAGCCGTACGGCCCCGGACCGAGGGCGGTCGGGGGCCGTACGGAGCGGATCAAACCGGACGGACCCGTCAGCCCAGGTCGCCGGTGGCGGTGCGCTCGGCCAGCCGGACCAGGGTGCGGACCGCGGATCCGGTACCGCCCTTGGGGGTGTAGCCGTACGGGGCGCCCTCGTGGAAGGCGGGGCCCGCGATGTCGAGGTGCGCCCAGGTGATGCCCTCGCCCACGAACTCCTGGAGGAAGAGGCCGGCCACCAGGCCGCCGCCCATGCGGACGCCCATGTTGGCGATGTCCGCGGTGGGGGAGTCCATGGTCTTGCGCAGGTCGGCGGGGAGCGGCATCGGCCAGGAGGCCTCGCCGACCTCCTCGGCGATCTCGTGGATCGAGGTACGGAAGGCGTCGTCGTTCGACATGATGCCGAAGGTGCGGTCGCCCAGGGCCAGCACCATGGCGCCGGTCAGCGTGGCCACGTCGACGATCGCGTCCGGGTTCTCCTCGGAGGCGCGGGTCAGCGCGTCGCCCAGGACCAGGCGGCCCTCGGCGTCCGTGTTGAGGACCTCGACGGTCTTGCCGCTGTACATGCGCAGCACGTCGCCGGGGCGGGTGGCGGAGCCGGAGGGCATGTTCTCGGCGAGCGCCAGCCAGCCGGTCACGTTGACCTGGAGGCCCAGCTTCGCGGCGGCGACCACGGCGGCGAACACGGCGGCGGCGCCGGACATGTCGCACTTCATTGTCTCGTTGTGGCCGGCCGGCTTCAGGGAGATGCCGCCCGAGTCGTAGGTGATGCCCTTGCCGACGAAGGCCAGGGACTTCTCCGCCTTGGGGTGGGTGTAGGTGATCTTCACCAGGCGCGGCGGGTTCTCGGAGCCCTTGCCGACGCCCATGATGCCGCCGTAGCCGCCCTTGGTCAGGGCCTTCTCGTCGAGCACCTGGACCTTCAGGCCGATCTCCTTGGCGGTGGCCTGGGCGACGGCGGCGAAGGCCTCGGGGGTGAGGTCGTTCGGCGGGGTGTTGATCAGGTCGCGGGCGATGTTCACCTCGGTCGCGACGATCTTGGCGCGCTCGATCGCGGCCTTGTGCTCCTTGTCACGCGGCTTGGCGCCGAGCAGGGCGACCTCGGCGAGCGGCTGCTTGCCGTTCTTGCCGTCCTTCTTGTCGCCGCCCTGGTACGCGGTGAAGGCGTACGCGCCCAGCAGCGCGCCCTCCGCCACGGCGGTGACGGCCGAGGCGTCCTCCAGCGGCAGCGCGAAGGCGGCCTTCTTGGCGCCGTGCAGCGCGCGGGCCGCGGCACCGGCGGCGCGGCGCAGGGCCTCCTCGTCGAAGGACTCGTTCTTCTCCGGCTCCGAGCCGAGGCCGACGGCGATCACGACCGGGACCTTGAGCCCGGCCGGCGCCGGGAGCTTGGTGACCTCGCCCTCGGCGCCGCCGGCGCCCAGGGCGTCGAGAACGGCGGCGAGCTTGCCGTCGAACGCCTTGTCCACGGCCTCGGCGCCCGGGGCGACGACGGGGCCCTTGGCGCCCTTCGCGACGCCGATGACGAGGGCGTCGGCGCGCAGCGTCGCCGCGCCGGCAGTGCTGAGAGTCAGAGCAGTCACGGTGGTGAGGTCTCGCTTCCGTTTTTGTCGTATGGGCCGAGGGGGTGGTCGGCCATGCTCGGCGATCGTATTCCGGGCCGTCCGCCGCCAGAAATGAGCCTACGCGCACGCACTCGTCCGCACGCCACTCCGCCGTTGGTCAGGTTGTTCGACCGGAACGTCGCCCGGTTCACCCATCTGTGGTCACTGCTCCGGGTTTGCCGCTCGGGACTGATGGGGTCCGCGAGACTCGACGCACTCTCGCAAGGGGACGCGAGGTTCCTTTGCATGATTTCCACAGAGCCTCACCCGTACGGCCTCCGTCAGGGCCGGCGGCGGAGGCTGCTGCGGGGGGAAAGGCCACGATGGTCCACAGGAACCGGATGAACCGGACGGCTGCCGTGTGCGTGGCGGCGGCCCTGGTGTCGGTGGCAGTGCCCGCGGTCTCGGCGACGGCCGCCGTGACACCGCGGATCGACCTCAAAGTGCTGGTGGTGGACGACGGGGGCAGCGCGGTCGACGCCGTGACCAGCGAGCTGCGGGACACGGGGGTGCCGTACACGACCGTCGCGCTGGGCAGCCCCGGCCGCCCGGTGATCGACGCCGCCTTCCTCGCCGACACCGTCGACGGGAAGCCGCGCGCCAAGTACCAGGGCGTCGTCCTGCCGAACGAGGACCCGTTCGGCGCGGGCTCCGCCGAGATGGCCGCGCTGACCGCCTACGAGGCGGCGTACGGCATCCGCCAGGTCGACGCCTACACCTGGGCGCACCCGGGCGTGGGCCTGGACTACACCGACAACGGCGGCTACTCCGGCCAGCTCGACGGGGTCCAGGCGGCGCTCACCGACGCCGGGCGCGCGGGCCCGTTCGGCTACCTCGCGGGTCAGGTGACCTTCGAGGACAACTCCGGCCTCATTCCGGAGAGCTACGGTTACGCCGGCAAGCCCCGCCCCGGCTACACCAGTTACGTCGACATGCCGGTGGCCGGCGGCGGCCGGGCCTCCCTGGTCGGCGAGTACACCCACGACGGCCGCAGCGAGCTGGTCGTCACCTTCGGCTACAACCGGTACCAGCGGCAGTACCGGCTGCTGGCCCGGGGCATCGTCGACTGGCTCACCCAGGGCGTGCACCTCGGCCAGTCCCGCAACTACCTCTCCGTCCACGTCGACGACGTCTTCGCGCCGGACGCCCGGTGGAACACGGAGCTCGACTGCACGCCCGGCGACTACGACTGCGCGGGCGGCGAGGGCGAGGGCTCGACGATCCGGATGACGGCCGCCGACGCCCAGTACGCGGCGCAGTGGCAGCAGGCCCGGGGCTTCACCCTCGACATGGTCTACAACGCCGGCGCGGGCGAGGAGTGGAAGGCGGAGAACGGCGGCACCGACGCCATGGCCGCGCAGCTGGTCGCCGACCGGGCCAAGTACCGCTGGATCAACCACACGTACACGCACCCCTTCCTCGGCTGCGTCCAGGACGTCTCCGTCGTGCCCTGGAAGTGCGCCACCACCGCCAACGGCACCACCCAGTGGATGAGCCGCTCCGAGATCGCCGCGCAGATCCGCGACAACCACAACTGGGCGGTGGGCAAGGGCATCTCCGTCGACCGCACCGAGCTGGTCACCGGCGAGCACTCGGGCCTGAAGACCCTCCCGCAGCAGCCCGTGGACAACCCCAACCTCGCCGGCGCGCTCGCCGACAACGGCGTCCGCTGGATCGCCAGCGACAACTCCCGCGAGCCCCAGCAGCGTGCCGTCGGCAACGCGCTGACCGTCCCGCGCCACCCGATGAACGTGTACTACAACACGGGCACGGCCGCCGAGATGGCCGACGAGTACAACTGGATCTACACCAGCGCCGCCGACGGCGGCAGCGGCATCTGCGAGTCCAACCCGGCCTCCACCTGCCTGCCCGAGCCGCTGGACACCGCCACCGGGTACGCCGAGTACATCGTCCCGCAGGAGGCCCGCACCGCCCTGCGGCACGTCCTCGCCAACGACCCGCGGCCGCACTACGTCCACCAGTCCAACCTGGCCGAGGACCGCATCCTCTACCCCGTGCTGGACGAGATCCTGACCACCTACCAGGCTCTGTTCGCCGCCAGCACCCCGCTGGTCAACCCGCGCCAGCGCGACACCGGCACCGAGTTCACCCGCCGCGCCGCCTGGGACAAGGCCCTCGCGGACGGCAAGGTCACCGCCTACCGCGTCGGCAGCACCGTCACCGTCAAGGCGCCCGCCGGCGTCAGCGCCCCGGTCACCGCTCCCGAGGGCACCCGCAAGCAGCTGACGCTCGGCACCGGCGCCTGGGGAACCGCCTACGCCGGCACCCGCTCCGCCTGGACCGCGCCGGAGTTCCTGCAGTCCGCGGTCACGCTCAAGCTGCCCAGCTGAGCACGGCCGGCAGGACCGGCCGCCGTACGACCCACACCACCCGACCGCACCACCTCGCCGGCGCACCCGCATCCGGGGCGCCGGCGCCTTCGAGTCCTGGGGGGACCAACCGCATGAGCCATGGGCGCCACGTCACCATGCTCACCGAAGGCACGTACCCGCACGTCCACGGCGGCGTCAGCACCTGGTGCGACCAGCTCGTCCGCGGCATGCCGGAGGTCGACTTCAACGTCGTCGCCCTCACCGGCACCGGCCGCGAACCCGTCACCTGGGAACTGCCGCGCAACGTCTACCGGCACACGGCCGTCCCCCTCTGGGGACCCGCACCCGGCCGTTCGGCACGCACCGTCCTGCGCGGCCGCGTCCACCGCCGCTTCGCCGAGACGTACGAACGCTTCGTGCTCTCCCTCCTGGGCCCGCCCGCCCCGGACGAGTTCTCCGCCGCCCTCTACGAACTCGCCGCGCTCGCCCGCACCGGACGCCTCTCCACCGCGCTGCGCTCCGAATCGGTCCTGCGCACCCTGATGGCCGTCTGGACCCGCCCCGACCTGCCGGTGGCCGGCTCCCGCCCCACCCTCCACGACGCCCTCACCGCCAACGACCTGCTGGAACACGCCCTGCGCCCGCTCGCCGTGCGGATCCCGGACGACTGCGTCGCGCACGCCGTCAGCAGCGGCCTGGCGACCCTCCCCGCCCTCGCCGCCCAGCGGCTGGACGGCGTCCCCTTCCTCCTCACCGAACACGGCATCTACCTGCGCGAGCGCTACCTCGGCTACCGCAGCCAGGCCCAGCGCTACCCGGTCAAGGCCCTGATGCTCGGCTTCTACCGCGAGCTGAACTCCGAGGGCTACCGCCAGGCCGACCTGATCACCCCGTGCAACCAGTACAACCGCCGCTGGGAGGAGCGCGGCGGCGCCCCCGCCGACCGCATCCGCACCGTCTACAACGGCGTCGACCCGCACCGCTTCCCCGAGGCCGGCCCCGAGCCCGAGGTCCCCACCCTCAGCTGGTGCGGCCGGATCGACCCCATCAAGGACCTGGAGACGCTGATCCGCGCCTACGCCCTGATGCGCGCCGAACTCCCCGCGCTCCGCCTGCGCCTCTTCGGCCCGGTCCCCGCCGGCGGCGAGGACTACCAGCTGCACCTGGAGAAGGTCGCCGCCCAGCTCGGCGTCAGCGACGGCATCAGCTACGAGGGCCGGATCAGCGAGGTCGCCAAGGCCTACGCGGCCGGCAGCGTCGTGATGCTGTCCAGCATCAGCGAGGGCTTCCCCTTCAGCATCATCGAGGCCATGTCCTGCGGCCGGACCACCGTCTCCACCGACGTCGGCGGGGTGCGCGAGGCCGTCGGCGACACCGGCCTGGTCGTCCCGCCCCGCGAACCGGAGCTGATGGCCCGGGCCACCCTCGCCCTGCTGCGCGACGACGCCCGCCGCGCCGAACTCGGCCGCGCCTCCCGCCGCCGGGTCGTCGAGAAGTTCACCCTGCACCAGTCGGTCGACGGCTTCCGGCATATCTACCGCGAACTGGCCGCACCGCCCGTGCCGCAGCTGCACGCCGACCTCGCGGGGGACTGGTCGCCCCGCGCCGCCGACCCCTGGTACCGCGAGCTCGCGGCGGACGGGAGCCTGTGGTGAGCGGACCGCTGTGGCTGACCCCTGGAGCCCGGTCGGGCGACGACACCCTGGCGCTGCGGATCCCCCGACCGCGCCGGTCGGGACCCGCCGCGGACGACCCCGTGGACGAGCTGGCCGACCGGCTGTCCCCGCAGATCGCGGGCGCCGTCCACCCGGACGAGATCGCCGCCCTGCTGGAGTCGGACGGGATGACGGACGAACACATCCGGCTCTCCTACGGGCGGCAGGACTCCTTCACGCTGGCCGAGGACCTGTACGCGCGGGTGCCGCGGAAGTTCGACGAGCCGGACGGCACGGCCCCCGACCCCTGGCGGGTCTCCCTGACGGCCTGCCTGCTCCGGGGCATCGTCTTCGCCCTGCCCGGCCTCGCCTACCTGCTGGGCGCCCCCCTGCTCGAAGGCCCCCCGGACCGGCTCGGGCTGCCGGCCGGCACCCTCACGCTGCTGGCCGGGGCGCTGATCGGCTGGGTGTGGGACCAGACCCTGTCGCACCGCGCGTACTCCTGGCTGGGCCTCGGTGACCGGGCCGCCGCCGGCCGCACGCTGCTGGTCGGCGCCCCCGCCGGGGCGCTGCTGGGCACCGCCGCCGCGGTGGCCGTGCCCGGCCCCGCCTTCTGCGTGGCCTTCGCCGCCGGCCAGGCCGTGTACGTCGGCGCCGCCACCGTGCTGCTGGTGCTCGGCCGCGAGCGGGTGCTGCTCTACGCCCTGCTGCCGATGGCCGCCGGCTCCGTGGTGGCCCTGTCCGTGGGCATGCCGGTGCCCGTCCGCGTCGGGCTGCTGGCCGCTTCGCTCGCCGCGGCCTGCGTGCTGGCCGTCCGGGAACTGCCGGTCGCCGAGGGGGTACGGGCGCTCCGGGCCAAGGTCCGCGGCTGGGCGGCCGCCCGGTCCGGGCACGGCCCCGTGCACTGGCGGATGCTGCGGGGCGCGGAGGAGGACCGGGTGTTCCGGGGGCCCCGGCTCGCGGACTCGGTGCCCTTCGGGGTGTTCGGCCTGGGCACCGGGCTGCTGGTGCTGTACGCGGCGCTGGGCGAGGTGCTGGCCGGCGGCCCGGCCGAAGCGGTGGCCGCGCCCTCCGCGGTGGCGCTCACGCTCAGCATGGGCCCGGCCGAGTGGCTGCTGCACCGGTTCCGCAGCGGGAGCCTGGCGGGGCTGCGCGCGGCCGGGACGCCGGGCGCCTTCTGGCGGGCGATGCTCGTGACCCTGGCCGAGTGCCTCTCCGCCTACCTCGCGGTGCTGCTCGCGCTGGGGGTCGCGGGGACGCTGCTGTGGCCCGGGGCGCCGGGGCTCGACGTGCCCCGGCTGGCCACCCTGCTGCTGCTCGGCGCCGTGATGTGGACCGGGCTGCTGCTGCAGTCCTTCGGCGCGGTGCGGGCGGCGGCCGGCGTGTGCGGGGCGGCCGCCGCCGTCCAGAGCGTGGCCCTGCTGACCGGCGCGGGGCAGCCCCGGCTGGTGCAGCTCGCGGTGGCGGGGGCCGCCGCGGCGGCGCTGGCCGTGCTGGTCTGCGTACTGCTGAGCCGGGCCACCGCCCACCGATAGAAGAACCGGAAGGACGACATGCTGCTGGTGCCGCTCTACGAGCACCCCGCCGACCGGCCCGAGGACTGGGAGGCCCTGATCCGCGCCGCCGACCTGCTGCGCGCCGTCGTGCTCAACCCGGCCAGCGGGCCGGGCACGGGCGCCGACGAAAGGTTCCTGGCCGTCTGCCACCGGCTCAAGGACGCGGGCGTGCCGGTCCTCGGCTACGTCGACACCGACTACGGCCGGCGCCGGCACGGCGCCGTCGTCCAGGACCTGCTGCGCTACCGCGACTGGTACGGGGCCGACGGCGCCTTCCTCGACCAGGCCGCCGCCGAGGGGGAGTTGCTGCCCCACTACCGGCGGCTGTCGGTCGCCGCCCGGGCCGCCGGCGCGCACACCCTGGTCCTCAACCACGGCGCCCACCCGCACCCCGGCTACGCCGAACTCGCCGACGTCCTCGTGACGTTCGAGGGCCCCTGGGACGCCTACCAGGCCGTCGAGGTGCCGGAGTGGACGGGCGCGCACCCGCCCGAGCGGTTCTGCCACCTGGTGTACGGGGTGCCGCCGGGAGCCCCGGCGGCCGAACTGGCCCGCCGCCGCGGGGCGGCCGTGCACTGCGCGGTGCCGGGCGCCGGCACCCATCCCTGGGCCGGGCTGCCGCAGGGTCTCGGGGCGGCCGGATGAGGCGCGCGCTCGGGGCCGTCGTACTGCTGCTGCTGGCCGTCGCGTGCACCCCGTCCGCACCGCCCGCCGCGCGGGGCGGGGCCGGGGACCCGACGGCGGAACGGTGGCGGCCCGGCCCCGGGCTCACCTGGCAGTGGCAGCTCAGCGGCCGGCTCGACCTCTCCGTCGACGCCGAGGTCTACGACGTGGACGGCTTCACGACCACGGCCGCGGAGGTGGCGGCCCTGCACCGGAAGGGCCGCAAGGCGGTCTGCTACCTGTCGGCCGGCGCCTGGGAGGAGTTCCGGCCCGACGCCGGGGAGTTCCCGGAGGAGCTGCTCGGCGAGGGCAACGGCTGGGACGGCGAGCGCTGGCTCGACATCCGGGCCACCGCCCGGCTGGAACCGCTGCTGGCCGAGCGGTTCGACATGTGCCGCGACAAGGGCTTCGACGCCGTGGAGCCCGACAACACCGACGGCTACCGCAACCGCACCGGTTTCCCGCTGACCGCCGCCGACCAGCTCCGCTTCAACCGCCTGCTCGCCCGGCTCGCCCACGAGCGGGGCCTGGCCGTGGGCCTGAAGAACGACCTGGACCAGATCCCCGAGCTGGTCGGCGACTTCGACTTCGCGGTGAACGAGCAGTGCGCCGAATACTCCGAGTGCGAGCGCCTCACCCCCTTCGTGAAGGCCGGCAAGGCCGTCTTCCATGCCGAGTACGAACTCCCGGTGGACCGCTTCTGCGCCCGCTCCCGTGCCCTCGGCCTGAGTTCCCTGCTGAAGCGGTACGAGCTCGACGCCTGGCGCCGGACCTGCTGAATCGTGACCTGCACGGCGTTGACTGGCCGGACGGCCGACCGGACAGTGTTCGCACGCTCAGCGACCCGGTGGGACACGTGACACGGCAGGTGCAGCAGGTGCAGGAACAGGACCACGACCACGCCGCGCGCTGCGCCGTCCTCTTCGCGGCGGGTGCCTTCGAGGACGTACGGCGCACGGCCGGCTCGGGACTCGCCGAACGGGGGCCCGACCCCGTGCTCTACCGCTGGCTGGGCCTGGCCCACGCGGCCGAGGACGAGCGCGAGGGCGGCCACGACGCCGAGGCGGAGCTGGCGTACCGCAAGGGGCTCGAACTCGCGGCGGACGATCCCGGCCTGCTGGTCTCGTACCTGCGGCTCTGCCTGCGCGCGGACCCGGTGGACCACCCCGGGCGGGCCGCGCGGGCGACCGCGCTGGAGTGCCGGATCGCCAAGGTCGTCCCCAAGGGCTCGCCGGAGCGCGACCGGGTGGACGAGGTACTGCGCTTCGGCGGCCGGGACTACTGGGAGGACCCGGTCCCGGCCGGGACCCCGGCCGTTCCGGCGCCCGGGGGCGAGGTGCCCGCCGTTCCGGCTTCCGGAGCCGGGGTGCCCGCCGCCGAGACCACGGAGGCCGTGCGGGTCGCGGAGGCCCCGGAAGCCGCGGAGTGGGCGGAGTCCGCGGAGGCCCGGGAAGCCGCGGAGTCGGCGGAAGCCCCGGAAGCCCCGGAAGCCGCGGCGGCCACGGCGGCCGGGGAGGCCGCCGGTGTGCCGGTCAGCCCAGGGTCAGGACCACGAGAGCGGTGGTGGCGGCGGTTTCGGCGAGGGCGCCGAACACGTCACCCGTGACCCCGCCGAAGCGGGAGACGCACCGGCGCAGCAGCAGCTCGGACACGGCCAGGGCGGCCAGGACGGCGACGAGCTGCCGTACCGCCGCGGCCGGGCCGAGCGGCAGCGCCGCGGCGGCGCAGCCGAGCGCGACGACGGTCACCACGGCCAGGGCCGCCCCCCGCGGGACCACCCCGGCGACCGCGGCGCCCAGCCCCTCCGGCCGGGCCGGCGGCACCCCGGCCCGTGAGGCGAGGGTGAGGGCCAGCCGGGCGGCCGCGGCGGCCGCCACGGCGGCGAGCGCACCCTGGGCCCAGCCCTGCCCGTACAGCTCGGCGAGCGCCGCGACCTGCGCGAACAGCACCAGCACCAGGGTGATCACGCCGAACGGCCCGATGTCCGACTGCTTCATGATCCGCAGCGCGTCCTCGGCCGGCTTCCCGCTGCCCAGCCCGTCCGCGGTGTCGGCCAGCCCGTCCAGGTGCAGCCCGCGCGTCAGGGCCGCCGGCACGGCGGCCGTGGCCACCGCGGCGAGCAGCGGCCCGGCCCCGGCGAGCAGCAGCCCCGCGCCCAGCCCCGCCGCGAGCAGCCCCACGGCCAGCCCCGCCAGCGGTGCGCAGAGCATCCCGGCGCGGGCGGCGGGACGGTCCCAGCGGGTGAGCCGGGCGGGCAGCACGGTGAGGGTGCCGAAGGCGAAGCGCACGCCGTCGGCGAGCGTGGCGGGCCCGGCGGGCGGTGTGTGGCTCATCGCGCGAACGCTACCCGGTGGCCCGACAGGTAAATTGCCTCATAAGCACCGAATCGGGAGCTGGTGGTATGGGTCACTGGTGGTACCGGAACATCGTCGAGCCGGGGAAGCTCCCCATGCTGCTCGCGCTGGTCTCCTTCGTGACGTCCTTCCTGGTGACCCGGACGATCACGCGGATGATCCGGGCCGGCAAGGGCCCCTTCCGCAACGTCACCCCCGGCGGGATGCACGTCCACCACGTCGTGCCCGGCGTGGTCCTCGTGATCATCGGCGGGTTCGGCGCCATCGGCAGCGCCCACCACAGCTTCGGGGCGCTGCTCTCCGCCGTCCTCTTCGGCCTCGGCGCGGGCCTCGTGCTCGACGAGTTCGCGCTGATCCTCCACCTCGACGACGTCTACTGGAGCGAACAGGGCCGCAAGAGCGTGGAGATCGTGGTCCTCACCGCCGCCCTCGTGGCCCTGGTCCTCGGCGGCTTCCTGCCGTTCGGCGTGAACGAGCTGACGGCGGACGAGCGCCAGAACCGCGGCGTGGTCGTCATCAACACCGCGACGAACTTCTTCCTCGCCCTGGTCGCCCTCTGGAAGGGCAAGCCGCGCACCGCGCTGCTGGGGACCCTCATCCCCTTCGTGGCGCTGATCGGCGCGATCCGGCTGGCCCGGCCCGGCTCCCCGTACGCCAAGAAGTTCTACGCGAAGCGGCCGAAGGCGCGGGCGAAGGCGGGCCTGCGGGCCTACCGCCACGACCGGCGCTGGGCCGTGCCCCGGCGCAAGGTCCAGGACTGGATCGGCGGCGCGCCGACCCCGGAGAAGGAGACGGCCCGGCCGGGCTGAGCGCCCGGCCGGGCCGTCGTACGCCGTGTCCGTCCCGCGGTGTCAGCCCGGGATCAGTCCGTCGTCGTTCAGCATCTGCCGCACCTCGTCCAGGGACGAGTCCGGCGCCGGCAGGATCAGCTCCGACGGCTCCAGGGCGTCGTCCGGCAGCGGAGCCCCCAGCTCCCGGACCTTGTCCAGCAGGGCGCACAGGGTCCGGCGGAAGCCGGCCTCGTCGCCGCCCTGCATCTCCCGGAGCAGCTCGTCGTCCAGTCCGTTCAGCTCGGCGACGTGGCTGTCGTCCAGCCGGACCTGGCCTTCCCCCATGATGCGGACAATCATGACGGGCCCCTGTCCTACTGCTTGTCGAACCGGTGCTGGGAGTGCGACTGCTGCGACGGGTCGGCGGTGCCGCCCTCGATGGCGGGCTTCGGCGCGGAGCCGCCCGCCAGCTCCGCCTTCATCCGCTGGAGCTCCAGCTCCACGTCCGTACCGCCGGAGAGGCGGTCGAGCTCGGCCTGGATGTCGTCCTTGCCGCCCAGCCCGCTCTGGTCGTCCAGCGCGCCCGAGGCCAGCAGTTCGTCGATCGCGCCGGCGCGGGCCTGGAGCTGCGCCGTACGGTCCTCGGCCCGCTGGATCGCCAGGCCGACGTCGCTCATCTCCTCGGAGATGCCGGAGAAGGACTCCGCGATGCGGGTCTGCGCCTGGGCCGCGGTGTAGGTGGCCTTGATGGTCTCCTTCTTGGTGCGGAAGGCGTCCACCTTGGCCTGGAGCCGCTGCGCCGCCAGCGTCAGCTTCTCCTCCTCGCCCTGAAGGGTCTGGTGCTGCACCTCCAGGTCGGAGACCTGCTGCTGGAGGGAGGCGCGGCGGGACAGCGCCTCGCGCGCCAGGTCCTCGCGGCCCAGGGCGAGCGCCTTGCGGCCCTGGTCCTCCAGCTTGGCGGACTGCCCCTGGAGCTGGTTGAGCTGGAGTTCGAGGCGCTTGCGGGAGGTCGCGACGTCCGCGACGCCCCGGCGCACCTTCTGGAGCAGCTCCAGCTGCTTCTGGTACGAGTAGTCGAGGGTCTCGCGCGGGTCCTCGGCCCGGTCAAGGGCTTTGTTCGCCTTCGCGCGGAAGATCATCCCCATACGCTTCATGACACCGCTCATGGGCTTCGCGCGCCCCCTTCTGACGACTTCAGGTCCAGGACTCCGACATCACCCACAGTACGGGCCCTGCCTCCATTACCGCACTGTTCGAGCCCGGATGCGCTCCTCCTCCAGGACGACTGCACTCGGCGGACGTCCGGCCTGAGGAGTAGGTGACACCAGGACCCGGCACCGGGGTAGACGCCCGTCGTTGCCGGATCGTTCCCCGGCGAGGTGGGGTCCATGCCGCGCACCCCGTACCCTTGGGTTCTGTGTTTGGTAGCCGTTCCTCCAAGGATGAGAAGGCGTCCGCCACCGACAAGGTGAGCGACGACCTCTCCAAGCAGCCCCGTGACCCGCAGGCGCCCAAGGGCCGCCCGACGCCCAAGCGCGCCGTGGCCCAGTCGCAGCGCAAGGCGGTCGTGGCCTCGACCGGAAACCGCAAGGAGGACGCCAAGCGGGCACGCGAGCGCCGCCGTGCGGAGCTGTCGCGCCAGCGCGAAGCCCTCGCCTCCGGCGACGAGCGCTACCTCCCCGCACGCGACAAGGGCCCGGTGCGGCGCTTCGTCCGCGACTACGTGGACTCCCGCTACTCGGTCGCCGAGATGTTCCTGCCGCTGGCGGTGATCATCCTGGTGCTGAGCATGATCCGTCAGCCGGCCATCCAGAACGTCGCGCTGCTGCTGTGGCTCGCGGTCATCGCGCTGATCATCGTCGACTCGATCGGCCTGGTCTTCCGCCTCCGCAAGGCCCTGAACCAGCGCTTCCCGAACGAGCCGAGGCGCGGCGCCGTCCCGTACGGCCTGATGCGCACCCTCCAGATGCGTCGCCTGCGCCTGCCGAAGCCGCAGGTCAAGCGCGGAGAGCGGCCCTGAGTACGGCCGACGAGGCGGTAGCCGCCCCGGGCGGGACCACGGTCCCCGCCCAGCCGGGCCCCCCGGCCACGGCTCCGGCGACCGCCGGCGCGGCTCCGCGTCCGCCCGTCCGCCCGTCCGCCTTCAGCGGCGGCGCCGACGCCTGGCTGGCCGGGCTCGGCGGCCTGCGCAACACGGTCCGCCAGGAACTGGTCGCCCGCCAGGTCGAGGAGCAGATCACCGCCCGCTACCCGGTCGGGCAGCGGCTGCGGATCCTCGACGTCGGCATGGGCCAGGGCACCCAGGCCCTGCGGCTCGCCCGGGCCGGCCACAAGGTCACCGGACTCGAGTCGGACCCCGGCATGCTCCAGGTCGCCAGGGACGCCCTCGCGGGCGAGCCCGCCGGCATCAGGGAGCGGGTCCGCTTCATGGAGGGCGACGGCCGCGAGACCGGCGCCCACTTCCTGCCGGGCAGCTTCGACGTGGTGCTCTGCCACGGCGTGCTGATGTACGTCCCCGAGCCCGACGCCATGCTCGCGGCGCTGGCCCGGATGCTGGCCCCGGGCGGCCTGCTGTCCCTGCTGGTCCGCAACGGCGACGCGCTGGCCATGCGGCCGGGGCTGAGCGGCGACTGGGCGGGAACCCTGGCCGCCTTCGACACCGAGGCGTACACGAACCGGCTGGGGCTGCCCGTACGGGCCGACCGGCTGGACGCCCTCACCTCCACCCTGTCCGGCATCGGCGCGCCGCTGCACGCCTGGTACGGGGTGCGGGTCTTCACGGACACCATCGGCAACGAGGTGGAACTCCCGGCCGCGGAGGAGCTGGAGCGGCTGCTGGCCGCCGAGGACCGCGCCGGACGCGTGGACCCGTACCGCGGGGTGGCGGCGCTGCTGCACCTCTGCGGGGTCCGCGGACAGTGACCCGACGGCCGGGTGCCGCCCCCGTCGGGGCCGCACCCGGCCGGTCCGGGCGCTACGAGGCTTCCGCCGCCTCGCGCAGGGACATCACGTACAGCTCGGTCCCGTTGTCATCGCTGAGCGCGACCTTCTCGGCCCCGCCCTCCAGCAGTTCCTTCCAGACCTCGCCGATCCACGACTCGGCGTCCCCCTGCGTGGTGAACTCCTCGGGCTCCACCGCCGGGGCCGTCTCCGCGCCCTGCGCGTCCTCGAACCGCCACGTCCACGCCATGCCCGCCTCCGATGCTCGTCCGTACGCGTCGGCTGTACGCAGTCCAGCCTGCCCGCAGCGTAGCCGGGCGCGCACGGGTTGCGGGGACGCGGGAGGATCATCCACGTGGAACTGACTCTCCTCGGTACCGGGGCGCCCGACGGGCTGCCCCGCCCCGGCTGCCCCTGCGCCGCCTGCGCCGCCGCCGTCGGCCCGCTGGCCCGGGCCGCCACCGCGCTGCTCGTGGACGGCGCGCTGCTGCTCGACCTCACCCCCGGGGCGGCGCTGGCCGCCGCCCGTGCCGGGCACTCGCTGTCCGGGGTGCGGCAGGTGCTGCTGACCCATCCGCACGACGGGCCGGCCGTGGAGCTGCCGCCCGGGCTGCCGACGGCGGGCCGGGTGCCGGACGGGCGCGAGCTGGCGGTGATCAGCGGGCACCGGGTGCGGGCCGTGCCGATGGACTCGCCGGGCACCGGGTACGAGGTGACCGGCCCGGACGGGGAGCGGCTGCTGTACCTGCCGCCCGGCGGGTCCCCGGCGGGGGCCGACGGAGCGGGCGGGCGCCGGGACCGGGCGTACGACCTGGTCGCCATGGACGTGGTGGGGCGCCCCGACGCCCTGGCCCGGCTGCGGGCCGCGGGCGCGGTGGGGCCGGCCACCGACGTCGTCGCCGTCCACCTCGGGCACGAGGTGCCGCCGGGCGCGGAGACGGACCGGCGGCTGGCGGCGGCCGGCGCCCGGGCGGTGCCGGACGGCACGACCCTCGTGGTGGGGGAGTACCACGCCGTACCCGACGTGCCGCGCCGGACGCTGGTGCTGGGCGGGGCGCGCTCGGGCAAGTCCGTGGAGGCCGAGCGGCGCCTGGAGACCTTCCCGACGATCGAGTACGTCGCCACCGGCGGCACCCGCGAGGGCGACCCCGACTGGGCGGCCCGGATCACCCTGCACCGCGACCGCCGCCCCGGCTCCTGGCGCACCACCGAGACCTGCGAACTCGTGCCGCTGCTGGCCGCCGACGGCCCGCCGCTGCTGATCGACTGCCTGGCCCTGTGGCTCACCGACGCGATGGACCGGGTCGGCGCGTGGGACGACGGCACCTGGGCGGAGACCGGCCGCGCGGCGCTCGCGGAGCGGGTGGCGGAGCTGGTCGCCGCGGTGCGTGCGACGGGCCGTCAGGTGGTGCTGGTCAGCAACGAGGTGGGCTCGGGCGTGGTGCCGGCCACCGCCTCGGGCCGCCGGTTCCGGGACGAACTGGGGCGCCTGAACGCGGCGGTGGCGGCCGAGTGCGAGCAGGTGCTGCTGGTGGTCGCGGGCCAGGCGCTGGTCCTGCGCGGGTGACGCCCCCGGCCGGCCGCCGGGCGGGGCGCTGACCGGCCCCGGCCGCCTGTACTGTTCGGCAGATGAGCAGGCTGAACCTCGACGACTTCTCCGATCTGATCGAGCGCCCCGACGCGGGCGTGCGGCGTGACGCCGAAGAACGCCGTGACCGGCTGGCCGTGCCGCCCGGCTCCCTGGGGCGGCTCGACGAGCTCGCCGAGTGGCTCGCCGCCGCCCAGGCCGCCGTACCGGTCAAGCCGGTCGAGCACCCGCGGGTCGTGCTCTTCGCGGCCGACCACGGGGTGGCCTCGCTCGGCGTCTCCGCCCGGGCCGCCGGCTCGGCCCACGAGCTGGTCCGCAAGGTGCTGGACGGCGAGAGCCCCGTCGCGGTGCTCGCCCGCCGCCTCGGCGCCGGGGTCCGGATCGTCGACGCCGGCCTGGACTGCGAGCCGGAGCTGCTGCCCGAGGAGGTCGTGCGCCACCGGGTGCGCCGGGGCAGCGGCCGGATCGACGTGGAGAACGCCCTCACCGCCGAGGAGGCCGAGGCCGCCCTCCGCATGGGCATCGCCCTGGCCGACGAGGAGGCCGACGCCGGCACCGACCTCGTGGTCCTCGGCGACCTGAGCGTCGGCGGCACCACGGTCGCCGCCACCCTGATCGCGGCGCTGTGCGGCACGGACGCCTCCGTGGTCACCGGCCGCGGCGGCGCGCCCATCGACGACCTGGCCTGGATGCGCAAGTGCGCCGCGATCCGCGACGCGCTGCGGCGGGCCCGGCCGGTGCTGGGCGACCAGGTCGAGCTGCTCGCGGCGGTCGGCGGCGCCGACGTCGCGGCGATGACCGGCTTCCTGCTCCAGTGCGCGGTGCGCCGTACGCCGGTGATCCTCGACGGCGTGGTCTCGGCGGCCTGCGCCCTGGTGGCCCAGCGTGCGGCGTTCCGCGCCCCCGACTGGTGGCTGGCCGGTCAGGCGAGCGGCGAACCGGGACAGAGCAAGGCATTGGACCGCATGGCACTCAACCCGTTGCTCGACCACGGCGTCACAGTAGGAGAAGGAACCGGGGCGTTGCTCGCGCTCCCCCTCGTCCAGGCGGCCGCCGCACTCGCTGCGGAGCTGCCCGTGCGTGAGGTGGAGGAGACGCACTGAGCCGCGGGGAACCGGCGCTGACCACGCCGGTTCCCGTGCTCTCATGTGAAGGATGATGCCCCATATCATCGCTTTTCATGGGAGAAGTCCGTTTGGCTACCGATATGACCGACCGGAAGACCGCCGGTGGGGACTCGGTCCGGGGGGAGAGCCGGGACACCGGCCGGAGCACCGGCCCGGGCACCGGCGCGAGCGGCGAGCGGGCGCGGCGCAGCGCGTCGTTCGCCGTCTGGTACCTCCGCACCGTCGCGTTCGTCAACTTCCTCAGCGCCGTGTGGGTCTCCCTCGGGGCCGACCTCCGCCGGCACAACTCCGAGGACTACTTCACCCCGTACATGCTGACGGCGGGCTTCGCGTCCGGCCTGTTCACGCTCTTCCTCGCGGTCACCATGCGCCGCCGCAAGCGCGCCGCGTGGATCCTCAACCTGGTGCTCAGCGGGCTGCTGCTGGTCCTCTTCGCGTACGTCTGCGCCGTCTTCCCGGAGTTCCGGGCACACCCGCAGAACTGGGTCTCCCTCGGCCTGACCGCCGCCTTCGTGGCCGCGCTCCTGCTGGGCCGGCGCGAGTTCTACGCCAAGGGCGACCGCTCCAACCCCAGGCTCGCCGCCGCCGTCGCCGTCCTGGGCCTGCTGGTCACCTCGCTGGCCGCCGCCCTCCTCGTGGGCGCCACCAACGCGACGCCGGACCACGCCGAGGCCTCCTTCATGCACCGCTGGCGGTACGGCGTGATGCGCCTGGTCACGCTGGCCACCGACGACTCCGCGTACCCCGGCATCAACACCCCCGGCTGGGTCGACGTCGCCATCAACGTGATGTCCACCCTGCTGCTCCTGGCCGTCCTGTACGCGGCCTTCCGCTCCCGCAAGGCCGTCGACCCCCTCACCGAGGACGACGAGGAGCGGCTGCGCGCGCTGCTGGCGCGGCAGGGCGACCGCGACTCCCTCGGCTACTTCGCGCTGCGCCGCGAGAAGAGCGTCATCTGGTCGCCCACCGGCAAGGCCGCCGTGACCTACCGCGTCGTGGGCGGCGTATCGCTCGCCTCGGGCGACCCGATCGGCGACCCCGAGGCCTGGCCGGGCGCCATCGAGCCCTGGCTGGCCGAGGCCCGCGAACACGGCTGGGTGCCGGCCGTCATGGGCGCGAGCGAGGAAGCCGGCACGGTCTACGCGCGCCACGGCCTCGACGCCCTCGAACTCGGCGACGAGGCCATCGTCGAGACCGACGAGTTCACCCTCGAAGGCCGCGCCATGCGCACCGTCCGGCAGGCCTACAACCGGGTCAAGCGGGCCGGCTACGAGGTCCGCATCCGGCGCCACGCCGACATCCCGGCCGACGAGATGTACGAGCTGCTGCGCCGCGCCGACGACTGGCGCGACGGCGCGACCGAGCGCGGCTTCTCCATGGCGCTGGGCCGGCTGGGCGACCCCGCCGACGGCCAGTGCGTGATGCTGGAGTGCACCGACGGCGAGGGCGAGCTGCGGGCGCTGCTGTCCTTCGTGCCGTGGGGGCCCAAGGGCCTGTCCCTCGACCTGATGCGCCGTGACCGCGATTCCGAGAACGGCCTGATGGAGTTCATGGTCATCGAACTCCTGGAGCGGTCCCGGGAGATCGGCATCACCCAGGTCTCCCTCAACTTCGCGATGTTCCGCTCGGTGTTCGAGCGCGGCTCGCGGCTGGGTGCGGGCCCGGTGCTGCGCCTGTGGCGCTCGCTGCTCTCCTTCTTCTCGCGCTGGTGGCAGATCGAGTCCCTCTACCGGGCCAACGCCAAGTACCGGCCGATCTGGGAACCGCGGTTCATGCTCTTCGAGAAGAGTTCCGACCTGCTGCGGATCGGCATCGCGGCGGGCCGGGCGGAGGGTTTCCTGGAAGCTCCGGGGCTTCCGAAGTGGCTGCACCGCAGACACCTGGAGAGCAAGCGTTGAGGGAGTTCGCCCGCCGCGAGTGGGGGCCGCTCTACCGGACGGTCCGGGAGGCCCTGGTCACCCGCGGGTGGCGCGCCGTTCCGATGACCCTGGGCGCGGTGGCCCTCACCTCGATCTTCCAGATCGTCCAGAACCAGCCGTGGGGCTTCCGCCCCGTCCAGAACCTCGGGTCGGTGCACGCCACCGACCCGCTCTGGCTCGCCCTGCTGCGGACCCCGCTCTCGCTCTTCGTGCCCGCCCTGGACCTGCCGGTCTGGGGTGCGCTCGCGCAGATACTGCTGGTCTTCGGCATCGCGGAGATCTGCATCGGCTGGTGGCGGACGCTGCTGGTCGGGTACGTCGCCACGCTCGCCGGCACCACGTACGCGCGGATCGGCATCGCCCTGGGCCCCGACCACCCGCTCGGCCTGCCGGCGTCCGACAAGCTGGTCAACGACACCGGCCCGTCGGCGGCGGTGGTCGGCCTGGCGGTCTTCGTCTGCTGGCGGTACCGGGCGTACCTGACGGGCGGGGTGGTGATCCTGCTGATGGTGGGCGAGATCCTGGTCAAGAACAACCTGGCGGGCAAGGAGCACCTGGCCGCCATCGCGGCGGTCCTGGTCCTGATCGCCGTCCGCGTCGCGATCTGGGGCCCGCCCCCGGTGCCGCCGGCCGTGGCGGCCGCCCGCGCGTCCCTCCCGTAGCCCCGCCCGCCTTCCGCGGCCGCGCCCCAGCGGATGCGGCACCGGCCCGGCGGGGCGGGCGGCACCGGCCCCTCCGCGGCCCTCGCGCCCCTGCCGGTGCCGGCAGATCCGGCCCCTCCGGCATTCGAGGAGCTGGGGGAGGGACAGCCCGCAAGGCAGGACCCGCATCCGGCGACGGCCCCCGCACGGGGCGCGGGGAGCGGCACCGGCGGAGCCACCCGGCGCGGGAGGGGCGCCGGTGTCACCCAGGACCGGCGGAGCCACCCGGCACGGGAGGGGCAGAGGAACCCGTACCCTCTCCCGGTGAGCACCCCACTGGCCCCCGGCCTGGCCCCCACCCGCCACTGGATGCGCCGCCATCCCCTGGCGATGGACGCGGTCCTGGCCCTCGGGGTGCTCGTCGCCATGGTGCTCGGCTCCTTCGTCGAGCCCTCCGGCATCCACGGCCGCCCCACCTTCGGCACCCGCGCTCCCGACCTCCCCAGCCTCACCCTGATGCTCATCGGGGCCACCGCGCTCGTCTTCCGGCGCCGCAGGCCCAAGGCCGTGCTCGCCGCCACCTGCGCCGTCTCCCTCGTCGAGCTGTTCGCGGGACCGCCCCGCGCACCCGTCCCGATGTGCGCCGTCGTCGCGCTCTACACGGTGGCCGCCAGCACCGACCGCCCCACCACCTGGCGGGTCGGCCTGCTCACCATGACCGGCCTCACCGCCGTGGCCATGCTGGTCGGCCCGCTGCCCTGGTACGCCCAGGAGAACCTCGGCATCTTCGCCTGGACCGGCATGGCCGCCGCCGCGGGCGACGCCGTCCGCAGCCGGCGCGCCTTCGTCGACGCCATCCGGGAGCGCGCCGAGCGCGCCGAACGCACCCGCGAGGAGGAGGCCCGCCGCCGGGTCGCCGAGGAGCGCCTGCGCATCGCCCGCGACCTGCACGACGTGGTCGCCCACCACATCGCCCTGGTGAACGTCCAGGCCGGGGTCGCCGCGCACGTCATGGACAAGCGCCCCGACCAGGCCAAGGAGGCCCTGGCCCACGTCCGCGAGGCCAGCCGCTCGGCGCTCAACGAGCTGCGCGCCACCGTCGGCCTGCTCCGCCAGTCCGGTGACCCGGAGGCGCCCACCGAACCCGCGCCCGGCCTCGGCGTACTCGACGAGCTGGTCGACACCTTCCGCCACGCCGGACTGCCGGTCGAGGTGGCCAGGGACCGTACGGAGTCCCCGCTCCCCGCCTCGGTCGACCTGGCCGCGTACCGGGTCATCCAGGAGGCGCTGACCAACGTGCGCAAGCACGCCGGCCCCGACGCCCGGGCCGAGGTCAGCGTGGTCCGGGTGGGCCGCACGGTCGAGATCACCGTCCTCGACGGCGGCACCGCCGACGCCGCCGCCGCGCCCGTCCCCGAACCCGGCGGCGGCCACGGCCTGCTCGGCATGCGCGAGCGCGCCACCGCGCTCGGCGGCACCTGCACCGCGGGCCCCCGCTTCGGCGGCGGCTGGCGGGTCCATGCGATCCTGCCCCTGGAGACCGCGGGGGAGGAACGATGACGATCCGGGTGCTGCTCGCCGACGACCAGGCCCTGCTGCGCAGCGCGTTCAAGGTGCTGGTGAACTCCGAGCCCGACATGGAGGTCGTCGGGGAGGCCTCCGACGGCGCCGAGGCCGTCCGGCTGGCCGGGGAACGGGCCGCCGACGTGGTCCTGATGGACATCCGCATGCCCGGCACCGACGGGCTCACCGCCACCCGCATGATCAGCGCCGACCCCGAGCTGGCCGGCGTGCGGGTCGTGATGCTGACCACCTTCGAGGTGGACGAGTACGTCGTCCAGTCCCTGCGCGCGGGCGCCTCCGGCTTCCTCGGCAAGGGCGCGGAGCCCGAGGACCTCCTCGGCGCCATCCGGATCGCGGCCGCCGGCGAGGCCCTGCTCTCCCCGGCCGCCACCAAGGGCCTGATCGCGAAGTTCCTGGCCCAGGGCGGAGGTTCGGTCTCCGGTCCGGCCCAGGGCATGCACGCGGAGCGGCTGGCCACGCTCACGGGCCGGGAGCGCGAGGTCCTCGTCCACGTCGCGGCCGGCCTGTCCAACGACGAGATCGGCGGGCGGCTGGAGGTCAGCCCCCTCACGGTCAAGACGCACGTGAACCGGGCCATGGCCAAGCTCGGCGCCCGCGACCGCGCCCAACTGGTGGTCATCGCCTACGAGTCGGGACTGGTCCGGCCCCGCGTGGAATGAAACGCCCCATTCGGGACGGGTCGGGCGCACGGTGCACGCCGTCCCCCGGGCGGGGAGTACACCCCCGTACTCCAACCGCGGTATGCGGGAGATAAGGAAAGGGACCTGGGGGCGAGGATCCGGCCCCGGTGGATGGCCGAAGGTGGAGGCTGGGCGGCTCCGTACGCCCGACGCCCTGCCTGATCCGCCACGGAAGAGAGACCTCCACCCATGTCCTGGCTGTCCCGCTTCAGCCTCGCGCAACGGGCCCTGATCGGACTCGTCTCGATCGTCGCGCTCGTCTTCGGCGCCATCGCCATCCCGCAGCTCAAGCAGCAGCTGCTGCCCTCCATAGAACTGCCCATGGTCTCGGTGCTCGCCCCGTACCAGGGCGCGTCCCCCGACGTGGTGGAGAAGCAGGTCGTCGAGCCCCTCGAAAGCACCATCAAGGCCGTCGACGGCATCACCGGCGTCACCTCGACCGCCAGCGAGGGCAACGCCCTCATCATGGCGACCTTCGACTACGGCGACAGCGGCACCAAGCAGCTCGTCGCCGACGTCCAGCAGGCCGTCAACCGGGCCCGCGCCCGGCTGCCCCAGGAGGTCGACCCGCAGGTCGTCGCCGGCTCCACCGACGACATCCCGACCGTCGTGCTCGCCGTCACCTCCGGCAAGGACCAGCAGGCCCTCGCCGACCAGCTGGAGCGCACCGTCGTCCCCGTCCTCCAGGACATCGAGGGCGTCGGCCAGGTCAGCGTCGACGGCGTCCAGGACCTCCAGGTCACCGTCTCCCCGGACCCGGCGAAGCTCGCCGCCAAGGGGCTCGACCAGGCCGCCCTCGCCCAGGCCCTCCAGGCCGGCGGCGCGACCTTCCCGGCCGGCTCCTTCGACGAGCAGGGCCAGAACCGCACCGTCCGCGTCGGCACCGGCTACACCTCGCTGGAGCAGCTTGCGGACCTGCGCCTGTCGGCCGGTCCCGGCAAGCCGGTCACCCGCCTCGGCGACGTCGCCACGGTGAAGCAGGAGCCGTCCGCCGCCGTCTCCATCACCCGCACCAACGGCAAGCCCAGCCTCGCCGTCGTCGTCACCATGGACAAGGACGGCAGCGCCGTCGCCATCTCCGACGCCGTCAAGGACGAGCTGCCCGGCCTGCGCGCCGACCTCGGCTCCGGCGCCGAGCTGACCGTCGTCAGCGACCAGGGCCCGGCCGTCTCGAAGTCCATCTCCAGCCTCACCACCGAGGGCATGCTCGGCCTGCTCTTCGCGGTCGTCGTGATCCTGGTCTTCCTGGCCTCGGTCCGCTCGACCCTGGTCACCGCGGTCTCCATCCCGCTCTCGGTCGTCCTCGCGCTGATCGTGCTGTGGACCCGCGACCTGTCGCTCAACATGCTGACCCTGGGCGCCCTCACCATCGCCATCGGCCGCGTCGTCGACGACTCGATCGTGGTCCTGGAGAACATCAAGCGCCACCTGGGCTACGGCGAGGAGCGCGAGAGCGCCATCATCACCGCCGTCAAGGAGGTCGCCGGCGCGGTCACCTCCTCCACGCTGACCACCGTCGCGGTCTTCCTGCCCATCGGCCTGGTCGGCGGCATGGTCGGCGAGCTGTTCGGCTCGTTCTCCCTCACCGTCACCGCCGCGCTGCTCGCCTCGCTGCTGGTGTCGCTCACGGTCGTCCCGGTCCTGTCGTACTGGTTCCTGCGCGCCCCGAAGGGCACCGACCCGGCCGACGCCGAAAGTGCCGCGGCAGCCCGGGCCGCCGCCGAGGAGAAGGAGGCCCGCAGCCTCCTGCAGCGCGCGTACGTACCCGTGCTGCGGTTCGCCACCCGGCGCCGCATCACCTCCGTGGTCATCGCCCTCGTGGTGCTCTTCGGCACCTTCGGCATGGCGCCCCTGCTGAAGACCAACTTCTTCGACCAGGGCGAGCAGGAGGTCATGTCGGTCAAGCAGGAGCTGCCGCCCGGCACCTCCCTCGCCGCCTCCGACGAGGCCGCGCGCAAGGTCGAGAAGGTCCTCGACTCCGTCAAGGGCGTCAAGGACCACCAGGTCACCGTCGGCTCCTCCGGCTTCCTCGCGGCCTTCGGCGGCGGCACGGGCTCCAACCAGGCCCAGTACCAGATCACCCTGGAGGACTCGGCGACCTTCGAGGACACCCGCGACCGCCTCCAGGCGGAGCTGGACCGGCTCGACGGCATCGGCGAGACGAACATCGCCGCCGGCGACGGCTTCGGGAACCAGAACCTCAAGGTCGTGGTGAAGGCCGGCGACGCCGCCGTCCTCAAGCAGGCCGCCGAGCAGGTGCGCAAGGCCGTCGCCGGCCTGAAGAACGTCAGCGACGTACAGAGCGACCTCTCGCAGTCCGTGCCCCGCATCTCCGTCAGCGCCACCCCGAGGGCCGCCGAGCTCGGTCTCAACCAGGCCGCCCTGGGCCAGCTCGTCGCCCAGGCCGTCCGCGGCAACCCGGTCGGCAAGGCCGTCCTGGACGACACCGAGCGCGACATCGTGGTCCGCTCCGCCCGCCCGGCCACCACCCTGGCCGAGCTCAAGGCGCTGCCCGTCGGCCCGCTGAAGCTCGCCGACGTCGCCACCGTCGAACTGGTCCCGGGCCCCGTCGCGATGACCCGCATCGACGGCGCCCGCGCCGCCACCATCACCGCCCGGCCCGACGGCGACAACACCGGCGCGGTCAGCGCCGCCCTCCAGACCGAGCTGAAGAAGCTCGACCTCCCCGAGGGCGCCACCGCCGCCATCGGCGGCGTGTCCGAAGACCAGGACGACGCCTTCGCCTCCCTCGGCCTGGCGATGCTCGCGGCCATCGCGATCGTCTTCATGCTGCTGGTCGCGACCTTCCGGTCGCTCGTCCAGCCGCTGATCCTGCTGGTCTCCATCCCCTTCGCCGCCACCGGCGCGATCGGCCTGCTGGTCGCCACCGGCACCCCGATGGGCGTCCCGGCGATGATCGGCATGCTGATGCTCATCGGCATCGTGGTCACCAACGCGATCGTGCTGATCGACCTGATCAACCAGTACCGGGCCCAGGGCCTGGGCGTGGTCGAGGCCGTCGTCGAGGGCGGCCGGCACCGCCTGCGGCCGATCCTGATGACCGCCCTGGCGACGATCTTCGCGCTGCTCCCGATGGCGCTCGGCGTCACCGGGGAGGGCGGCTTCATCTCGCAGCCGCTCGCCGTGGTCGTGATCGGCGGCCTGGTCACGTCGACGCTGCTGACCCTGCTGCTCGTGCCGACGCTGTACGCGATGGTCGAGCTCCGCAAGGAGCGCCGCCGGGACAAGCGCGCGGCCAGGCGTGCGAAGAAGGCCGGCACGCTCCCGGCCCCCGCCGCCGCGGCCGACGACGCGCCGGAGTCGGTCACGGTCTGACCCCCGTACGGAGCCCCCGCCCCCTCACCACGAGGGGGCGGGGGCTCCTTCGTACGCCCGGTGGCCGGTCAGACCAGCTCCAGGAACTCCCGGGCGGCGTCCCGCACGGCCAGCAGCAGGCTGCGCTGCACCGCCACCGGGTCGAGGACCCGGCCCCGGCCGGTGAACGCACCGGTGCGGGCGTCGTACGAGCTGCGCGGCCAGGACTCGCAGCACTCGCGCACCACCTCGTCCGGGTCGCCCCCGCTGTTCGCGGCGATCACGCGTACCGGCTCCGTCAGCGCCTTCCCCAGCGCCCCGGCCACCACCCGCTCGTCCGCGCCCTTCGGCACCGGCAGCTTGCGCTCGCCGAGCACGGCGAAGGCGTTGGCCGCACCGGCCAGCAGGCCCTCGCGCGCCGCGAGACGGCCGATCCGCATCGCCTTGTCCGTCCGGGACAGGGCGGACCCCCGGCCCCCGGCGGTCTCCTCGGCGACCCGGAACAGTGCCACCCGGCGGGTGAGCTTGGCGATCCGCTCCCGGAGCCAGGCCTGGCGCACCATGTCCGTCTCGAACGGCATGTCGCCGTGGAGCCGGTCGAGGAGCGTGCCGACCTCCTCGCGTTCGGGTGTTCCCGAGAAGAGCGTGACCGCGCCGTCCGACCGCACCCACTCGGCACGGCCGAAGGCCCGCCGGCCGCCTTCGCGCAGTGCCGCCTGGGAGTCGAAGACCCGGCCGCCGGTCACGGTGGCGAGGTCGTGCAGCTGCTCCCGGAGCTGCGGCCCCCGGTGGCGCGTGGCGACCGCAAGCCCGCTCGCCGGGGGCAGGGCCCCGGCCACCTGCGGACCGATCTCGGGGGCGACGAGGAGCAGCGGAGCGGCGGAACCGAGCAGGGGCGGCAGGGCCTCGGGGGAGTGGACGGGCACCGAGACCAGGGCGATGCGCGGGTCCGGGAGGGCACGGGGCGCCTGCGCGGGGTGCACCGTCCCGTCGGCGGTGAGGTGGCCGCCGTCCAGCAGGTAGCCCCTGGGGAGCTCCAGGTGCACCCCGGGGGCGTGGCCCGGGTAGACCGCCATGAGCCCGTCCACGCCGACGGCCTGCACCGCCTCGACCACCAGGTCCGCGATCCGCTCGTCCGTGACGGCGGTGCGCAGCGCGTGGGCGATGGCCTCCCGGTCGTTGTCCCCGTCGGGCCGGGCCCGGCGCATCACCATCGCGTCCAGCCTCACCTCCGCCGTCGCGAAGACCGTGTCCAGCGCCCGGGCCAGCCGGACCGGGTGGGCGCCGTCCGCGAGTGCGGCGAGGAGGGCCCGTACGAAGGCGGCGAAGACCAGTACGGCGCCGGCCGTGCCGTCTCCGGCCTCCCGCTCCATCCGCTCCACCAGCGAGGTCACCAGCCCGTGGCCCAGTGCCTGGTAGCCGCCCGGGGGTGCCAGCCGCGCCACCACCTCGGCGGTGACCTGGCTGCGGAACGCCGGCCCGTCCTCGCCCGGCAGGACGAAGGGCCGCCCGTTGGGGCCGTAGGTGCGGTGCAGCGCCAGCGCCGTCCGCTCGATCGCGGCGTACAGCTCCGCGCCCACCGTGCCGCCCGTCGGACGCGGCGACCGGGAGGCGGTCCGGGCGGTGCCGTCGGCGCGCCGGGCGATCGTGAGGGTGCCCTTGCCGCCCAGCACCCAGCGCAGCGGGGTCTGGGGGGCCTCGGCCTCCAGCATCTCGTCCAGGACGTGGTGGTAGAGGTCCTCGACGGAGACCTCGCCGTCGCCGTCCCGGTCGGCCCGGCCGGAGGCCAGGCCCTCGACCACGGCCCGGGTGAAGACCGACAGCTGCCCGCGGCCGGTCCGGGCGGCCTCCTCCGCGTCCTCCTCCCAGGCCGGCTGGAGTTCGTCCGTGGCGGTGATCACCACGATGCCGGTGCCGTCGGACTCCCTCGGGACCAGCGGCCCGTCCGGCGCCCGGAACTGCTCCTGCAGGTGCACGGTGGTGTCGCCCTTGGCGCCGGGGCGGAAGGCCCCGCTGTAGCAGCAGTCGAGCAGCACGAGGATCCTGCGGGCGCGGCAGCCGTTCAGCAGGTCGTTGAGGACCGTCGCCGGCAGCGAGCTGGTCTTCAGCAGGTCCTTGTCCGTGTTGCGGGCCGCGAAGTACAGCTCCAGCCTCGAGTTCTTGATGCCGTGGCAGGACAGGTACAGCAGCAGCTGGTCGTCCGCCTTCCGCGCGGCGAAGAACTTCTCGATGGCGCCGCCGACCACGTGGGCCGGCTCGTCCAGGACGGTCTGGACCGCGTAGTTGCCGATCGAGGGGTCGGCCAGCACCCCGGCGAGCGCGTCGGCGTCCCGGCCGGGGGCGGTGAGCGGCTTGAGGCGGGCGTCCTCGTACGTCGACGTCGCGATGACCAGTGCGTCACGCACCGCCATCGATCGCCCCCCGGCCCTGCTCGGGGAGCCGCTCCGCGGCCGGCGCCGCGGACTGGGCGATGAAGTGGTCCAGCAGCTGCCGGCGCTGCGCCCTGGTCAGCCCGGAGGCGGCGTACTCGTTCCCGCCGATCTTGACCCACACCCGGCGGGACGCCGCCCACTGCACCCAGCCCTCGAACGCCGTCAGGAGGGCGGGGAACAGGGTGGGACCGACCGTGACGGCCAGTTCGGTGAGCGAGGCCGGCCCCTCCGACTTGGAGCCGGGGGCGGCCTCGGCGGCCCTGGGCGCCACCTCGTCCACGCCCAGCTCCTCCAGCAGGGCCTGGACCTCCGCGCGGGCCTCCTCCTGCCCGCGCGCGTCGGCGTCCTCGCCCGCGTCGACCAGGACCTCGATGGACTGCGTCGTCGTCATCGTGAACTCCCCTCGTTTGGGGGGAGGTTATGCGAAAGGGGCACCCCTGGGGGTGCCCCTTTCACCAACGGGTGCGGCCGGTCGCGTGACGGCCGCGCGCGGCCGCTACGGCAGCGCCAGCATCCGCTCCAGCGCCAGCTTGGCGAAGCTCTCGGTCTCCTTGTCGACCTGGATCTGGTTGACGAGGTTGCCCTCGGCCAGGGACTCCAGGGTCCACACCAGGTGGGGGAGGTCGATGCGGTTCATCGTCGAGCAGAAGCAGACCGTGCGGTCGAGGAAGACGACTTCCTTGTCCTCGGCGGCGAATCGATTCGCCAGCCGCTTGACCAGGTTCAGCTCGGTGCCGATGGCCCACTTGGAGCCGGCCGGGGCCGCCTCCAGCGCCTTGATGATGTACTCGGTCGAGCCGACGTAGTCGGCCGCCGCGACGACCTCGTGCTTGCACTCGGGGTGCACCAGGACGTTGACGCCCGGGATGCGCTCGCGCACGTCGTTGACCGAGTCCAGGCTGAACCGGCCGTGCACCGAGCAGTGCCCGCGCCACAGGATCATCTTCGCGCCGCGCAGCTCCTCGGCGGTCAGGCCGCCGTTGGGCTTGTGCGGGTTGTAGACCACGCAGTCCTCCAGCGACATGCCCATGTCGCGGACGGCCGTGTTGCGGCCCAGGTGCTGGTCCGGCAGGAAGAGCACCTTCTCGCCCTGCTCGAAGGCCCACTCCAGGGCCTTCTTCGCGTTCGAGGACGTGCAGATGGTGCCGCCGTGCTTGCCGGTGAAGGCCTTGATGTCGGCGGAGGAGTTCATGTACGAGACGGGCACGACCTGCTCGGCGACGCCGGCCTCGGTCAGCACGTCCCAGCACTCGGCGACCTGCTCGGCGGTGGCCATGTCGGCCATGGAGCAGCCCGCGGCGAGGTCGGGGAGGACCACCTTCTGGGCGTCGCTCGTCAGGATGTCCGCGGACTCGGCCATGAAGTGCACGCCGCAGAAGACGATGTACTCGGCCTCCGGCTTGGCCGCGGCGTCGCGGGCCAGCTTGAAGGAGTCGCCGGTCACGTCGGCGAACTCGATGACCTCGTCGCGCTGGTAGTGGTGGCCGAGGATGAAGACCTTGTCCCCGAGCTTCTCCTTGGCCGCGCGGGCCCGCTCCACCAGGTCCGGGTCGGACGGCGACGGCAGGTCACCGGGGCACTCCACGCCGCGCTCGCTCTTCGGATCGGCCTCGCGGCCGAGCAGGAGCAGGGCGAGAGGTGTGGGCTGGACGTCGAGGTCCTGCCGGGGCTGGGCGGTGGTCACGAGACACGCACCCTTTCTGTTCTGCGGATGCGTTGTGCTTCCGCTGAGCTCACTTCTCGTCTACTTGACGTTATTATCATAACCGCTTCACGTCAGTTTGACGATGGATGATTGTGTCGATGTGACGAATTCGCCCGGCCGGTCAGGCGGCTCCACGGGCGCTCGAGTGTGTGCGAGCATGAATATCTGAAACAAGCGTCAGGCCCGGAATGAATCCGCGGCCCCGTCGGTTCCTACCGACGGCAAGAGTCCGACGTTTCCCTGCCCCGGCGGGGAGCCGCCCACTTCGGGAGTGAATGCAGATGTCCGTTCAGGACGACAAGACCACTGTGAGCGACGGCATCCTCCTGTCCGACGCCGCCGCGGCCAAGGTCAAGGCCCTGCTGGAGCAGGAAGGCCGCGACGACCTGGCGCTGCGCGTCGCCGTCCAGCCCGGTGGCTGCTCGGGCCTGCGCTACCAGCTCTTCTTCGACGAGCGCTCCCTCGACGGTGACGTCGTCAAGGACTTCGACGGCGTCAAGGTCGTCACCGACCGCATGAGCGCCCCGTACCTGGGCGGCGCCTCGATCGACTTCGTCGACACCATCGAGAAGCAGGGCTTCACCATCGACAACCCGAACGCCACGGGCTCCTGCGCCTGCGGCGACTCCTTCAGCTAAGCCTGGAGAGAGCCCCAGCACACGCCGAGGGCGGCGGTACCGGCACCGGTACCGCCGCCCTCGGCGTGTGCCGGGGGACTCCCCCGACGGCCGCCGCTACCTGCTGCGCGGCAGCTCCTTGCCGGTGGTGGCGTCGACCACCTTCCGGCCGTCCAGCGGCTGCTCCAGCGTCACCGTCAGCGACATCTCCTGGGCGATCAGGATGCACGCCCGGCCCGGCTCACGGGGCGTGTCGGTGATCTTGACCGTCACCGTCCCGGGGTGCTCCCGCACCTCCGCCGCGTACGTGCTGCACACGCCACCCCAGAAGTGCACCGTCAGCTTCCGGCCGTCCTGCTGGTACGAGAACCCCGGCACCGTCCCCACCGGACCCGGCCGCACCTCGTCCTCACCCTCCAGCGCGACCTGCGCCACGGTGTGCCCCGGCCCGCCGTCCCGGCCGGCCACCTCGAACAGCCAGGCCGGCACCAGCTGCCGCGGCCCGGGGCCGGAGCGCGGGGTCAGCCCCAGCACGGCCCGCTCGACCGTCTCGCGGCGCGGCTGCTTCGGCAGCGCGGTGCCCGGCTCGCACGGATCGGGAACCGACGGGACCGCCCCGTCCGTCCCGGAACCCGCGCCCGCGCCCGGCTCCGCGCCGGTGTCCGGCACCGGGGTCGCGCAGCCGGCGACCTCCGTGCCGGACCGGGCCGCGTTCAGCCGGTCCAGCGCCTGCCGCGCCCCCACCACCTGCTTCTCACCGTCGCGCACCGGAGCCTTCAGGTTCCCGTTCGCCTTGGCCACCGCGCCGTCCGGGCCGACCAGCACCGAGGTCCGCCAGCCCGAGGTGGGCAGCCCGCCGATCACCGGATCGGCGTTCACCACCCGCAGCGAGCCCTGCACCTGCCGCGCGTCGAGCTTGGCACCGTCCTGCCCGGCCGCCTTCAGCACCGGCACGGCCGCCGCCCTGGCCGCGGCCTCGCCGACCGGCGACCGCCCGTCGCCCTCCGGGGGCGTCACGGGTCCGCAGGTGTCCTTGCCCTTCTCGCAGTTGTCGCCGCCGCCCGACCGGTACGCCGTGTAGCTCCAGGTCCCGGGCGCCTGCCGGGTCACGGTGAGCCGCGGGCCGTCGGGGTCGCGTACCACCCCGGCCTGCCACTGCCCGCCCGAGAGCCGGGGCTCGCCCTCGATGCCGAGGGCCGCCGCGAGCCGGGCCACCTCCTCCTTGGTCACCTCGCCGGTGACGTCGTACGCCGGAGCCCTGCCCGGGCCCTCGGGCAGGGCCCCCTCCGCCACGTACACCACACCGCCGCCCGACGGGTCGGGCTCGCCCGGCGCGATGCCCGGCGGGGGAGTGCTCCCGTCCGCCGCACCCTGCCGGGCGGCCGTGGCCGTGTCGCCGAGCGCGGCCCGGGGGTCGCCACCCGCCGACGCCGCCGCCCACCAGGCGCCGCCGCCCGCCAGCAGCACCGTCGCCGCCGCCGCGACCAGGACCGGCCCGGGCCGACGGCGTACCCGGCCGGTCTGCTCGCCCGCCCGCTCGTCTTCGCTGCTCACCGCATCGCTCCTTCGCCCGTCCACGGGACCGTGGTGCGTATGGGACGAAAGACTGGAGCAAGCGGTTCCCCGGAGGTCAGTCCCCGTACTGCGCGGTGCCCGCGATCAGCCGGACGGAGGAGCTCGGCACGCGCACGCCATGGATCTGCGAGGGAGCCACCCGGTCGGGGCGGGGCTCCGCCGGAACCGTCCAGTGGGGCGCCATCCGCGCACAGTCGCCGAGCAGCTCGGCCATACCCGGCTCGGCCCCTTCCCGGGCGGAGTCGTTCACGCTGTACTGCCTCATGCGCTGCTCCCGATTCTGTGAGGGGTACCGGCACCGTACGCACGATGATCTACGCGAAGAAAGCCCTACTATCGGGTAGTTTTGACCGGTCTCCCTGGGGGGTCAAGACCGGGTAGCGTTGACTGTCACCCTTCGCCCCCTGCAGGAGCATCCACGCCGTGCGTATCGCAGTCACCGGCTCCATCGCCACCGACCACCTCATGACCTTCCCCGGCCGCTTCGCCGACCAGCTGGTCGCGGACCAGCTGCACACGGTCTCCCTCTCCTTCCTCGTCGACAACCTCGACGTGCGGCGGGGTGGCGTGGGCCCGAACATCTGCTTCGGCATGGGCCAGCTCGGCGCCAACCCGATCCTGGTCGGCGCGGCCGGCTCGGACTTCGACGAGTACCGCGCCTGGCTCGACCGGCACGGCGTCGACACCCGCTTCGTGCGGATCTCGGAGGTCCTGCACACCGCCCGCTTCGTGTGCACCACGGACGCCGACCACAACCAGATCGGCTCCTTCTACACCGGCGCCATGAGCGAGGCCCGCCTCATCGAGCTCAAGTCCGTGGCCGACCGGGTCGGCGGCCTGGACCTGGTCCTGATCGGCGCCGACGACCCCGAGGCGATGCTGCGCCACACGGAGGAGTGCCGCACCCGCGGCATCCCCTTCGCGGCGGACTTCTCGCAGCAGATCGCCCGCATGGACGGCGACAACATCCGCACCCTCATGGAGGGCGCGACCTTCCTCTTCTCCAACGAGTACGAGAAGGGCCTCATCGAGTCGAAGTCCGGCTGGACCGACGAGGAGATCCTGGGCAAGGTCGGCACCCGCGTCACCACCCTCGGCTCGCGCGGCGTGCGCATCGACCGCGCCGGCCACGAGCCGATCACCGTGCCGTGCCCGCCGGAGGAGCGCAAGGTCGAGCCCACCGGCGTCGGCGACGCCTTCCGCGCCGGCTTCCTGACCGGCCTCTCCTGGGGCGTCAGCCTGGAGCGCGCCGCGCAGCTCGGCTGCATGCTGGCCACGCTGGTGATCGAGACCCTGGGCACCCAGGAGTACACCCTGGCCCGTGCCCACTTCATGGAGCGCTTCACGAAGGCCTACGGCGACGAGGCCGCCGCCGAGATCAAGGCCCACCTGAACGTCTGACCGCGTCCGGGGAGCCGGGGAGGGTACGGGGGCCGGGGCCCCCGTACCGGAACCGCCCTACACCAGCCGGCGGACGCGGTACGCGGTGCCGGCGGCGGCCGGCGACTCGCCCAGGTACTCCTGGCCGCGCATCGCGCACCACGCCGGGATGTCCAGCCGCGCCACCTCGTCGTCGGACAGCACGGTCACCGTCCCCCCGACCGGCACCCGCCCGATCGCCTTCCCCAGCTCGATCACCGGCTGCGGACACCGCAGCCCCAGCGTGTCCAGCTCCAGCGACTCGGCCTCCGGCGTCACGTCCGCCGCCGCCGGTACGACGCCCAGCTGCTCCCGCACCCCGGCCACCGCGCCCGGCAGCACCTCCAGGAAACGGTTCACCTCCTCCGCGGTCGTGCCCATCGGCAACGACACCCGGACGTTCCCCTCGGACAGCACGCCCATCGCCTTCAGCACGTGGCTGGGCGTCAGCGTCGAGCTCGTACACGACGAACCGGACGAGACGGAGAAACCGGACCGGTCCAGCTCGTGCAGCAGCGTCTCCCCGTCGACGTAGAGGCAGGAGAACGTGACCACGTGCGGGAGCCGCCGGTCCGCCGCGCCCACCACCTCCACGTCCGGCACCAGCCGGGCCACCCGGCGCCGGATCCGGTCCACCAGCACCCGCAGCCGCCGCGCCTCCTCCTCGGCCTCGGCCCGCACCGCCCGCAGGGAGGCCGCGGCCGCCACGACCGCCGGGATGTTCTCGAACCCCGCGGACCGGCCCGACTCCCGCTCGTCCGCCGGTCCTTGCGGCGCGAACCGCACCCCCTTGCGCACCGCCAGCAGCCCGACGCCCGCCGGCCCGCCCCACTTGTGCGCGCTGCCGGCCAGCAGCGACCAGTCGCCCGGCACCGCTCCCCAGGCCAGCGACTGGGCGGCGTCCACCAGCAGCGGCACACCCGCCTCCCGGCACATCTGTGCGACCTCGGCCACCGGCTGCACGGTCCCCACCTCGTGGTTGGCGGACTGGAGGCAGGCCAGCGCGGTGTCCGGCCGCAGGGCCGCCGCGTACTCCTCGGGGGAGACGGCACCCGACCGGTCCACCGGCACCTCGGTGGTGCTGCCGCCCCGTGACCCGTGTGCCGCGGCCGAATGAAGGACAGAACTGTGTTCGACCGCTGATACGACCAGGTGACCGCCGACCCGGCGACGGCCCGCGAGCGCCCCCTCGATGCCGAGGTGAACCGCGTGCGTCCCCGAAGGAGTGAACACCAGCTCGTCGGGACGGCACCCGACGGCCTCCGCCGCCGTCTCCCGCGCCGCGTCCAGCAGCAGCCGGGCCCGCCGCCCCTCGCGGTAGAGCCGGGCGGGGTCGGCCCAGCCCTCGTCGATCGCGGCCAGCAGGGCCTGCCGGGCGACGGGGTGGAGCGGTGCGGAGGAAGCGGAGTCGAAGTACGGCACCCGCCCACGCTAGCCGCGGGCTGCGCCGATCGAGGTCAGGGGGCGTCAGATAGCGCCCGAACCCCGCCGATCGGGGGCAGTTGGACCGTCCCCCGGAAGGCGGAGCCACCCCTTCGGGGGCTGTAGCGGCGCGTTGGGCACCCTCCCCGCGCGACCCCAAATAGCGTCCAGTAGGGTTTGGTCCGCATAAACATCCAAACCCCTGCCCGCGTCAGGGCCGGCGACCGACCCGCGAGACGGCCGCAGCCGGTCGCGCGGGCCGAGACTCTCGGGAAGGCGCTACGTGAGTCCCTACGGCTCCGACCGCTCGCCGCGGCGCCCGATGCGGCGGAAGCTGCTGCAGGCGCTGACTGCGGGTATGGTCCTGGCGACCGCCACTGGTTGCTCGTATACCTGGAAAGACTTCCCCCGCCTCGGAATGCCCACCCCGGTCACCGAGGAGGCGCCGCGCATCCTCTCCCTGTGGCAGGGATCGTGGGCGGCCGCCCTGGCCACCGGTGTCCTGGTCTGGGGCCTGATCCTGTGGAGCGTCATCTTCCACCGGCGCAGCCGCACCAAGGTGGAGGTCCCGCCGCAGACCCGGTACAACATGCCCATCGAGGCCCTGTACACCGTGGTCCCGCTCATCATCGTGTCGGTGCTGTTCTACTTCACCGCCCGTGACGAGTCGAAGCTGCTCGCCCTCGACAAGCCGGCCCACACGATCAACGTGGTCGGCTACCAGTGGAGCTGGGGCTTCAACTACATCGAGGACGTCGACGGCGACGCGGCCACCCCGTCCGCGGGTGAGGTTCCCAAGGAGCTCGCCTCGATTCCGGACAAGTTCACCAAGGACTTCCCCGCGGGCGCCGAGGGCGTCTACACCAAGGGTGTCCCGGGTGACCGCAACCCGCAGAACGGCAACCCGGGTCCGACCCTCTGGCTCCCCAAGGGCGAGAAGGTCCGCTTCATCCTGTCGTCGAACGACGTCATCCACTCCTTCTGGGTGGTGCCGTTCCTCTTCAAGCAGGACGTCATCCCGGGCCACACCAATGTCTTCGAGGTGACCCCCTCCCAGGAGGGCACCTTCATGGGCAAGTGCGCCGAGCTCTGCGGCGTCGACCACTCCCGGATGCTCTTCAACGTCAAGGTCGTCTCCCCGGAGCGCTACCAGGCGCACCTGAAGGAGCTGGCTGAGAAGGGTCAGACCGGCTACCTCCCGGCGGGCATCAAGCAGACCGACCCGGCCCGGAACTCGGAGACGAACAAACTGTGAGCATCCTCAACGAACCTCAGGGTGCCGCCGCAGCCGACTCGTATGAGAACGAGCTGCCGGTGCGGCGCAAGCAGCCGGGCAACGTCGTCGTCAAGTGGCTGACCACCACCGACCACAAGACGATCGGCACGCTCTACCTGGTCACCTCGTTCGTGTTCTTCATCATCGGCGGCATCATGGCCCTGGCCATGCGCGCCGAGCTTGCCCGTCCGGGCACGCAGATCATGTCGAACGAGCAGTTCAACCAGGCGTTCACGATGCACGGCACGATCATGCTGCTGATGTTCGCGACGCCGCTGTTCGCCGGATTCGCGAACTGGATCATGCCGCTGCAGATCGGTGCGCCCGACGTGGCGTTCCCGCGGCTGAACATGTTCGCGTACTGGCTGTACCTCTTCGGCTCGACCATCGCGGTGGCCGGCTTCCTCACCCCGCAGGGTGCGGCCGACTTCGGCTGGTTCGCCTACTCCCCGCTGTCGGACGCGGTCCGCTCGCCGGGTGTCGGCGCCGACATGTGGATCATGGGTCTGGCCTTCTCCGGCTTCGGCACGATCCTCGGCTCGGTCAACTTCATCACCACGATCATCTGCATGCGCGCGCCCGGCATGACGATGTTCCGCATGCCGATCTTCACCTGGAACGTGCTGCTGACCGGTGTCCTGGTCCTGCTCGCCTTCCCGGTCCTCGCCGCCGCGCTCTTCGCGCTGGAGGCCGACCGCAAGTTCGGTGCCCACGTGTTCGACGCGTCGAACGGTGGAGCACTGCTCTGGCAACACCTCTTCTGGTTCTTCGGACACCCAGAGGTGTACATCATCGCGCTGCCGTTCTTCGGCATCATTTCCGAGGTCATCCCGGTCTTCTCCCGCAAGCCGATGTTCGGTTACATCGGCCTGATCGGCGCGACGATCGCGATCGCCGGCCTCTCCGTGACCGTGTGGGCGCACCACATGTACGTCACCGGCGGTGTGCTGCTGCCGTTCTTCTCCTTCATGACCTTCCTGATCGCGGTCCCGACCGGTGTGAAGTTCTTCAACTGGATCGGCACCATGTGGAAGGGCTCGCTGTCCTTCGAGACCCCGATGCTCTGGGCCGTCGGCTTCCTGATCACCTTCACCTTCGGTGGTCTGACCGGCGTCATCCTGGCCTCGCCCCCGATGGACTTCCACGTCTCCGACTCGTACTTCGTCGTCGCGCACTTCCACTACGTCATCTTCGGCACCGTGGTCTTCGCGATGTTCTCCGGCTTCCACTTCTGGTGGCCGAAGTTCACGGGCAAGATGCTGGACGAGCGCCTCGGCAAGATCACCTTCTGGACGCTGTTCGTGGGCTTCCACGGCACGTTCCTGGTGCAGCACTGGCTGGGTGCCGAGGGCATGCCGCGCCGTTACGCGGACTACCTCGCCGCCGACGGCTTCACCGCGCTGAACACCATCTCCACGATCAGCTCGTTCCTGCTCGGCCTGTCGATGCTTCCCTTCATGTACAACGTGTGGAAGACCGCCAAGTACGGCAAGAAGATCGAGGTCGACGACCCGTGGGGCTACGGCCGCTCGCTGGAGTGGGCGACGTCCTGCCCGCCGCCGCGGCACAACTTCCTCACGCTGCCGCGCATCCGCTCGGAATCGCCGGCGTTCGACCTGCACCACCCTGAGATCGCGGCCCTCGACCACCTCGAGGACCACGGCTCCACCAAGGCCGTCGCTGGTGGCAAGGAGGCCGGCAAGTGAAGATCCAGGGCAAGATGTTCCTCTGGCTCTCCGCCTTCATCCTGATCATGGCCGTCGTGTACGGCGTGTGGTCGAAGGAGCCGGCGGGCACCACCGCGCTGTTCCTGGCCTTCGGCCTGTCCGTGATGATCGGCTACTACCTGGCCTTCACGGCCAAGCGGGTCGACGCCATGGCGCAGGACAACAAGGAGGCGGACGTCGCGGACGAGGCCGGCGAGCTCGGCTTCTTCTCCCCGCACAGCTGGCAGCCGCTCTCGCTGGCCATCGGTGGCGCGCTCGCGTTCTGCGGCGTCATCTTCGGCTGGTGGCTGCTGTACTTCTCCGCCCCGGTCATCCTGGTCGGCCTGTGGGGATGGGTCTACGAGTACTACCGCGGTGAGAACGCGAACCAGTAGCTCTCGCGGCTGAACCGACGACGGAGGCCCGGGCACCCCCCAAGGGGGCGCCCGGGCCTTCGCGTTGCGTACGGACGGGTGGCACCCGCTCCCTCGTTTGCAGGCACCCGGCGCGCCGTGGTTGCCATCTGTTCATAGCGTTATGGCATGAGTCACACACCGCGTCTTTGGACGGTACTCAGCTGCTCCCTGCTGGTCGCGTCCCTCGGGGCCGGGGCCACCGCGTGCGGGACCGGGGACCACCCGCTCTCCGCCTCCCCCTACGACGCGGCCGACCAGGTCGCCTTCAACCAGAAGGCCGGCAGCCGGCCGATCGACCCCGACCGCCCCCTGGAGGTCACCCTCAAGGGCGAGGACGGCCGCATCACCGACGTCACCGTCACCGACACCCACGGCCGCCGCCTGGCGGGCGAGCTCTCCGCGGACGGCGACCGCTGGCACAGCACCGGGTCGCTCGCCGCCGGCGTCCGCTACGCCCTCACCGTGAGCACGGAGGACGAGGACGGCGCCCCCGGACGCCGCACCCTGAGCTTCGAGACCACCCCGGCCAAGAAGCTCCTCACGGCCGAGTTCGGCCCGGACGCGGGCACCTACGGCGTCGGCCAGCCGATCACGGCCGAACTCAGCGAAGCCGTCAAGGACAAGGCCGCCCGCGCGGTCGTCGAACGCGCCCTGGTCGTGGAGTCCAGCCCCCGGGTCGACGGCTCCTGGTACTGGGTGGACGACAAGAAGCTGCACTTCCGCCCCAAGGAGTACTGGCCCGCCAACTCCACCGTCTCCGTACGGAGCAACCTGGAGGGCGTCCGGGTCGGCGACCACCTCTACGGCGCCGCCGCCAAGCCCCTGAAGCTCACCATCGGCGACCGGGTCGAGGCCATCACCGACGCCTCCGCCCACCAGCTCACCTTCAAGCGCAACGGGGAAGTGATCAACACCATTCCGGTGACCACCGGCAAGCCCGGCTTCTCCACCCGCAACGGGGTCAAGGTCGTGCTGGGCAAGGAGTACTTCGTACGGATGCGCGGCACCAGCATCGGCATCGCCGAGGGCACCTCGGAGTCGTACGACCTGCCCGTCTACTACGCCACCCGGGTCACCTGGAGCGGTGAATACGTGCACGCGGCGCCCTGGTCCGTGGGCTCCCAGGGCTACGAGAACGTCAGCCACGGCTGCACCGGCATGAGCACCGGGAACGCCGCCTGGTTCTACGAGAACATCCGCGCCGGCGACATCGTGAAGGTCGTCAACAGCATCGGCGACGAGATGGACACCTTCGGCAACGGCTTCGGCGACTGGAACCTGGCCTGGGACAAGTGGCGGCAGGGCAGCGCCCTGCTCGCCGGCACCCCCGACCGGAGCCCGGCGGACACGGCACGGCTGCGCCCCCAGGTGTGACCGCAGGGTCGGAAGGGACGCGGCGCGCCCCCGGAGGGGCGTGCGGGCCCGCAGGAGGCGCCGTACGGGCCGTACGGCGCCTCCCGGGCGTCGAGCGGCCCGTCAGGCCGCGTGGGACAGCCGCTTGCGCAGCAGCGCCGCCAGCGTGTCCGGGAACTCGACCGGGTCCACCGGCAGGGTGACCGCGGCGTCCGCCCGGCTCCAGGTGGCCAGCCAGGCGTCCTGAGGGCGCCCGATCAGCAGCAGCACCGGCGGACAGTTGAAGACCTCGTCCTTGATCTGCCGGCACACGCCCATGCCGCCCGCCGGCACCGCCTCGCCGTCCAGGACGCAGAGGTCGATCCCGCCCTCGTCCAGGGCCGTCAGCACCGCGGGCAGCGTCGCGCACTCCAGGAACTCCAGCGGCGGCACGTCCGACGCGGGCCGGCGCCCGGCCGCCAGCCGCACCTGCTCCCGGGTATTGGCGTCGTCGCTGTAGACCAGGACCCTCGCAGTCGCCCGCATCGTTCCTCCACGTGTCACATGAATCACGTTGATGATGCGCGGATGCTACTCCGTCCGACGCCCCCTCAACATCGGTTCGGACAGCCGTCTGATGGGCCGTTCGGGCAGTGCACACCCCCCGGACACTCCGAACGGCACCCCCCGGGGTGAGGGCGGGATAAGCGACCGACATAATGTCGGTCGTGGCGACAGCAACGACAGTAGATACCGGGCACGCGCACCCGACGGTCAATCGGCCGAACCTCGTCAGCGTCGGAACCATCATCTGGTTGAGTTCCGAGCTGATGTTCTTCGCGGCCCTTTTCGCGATGTACTTCACCCTGCGATCGGTGACGGGCACCGAGTACTGGTCGGAACAGGCAGAGGCCCTGAACCTTCCCTTCTCGGCGACGAACACCACGATCCTGGTGCTCTCCTCCCTCACCTGCCAGCTCGGCGTCTTCGCCGCCGAGCGCGGTGACGTGAAGAAGCTCCGCACCTGGTTCGTGATCACCTTCGTGATGGGTGCGATCTTCATTGGCGGCCAGGTGTTCGAGTACACCGAGCTGGTCAAGCACGAGGGCATGTCGCTCTCGTCCGGCCCCTACGGCTCGGTCTTCTACCTGACCACCGGCTTCCACGGTCTGCACGTGACGGGCGGTCTCATCGCCTTCCTGCTGGTCCTGGGCCGGACGTACGCGGCCAAGAGGTTCACCCACGAACAGGCCACTTCGGCCATCGTCGTGTCCTACTACTGGCACTTCGTCGATGTTGTCTGGATCGGCCTCTTCGCCACGATCTACCTGATCAAGTAATCGGGCCCGGCCCGACCTCATCCAGCAAGCACCGACGCAGAAGATCCTGACACCGGGGTAATCCGTGAAAAAGCTCTCCGCACGACGACGCCATCCGCTGGCGGCGGTCGTCGTTCTACTCCTCGCGCTGGCGGCCACTGGGGGGCTGTACGCCGCCTTCGCCCCCGCGGGCAAGGCGCAGGCCGATGAAACCGCCCAGTCCCTCGCCATCGAGGAGGGCAAGAAGCTCTACGCCGTCGGCTGTGCCACCTGTCACGGCACCGGCGGTCAGGGTTCCTCCGACGGCCCGAGCCTGGTCGGCGTGGGCGCCGCCGCCGTCGACTTCCAGGTGAGCACGGGCCGCATGCCCGCCCAGCAGCCGGGCGCCCAGGTCCCGCGCAAGAAGAACATCTACACCCAGGCGCAGATCGACCAGCTCGCCGCGTACATCGCCTCCCTCGGTGCCGGCCCGGCCGTGCCGAGCGAGAAGCAGTACGACCCGGCCGGAGCCGACGTCGCCCGGGGTGGCGTGCTCTTCCGCAACAACTGCGCGCAGTGCCACAACTTCACCGGTGAGGGCGGTGCGCTGACCTACGGCAAGTACGCGCCGAACCTCGAGGGCGTGGAGCCGAAGCACATCTACGAGGCCATGCTCACCGGCCCGCAGAACATGCCCTCCTTCCCGGACAGCACCATGCCGGAGAAGGAGAAGAAGGACATCATCGCGTACCTGAAGACCGTCAACGGAGACGAGACCGCGAGCCCCGGTGGCCTCAAGCTCGGCGGCCTCGGCCCCGTCAGCGAAGGCCTGTTCGGCTGGGTGTTCGGTCTGGGTGCGCTCATCGCTGTCGCCGTCTGGGTCGCGGCCCACACCGCTAAGGCCAAGAAGTCATGAGTAGCCAAGACATTCCCGAAGAGAACCTGCCGAGCGAGCAGGACGCGCACCACGGTGGTGTAGCGGTCGCGGACGACCCGTTCGCCGACCCGGGCCTGCCGGCCCACAAGCCGCGTATCCAGGACATCGACGAGCGCGCCGCGAGGCGCTCCGAGCGCACCGTCGCCCTCCTGTTCACGGTGTCGATGCTGGCCACGATCGGCTTCATCGCCTCCTACGTGGCCATCCCCGTCGACAAGATCGTGTTCATCTGGCCGATCGGCCACGTGAGCGCGCTCAACTTCGCGCTGGGTCTGACCCTGGGCACCGCCCTCTTCTGCATCGGCGCGGGCGCGGTCCACTGGGCCCGCACCCTGATGTCCGACGTGGAGATCGCCGACGACCGCCACGAGATCGCGGCGTCGCCGGAGGTCAAGGCCGCGGTCATGCAGGACTTCGCGGACGGCGTCAAGGACTCCGACCTGCCGCGCCGCAAGCTGATCCGCAACACCCTGCTCGGCGCGCTGGCCATGGTCCCGCTGTCCGGCGTCGTGCTGCTGCGCGACCTCGGCCCGCTGCCGGAGAAGAAGCTCCGCACCACCTCGTGGGCCAAGGGCAAGCTGCTCATCAACCAGAACACGATGGAGCCGCTGCGTCCCGAGGACGTCGCCGTCGGTTCGCTGACCTTCGCCCAGCCCGAGGGCCTGGAGGAGGACCAGCACGACTACATGCAGGAGATCGCCAAGGCGGCCCTGATGATCGTCCGCATCCAGCCGGAGGACATCAAGGACAAGCAGGAGCTGGAGTGGTCCCACGACGGCATCGTGGCCTACTCCAAGATCTGCACCCATGTCGGCTGCCCGATCAGCCTGTACGAGCAGCAGACGCACCACGTGCTCTGCCCGTGCCACCAGTCCACTTTCGACCTCTCCGACGGCGCCCGCGTCATCTTCGGCCCGGCCGGTCACGCCCTTCCGCAGCTGCGGATCGGTGTGAATGACGAAGGCTTCCTCGAGGCGCTCGGCGACTTCGAAGAGCCCGTCGGTCCTGCATTCTGGGAGCGCGGATGAGCACTGCCACCGAGACGCGCAAAGCGCCCGCGGGCGAGCGCGTAGCCGACTGGGCCGATGGCCGTCTGGGCATCTACGCCCTGGCCAAGTCCAACATGCGCAAGATCTTCCCGGACCACTGGTCCTTCATGCTGGGTGAGATCTGCCTCTACAGCTTCATCATCATCATCCTCACGGGTGTGTACCTGACGCTGTTCTTCCACCCGAGCATGAACGAGGTCGTGTACCACGGCTCGTACGTGCCCATGCAGGGTGTGCGGATGTCCGAGGCCTTCGCCTCGACCCTGGACATCAGCTTCGACGTCCGCGGCGGTCTGCTCATCCGGCAGATCCACCACTGGGCGGCGCTGATCTTCGTCGCGGCGATGCTCGTGCACATGATGCGCGTCTTCTTCACGGGCGCCTTCCGCAAGCCGCGCGAGATCAACTGGGTCTTCGGCTTCCTGCTGCTGGTCCTCGGCATGTTCACCGGCTTCACCGGTTACTCCCTGCCGGACGACCTGCTCTCGGGCACCGGTGTCCGCTTCATGGAGGGCGCGATCCTGTCCGTGCCGATCGTCGGCACGTACCTGTCGTTCTTCCTCTTCGGCGGCGAGTTCCCCGGCCACGACTTCGTGGCCCGGTTCTACTCGATCCACATCCTGCTGCTGCCGGGCATCATGCTCGGCCTGCTGGTCGCCCACCTGATCCTCGTCGTGTACCACAAGCACACGCAGTTCGCGGGTCCGGGCCGCACCGAGAAGAACGTCGTCGGCCTGCCGCTGATGCCGGTCTACATGGCCAAGGCCGGAGGCTTCTTCTTCCTGGTCTTCGGTGTCATCGCGGCCGTCGCGGCGATCGCCTCGATCAACCCGATCTGGGCGCTCGGCCCGTACGTCCCGGACCACGTGTCCACGGGCGCGCAGCCGGACTGGTACATGGGCTTCTCCGAGGGCCTGATCCGTGCCATGCCGGGCTGGGAGATCAACCTCTGGGGCCACACGCTCGTCCTGGGCGTGTTCATCCCGCTGGTGATCTTCCCGCTGGTCCTCGCGGCCATCGCCGTCTACCCGTTCATCGAGTCCTGGGTCACCGGCGACAAGCGCGAGCACCACATCCTGGACCGCCCGCGCAACGCCCCGACCCGTACCGGCTTCGGTGTGGCGTGGCTGACCTGGTACGTCATCCTGCTCATCGCGGGTGGCAACGACATGTTCGCGCAGTACTTCCACCTGTCGATCAACTCGATCACCTGGTTCGCCCGCATCGGCTTCTTCGTCGGCCCGGTCATCGCGTTCATCATCACCAAGCGCATCTGCCTCGGCCTCCAGCGCCGGGACAAGGACAAGGTGCTGCACGGTCGCGAGACCGGCATCATCAAGCGCCTGCCGCACGGTGAGTTCGTCGAGGTCCACGAGCCGCTCAACCAGGCCAAGCTGCACACGCTCACCGCGCACGAGCAGTACGCGCCGGCCGAGCTGGGCCCGACGGTCGACGAGAACGGCGTCGAGCGCAAGGTCAAGGGCAGCGAGAAGCTGCGCGTGAAGCTCAGCAAGGGCTACTACGGCGAGAACAACCAGATTCCGAAGCCTTCGGTGGAGGAGTACAAGGAGATCCAGAGCGGCCACGGCCACCACTGACCTCCGGATGATCGACGGAGTGACGCGCCCCGCGCGTGACTCCTGAAGCAGTCGCCACGGCAAGAGCCCCGTCCGGGCACCGGACGGGGCTCTTCGCCGTCCGCCCGTCCATATCCGTCCATAGTCCGGGGGTCCACTCCCCGGACGCGGCTCTTCGCCGTCCGTGGGGGTCGATAGGCTGAGGGTGACCCCTTTATCGGCTGTGGACCCAGGAGTGGACCATGAACGTTGTGACCCCGGCAGGCGGCGACAGCGTGGCGGACCGGTCCTGGCCGGGCGTCCTGGACGCCCTCCTCACCGGTCAGGACCTCTCGGCGGACGACACCGCCTGGGCCATGGACCGGATCATGCGCGGCGAGGCGACCAACGCCCAGATCGCCGGCTTCGCGGTGGCCCTGCGGGCCAAGGGCGAGACCGTCGCCGAGATCAACGGCCTCGTGCGGACGATGTACGCGCACGCCAACCTCATCGAGGTGCCCGGCCGCACGGTGGACATCGTGGGCACCGGCGGCGACGGCGCCAAGACCGTGAACATCTCCACCATGTCGGCCGTCGTGGTCGCGGGGACGGGCGCCAAGGTCGTCAAGCACGGCAACCGGGCCGCCTCCTCCGCGAGCGGCGCCTCCGACGTCCTGGAGAAGCTCGGCGTCAACCTCGACCTCACCCCGCGCCGCGTGGCGGAGGTGGCCGAGGAGGCCGGCATCACCTTCTGCTTCGCCGTCAAGTTCCACCCGGCGCTGCGGCACGTGGCCGCCGCCCGCAAGGAGCTGGGGATCAGGACGACCTTCAACTTCCTCGGCCCGCTCACCAACCCCGCCCGGGTGCGCTCCCAGGCCACTGGCGTCGCCGACGCCCGGATGGCGCCCATCGTCGCCGGCGTGCTCGCCGAGCGGGGCTCCTCCGCGCTGGTGTTCCGCGGGGACGACGGACTGGACGAGCTGACCACCACCGCCACCTCCCGGGTCTGGTGGGTGCGCGACGGCCGGGCGGTGGAGCAGTCCTTCGACCCGCGCGACGTCGGCATCCCGCTGGTGGACGTCGCGGAGCTGCGCGGCGCCGACGCCTCGTACAACGCCGACGTGGCGCGCCGTCTGCTGGCCGGCGAGACCGGCCCGGTGCGGGACGCGGTGCTGCTGAACTCGGCGGCGGCCCTGGTGGCCGTGGAGCCCGGCGGAGGCAGCCTGGAGGAGGAGATCGCGGCCGGCATCGCCCGTGCGGCCGAGTCGATCGACTCCGGCGCCGCTCGGGCCGCCCTGGAGCGCTGGGTGGCCGCCAGCAACGCGTGACGCCTGCTGCGGGCCCGGTGGGTCGGGCGCGAGGGGGCCGGGACGGCTGCGTCCCGGCCCCCTCGCGGGTACGGCCGGTCCGGGATGCGGACAGCCGGTTGCGCTGGGCGGATCTTGTGGCAGGATGCTCACCAGGTCACGAGTGACAGCGTTTTGGCCCCGGCTTGCTGTCCGGCAACCCTCCGTCCGTGGCGGGGTGCCCCGGGTGATGACCAGGCCGTGGGCAGCAAGGCCCTCGGCAAGCGCGGACCCCTCGACACCAGGGGTCCTGGTCTCTCGAGGAGCTTCTTCCGTGAGCAAGCGAATGCGATAGGCGCCCAGCGCCCTTTCTTCATCCCTCCGTACGGTCCCGTGGCACGTCCGCGTTCCCGTGCGTCGAGGCAACCCCCGTACTCCGCGTGCCGTTCCGGCGTACCCGCGTACGGGTCGAACGAAGCCATCCGCCCTTCCTCCACCGGGAGACACCGTCATGTCCGCGTACCCGAACGCCACCGCCACCACTTCCACCGACGCCGCCTCCGCCCGGACCGGGGCCGACGCCTGCTGTGACGGGCCGCTGCCCGTGCTCGGCCGCGACGTGACCGTGCCGCTGGTCACCGGCGGCGAGGTCACCTACGCGGCCCTGGACTACGCGGCCAGCGCCCCCGCGCTCCAGCGGGTGTGGGACGACGTGGCCGCGTACGCCCCGTACTACGGCAGCGTGCACCGGGGGGCCGGGTACCTCTCGCAGCTGTCGACCGACCTGTTCGAGCAGAGCAGGGTCACGGTGCACGAGTTCCTCGGCTGCCGGCCGTCCGATCAGGTGATCTTCACCCGGTCGACCACCGACTCGCTCAACCTGCTGGCGCAGGTGCTGCCGGCCGGCTGCCAGGTGTTCGTCTTCGAGACCGAGCACCACGCCTCGCTGCTGCCCTGGCGGGACGCCCGGGTCACCTACCTCAACGCCCCGCGGACCCCGGAGCAGGCCGTGGAGACCCTGGAGCGCGCGCTGGCCGACCGCGACCCGCACGGCCCCGCCCTGGTCTGCGTGACCGGCGCCTCCAACGTCACCGGCGAGCTGTGGCCGGTCAGGGAGCTGGCCGCCGCGGCCCACGCGCACGGCGCGCGGATCGTGCTGGACGCCGCCCAGCTCGCCCCGCACCACCCGGTCTCCGTCACGGAGCTGGACGTGGACTGGGTGGCCTTCTCCGGCCACAAGCTGTACGCGCCCTTCGGCTCCGGCGTGCTGGCCGGCCGCGCGGACTGGCTCCAGGACGCGGAGCCGTACCTGGCCGGCGGCGGCGCCTCCCGGAAGGTGACGCGGCGCGTCAGCGGGGAGGGCGCCGGGGGAGTGGACGTCGAGTGGCACACCACGGCCGCCCGCCACGAGGCCGGTTCGCCGAACGTGATCGGCGTCTACTCGATCGCCTCGGCCTGCCGGGCGCTGACCGAGGCCGGCTTCGACCGGCTGGTGGCGCGGGAGCAGGAGCTGGTCCGGCGGGTCCGCGAGGGCCTGGCGGACGTGCCCGAGGTGCGGATCCTGTCGCTGTTCGGCGACGACGCGCCGCGCGTGGGCGTCATCTCGTTCGTCGTGGACGGCTGGAACAGCTCCCACTTCGCCGCCGCCCTGTCCGCCGAGTACGGCATCGGCGTACGCGACGGCCTGTTCTGCGCCCACCCGCTGGTGCGCACCCTGCTGGGCAGCGCGCCGCAGGAGCCGGGCGAGTGCGGGGCGCCGGAGGCGGCCCCCGGCGAGCGCAGCCTGAACGCGATCCGCGTCAGCTTCGGCGCCGGCACCCCCGACGAGCACGTGGAGCGCTTCGTCGGCGCCGTGCGGGAACTGGTCGCCGACGGCGCCAAGTGGCAGTACCGCACGGAGGAGGGCCGCTGCGTCCCGGCGGTCTGACCGCCCCTCACGGACCCGCTCGTACGGTCCGGATCCGCGTGCACGGTGTGGCGGGCCCCGGTGGCCCGCCACCGGCATGCCCGGGACGGTGCGTCCCGGTCGGTCAGGCGTCGAGGCCGATCGCGAAGGCGGCCTCCAGGTCGTGCTGGGAGTAGGTGCGGAAGGCGACGTGCGTGTCCGTGGCCTCGACGCCGGGGATCTTGCTGATCTTGCCGGGGATGATGTCCGCCAGGTCCTCGTGGCGCCCGACGCGGACCATCGCGATCAGGTCGTAGGTGCCCGTCACGGAGTAGACCTCGCTGACGTTGTCCAGCGCGGCGATCGACTCGGCGATCTCGGGGATGCGGTCCACGCTGGTCTTGATGAGCACAAGGGCGGTGATCACGGCTGGCTGTCTCCCTCGGTGGCCGTGGCTGGGTCCTTCACTCTAGTCGTACGCCGGTAGCGCCCCCAGGCGTAGAGGAAGCCGATCGAGAAGCCCACCAGGTGGGCCAGATAGGCGACCCCCGGCCCGCTGCCGGCCCGGTTCGCGGCCACCCACTGGAGGGCGAACCAGAACACCAGCACGATCCAGGCCGGGAAGCGCAGCGGCAGGAAGAGGAGCACGGGGACCAGGCTGGTCACCCGGGCCCGCGGGAACAGGCACAGGAAGGCCCCGAGCACCGCCGAGATGGCCCCCGAGGCGCCGATCAGGGTCTGCGGGGAGTCGGCGTTGGCCGCCGCGTACGCCAGCAGCGCCAGGTACCCGGACACCAGGTAGAAGAAGGCGAACTCCACGCGGCCCATGTGCTCCTCGGTCATCACGCCGAAGACGTAGAGGAAGAGCATGTTCCCCAGCAGGTGGAGCCAGTTGCCGTGCACGAAGAGCGCCGTGAGCGGGGTCAGCGCCGCGCGGCCCGAGCCGGTGAACAGCTCGTCCGGCACCACGCCCCAGCGGTGCAGGTACTCCGTCTGCGCCGCCAGCAGCTCGTCGCCGGTGCCGTACAGCGGGTCGAAGCCGGACAGCGGGCCGAGCAGGAAGAGCACGGTGCAGGCGGCGATCAGGGTGTGCGTGACCAGCGAGCCGCGGACGGCTCCCCACCTTACGATCATGACCAGAGCATCCCGTATGGGACGGACCGGGACAGCTTGCCTCGCCGTGTCTCGCATGGAGGACGGGGCTCCACCCGGCGGTGGCGACAGGCCGTAGGGTTACGAGCGGTACGGAAGAGAGCACGCGAGCAACACGCACCGAAGTCCCAGAAGGAGAGAGACGGCCCGATGACGGTTCCCCTGCCGACCGCCACGACCCGCTGGCGCTGCACCCTGTGCGGCAACCTCACCCGGTTCGACGTGACCCGCTCGTCCAAGGTGGTCGAGTACGTCCACCTCGACCTCGCGGGCGAGCCCAAGGTCGAGGAGCGCGAGGTGGTGAGTGAGACCATCGAGTCGGTCCGCTGCCGCTGGTGCAACGCGGTGGACCAGATCGAGCTCGTGGACAGGCCGGGCGCCGACTCCTGACGGAGCGGCCGCCCTTTACGACGGTTTTGACGGTAGGGGTGACGGATGGTGGAGCCTGCCAGCGGTGCTGAGCCGGCCGGCGCGGCCGGCGGCGGCGCCGAGGCGCTCGACCGGCCTCTGCCGGAAGGCGTGCGGCGCCGGGTGGTCGCGTTCGTCTCGGACGCCTTCGGCGGACTGACGGTCGCGGACCTCCCGGCTCAGCTGCGCCAGTACGCCCGCTTCACGCCCTCGCGACGGGCCAAGTTCGCGGGCAACGCGATGGCCGCGGCGCTGGAGGGCGACCCGGTGTTCCGGGGCCGGATCGGGGAGCGGCTCAAGGAGACGCAGGCCGAGCTGGCCGGTGCGCTGGAGTCCGGGGCGCCGCCGGCCGCCGCCGACCCGCTGGACGTGGCGGCGGTGGCGTACGTCCTGCGCCCGGCCGGCTGGGTCAAGCTGGTCGCCGCCGCGGGCGAGGAGGCCCAGCGGGTCGACGCCGAGCGGGCGGGCGAGGAGACGCAGCGGGAGCTGGAGCGGCTGCGGGAGGAGCTGGCCGCGCTGCGCGAGCAGCAGCGCACCGGCGGCGAGCAGCAGCGGCAGGAGCTGGAGGCCGCCCGGAAGGAAGCGGAATCGCTTCAGCGCAAGCTGCGCAGCGCCCAGAACGACGTGAAGCGCGGCGAGGCCGCGCTCCGCAAGAGCACCGCGGAGATCGACGGGATCCGGTCCGAGGCGGCGGCGCAGGTGGCCGCGGCCGAGAGCGAGACCCGTCGGCTGAAGTCCCGGCTGGCCGAGGTCGAAGCGGCCCTGGAGGCGAGCAGGCGCTCCGCGCGCGAGGGCCGCAGCATCGAGGACATGCGCCTGCGGCTGCTGCTCGACACCGTGCTGGAGTCGGCCCAGGGGCTGCGCAGGGAGCTGGCGCTGCCGCCGGCCTCGGTACGTCCGGCCGACACCGTGGACGCGGTGGAGCCGGGCCGCATGACGCCGAAGGACATCGCGGCGCGGGCGCTGTCGGAGACCGATCCGGCGCTGCTGGACCAGCTGTTGGCGCTGCCCCAGGCACACCTGGTGGTCGACGGCTACAACGTGACGAAGACCGGGTACCCGACGATGCCGCTGGAGAAGCAGCGGCTGCGGCTGCTGGGCGGGCTGTCGGTGCTCGCCGCGCAGACCGGCGCGGAGATGACCTGTGTCTTCGACGGCGCGGAACTCGCCGCGCCCGTGCTGCTCGCGCCGCCGCGCGGGGTGCGGGTGCTGTTCTCCAAGCCCGGTGTCACGGCGGACGAGTTGATCCGTCAGCTGGTGCGCGCCGAGCCGCCGGGCCGCCCGGTGGTCGTGGTGTCCACCGACCGCGAGGTGGCCGACGGAGTGGCCAAGGCGGGGGCGCGGCCCGTTGCGTCCGCCTTGTTGCTGAAGAGGCTTTCGCGGCTCTCGTAACTCCTGGGACTTATGCCCGATTTGGCTGGACGTGTCTGGGACGGACCGTCAAGTGGCCGCCACGGAGCGTGCGCTGTAGGTAAAGAAGCTGGTCGGCGCGCGAGATTTTGCTCATCAGGATTTGAAGTGATCACAGGAAGGTCACTAGGGTCTGGCATCAAACCTTCGTGCGGTTGATCACCCATTCGGGGTGGCGGGCGAAGGTACCGCCGAGACTGCGTTGTTCGGCGGCTCTAGGAAGAAGGAGCTCGCCCCCGTGGCGTCCCACCGTCGACCCAAGCAGCCGACCCGCGCTCGTGTGACCGTGCTCACCGCAACCGCCGCCGCGGCCGTCGCCCTCGCCTCCCAGTCCGCTCAGGCCGCCCCGGCCAAGCCGAGCAAGGACGAGGTGAAGGCCAAGGTCGACGCCCTCTACGAAGAGGCGGAGAAGGCGACCGAGAAGGCCAACGGCGCCAAGGAGCAGCAGGACAAGCTCCAGAAGCAGATCGGCGAGCTCCAGGACAAGGTGGCCCGCGGCCAGGGCGAGCTCAACGAGATGCGCAACGCACTCGGTTCGCTCGCCAGCGCCCAGTACCGCTCCGGCGGCGTCGACACCTCCATACAGCTGCTGCTCTCGGCCGACCCGGACGAGTACCTCGACAAGGCCGCCGTGCTCGACCAGTTGAGCGCCAAGCAGGTCGAGTCGGTCCAGAAGATCCAGGCCAAGCAGCGCGCCCTCGCCCAGCAGCGCGCCCAGGCCGCCGGCAAGCTCAAGGACCTCGCCGACACCCGCAAGGAGCTCAGCGAGAAGAAGGCCGCCGTCCAGGCCAAGCTCGCCGAGGCGCAGAAGCTCCTCAACACCCTCACGGCCGCGGAGCGGGCCAAGCTCGACCAGGAAGAGGGCCGCGCCAACCGCAGCGGCGCCAGCCGCCCCGACCTCGGCAACGTGAAGCCCTCCGGCCGCGCGGGCGCCGCCCTGGCCGCCGCCCAGACCAAGCTCGGCTCGGCGTACATCTCGGGCGCCGAGGGCCCCAACGCCTTCGACTGCTCCGGTCTGACGCAGTGGGCCTACAAGCAGGCCGGCGTGGGTATCTCGCGCACCACCTGGACCCAGGCCAACGAGGGCACCCGCATCCCGATCAGCCAGCTCCAGCCGGGCGACCTGGTCTTCTTCTACTCCGACCTGCACCACGTCGGCCTGTACGCCGGCAACGGCATGACGCTGCACGCCTCCAACCCGCGCGGCGGCGTCAAGTACGAGAAGATCAGCTACATGAGCCCGCAGTTCGGCGTCCGGATCTGATCCCGTCCCCCTGAGCGGACGGCCGCCCGCCCGCTCCGCTGAACGGACGGCGACCCGCCGACACCCGCCCATCCGGGCGAATTGCGACACCCGAAGCTGACCCCACGCCCCGCCGGTGACCTGTGTTCTCCGGCGGGGCGTCACTGTGCGTGCCGAAACGGGTCGTTGGCCGGGGTGCGCGGGCGCGGCTAGGGTCGCCCCGCGCGGAGACCCGGCACACGGCCGTCCACGGGGGCGGACCCGGTCGCCGCGCCAGCGGAAGGGAGTGCGGCTTCCTGTGTCGTCCCATCGTCGGCCCGTGTCCTCGGGCCTGGACCGCGGTACCAGGGTCACGGTCCTGTCCGCCGCCGCCGCCGCGACCGCCGCGGCCGCGATGACGGGATCTCCCGCGAGCGCCGCGCCGGAGGAGCCGGCCGACAGCGCCCGGGCCCGCGTGGACCGGCTGTTCGAGGAGGCCGAGCAGGCCACCGAGCGGTTCAACAAGGCGGGCGAGCGGGCCGGCCGGCTGCGCGCCGAGGTCCGCCAGGTCCAGGAGGCCGTCGCCCGCGGCCAGCAGCGCGTCAACACGATGCGGGGCGTCCTCGGCAGCTACGCCGGAGCCCAGTACCGGGCCGGCGGCGTCGACCCCTCGGTCGAGCTGATGCTCTCCGAAGACCCCGACGGCTACCTGGAGAAGGCCGCGGCCCTCGACCGGCTGACCAGCCGCCAGGCCGACAAACTGGACGAACTGCGCGAAGCGCAGCGCAAGCTGACCCAGCAGCGCGCCGAGGGCTCCCGCAAACTCGCCGAACTGGAACGCCTGCGCTCCGACGTGGCCCGGCACAAGCGCTCCGTCACCGCCAAACTCGCCGCCGCCCGGCGGCTGCTGAACGAGATGCCCTCCGAGGAGCGGGCCGCCTTCGAGCGCGCCAACCGCTCCTCGGGCCGGGCCGCTGCGCTGCCCGAGATCACCGGTGGCGGCGCCCCCTCCGGCCGGGCCGCCGCCGCCGTGATGGCCGCCCGCGCCGCCGTCGGCCGCCCCTACGTCTGGGGCGCGACCGGCCCCTCCGGCTTCGACTGCTCGGGACTGATGGTCTGGTCGTACCGGCAGGCGGGGGTCGCGCTGCCGCGCACCTCCCAGGCCCAGCGGCACGCCGGCCGCCAGGTGCCGCTGTCGGAGGCGCGCCCCGGCGACCTGATCACCTACCGCTCGGACGCCAGCCACGTCGGCATGTACGTCGGCAACGGCCAGGTCGTCCACGCGCCCTACCCGGGGGCGCCGGTGCGCTACGACCCCGTCGGGATGATGCCGGTGTCCGGGGTGACACGAGTCTGAGCCCGTACGGACGTACGATCGGGCACGTGGTACGTACGGGTCTGCGCGCGCTGGTGGGGCTGCTCCTGCTGCTCGGGCTGGTCGCCGGATGCACCGCGGGCGGCACCGCTCCCGCCGGCTCCGCCGACGACCGGTCCGTCCGCCGCACGGTGGCCGACTGGTCGGCGGCCCAGCTGGCCCGCGACGAGGCGCGGTACCTGTCCCTGGACCGGCGCCCGGAGGCGCGGGCCGCCTTCGGCAACCTCGCGCAGGTGCCGCTGGCCGCCTGGGAGTACGGGGTGCTCGGGGTGAAGCGGGAGGGCAGCCGGGCGTTCGTCGCCGCCGAGCTGCGCTACCGGCTCGCCGGGTACGACGGCGTCGCGGTGACCTCGCCGCGCGAGCTGGAACTGGCGGAGCGGGACGGGCGCTGGTCCGTCGTCTCCGACCGGCCCGGCGCGGGCGCCCATCCGCAGCTGTGGGACCAGGGCCCGGTCACCGCGGTGCGGGGAGCGCGGTCGCTGGTGCTGGGCGTCGGTCAGGGGCGGGGGACCCTGGAAGGGGTCGCGGAGACGGCCGACCGCGCGGTGCCCGAGGTGACCTCGGCCTGGCCGGGGAAGTGGCCGGAGCGGGTGGTCGTCCAGGTGCCCGCCTCGCTGGACGCGATGGCCGCGCTGCTCGGGTCGCCGGCCGGGTCGTACGGCGGGATGGCCGCCGTCACCACCAGCCCGGGGGACCGGGTGACGGTCAACCCCGGCGCGTACGGACAGCTGGGCGCGCTGGGCCGCCAGGTGGTGCTCACCCACGAGACCGTGCACGTGGCGACGCGGGGGGCCACGACCTCCCACACCCCGCTGTGGCTCTCCGAAGGCTTCGCGGACTGGGTGGCGTACCGCGACACCGGCCGCACGCCGGCCCAGGTGGCCCCCGCGCTGGCCCGCGCGGTCCGGGCGGGCAACGCCCCGGCCGGGCTGCCGGAGGCGGGGGAGTTCTCCTTCGCGGGCGACGGCGAGCGGCTGGCGCGGGCGTACGAGTCCGCGTGGCTGGCCAACCGGATGATCGAGCAGCACTGGGGCCGCGACAAACTGATCGCCTTCTACGAGGCCGCCGCCACCTCCCCGCAGTCCGCCTTCGCGAACGTCCTGGGCACGGACGAACAGGCCTTCACGGCGGACTGGCGGGAGTACGTGCGGGAGCAGCTGGGCGGGGGCGGCAGCGCCGACGGCGATGGCGAGGGCGACGACTGAGGCGGGGCGCACCCGGGCGGGCAGGGGCCCTCAGACGTGGGCCCGGGCCGGGCGGGAGCCGGACGGGACCGTGTCGCGCCAGAGGGCCCGGCAGGCCAGGGCCGTGGCCGTGACCAGGAGGGCGTTGCGGATCAGGAGCACGGTGATGCCCAGGGCGTCGCTGTGGACCACGTGCGAGAAGCCCAGGGGGAACTCCAGCAGGGTGGCCAGGGTGGCGGCCAGCACGACCCGGGCCGCGGGCTCCATGCGGGAGGAGCGCAGGGTGAGGCAGACGGCGGCCAGGCCCACCAGCCAGAGCATGTACTGGGGGCTGATCACCCGGCTCGTGACGGTGAACAGCAGCACGGCGGCGAAGGCGGCGTCCGCCATGGTGTGCGGGCCGAAGGCGCGCGCCCGGAAGCGCCACCACAGCAGCCACGCGAAGGACAGCAGGGTCAGGGCCAGGGAGGCCCGGCTGACCAGCGGCACGTACGGGCCGAGGAACTCCACCGACCCGTAGTTCATCATCACCTCGCCCTCCCAGCCGAAGTGCCGGGCGACGTGGAAGACGAGGGCGCCCAGGGACTCCACCTCGGTGCCCCGGTCGCGCTGGAAGGCCAGGAAGGCCAGCGCCCCGGGCATCAGCAGCGTGAAGGCCGCCAGCACTGCCGCCGCCGTCACCCCCGCCGACACCCAGACGCTCCGCGCCCGCACCCCGGTGAGCAGCAGCACCGGCCAGACCTTCACCAGCGCCCCCAGCCCGATCAGCGGCCCGCGCAGCCGGGGGACCAGCAGCGCCGCCACGGCCAGGGCGGTGACCATCAGGTCGTACCGCGCGTACGCGGTGGGTCCGAGCAGCGGCAGTCCCACCACCCACGTCCAGGCCCCGGCCCGCCGCCGCCCCGGCCGCCGCCCGGCCCGTGCCAGCAGGAGCGTCACCACCGCGTCGGTGAGCAGCGCCAGCACGAAGAAGGCCGTGGGGTACGGGAGGAACGGCAGCATCCCCGGCGCCAGCACGGGCACCGCCGCACCCGGCGGGTACTGCCAGGTGACGTCGTCCAGGGGGAACGAGCCGGTGCGCAGCACCTCGTACCAGCCCTGGTAGATCACGGACACGTCGGTCGTCACGTCGGGTCCCGGGAGGGTGAGGACCTTCAGGACGAAGAGCATCAGCAGGGCCCGGGTGGCCGACCAGACGGTCAAGAGCATCGCGCCATTTTGCCGTGCGGCAGGGGCCGGGAGCGATTCGGCGCGGCCGTTCGGTACTGTCGCAGGCGATGCACAAGACGCTGATCGTGACCAATGACTTCCCGCCGCGCCCGGGCGGCATCCAGGCGTTCCTGCACAACATGGCGCTGCGCCTGGACCCGGAGCGGATCGTCGTCTACGCCTCCACCTGGAAGCACGGCGCGGAGGGCCGGGAGGCCACCGCGGCCTTCGACGCCGAGCAGCCCTTCCGGGTGGTCCGGGACCGTACGACGATGCTGCTGCCCACGCCGCGGGTGACCCGCAGGGCCGTCTCGCTGCTGCGCGAGCACGGCTGCGAGTCGGTGTGGTTCGGCGCGGCCGCGCCGCTCGGGCTGATGGGCCCGGCGCTGCGCCGCGCGGGCGCGAAGCGGCTGGTGGCCACCACGCACGGCCACGAGGCCGGCTGGGCGCAGCTGCCCGCCGCGCGGCAGTTGCTGCGGCGGATCGGCGAGGGCACCGACACCCTCACCTACCTCGGCGAGTACACGCGGTCGCGGATCGCGTCGGCGCTGACCCCGGCCGCCGCGGCGCGGATGGTGCAGCTGCCGCCGGGCGTGGACGAGAAGACCTTCCACCCGGGTTCGGGCGGGGACGCGGTGCGGGAGCGGCTGGGCCTGGCGGACCGGCCCGTCGTGGTGTGCGTCTCCCGGCTGGTGCCGCGCAAGGGGCAGGACACGCTGATCGAGGCGATGCCGCGGATCCTGGCGCGGGTGCCGGACGCGGTCCTCCTGGTCGTGGGCGGTGGCCCGTACGAGAAGGACCTGCGCGAGCTGGCGGCGCGTACCGGTGTGGCGGACTCGGTGCGGTTCACCGGGGCGGTGCCCTGGGCGGAGCTGCCGGCGCACTACGGGGCGGGCGACGTCTTCGCGATGCCGTGCCGGACGCGGCGCGGCGGGCTCGACGTCGAGGGCCTGGGCATCGTCTACCTGGAGGCCTCGGCCACCGGGCTGCCCGTGGTGGCCGGCGACTCGGGCGGTGCCCCGGACGCGGTGCTGGACGGGGAGACCGGCTGGGTGGTGCGGGGCGGTGACGCGGAGGAGTCCGCCGACCGGATCGCGACGCTGCTGCTGGACCCGGAGCTGCGGGCCCGGATGGGCGAGCGCGGCCGGGCCTGGGTCGAGGAGAAGTGGCGCTGGGACCTCCTGGCGGACCGCCTCCGCGAGCTGCTCTGAGGGCGTTCCGCCGGGTCGGCGGGCGCCGGGCGCGACCGGCGCCCTGATCTGACTGTCACTCAGATCTGTGTCAACACCGCGTATGGGCGGACGGCTGGATTCCGCCCATGATGCGGCCATGACACCTCAGCTGACGCGCCGTCACCTCCTGGGTCTCGGCGCCCTCCAGACCGCGGCGGCCCTGGGCTTCACCAGAATCGGCCTGTCCTCGGCGGCCGCGGCCGAGCCCGCCGCGGCCTCGTACGCCCCGGCCGTCGTCGTGGGCTCCGGGTACGGCGCCGCGGTCGCCGCCCTCCGCCTGGGCCAGGCCGGCGTACGGACCGTGGTCCTCGAAATGGGCCGCCTCTGGGACACCCCCGGCCCCGACGGCAAGGTCTTCAACACCACCACGGCGCCCGACCACCGCTCCATGTGGTTCCGCAACCGCACCGAGGCCCCGCTGGCCACCTTCCTGTGGCTGGACCTGGTCAACAAGAACATCTCCCCCTACCCGGGCGTCCTCGACCGGGTGGGCTACGGCGACATGTCCGTCTTCGTGGGCCGCGGCGTGGGCGGCGGCTCCCTGGTCAACGGCGGCATGGCGCCCACGCCCCGCCGCGCGTACTTCTCCGAGGTGCTGCCCGCCGTCGACGCCGACGAGATGTACGGGACGTACTTCCCGCGGGCCCGGCAGATGCTCGGTGTCAACGACATCGACCCCGGCTGGTTCGAGTCCACGGAGTGGTACCGCTTCGCCCGGATCTCCCGCAAGCACGCCCGCAACACCGGCCTGAAGACCGTGTTCGTGCCCAACGTCTACGACTTCGGCTACATGCAGCGCGAGGCCGCCGGCCAGGTCCCGAAGTCGGCCCTGGCCGGAGAGGTCATCTACGGCAACAACCACGGCAAGAAGAGCGTCGACAAGACCTACCTCGCCGCCGCCCTCGGCACCGGCAACGTCACCATCGAGACGCTCCAGAAGGTCGTCGCGGTACGCCGGGAGCCGGACGGCACGTACGTCCTCACCGTGCACCGCATCGACCTCACGGGAGCGGTCGTCGAGCGGAAGGAGATCGGCTGCCGGCAGCTCTTCCTCGGCGCGGGCAGCCTCGGCACCACCGAGATCCTGCTGCGCGCCCGCGAGACCGGCACCCTGCCCGGCCTCAGCCCCCGGGTCGGCACCAACTGGGGCGGCAACGGGAACATCATGACGGCCCGGGCCAACCACCTGTGGGACACCGTGGGCGTCAACCAGGCCACCATGCCGGCCCTGGGCATCGACGACTGGGACAACGCAGCCAACCCGGTGTTCGCCGAGATCGCCCCGCTGCCGATGGGCCTGGAGCACTGGATCAGCATGTACCTGGCCATCACGAAGAACCCGGAGCGCGGCACCTTCAGCTACGACCCGGCCACCGACTCGGCACGGCTGCACTGGTCACGCGGCCAGAACACGCCCTCGGTGAACGCCGCCAAGTGCCTCTTCGACCGGATCAACCGCACCAACGTGACGATGTACCGGTACGACCTCTTCGGCGACAACAAGGCCTTCGCCGACACCTTCACGTACCACCCGCTCGGCGGCTGCGTGCTCGGCGAGGCCACCGACGGCTACGGCCGGGCCCGGGGGTACCCGGGCCTGTACGTGGTGGACGGCTCCCTGATCCCGGGCTCGCTGGGCGTCAACCCGTTCGTCACCATCACCGCGCTCGCCGAGCGGAACATGGCCCGGGTCCTCGCCGAGGACCCGCGCTGACGGGCCCCCGGCGGACCGCGGCTCAGCCGCGGTAGATCGCCTCGATCTCGTCGGCGAAGTCCTTCGCCACGACGTTGCGCTTCAGCTTCAGCGACGGCGTGATGTGCCCCGACTCCTCGGTGAACTGGGAGGGCAGAATGCGGAATTTCCGCACCGATTCCGCCTTGGAGACGGCGGCGTTGCCGTCGTCCACGGCCTTCTGCACCGCGGCGATCAGGTCCGCGTCCTCGCGCAGCGAGGCGGCCGTGGACCCGGCGGGCTTGTCGTTGTCCTGCGCCCAACGGCCCAGGAACTCCTCGTCGATGGTGACGAGCGCGCCCACGAACGGGCGGCCGTCGCCGACCACCATGCACTCCGCGACCAGCGCGTGCGCCCGGATCCGGTCCTCGATCACCGCGGGGGCCACGTTCTTGCCGCCCGCCGTGACGATCAGTTCCTTCTTGCGGCCGGTGATCGCGAGGTAGCCGTCCTCGTCGAGCGTGCCGACGTCACCGGTGTGGAACCAGCCGTCGGTCAGCGCCTCGGCCGTGGCCGCCTCGTTCTTCCAGTACTCCCGGAACACGTGCTCGCCGTGCAGCAGCACCTCGCCGTCGTCCGCGATCCGCACCACGGACCCCGGCAGCGGCTGGCCGACCGTACCGATCTTCTGCCGGTCCCACGGGTTGAAGGCCGTGGCCGCGCAGGACTCGGTCAGGCCGTAGCCCTCCAGGACGGTGAAGCCGATGCCGCGGAAGAAGTGGCCGAGCCGCTCCCCCAGCGGGGCGCCGCCCGAGATCGCGTACTCGCCGCGCCCGCCGAGCACCGTGTGGAGCTTGCTGTAGACCAGCTTCGAGAAGATCTTGTGCTTGAGCTTCAGCCCGAAGGACGGGCCGCCCGGCACGTCCAGCGCCCGGCTGTACGCGATCGCCGTCTCGGCCGCCGCGTCGAAGATCCTGCCCTTGCCGTCGGCCTGCGCCTTGGCGCGCGCCGAGTTGTAGACCTTCTCGAAGACCCGCGGCACGCCGAGGATCAGCGTCGGACGGAAGCTCGCCAGCTCGTCCGTGAGGTTCTTGATGTCCGGTACGCAGCCCAGCCGGATCGGCGCCAGGACGGACGCCACCTCCACCAGCCGGCCGAAGACGTGCGCGGCCGGGAGGAAGAGGAGCACCGAGCACTCGCCGGTGCGGAACAGGGGCTTCAGGCGCTCCACCACGTTGCCGCACTCCGCGAAGAAGTTGCGGTGCGTCAGCACGCAGCCCTTCGGGCGGCCGGTGGTGCCCGAGGTGTAGACGATGGTCGCGATGTCGTCGGCGTTCGCGAGCGAGGTGCGCTCGTCGACCAGCTCCTCGGAGACCTCGGCGCCGGCGGCGCGCAGCTCCTCGATGCCGCCCGCCTCGACCTCCCACACGTGCTTCAGCTCGGGCAGCGCGTCGCGGATGCCGGCGAGCGCCTCGCGGTGCGCGGGGCTCTCGACGACGGCGGCGGTGGCGCCGGAGTCGCCGAGGATCCACTGGATCTGCTCGGGCGAGCTGGTCTCGTACACCGGCACCGTCACGGCGCCCGCGGTCCAGATCGCGAAGTCGGTGAGCACCCACTCGTAGCGGGTGCGCGAGATCAGGGCCACCCGGTCGCCGGGCCGCACGCCGGCCGCGATCAGGCCCTTCGCGGTCGCCCGCACCTCGGCCAGGAACTCGGTGGCGGTGACGTCCGCCCACGCGCCGCCGACCTTGCGGCTCATCACGGCGGTGTCGGGATGCTGAGCGGCATTGCGGCGGATGAGATCCGTGAGATTCCCGTCCGACGGGACCTCGTACAGGGCCGGAAGGCTGAACTCGCGCAAGACTGCTGCTCCTCTGGGGCGCCATCGCCACGATGTGGACCGACCGGACGTTACCCACCGGTAGTGGGTTCCCGATAGGGGGTCCCGGCCAGATGTTCCGTGCGTCACATGACGCGGCCATACGTTGCCGACAGTAGTCCACCCGTTTTGCGACTGAGAAGTAACCGCAGGTCCGGCCGCCTCTACCCAGGCGCAGGCCGCCCCACCTAGGGTGATCGGCATGGGTGCGATCAGCGGTAAGCACGGGGCCGGAACCGGCCGTTCCACGGCTGCGGGGGCAAGCCCGGACGGCGGCCGCAAGCGGAACCGGGTGCACGTGGTGAGCGACGTCCACGGCAACGCGGAGGCCCTGGCGCGGGCCGGGGAGGGCGCCGACGCCCTGATCTGCCTCGGTGACCTGGTGCTCTTCCTCGACTACGCCGACCACTCGCGCGGCATCTTCCCCGACCTCTTCGGCGTGGAGAACGCCGACCTCATCGTGGAGCTGCGCACGCAGCGCCGTTTCGAGGAGGCCCGCGCCCTCGGCCGCCGGCTGTGGGCCGGCATCGACCGCGAGGCGGCCATCGAGGGCGCGGTCCGCCGCCAGTACGAGGAGATGTTCGCGGCCTTCTCCACCCCGACGTACGCCACCTACGGCAACGTCGACATACCGGCGCTCTGGCCGGAGTACGCCCGGGAGGGCACCACCGTCCTCGACGGCGAGCGCACCGAGATCGGCGGCCTGGTCTTCGGCTTCGTCGGCGGCGGCCTGCCCTCGCCCATGCGCAGCCCCTACGAGATCGACGTCGAGGAGTACGCGGCGAAGGTCGAGGCCCTCGGCGAGGTCGACGTCCTCTGCTCGCACATCCCGCCGGACGTCCCGGAGCTCTGCTACGACACCGTCGCGCGCCGGTTCGAGCGCGGCAGCGCCGCGCTGCTGGACGCGATCCGGCGCACCCGCCCCCGGTACGCGCTCTTCGGCCACGTCCACCAGCCGCTCGCCCCGCGCATGCGCATCGGGGCCACCGAGTGCGTGAACGTCGGGCATTTCGCCTCCACCGGCCGGCCCTGGGCCCTGGAGTGGTGACCCCGCACACGCGCGGTAGCCTTCACGCGACGCCGCAAGGCGTCCGACCCCCGTAACGAGCCTCTGGAGGAGCCGCACCGATGGCGGAACACACCAGCTCCAGCATCACGATCGAGGCGTCCCCGGCCGACGTCATGGCCGTGATCGCCGACTTCGCCCGCTACCCGGAGTGGACGGGCGAGGTGAAGGAGGCGGAGGTGCTCGCCACCGACGCCGAGGGGCGCGCCGAGCAGGTCCGGCTGCTGCTGGACGCGGGCGCGATCAAGGACGACCACACGCTGGCGTACACCTGGAAGGGCACCGACGAGGTCAGCTGGACGCTGGTCAAGTCGCAGATGCTGCGGGTGCTGGACGGCTCGTACCGGCTCGCCCCGCTGGGCGCCGGGGACCGTACCGAGGTCACCTACCAGCTGACCGTGGACGTCAAGATCCCCATGCTCGGCATGATCAAGCGCAAGGCCGAGAAGGTCATCATCGACCGCGCCCTGGCAGGCCTGAAGAAGCGCGTCGAGTCCGCCTGACCCCACCGGTCCGGCGACGGGTGCGGGCCGGGAGGTGCGGGCCGCACCCGGCGCGGGACCCGCACCACCAGCAGAGAGCACGGCACACGCATGCGCACCCTTCTCGTCACGGGCCCCGGCGGGGCCGGACGGACCACCGTGGCGGCGGCCACGGCCCTGGACGGAGCCCGGAACGGCAGCCGTACCCTGCTCGTCACCGGTGAGGACCGGCAGCGGCTCGACGCCGTGCTCGGCACGGCCGGCGGGGTCGACGTGTGCCACGTCGACTCCGACACCACCTTCCGCGAGGAGCTGGCCGCCCTCCAGACCCGCGGCACCGCCGTCCTCTCCCTGCTGGGCGCCCGCCCGCTCCAGGCCGAGGAGATGACCGCCCTGCCGGGTGCGGAGCAGTTCGCGCTGCTCAGGGCCCTGCGCCGGGCCGCGGAGGGCGCCGCGTACGACCTCGTCGTCGTGGACCTGCCCCCGCTCCGCCAGGCCATCGACCTCCTCGCCCTCCCCGAGCAGCTCCGCCGCTACCTGCGCCGCCTGCTGCCCGCCGAGCGGCAGGCCGCCCGCGCCCTGCGCCCCGTACTGGCCCAGCTCGCCGGCGTGCCCATGCCCGCCCAGTGGCTGTACGAGACCGCCGCCCGGTGGGACACCGAGCTGGCCGCCGTCCAGCGGGTCGTCGAGCACCCGGGTACGGCCGTACGGATCGTCGCCGAGCCGGGACCGGCCGGTGCCGACGCCGTGCGCACCGGACTCCTCGGGCTCGCCCTGCACCAGATCCCGGTCGACCGGGTGGTCGCCAACCGGGTCCTCCCGCGCGAGTCCGCCGACACCTGGCTGGCCACCCTGGCCGCCCAGCAGGACAAGTGCCTGGCCGAGTGGCCGGACGCCGAGCGCCTCCCGCACCTCGGCCACGACCCGCGCGGAGCCGAGGACCTGGCGCTGCTGGCGCCGGGGGACGGCGTACGGGCCGACGGCCCGGCCGGCACCGCCGGGACCGGAGGCGCCGGCGGTACCGCCGGCGCGGGTGCCCCCGGCGGCACCGGCGAGCCGGCCTCCCGCACCGCCCCCGCCGCCTCCGGCCTGCCCGGACCGCGGGCCCCCTGGCCCGTGGAGGACCGACTCTCGGACGACGGGGTGCTGCTCTGGCGCATCCCGCTGCCCGGGGCGCGCAAGGACGGCCTGGACCTGGTCCGCCGCGGGGACGAGCTGCTGCTGACGGCCGGGCCGTTCCGCAGGATCGTTCCCCTGCCCTCCGCACCGCGCCGCTGCACCGTCTCCGGCGCGGCCCTGCGCGACGGCGAGCTGGCCATCCGCTTCACCCCGGACCCGGCCCTCTGGCCCAGCCGCTGACCGGGCGCCGGCACCCGGCCCTGAGACGGGCCCGGCAACGCCGTGCCGCCGTTCGGGTAACGTCGGAGGTGTCAGTCCGCAGCTGCCGCAGGAGTCCGCCATGAGCGAGGCCACCGACCGCCCCTCCGACGACGACGCCTGGGCCTCCGCCTGTGCCGAGGACCTCGCCGCCGAGCGGGCGCGCCGCCGGGCGGAGCAGGACGGCGCCGCGCAGGCGCCCGGCACCGCCGCCGAGGAGCTGCTCAAGCTGGTCGAGGCCGTGGCCGACAAGGTCGCGAGCCTGAACAACCCCCTGTTCGGCGCGGCCGCCCAGGGCGCCGTACGCCAGTTCGTCAACCAGGCGAAGTCCGCGGTCGAACCCGTCATCGAGCGCAATCCGGAGGTCTTCGACCACCTCGCGGCCGCCGGCGGCGAGCTGCTGGCCGCCTACCGCTCCGCCGTGTCGGGCCACGAGGCCCGCTGGACGCGCGGCACCCCGGCCGGGGACTCCGGGCGACGGCCCTGGGAGGACCCGACGTCGCAGGGCCCGGACGACGAGGGCCCCGGGCCGACGGAGCGCATCGACCTCGACTGAGGCACCGCCGCGCTCGGGTACGGTTGGCCGTGGCGGGGTTTGACCGGAAACCGAGGGACTAATGGGACTCACCATCGGCGTCGACATCGGCGGCACGAAGATCGCGGCCGGAGTGGTCGACGAAGAGGGCACCATCCTTGAGACGTACAAGGTGCCCACCCCGCCCACCGCGGACGGCGTGACGGACGCGATCTGCTCCGCCGTGGCCGTGGTCAGCAGCGGCCACAACATCGAGGCCGTCGGCATCGGCGCGGCCGGCTACGTGGACGACAAGCGCGCCACCGTCCTCTTCGCGCCGAACATCAACTGGCGCCACGAGCCGCTCAAGGACAAGGTCGAGCAGCGCATCGGCCTGCCCGTCGTCGTCGAGAACGACGCGAACTGCGCGGCCTGGGGCGAGTACCGCTTCGGCGCCGGCCAGGGCCACGACGACGTCATCTGCATCACCCTCGGCACCGGCCTCGGCGGCGGCATCATCATCGGCAACAAGCTCCGCCGCGGCCGCTTCGGCGTGGCCGCCGAGTTCGGCCACATCCGGGTCGTCCCCGACGGCCTGCTCTGCGGCTGCGGCAGCCAGGGCTGCTGGGAGCAGTACGCCTCCGGCCGCGCCCTGGTCAGGTACGCCAAGCAGCGGGCCAACGCCACGCCCGAGAACGCGCGGATCCTGTTCTCCCTGGGCGACGGCACCGTCGAGGGCATCGAGGGCAAGCACATCAGCGAGGCCGCCCGTCAGGGCTGCCCGGTGGCCGTCGACTCGTTCCGCGAGCTGGCCCGCTGGGCCGGCGCGGGCCTGGCCGACCTGGCCTCGCTCTTCGACCCGTCCGCCTTCATCGTCGGCGGCGGCGTCTCCGACGAGGGCGAGCTGGTGCTGGAGCCGATCCGCAAGTCCTTCCGCCGCTGGCTGATCGGCGGCCAGTTCCGCCCGCACGCGCAGGTGCTGGCCGCGCAGCTCGGCGGCGAGGCCGGCCTGGTCGGCGCCGCGGACCTGGCCCGCCAGGGCTAGTCCCGGCGGCCCCGGCCACCCGATTCCGCGCGGTTGCCCGTCGTGCCCTCTGGGGGCGCGGCGGGCAACTGCCTATGTTGGGCCCCATGGCGATTCCCGACCTCCCCAACTCCCGTACCGATGCGGACGGTTCCGCGGTGATCCGGGTGCTCAGCTACAACGTCCGCTCGCTGCGCGACGACGAGGACGCGCTGGCCCGGGTCATCCGCGCCTGCGCCCCCGACCTGGTCTTCGTCCAGGAGGCACCCAGGTTCTTCCGCTGGCGCAAGCACGCGGCCCGGCTGGCCGCGAAGACCGACCTCGTCGTCCTCGGCGGCGGCGCCACGGCGGCCGGGCCGCTGCTGCTGTGCTCGCTGCGGGCCTTCGTGGAGCGCACCGAGGACGTGCTGCTGCCGCTGACCCCCGGCACGCACCGGCGGGGCTTCGCGACGGCCGTGGTCCGCTTCGGCGCGGCCCGGGTCGGGGTGGTCTCCGCCCACCTCTCGCTGCGCCGCGAGGAGCGGCGGGCCCAGGCCGGGCTGCTGCTGGACCGGCTGCGGGAGCTGGACGTCCCGTACGCGGTCGCCGCCGGCGACCTGAACGAAGGGCCCGAGGGCAGCGCCTTCGGGCTGCTGGCGGCCGAGCTCCAGGACTGCCGGGCGGTACGGCCGTGGGGTGCGGAGGCCACCTTCCCCGCCGGGCGCCCGGAGCGCCGTATCGACGCCGTCTTCGCCTCGAAGGGGGTGGAGGTGCTGGGCTGCGGGGTCCCCGTGGGGCTGCCGGGCGTCTCCGCCGCGGACCTCGCCGGCGCGACGGACCACCTGCCGGTGCTGGCGGCCCTCCGGCTGCCCGCCTAGACCGTGCCCCCCCCGGGCCGCGCTCCCTGGCCCGGGAACACGGAAGGGCGGGCCGCCGTGCGGCCCGCCCTTCCCCGTCACGTCCCGCTAGACGACGGCGCCCCGGCCCGGGTCGTCGTCCTCGTCGTCGCCCTGGTGCATGCGGGCGACCAGCGTGGCGAAGCCGCCCAGGAAGCCGCCCACCCCCAGCGTGGTGAGCCACCAGGTCATCTCCCACTGGAGCAGCACCGCGAGCAGCAGCAGCACCGGGCCGCCCACCACCGCCAGCCACGCGAACTTCGACGTGGTGTCGGCCTCGGGGAGCTCCGGGTCCGGCTGGACGAAGTGGCCCTCGTCCGGGTCGTCCTCGTCCGGCTCCGCGAGGGTGTGGTCGCGCGGACCCGCGCCCACGCCCGGGGCGAAGACCACCGAGCTGCCCAGAGCGGGCTTGGGGGCGGGCTCGTCGGTCTCCTCGGCACCCTTCGGCGCGGCGGGCGCCTCCGGCTCCTCGGGCTCCGGCAGCAGCAGGTCCTCGATCGGCTTGAACGGGCGCGCACCCGGCGGGTCCGCCGGCTCCTCGCCGTACCCCGCGACGATCGCGGCCCAGGCCGCTTCCTCGTCCAGCGGCTCGCCGCCGCCGTTGGAGATCTTGCCGTCCTGCTCAGCCACCGGTGGCCGTCCCCTCCATGCCGATCGCTCCGACCTGCGGAGCGAGTCGGGCGACGAATGCGTACGAGTCCTCGAAGATGCGGTCCGCATCATGGTCCAACGTCGCGACGTGGTAGCTCTGTTCCAGCAGGGTCTCCGTCACGTCCGTGGAGGACACCCGGCTCAGGATCCGCGCCGAGTCCACCGGCGGCACCACGTGGTCCTGGGGGCTGTGCAGCAGCAGCATCGGCTGCGTGACCTGCGGCAGCTCGCCGTCCACCATGCGCAGGAACTGCCGCAGCGAGTGCGCGGCGCGGGTCGGCACCCGGTCGTAGCCGACCTCCGCCGCGCCCGGCTTCGCGATGTCGCTGGCGATGCCCGGGGTGGAGCGGATGAAGTGCTTGGCCACCGGGAGGGCCACGGCGAGCGGGTCGTGGACCTTGTTCGCCGGGTTGACCACGACGATGCCGGCGACGGCGTCCCCGTGCCTGGCCGCCAGCCGCAGCGTCAGGGCGCCGCCCATCGACAGGCCGAAGACGAAGACCTTCTCGCAGCGGTCCAGCAGCTCCCGCAGGGCCCGGTCCACCTCCGCGTACCAGTCCTGCCACCCGGTGAGCTGCATGTCCTGCCAGCGCGTGCCGTGGCCCGGCAGCAGCGGCAGCGAGACGCTCAGACCGCGGTCCGCGAGGTACTCCGCCCAGGGGCGCAGCGACTGCGGGGAGCCGGTGAAGCCGTGGCAGAGGAGTACGCCGACCTCTCCGCCCTCGTGGCGGAACGGCTCGGCTCCAGGGAGGACGGGCACGAGGGTCTCCTGTTCATGAGGGCGCGGAAGGCGCGGGTCACGGGGGCCCGCGGGGGGCTCATGCGCGAAACGAGGGGGCACAGAGGGATGTAACGAGGGGGTGCGCCGTGTGTACTTCACGGTACGCGACCGGGGTGACACGGGCCAGGGTCGGCGCCCCGCCGCCCACCAGGGCTTCGGGGGGTGCCGCGGGAGGGATCGCGGGCCCGCCAGGGGTTAAGGTCTGATCGACGGACACAGGAAGGCTTTCGAGTTGATCTACGGCGCAATGAAGTTCTCCATCGGGGGCTCACTGAAGCTCGCCTTCAGGCCCTGGGTGGAGGGCCTCGAGAACATCCCCGCCGAAGGCCCGGCGATCCTCGCGAGCAACCACCTCTCCTTCTCCGACTCGTTCTTCCTGCCTGCGGTCCTCGACCGCAAGGTGACCTTCATCGCCAAGGCCGAGTACTTCACCTCCCCGGGCGTCAAGGGCAAGCTGACCGCGGCCTTCTTCAAGGGCGTGGGCCAGCTCCCCGTGGACCGCTCCGGCGCCCGCGGTGCCGGCGAGGCCGCCATCAAGAGCGGCATCGAGGTCATCGAGCGCGGCGAGCTGTTCGGCATCTACCCCGAGGGCACCCGGTCGCCCGACGGCCGCCTCTACCGCGGCAAGCCCGGCGGCCTGGCCCGCGTGGCACTGGCCACCGGCGCCCCGGTGATCCCCGTGGCCATGATCGACACCGAGAAGATCCAGCCGCCCGGCAAGGTGATCCCCAAGCTGATGCGCCCGGGCATCCGGATCGGCAAGCCCCTCGACTTCAGCCGGTACCAGGGCATGGACGGCGACCGCTTCATCCTCCGCTCGGTGACCGACGAGGTCATGTACGAGATCATGAAGCTCTCCGGCCAGGAGTACGTCGACATCTACGCGACCGCCGCGAAGCGGCAGATCGCCGATGCCGAGAAGGCCGCCAAGGACGCGGCGAAGGAAGCCGCCAAGGAGGCCGCGCAGGCCGAGAAGGCGCAGAAGGCCGCAGAGGCCGGACAGCAGGAGCAGTAGACCGGACGCCGGTCGCACCGGTGGCACCGGGCGGCCGGCCGCCGGCAGTACGTACGGACAGGCGGTCGCAGGCACCGCCCGGGGGTGGGGATGGCCAAGCGCGAGCGCGTCGTGCGCATGTCCGTGGAGCAGCCGCTGTGGCGGGCGCTGACCGCGTACCGCCTGCTGACCGCGGGCTACGCGGTGCTGCTGTTCGTCTCCGCGTACCGCCAGTTCGTCCGGCCCTGGGTGGCGGTCGCGTACCTCGCCGTCCTCGTGGTGTGGACCCTGGCCACCCTGCCCAAGGTCGCCGGAGCCGCCGCCTGCACCAAGCGTTTCCTGGGCGCCGACCTCACCGTCGCCATGGTGGGCATCCTGCTCACCCCGGTCGCGGACTCGGCCCGGCGGATCGCCGAGGGCGGGCCGACGCTGCCGTCCATCTGGACGGCGGGCTCGGTCCTCGCCTTCGCGCTCAAGGGCGGCTGGCGGTGGGCCTGCTTCGCCTCCACCTTCGTGGCGGTGGCCAACGTGGTCCAGCGCGGCGCACCCACCCGCGACACCGTGCACAACGTGCTGCTGGTGTGGGTCGCCTCGATCGCCATCGGATACGTCGTCGAGGTCGCCCGCGCCAGTGAGAACACCCTCGCGCGGGCCCTGGAGATCGAGGCGGCCACCCGCGAGCGGGAGCGGCTGGCCCGGGACATCCACGACGGGGTGCTCCAGGTGCTGGCCATGGTGCAGCGGCGCGGCACCGCCCTGGGCGGCGAGGCCGCCGAGCTGGGCCGGATGGCGGGCGAGCAGGAGGTGGCGCTGCGCACCCTGGTCTCCAGCGGACTGCTGCCGGCCTCCCGGGTCTCGCGCGACGCGGCCCAGGGGGCGCTGGTCAGCGCGGAGGAGGTCGAGGAGCCCGGCGCGGACGAGCCGGCGGAGCTGGACCTGCGGGCCCTGCTGGCCCCGCACGCCGGGTCCCGGGTCAGCTTCGCCGAGCCCGGCGCGCCGGTCGTGCTGCCGGCGCCGGCGGCCCGCGAGCTGGCCGCGGCCGTCAGCGCCGCCCTCGACAACGTCCGCCGGCACGCCGGGGAGACGGCCCGGGCCTGGATCCTGGTCGAGGACTGGACGGACGAGGTGATCGTGACCGTCCGGGACGACGGTCCCGGCATCCCCGAGGGCCGCCTGGTGCAGGCCGAGGGGGAGGGGCGGATGGGCGTGGCCCTGTCCATCCGCGGCAGGCTGCGGGACCTGGGCGGCACCGCCGACCTGGTCTCCGTACCGGGGCAGGGCACCGAAGTAGAGCTGAAGGTTCCACGGAACGGGGCGGGAGCGGGACGATGAGCGAAGAGCGCGCGATCAAGGTGATGGTCGTGGACGACCACCCGATGTGGCGGGACGCGGTCGCCCGCGACCTCGCCGCGGCCGGCTGCGAGATCGTGGCCACCGCCGGGGACGGGCCGGGAGCGGTCCGCCGCGCCAAGGCCGCGGACCCCGAGGTGCTGGTGCTGGACCTGAACCTGCCCGGCATGCCCGGCGTGCAGGTCTGCAAGGAGCTGGTCGGCGCCAACCCGGCGCTCCGGGTGCTGGTGCTCTCCGCCAGCGGTGAGCACGCGGACGTGCTGGAGGCGGTGAAGTCCGGCGCCACCGGCTACCTGCTGAAGTCCGCCGGCGCCGACGAGCTGATCGACGCGGTGCGCCGTACCGCCGTCGGCGACCCGGTCTTCACCCCGGGCCTGGCCGGCCTGGTGCTGGGCGAGTACCGCCGGCTGGCCTCCGACCCCGCCCCGGCCGCCCCGGACGTGCCCAAGGCCCCGCAGCTGACCGACCGGGAGACGGAGGTGCTGCGCCTCGTCGCCAAGGGCCTGTCGTACAAGCAGATCGCCGAGCGGCTGGTGATCTCGCACCGGACCGTCCAGAACCACGTGCAGAACACCCTGGGCAAGCTCCAGCTGCACAACCGGGTGGAGCTGGTCCGGTACGCGATCGAGCGTGGCCTCGACGACGAGTAGCTCCCCTTACGGGTGAAAGCGTCTACGCAAGTACCCGTGATCTCACCGGAATTGACCCTTCGGGTGCGCTCGGGGTGACCTGCGTCACCACTAGCGTGGCCGCCATGCGGGCCCTTGGGGCCCTTTATGGCGAAAGGGAGGATTCCATGAAGGTCGGAGTGCTGACCGGCGGTGGCGACTGCCCCGGGCTGAACGCGGTGATCCGGGGGGTCGTCCGCAAGGGCGTCCAGGAGTACGCGTACGACTTCATCGGTTTCCGGGACGGCTGGCGCGGCCCCCTCGACGGCGACACCGTCCCGCTCGGCATCCCCGCGGTCCGCGGCATCCTGCCGCGCGGCGGCACCATCCTCGGCTCCTCGCGCACCAACCCCTTCAAGACGGACGACGGCGTCCGCCGGATCAAGGACAACCTGGCCAAGTACGAGGTCGAGGCCCTGATCGCGGTCGGCGGCGAGGACACGCTCGGCGTCGCGGCCCGGCTGTACGAGGAGTACGGCATCCCCTGCGTCGGCGTGCCGAAGACCATCGACAACGACCTCTCGGCCACCGACTACACCTTCGGGTTCGACACCGCCGTCGGCATCGCCACCGAGGCCATCGACCGGCTGCACACCACTGCCGAGTCGCACATGCGCGTGCTGGTCGTCGAGGTGATGGGCCGCCACGCCGGCTGGATCGCCCTGCACTCCGGCCTCGCCGGCGGGGCGAACGTCATCCTCATCCCCGAGCAGCGCTTCGACGTGGACCAGGTCTGCGCCTGGGTGACCTCCCGCTTCAAGGCCAGCTACGCGCCGATCGTGGTGGTCGCCGAGGGGGCCATGCCCAAGGACGGCGACATGGTGCTCAAGGACGGCTCGCTCGACTCCTTCGGGCACGTCCGGCTGTCCGGCGTGGGGGAGTGGCTGGCCAAGGAGATCGAGGCCCGTACGGGCAAGGAGGCCCGTACGACCGTCCTCGGGCACGTGCAGCGCGGCGGCACCCCCAGCGCGTACGACCGCTGGCTGGCCACCCGCTTCGGACTGCACGCGATCGACGCGGTGCGGGACCGCGACTTCGGGAAGATGGTCGCGCTGCGCGGCACGGACGTCGTGCGGGTGCCGATCGCCGAGGCGACGGCCAAGCTGAAGACGGTGGACCCGGAGCTGTACCGGGAGGCCGGGGTCTTCTTCGGCTGAGGCGCCCGCTCCCGGGGGCAGTGCGGAGGCCCGGGCCGTATATTCGGCAATGATCACCTATCCGGTGAAGATCGCCATATGCGGCCCATGGCTACAAAAGGGGAGCAGAGCGTGGAAATCCTGGCATTCGGTGTGACCGCCGACGAGGCGCCCCTCCTGGAACGGGCCTTCGCAGGACAACACGAGGTGCGTTGCCTCGGCGTCTTCCTCAGCGAGGACACCGCGCCGATCGCGGCCGGTTACGAGGTGGTCAGCTCCAGCGTCAACGCCGACCTCAGCGGGCGGGTGCTGCGGACCCTGGCGGCCGGCGGGACGAAGATGATCGCCCAGCGGTCCACCGGCTTCAACAACATCGACCTCGACGTGGCGAAGTCCCTCGGCATGACGGTCAGCCGGGTCTCGTACTACTCGCCCTACGCGGTGGCCGAGTTCGCCTGGACCCTGGCCATGGCGGTCAACCGGCGGATCGTCCGCGCCTCGAACCGCACGCGGGACTTCGACTTCCGGCTGAACGGACTGCTCGGCCGGGACATGCACGGCCGCACCGCGGGCGTGCTCGGCACCGGCAAGATCGGCGAGGCGTTCACCCGGATCGCGCACGGCTTCGGGATGAACCTGCTCGGCTGGGACGTGGCGGAGAACCCGCGCTGCCTGGAGCTGGGCATGAAGTACGTGGACAAGGAGGCCCTGCTCGCCTCCGCCGACCTGGTCAGCCTGCACGTGCCGCTGATGGACGCGACGCACCACATCATCGACTCCGCCGCGCTGAAGTCCATGAAGGACGACGCCATCCTGGTGAACTCCAGCCGGGGCGGCCTGGTGGACACCGAGGCGCTGGTCGCGGAGCTGCGGGCCGGGCGCTTCACCGGCGTGGGCCTGGACGTGTACGAGGCCGAGGCGGGCGTCTTCTTCCTGGACAAGTCGCTGGAGGCGGTCCCGGACGACACGCTGGCCCGGCTGATCACGTTCCCGAACGTGGTGGTCACGTCGCACCAGGCGTACTACACCCACGACGCGGTGGGCCAGATCATCGAGGCGACGGTCCGCAACGTGGCGGACTACCTCGCGGGCCACCGCTCGGAGAACACCCTCACCTGACCGTCCCGCGCCGGGCGCTCCCGGCGCCCGCACCGGCCCGGCCCCCGCACCGGCCCGGCCCCCGCACCGGCCCGGGCGCCGGGGCGGGGGCCGGGCGGATCCCCTACGCGGGGGTCAGGGTGCGGACCAGGGACGACAGGAGGGCAGCGCCCCGGAGGGTGAGGACCGACTCCGGGTGGAACTGGACGCCCGCGAAGGCCCGCGCCGTGCAGCGGAGGGCGTGGACCTCACCCGAGGCGGGGTCCCGGGAGACCTCGACGCCGTGCGCCAGCAGCTCCGCCGCGGCCTCCGCGTCGCACGCGGCCGTGTAGGTGTTGTAGAAGCCCACCGTCTCCGGCGACCCGAAGAAGTCGATCCGCGTCTGCGCCCCCTGCGCCGGCTCCGCCTTCCGCACCAGCGGCAGCCCCAGCTCCGCCGCGATCAGCTCGTGCCCCAGGCACACCCCCAGCAGCCCGTCCCGGTGCGACCGCAGCAGCTCCCGCGCCAGCCCCCGCAGCAACCGCATCTTCGGGTCCCCGGCGTCCGCCGGATCCCCCGGGCCCGGGCCCAGCACCACCGGCCCCCGGTGCGCCAGCGCGGCCTCCCGCAGCCCCGGCTCGTCGTACCGCCGTACGGTCACCTCCAGGCCCGCCGCCCGCAGCACGTGCGCCAGCATCGCCGTGAACGTGTCCTCCGCGTCCACCACCAGCGCGTGCCCGGCCACCGGAGCCACCCGCTCCTGCATCCGCAGCCAGAACGGCGCCAGGTCCGCGCGCCGGGCGGCCAGCGCCTCCTGCACCCGCGGATCGTCGGCCAGCCGCCCCGCACCGCCGGCGGCCGGCGCCGGGGCCCCCGGCCGCACCCCCAGCGCCGCCAGCACCCCGGCCGCCTTCGCGTGCGTCTCGGCCACCTCGCCGGCCGGGTCGGAGTGCCGCACCAGCGTCGCCCCGACGGGCACCCGCAGCGTGCCCTCCGGGGAGATCTCGGCCGTCCGGATCAGGATGGGGGAGTCCAGGGTCTGCGCCCCGTTCGCGTCCAGGCCCAGCAGGGCCAGCGCGCCCGCGTAGTAGCGCCGCCCGCCCACCTCGTACCGCTCGATCACCCGGCACGCGTTCTGCACCGGGGAGCCGGTCACGGTCGCCGCGAACATGGTCTCCCGCAGCACCTCCCGCACGTCCAGCGAGGACCGCCCGCGCAGCTCGTACTCGGTGTGCGCGAGGTGTGCCATCTCCTTCAGCCGCGGCCCCACGACGACGCCGCCCATGTCGCCGACGGTGCACATCATCTTGAGCTCCTCGTCGACCACCATCGACAGCTCCTCGGTCTCCTTGCGGTCCCCGAGGAAGGCGAGGAGGGAGTCGGCGGTCGGGCCCCCGGCCGGGTAGCGGTACGTCCCGCTGATCGGGTTCATGACCACCGTGCCCCCGGACATCCGCACGTGGACCTCCGGGCTGGCCCCGACCAGTGTCCGGTCCCCGGTGTGCACGACGTACGTCCAGTACGCGCCCCGCTCACCCGCCAGCAGCCGCCGGAACAGCGCCAGCGCGTCGGCCCGCGAGAAGCCCGGGATCTCGCCGGTGTAGGTGCGGCGGATGACGAAGTTCGCGCCCTCGCCCCGGCCGATCTCCTCGTCGATCACCCGCCGCACGATCCCGCCGTACTCCTCGTCGGAGACGTCGAACGCGCCGCCCTCCACCCGCACGCCGTGCGCCGGCAGCGCGGCCATCACCTCGTCGAGCGGCAGTTCGTACGCCTCCTCGGCGACCAGCACGCTGAGCGGCGTGCCGTCGTCGCGGACGTCGAACCCGCGCTCCCGGATCTGCCGGAACGGCACCAGGGCGAGCGTGGGCAGCTCCCGTACCGGCAGGTCGGCCAGGCGCGCGGCCTCGTGGACCGGGCCGAGCAGCAGCTCGACGGTGTCGTGGTCGCGGCCCGGGGTGCGGCGGCGGAGCAGGGCGAAGGGCGGGCAGTCGTCGGCCAGCAGCCTCGTGATCGGCATCGGTGGGGTTCCTTCCGGCGTGGGTGGAGAGGAACGGCCCCCGACATGCGAGAAGGCCGCCCCTCGGGCGGCCTTCGCGTCGGTTCTACGGGAACGCGCAGTCAGTGGGCCGCCGGATGAGCGGTCCACCACCAGTTCTGGTTCGAGTGCGCGAACATGCCGTGCACCCTACCCCCTGGAAGGCCCGGATCTGTACCGGTCCGTCTCACCAGATGGTCGGTGGGCCGGACGCGGCGAGACACGACGTAATGTTTGGGGGGTGACCGTGAACGCTGAAACCCAAGCCGTCGCCGCCAAGGCGACCTGGCGAGACCTGCCCGCGGCGCAGCAGCCTGAGTACCCCGATGCCGAGGCTCTGCGCGAAGTCGTCGCGGACCTCGCCTCGTATCCGCCGCTCGTCTTCGCGGGCGAATGTGACCAGCTGCGCGCCCGTCTGGGAGCCGTCGCCCGGGGTGAGGCGTTCCTCCTCCAGGGCGGCGACTGCGCCGAGGCCTTCGACGCCGTGTCGGCCGACCACATCCGCGCGAAGCTCAAGACCCTGCTCCAGATGAGCGCCGTCCTGACCTACGCGGCCTCCGTGCCCGTCGTCAAGCTCGGCCGCATCGCGGGCCAGTACTCCAAGCCGCGTTCCAAGGACACCGAGACCCGCGACGGCGTGACCCTGCCGACCTACCGCGGCGACTCGGTGAACGGCTTCGCCTTCACCGAGGAGGCCCGGATCCCGGACCCCGAGCGCCTGAAGCGGATGTACAACGCCTCCGCCTCGACGCTCAACCTGGTGCGCGCCTTCACCACCGGTGGCTACGCCGACCTGCGCCAGGTGCACGCCTGGAACCAGGACTTCGTGAAGTCGTCCCCCTCCGGCCAGCGCTACGAGGCGCTCGCGCGGGAGATCGACAACGCCCTGAACTTCATGAAGGCCTGTGGCACCGACCCGGCCGAGTTCAAGGCCGTCGAGTTCTACGCCTCCCACGAGGCGCTGCTGCTCGACTACGAGGGCGCCCTGACCCGGACCGACTCGCGCACCGGCAAGCTGTACGACACCTCCGGCCACATGGTCTGGATCGGTGAGCGCACCCGGCAGCTGGACCACGCGCACATCGAGTTCGCCTCGCAGATCGCCAACCCGATCGGCATCAAGCTCGGCCCGACCACCTCGGTCGACGAGGCGCTCACGTACATCGACCGCCTCGACCCGGACCGCGAGCCCGGCCGTCTGACCTTCATCGTCCGCATGGGCGCCGACAAGGTCCGCGACAAGCTCCCGGAGCTGGTCGAGAAGGTCACCGCCTCCGGTGCGGTCGTCGCCTGGGTCACCGACCCGATGCACGGCAACACCTTCGAGGCGGCCTCCGGCCACAAGACCCGCCGCTTCGACGACGTGCTCGACGAGGTCAAGGGCTTCTTCGAGGTCCACAAGGCGCTGGGCACCCACCCGGGCGGCATCCACGTCGAGCTCACCGGTGACGACGTCACCGAGTGCGTGGGCGGCGGCGACGAGATCTTCGTCGACGACCTGCACCAGCGCTACGAGACGGCCTGCGACCCGCGGCTCAACCGCAGCCAGTCGCTGGACCTGGCCTTCCTGGTCGCGGAGATGTACCGCGACCAGTAGGACGATCAACAGGTGGAGACCTACGGGAGTGGGGCGCGGATCGATGTGATCCGCGCCCCACTCTCGTTGACAGGGCTTTTACGCCTCGGGGCCCCCGGGTAAAGTTAGGTTAGCCTCACCGAAACGAAGATCGGGAAGGCGCACCGAACATCCTTCCGGGAGGTGAACCGCGTGTACGTCTGCTCTTGCTTCGGCATCACCGACAAGCAGGTCGAGGAGCACGCGGCGAACGGCGCCTGCACCCCCCGCCAGATCGCCTCGGTGACCAAGGCCGGCACGGACTGCGGCTCCTGCGTCCGCACCATCCAGGGCCTCCTCGGCCGCGGCGCCTGCCCGCGCCGCGAGCTGCTGGAGAAGGGCGAGAAGAAGGCCGTGCTGGCGGCCGACCCGGCGCTCGCCGAGTCCCGCCCCGCCCTCGCCGAGTCCCGCCCGGCGCCCTCCGTGGCCCCGCTGGCCGAGACCGCGCCCGAGCCCGAGCTGGCCGAGGCGGCCTGACCGGCCCGGTGGCCCTGCCGGCTCTGCCCGGCGCGGCGGACCGGCCGGTGCCGCGGTCCGGCCGGGAGCCTCAGCTCTCCGGTTGCTCGATCAGCTGCGCGATGTACAGCGACTCGCCGAGGGACTCGATCAGCTCCAGCTGGGTGTCGAGGTAGTCGATGTGGTGCTCCTCGTCCTCCAGGATGTCCTCGAAGAGCCGCGCCGAGGTGATGTCGCCCTTCCCGCGCATGACCTCGATGCCCCGCTTCAGCCGGTCGATCGCCTCGACCTCGACCTGGCGGTCGGCCTGGAACATCTCCGTGATCGTCTGTCCGACGCGCACGTGGAAGAGCCGCTGGTAGTTCGGCAGGCCGTCCAGCATCAGGATGCGCTCGGTCAGCTTGTCCGCGTGCTTCATCTCGTCGATGGACTCTTCACGCGTGTACTTGGCGAGCTTCGTCCAGCCCTTGTTGTCCTGGATGCGGTAGTGCAGCCAGTACTGGTTGATGGCGGTCAGCTCGCCGGTCAGCTGCTCGTTGAGAAATTCGAGGACCTCGGGGTCGCCCTGCATCGCAGAGGCTCCTTCCAACGCGTGTGGCTGGGCTCGGGCCCCGCCCAGGACTGCCTGGGGGAGTTGGGCGCATCCTTGCACCGCCACCGGGGGCCGTCCAGTAAGTGCCTCCTTAGTAGGAGTTGCCCGAATAGGCCTCCGCTGGTCATGACCACCCCGTCCCGTCTGTCACCATGGAGTTATGGGTCAGCCGGAACGCCGGGAATCTCCGGGAGCAGAGCACCTGGAGCTTCCTCCGGGGCAGCGCTTGCAGCGTGGCTGGCCGGTCACCCACTACGGGCCCGTACCCAAGTTCAAGCCGGACCGCTGGGAATTCAGGGTCTTCGGGGCCACCACGGACGGCGAGAAGCACTGCTGGAACCACGAGGAGTTCTCGGCCCTGCCGTTCGCCTCGGTCGTGGCGGACCTGCACTGCGTCACGAAGTTCAGCATGCAGGGGGCCGAATGGGGTGGGGTGCTCGCGCGCACCGTCCTGGAACTCGCCCCGCCCGCGCCCGCCGTCACGCACGTGATGGTGTGGGCCGAGTACGGCTTCAGCTCCAACATGCGTCTGTCGGACTTCGCTTCGGAGCGCACGGTCTTCGCCACCCACCAGGGCGGTGAGCCCCTCACCGCCGAGCACGGCTTCCCGCTGCGTCTCGTGGTCCCGCACCTCTACGCCTGGAAGGGCCCCAAGTGGGTGCGCGGCGTGGAGTACATGACGGCCGACCGCCGCGGCTTCTGGGAGGAGCGCGGCTACCACAACATCGGCGATCCCTGGCGCGAACAGCGGTACTCGTACCAGGAGGAGCCGGGGGACGGCCCGGAGCTGTAGCTCCGGGCCGGCCGTTCCCCGAGCGGTGCGTGCCGCCCTCCGGTGTGGCGGTGCGTCAGTGGTGGAACCGGTGCACCACCGCGTGGCCCTTGCCGCGGCCGATCATCCACTTGTTGACCGGGGTGGTCACGACGAAGGCGATCAGCAGGGAGATCGCCAGGACGAACCAGAACAGCGGGTCGGCCAGGTGCGCGTCCATCGCGCCGGGCCACAGCGCGATCACGCTGTTGTCGATCAGCTCCATCACGGCGATCGAGAGGGTGTCGGCGGCCAGGGCCACCCGGACCGCGGCGCGGAAGCCGACGCCGGCCCCGAGGATGCCGCGCAGGGTGAGCGCGTACCCGAAGAAGAAGGCCAGGACGATCGCCAGGATCATCGTCGAAACGTTTCCCCAGCCCAGTGCGGTGCCGATCACCATGCCGAGGACCTCGCCGATGGCGCAGCCGGTGAGGCAGTGCAGGGTGGCCTTCGCCGCCATGGCCCAGCTGACCTCGCCGTGACCGCCGTGACCGGCCTGGTCGGCGTGGTCCACGTGCCCGGTGTGGTCGGTGTGTCCGCTGTGGTCCATGTGTCCAGCGTGACCCATGTGCTCGGTGTCGTGGTGCGCGTGCTCCATCGGAAACCCCCAAAGCAAGGTATGCGGTCCTGCCGATGTGCAGAACCGTATACCCCTGGGGGGTATTCCCTCAACCGGTCAGTGGATCTCGCGCAGCTCCTTCAGGCGGGCCACGTCCGCCGCGTGCCCCTCCTTGCCGCCCGGCGTCTCGATGACCAGCGGCACGCCCTCCGTCGCGGGGTGCGAGAACAGCTCGCGGAACGCGTCCTCCCCGATGTGGCCGGCGCCGATGTTGGCGTGCCGGTCCCGGTGCGCGCCCACGCCCTCCTTGGAGTCGTTGGCGTGGATCAGCTTCAGCCGTCCCTCGCCGACCGTGTCCACCAGCAGGTCCAGGGTCTCCTTCGTCCCGCCCGGTGCCGCCAGGTCGTGCCCGGCGGCGAAGATGTGGCAGGTGTCCAGGCAGACGCCCAGCTTCGGGTGGGCGTCCAGGGCCTCGAAGTACGGTCCGAAGTCCCACGTGCGCGAGCACAGCGAGAAGCCCTGCCCCGCCGTCGACTCCAGCAGCAGGAACGGGTCGTCGTCGTGGGTCAGCTCGTCGAGCAGCGGCAGCATGTGCTCCCTGACCTGCGCGAACGCCTTCTCGCGAGGACGTCCGCCGGTCGCCGAGCCGGTGTGCACGACCACGCCGAGCGCGCCGATCTCGCGGCCGCGCCGCAGCGAGTGGCGCAGCGACTCCACGGACCGCTCCACCGTCGCCGGGGTGTGCGAGCCGAAGTTGATCAGGTACGGGGCGTGCACGTACGCCGGGATGCCCTCGTCGGCGCACGCGGCGCGGAACGCCTCGTCCTGGGCCGGGTTGCCGGCGGGGGTGGCCCAGCCGCGCGGGTTGGCGACGAAGACCTGTACGGTCTCGGCCCCCATCTCCCGCGCGTAGGTCAGCCCGACGCGGTCGAGCCCGCCGGCGACGGGCACGTGCCCGCCCACTGGGTTGCGCAGTGCTGTCGTCACAGTCCCTTGATCCTGATGGTGATCGTGCTGCCCTCGGGGGCGGTCGTGCCGCCCTTGACCGACTGGCTCGCCACGTCGTCGCTGAAGGAGATGAACGGCTTCTCCACCTTGACCTCGAAGCCGGCGTCCTCCAGGGCCCGCTTGGCGTCCTCCACGTTCCGGCCGGTGACGTCGGGCACCGGGACCATTCGCGGCCCCTTGGAGACGGTGAGCACCACGGTGTCGCCGGTGGCGGCCTTGGCTCCCGCGGCCACCGACTGGTTGGCCACCGTGCCCTGCGGCTGCGGGGAGTTGATCTGCTCCGCGGCGACCTGCACCTTCAGGCCCAGGCCCTCCAGCGCGGAGCGGGCGTCGTCCAGCGGGGAGCCGACCACGCCGGGCACGTCCACCGGGGCGCCCTTGCTGACGACGATCGCGACGGCCGTGTCCGGGGCCCGCTTCTCGCCCGCCTCGGGATCGGTGCCGATGACCGAGCCGCGCGGCACGGCCCCGCTGAACGCCTGGGTGACCATGCCGGGGGCCAGGCCCACCTTCGCCAGTTCGGCCTTGGCGCGTTCCAGCGGGAGCCCCTTCACCTTGGGCACGGTGACGATCTCCGGCCCGCGGGAGAGCACGAGGGACACCGAGCCGTTGCCCCGGATCTGCGCGCCCGGCGCCGGGTCGGTGCCGATCACCTTGCCGCGCTCGACGGTCTCGCTGAACTCCTGGCGTACGTCGCCCACGTCGAGGCCGGCCTCCGCCAGCCGGTCCCGGGCCTCCGCCTCGGTCTTGCCGAGCAGGCTGGGTACGCGGGTGAACTGGCCGGCGCCGATGTACCAGACGCCGGTGCCCAGCGCGAGCACCAGCAGCGTCCCCACCAGGGCGATCAGCGTGCCGCGGGAGGGCCGCCGCCGGGCCGGGCCGGACGGCGCCCCCGGCGGCAGGGGCGGCACCGGCGGGTGCTCGAAGCGGGTGGTGTGGCTCACGTCGTCCGCGGGGGCGGACGTGGCGACCGGCCGGGGGACCACGCTGGTGCGGTCCTCGGAGGCGCTGTGGGCCTCGGCGCGCGACTGCGGCGGCACCGCGTCGAGCTGCGCGTCGCTGAGGGCGGCGCGGGCCTCGCGTACCTGCGCGAGCAGCATCACCGCGTCGTACGGGCGCAGGTCGGGGTTGCGCGCGGTGGCGGTGGCGACCAGCTCGTCCAGCTCCACCGGCAGACCGGCCACGGCGGCCGAGGGCGGCGGCACGTCCTCGTTCAGGTGGCGGTAGAGCACCTGGGCCGGGGTGTCGCCGGAGTGCGGCTTGCCGCCGGTGAGCATCTCGTACAGCACGACGCCGCAGGCGTAGACGTCCACGCGGGTGTCGGCGGTGCCGTTCTCGATCTGCTCGGGCGCGAGGTAGGAGACGGTGCCGAGCACCGCGCCGGTGGTGTCGGTGACCGAGCCCACGGCCCTGACCAGGCCGAAGTCGGCGACCTTGACCCGTCCGTCGTCGCCGATGAGGACGTTCTCGGGCTTCATGTCCCGGTGGACGAACCCGGCCCGGTGGGCGGCACCGAGGGCGGCGAGCACCGGCTCCAGGACGTCCAGCGCGGCGCGCGGCTGCAGGGCGCCGCGCTCGCGGAGCAGGTCGCGCAGGGTGCAGCCGCTGACGTACTCCATGGCGAGGTAGACGTACGGCCCGTCGGTGCCCTGGTCGAACACGGCCACCACGTTCGGGTGCGCCAGCCGGGCCACGGACTTCGCCTCGCGGATGAACCGCTCGACGAAGGCGCCGTCGGCGGCGAGCGCCGGGTGCATCACCTTGAGCGCGAGGACGCGGTCGAGCCGGGTGTCGACGGCCCGGTAGACGGTGGCCATGCCGCCGACGGCGATGCGGGCGTCGACGCGGTAGCGGCCGTCGATCACGCGCCCGACGAGCGGGTCTTCCAGGGTCGTATCCACCAGGGAATTCTACGAGTGCCGCCCCGCCTCCCGGCCCGGGTCCCCGTGCCTTGCGGCACACCTGTGACGCACCACGCCGCGCCGGGCCCCGACCGGGACGGGGCCCGGGCCCGGCACGGCCGGGCGGTCAGAAGGCCGGGCGTTCCGGGTCCAGGGCGGCGCGGCCCTCCACGGGGGACGACGCCTCGGCGAAGTGCCGGCGGGGGATCCGCCCCGCCCGGTACGCCAGCCGCCCGGCGGAGACGGCGTCCCGCATCGCCCCCGCCATCAGCACCGGCTCCTGCGCCCGCGTCACGGCGGAGGCCAGCATCACCGCGGCGCACCCCAGTTCCATCGCCAGCGCCGCGTCCGAGGCCGTGCCCGCCCCCGCGTCCAGGATCACCGGCACCCCCGCCCGCTCGGTTATCAGCTGGAAGTTGTGCGGGTTGCGGATGCCGAGTCCGGAACCGATCGGCGACCCCAGCGGCATGATCGCCGCGCACCCCGCGTCCTCCAGCTTCCGCGCGAGCACCGGGTCGTCGTTCGTGTACGGCAGCACGGTGAAGCCGTCGTCCACCAGCACCTCGGCGGCGTCCAGCAGCTCGACCGGGTCCGGCAGCAGGGTCCGCTCGTCGGCGACCACCTCCAGCTTGATCCAGTCGGTGCCCAGCGCCTCCCGGGCCAGCCGCGCGGTCAGCACCGCCTCGCCGGCCGTGAAGCACCCGGCGGTGTTCGGCAGCACCTGGATCCCCAGCCTGGACAGCACCGAGAGCACCGAGCCCTGCACCGTGGGGTCCAGGCGGCGCATCGCCACCGTGGTCAGCTCGGTGCCGGAGGCGACCAGGGCGCGTTCCAGGACGTCCAGGCTGGGCGCGCCTCCGGTGCCCATGATCAGGCGGGAGGAGAAGGTCCGGCCGCCGAGGGTGAGGAGGTCGGACATGCTCAGCCTCCCTGCACCGCGGTCAGCACCTCGACCCGGTCGCCGTCGCCGAGGGCCGTCGCCGGCCACTGGCCGCGCGGCACCACGGTCTCGTTGACGGCGGCGGCCACCCCGGAGGGAGCCGAGGTCAGGGTGGCGACCAGCGCGTCCAGCGTGGTCCCGGCGGCGATCTCGCGGGGTTCGCCGTTCACGGACACGGTCATACGAGGGACTCCTCACGTACTGCTGCGGGGGAGAAGCGGCGCGGCGTGAACGCGCGGGCCACCTCCGGCAGTTCACCGGTGGCCAGCAGCTCCGCCATCACCTCGCCGGTGAGGGGGGTCAGCAGCACGCCGTTGCGGTAGTGCCCGGTGGCCAGGTGCAGGCCGGGCAGCTCCGTGGGGCCCAGCAGCGGGGCGTTGTCGGGGGAGGCGGGGCGCAGGCCGGCCCGGGTCTCGGTGAGCGGGAGTTCGGTCAGGCCGGGCACCAGCTCGTGGGCGTCGCGGAGGAGTTCGTACACCCCGCCCGCGGTGACGGTGGTGTCCCAGCCCAGCTCCTCGCTGGTGGCCCCGACGACCAGCTCGCCGTTCTCCCGGGGCACCAGGTAGACGTGGCTGCCGCGGACCACGGCGCGGACCGTGCGGGTGAGGAACGGCGCGTACGCCCCCGGCACCGTCAGCCGCAGCACCTGACCCTTGACCGGCCGGACCGGCGGCACGACCTCCGGCGGCAGGCCGGCCAGCCGGCCGCTGTGGCTGCCGGCGGCCAGCACCACCTGGTCGGCGGCGAGTTCCTCGCCGGTGTCGAGCACGGCGCCGGCGGCCCGGTCGGCGGTGACGGTCAGCCGCTCCACGGAGGTCTGGTGGAAGAGCACGCCGGCCCGCTCGCAGGCCGCGACCAGGGCCGCGGCCAGCCGCCGCGGATCCACCTGGTGGTCGCCGTCGACGCGAAGCCCGCCGCGCACCCCGGGCGCCAGCATCGGCTCCAGGCGGCGGCACTCGCGGCCGGTGAGCCACTCCGACTCCAGCCCGCAGCGCCGCTGCAGCGCGTGCAGCTCGCGCAGGTGCGTACGGTCGTCCGCGTCCAGCGCCACGGCCAGCGTGCCGCAGGCGCGGTAGCCGATGTCCAGGCCGCCGCTCGCCTCGGTCAACTCCGCCTCGAACTCGGGGTAGCGGGCGGCGGAGGCGAGGTTGAGGCCGAGCAGGGTCTCCTCGCCGTAGTGGAGTTCGGTGACGGCGGCGAGCATGCCGGCCGCCACCTGGGCGGCGCCGCCGCCGGGCCGCGGGTCGGCGAGCGCGGTGCGCAGCCCGCGCCGCGCGGCGCGCCAGGCCGTGACCAGGCCGATGATCCCGCCCCCGATGACGAGGACGTCGGATCCCTTACGAGATGGGTGCATGGGCGTCCAGCCCCTCCCTTCGCCGGCATGACCCGGATCAGGTTCGTACGGTCGGAGGCCGGCCAGCCTCCCTCTCAGCCCGGTCCGCCCGGGCTCCCGCGATAGGTACGGTGGCCAGACTATCCCCCGGCCCCGAGCGCGGGTAAGGCCGCCCGCGAGCACGCCGCGAGCGGCGCTCCGCCCCGGACGGACACCGACTTTCCTGACGATCCGTCAGGTGGTTAGGGTGTGCGGCGTGAGCGATCAGCTGAGTCAGACCCAGGACACGGCGCACGGCGTCGTCATCGTCGGCGCGGGCATGGCGGGCGTGCAGACCGCCGTGGCCCTGCGCGAACAGGGCTGGACGGGACCGGTGACCCTGCTCGGCGCCGAACCCCACCAGCCGTACGACCGGCCGCCGCTCTCCAAGGCGGTGCTGCTCGGCAAGGCCGAGGACTCCGCCTTCGACGTCGACTTCCAGGGGCTCGGCATCGAGCTGCGCCTCGGCGTCGAGGTCACCGGCCTGCGCGCCGCCGACCACGAGGTGGACACCTCCGCGGGCCCGGTCCCGTACGCCACCCTGGTCCTCGCCACCGGCGCCGAGCCCCTCACTCTCCCGGGCACCGAGGGCGTGCCGGGCGTGCACCTGCTGCGCACCCTCGACGACGCCGAGCGGCTGAAGCCCGTGATCACCGAGCGGCACGACGTCGTCGTGGTGGGCGCCGGCTGGATCGGCGCCGAGTTCGCCACCGCCGCCCGCGAGGCCGGCTGCGCCGTCACCGTGGTCGAGGCGGCAGCCCGCCCGCTCGCCGGTGCGCTGCCCGCCGAGGTCGCCGACGCGATGTCCGGCTGGTACGCCGAGGCCGGCGCCCGCCTGGTGACCGGCGCCCGGGTGGCCGAGGTCACCCCCGGCGCCGTGGTGCTCGCCGACGGCACCGAGCTGCCCGCGGGTGCCGTGGTCGTGGGCATCGGCGCCCGGCCCGCGACCGGCTGGCTCGACGGCTCGGGCATCGAGCGGGGCGCGGACGGCTCCGTCACCGCCGACGACCACCTGGCCACCTCGCTGCCCGACGTGTACGCGGTCGGCGACTGCGCCTCCTTCCCCTCGGCGCGCTTCGGCGGGCGGCTCGTCGTCCACCACTGGGACAACGCCCTCCAGGGTCCCCGGACGGTGGCCGCGAACATCCTGGCCGGGCCCGGCGGCGAGGCCCTCGTGTACGACCCGGTGCCCTACTTCTGGTCGGAGCAGTTCGGCCGCTTCGTGCAGTACGCGGGCCACCACGCCGAGGGCGACGCGCTGGTCTGGCGCGGGGACCCGGCCGAGGCCGCCTGGTCCGCGTGCTGGCTGCGCGGCGAGGCCCTGGTCGCGGTGCTGGCCGTGGGCCGGCCCCGGGACCTGGCGCAGGGCCGCAAGCTCATCGAGAGCGGCGTCCCGGTGGACCCGGCCCGGGTGGCCGACGCCGCGGCCCCGCTGAAGTCCGCCGCCCGCTGACGCGCGGGGGTGCGGTTCGCCGTACCCCCTCCGGCACCGCCCGGGTACCGGCTGTCGGTCCGGGATGGCAGGCTTGTCCCGTGACCGAGATTGACGCAAAGATCGATGCTCTCGTCCCCGAGTGGCTCTACCTCCCCGACATCGCCGAAATGCTGGACGTCGAGGTGACGCGCATCCGCCAGCTGGTGAAGGAGGGCCAGCTGATCGCGGTGCGCCGCGGTGAGAACCGCGCCCTCCAGGTGCCGGCCGCCTTCATCGACGGCGACAAGGTGGTCAAGGGCCTCTCCGGAACCCTCACGCTGCTGCGGGACGACGGCTTCACCGACGAGGAGATGCTGGAGTGGCTCTTCACGGCGGACCCGACCCTGCCCGGCACGCCGGCACAGGCCCTGAGTGAGAATCGCGGCACGGAAGTGAAGCGCCGCGCCCAGGCGCTCGCCGTCTGATCCGAACCGAACCACCACGCGGCGTACGGGCCCGAGCGGCCCGTACGCCGCCCCACCCGGGGGGTACCTCCATGTCCGTCGACGCCCGCGCCGCCCTGTCCGACGCCCGGCTCTACCTCTGCACGGACGCGCGCAAGCGCCAGGGGGACCTCCCCGAGTTCCTCGACGCCGTCCTCGCCGGCGGGGTCGACGTCGTGCAGCTGCGCGACAAGGGCATGGAGGCCGCAGAGGAGCTGGAGCACCTCCAGGTCTTCGCCGAGGCCGCCCGCCGCCACGGCCGGCTGCTCGCGGTCAACGACCGCGCCGACGTCGCGCACGCCATCGGCTCCGACGTGCTGCACCTCGGCCAGGGCGACATCCCCGTCCCGGCCGCCCGCGCGATCCTGGGCGACGGCGTGCTGATCGGCCGCTCCTGCCACGCGGAGTCCGAGGTCGCCGCGGCCGCCGCCGAGCCGGGTGTCGACTACTTCTGCACCGGCCCCTGCTGGCCCACCCCCACCAAGCCCGGCCGCCACGCCCCGGGCCTCGACCTGGTCCGGTACGCGGCCTCGCTCGGCCAGGACCGGCCGTGGTTCGCCATCGGCGGCATCGACGCCGGGAACCTGGACGAGGTGCTGGACGCCGGCGCCTCCCGGGTGGTCGTGGTCCGTGCGATCACCGAGGCCGACGACCCCGGTGCGGCCGCCGCCGACCTGGCCAAGCGCGTGCGGTCCCGACTCCTCTGAGCAACCGGAATCGTCGGTTCCGCCGGTTCGGGAGGGGCTCCGGGGCCTCCGGTCCATCAGAGTGTCCAAAAACGTGTCCGATGGGTGGACACGTCTTGGGGTGATCATGGAGTTTGTCTAGCCTCCTCGTATGGCCCTTGGCACCGCTTCCACCAGAACCGACCGTGCGCGCACGGTCCGCGACATGCTCGCGTCCGGTACGTCGTACTCGTTCGAGTTCTGGGCGCCCAAGACGGAGAAGGGCAACCGGAACCTCTGGAACGCCCTCCGCCGGGTCGAGGCGGTCGCCCCCAGCTTCGTGTCCGTGACCTACGGCGCGGGCGGCTCCACCCGGGGCGGCACGGTCAAGGCCACCCAGGAGATCGCAGCCGACACCACCCTGACCCCGGTCGCGCACCTCACCGCGGTCGACCACTCCGTGGCCGAGCTGCGGAACGTCATCGGCCAGTTCGCGGACGCGGGAATCCGCAACATGCTGGCCCTGCGCGGCGACCCGCCGGGCGACCCGATGGGCGAGTGGGTGCCGCACCCGGAGGGCGTGCACTACGCGGCCGACCTCGTCCGGCTGCTCAAGGAGTCCGGCGACTTCTGCGTCGGCGTCGCGGCCTTCCCCGACATGCACCCCCGGTCCTCCGACTGGGATTCGGACATCAGGCACTTCGTGGACAAGTGCCGTGCGGGTGCGGATTACGCGATCACCCAGATGTTCTTCGATCCGGAGAACTACCTGAGGCTGCGCGACCGCGTCGAGGCGGCCGGCTGCGAGACCCCGATCATCCCCGAGGTCATGCCAGTTGTCGGCATCCGGCAGCTCGACCGGCTGCCCCAGCTGAGCAACGCGGTCTTCCCGGAGGACGTGAAAGAGCGCATGCTCGCCGTCAAGGACGATCCGGCCGCTGTACGCTCCATTGGCATCGAGTTCGCCACGGAGTTCTGCGCGCGGCTGTTGTCCGAGGGAGTCCCCGGACTGCACTTCATCACGCTCAACAACTCCACGGCGACCCTCGAGATCTACGAGAATCTGGGCCTGCACCAGCGGCCCTGACCGGCCGTACCCGCGCGGCCGTACCGAGAGGGGCCATGCATGGGCTGGACGGTCCTCTACATCGCGTTCGGCGTCGTCGCGTTGTGGCTGCTGGCCGAGGTGCTGCTGCAGTACAAGGCTCGGCTGCGCTGGCGCGTGCTCGCCTTCGCCGGATTCCTCGGCGTGGTCGCGGGCGTACTGATCAACTCGGTGCTGGTCATCGGCGTGGGCGCGACCGCGTTCGCCGTCGGCCAGACCCTGGTCACCCTCTCCTTCCGGCGCGGCTTCGTGGCCGGCTGGGCCCTGAACGCCAAACGCGAGGCGGCCGAGCCCGAGCCCGGCCGGCGCGGCAGACGGCGCGGCGGCAGCGACGCGGGCCGCCGCGAGGAGCCCGCGCTGCGGGTCTCGGACCTGGAGTACGGGCCCGAGGGCGACGCCGACCCCTCGGAGCAGCCGGACGGGGCCCCCGACGCGCCGGGCTACACCGGGGCGTCCGACGAGGGCGCGTACGCCGGCTCCTACGATGCCCCCCAGGACGCGACGGCCGTCTACGAGCCCGTGCCGGCCGAGGCGGGCTACCCGTACGCGGACCCGGGCACCGACGGCGCCGGGACCGACTACGCGGGCGCCGGCGGGTACGCGGCGGCCGGCGCGGACTACTCCGGCTACTACGACCCGCAGCAGCCCGCCCAGGACCCGTACGCGGGCGCCGGGACGGGCTACGCCGCGACCTTCGAGGGCCAGGACGGCTACGGCGGCGGCTACGACTACGGTGCCGGCGAGCAGCAGACGTACGCCGCGTACTCCGACCCGTACATCGGCACCGGGGCCGTCACGCCCCAGTCCGACCCCGGCGCCTACGCGGCCTACGACTACGGCTACGGGACGGGCGAGCAGATGTACCCCGCCTACCCGGACCCGTACACCGGCCAGCACCAGTACGCGACGGACACCCCGCCCGGGGGCGTCTGGGTGCCGCAGCAGCGCGACGTCGAGCAGCCGTACCCGGCCGACCAGCCCGGGCCCTACCCCTACCAGGGCGCGCCCGGCGAGTACGAGCAGTACCGCTACTGAGCCGCGGGGCGGCGGCCCGCCGGGGGCCGCCACCGGGGCCGGCCGCTCACTGCGAGCCGCGGAAGTCCGCGCCCTCCACGATCAGCCCGGACACCAGGGCGCCCGTCATCCCGGCATGGGCCAGTCCGCCGCCCGGGTGCGCCCAGCCGCCCGCGAGGTAGAAGCCGGGCAGCGCGGTGGTGTTGGCCGGGTACAGCAGCTCCGTGGCGCCCGCGAGGGCCGGCGCGGGGACCGCGCCCTCCAGGGCGCCGGTGTCCTGCGCCACGTGCTCCGGGGTGCGCAGCTCATGCCAGAGCAGCCGTTCGCGCAGTTCCGGGACGGCCCGTGCCGCCGCGTCGAGCAGCCCCTCCGCGGTACGGGCCGCCCACTCGGGCCCGGCGCCCTCCCCGGCACCGGTGACGGCCGTGACGGTCACCGCCTCGTGCCCGGCGTCGGGCCGGCTCCGCTCGTCGTCCGGCCGCAGCACCGTCACCGCGGCGGAGCCCCCGCCGGAGTGGACCAGCGTGCGGTGCACGGTGCCCTCGGGGCGGGGACCGCGCAGGGCGAGGAACAGGGTGGCCCGGCTCGGCGCGGGGCCGTGCGGGGTCTTGGCGCCGGCGGGCCACAGTGCGGTGCCCGGCAGCAGGCCGGCCAGGCGGCGCGGGTCGATCCCGCAGACCACCGTGTCCGCCTCGACCGCGGTCCCGTCGGCCAGCGTGAGTCCGGCGGCCCTGCCGTCCCGCACGCGCACTGCGGTGACCTCCGCGCCGAAGACGAACGCGGCCTTCCGTTCCAGGCAGCGCTCGTGGACGGCCGTGGCCAGGGCCCGCATGCCGCCGCCCACGTACCAGCTGCCGAAGGTCTGCTCCATGTACGGCAGGACCGCCGCGGCCGCGGGCGCGGTGCCGGGGTCCAGGCCGTACGTGCCCACCAGGCCCCGCAGCAGCCCCGCGGCCCCGCCCCCCAGCTCGCGCTCGGCCACCTCCGCCAGCGTCGGCGGGCGGCGGCGCAGCAGGCCGCTCTTGCGCAGCGCGGGGTAGGGGTCCCGGCCCAGCACCTGCCAGTCGGTCCGCAGCGGCTCCTCCAGCAGCGGCCGCCGGGTGGCGTCCCAGGCGTCGCGGGCCCGGTTGAGCAGGGCGGCCCAGCGCTCGCCGGTGCCCGCGCCGAAGGCCTCGTCGAGGGCGGCGGCCACCCCGCCGCGGGAGACGGCGGGCAGCGTGACCGCGCGCCCGTCCGGCAGCAGGTGCCGGACGGCCGGGTCGACCCGCGTCATCTCGACGCAGTCCTCCAGGGGCCGCTTGCCGGTCTTCACGAACAGGTCGCGGTAGACGGCGGGCAGGTGCAGCAGCCCCGGCCCGGTGTCGAAGCCGAAACCGTCGCGCTCGTACCGGCCCACGGAGCCGCCGTACGTCGCCGCCCGCTCGTACACCGTCACCCGGTGCCCCGCCACGGCCAGCCGGGCGGCCGTCGCCATCGCGCCCATCCCGGCGCCGATCACCGCAATTCGTGCCATGCGGCCGACCTTATCGAGCCTGGTCAGGAGGGTGGGAGCCCGGCCCGTTCCAGCGCTGCCAGCCGCTTCTCCTCACGGCGCTGGGCGCGCCGGCGGAGGAACCTGCGGATCCGGCTCCAGACGAAGACCAGCACGACCAGGCCGGCGAGCAGCAGCACCCCCGCGATCACGGCGGCGGCCACCGGCTGGAACATCGCGAAGGTCACGACACCGGCCACGCCGAGGTCCTCGGCGGTGCTGGCGATGACGTTGCTGAAGGGCTCGGGCGAGGTGTTGATCGCCATCCGGGTGCCGGCCTTGACGAAATGGCTGGCCAGGGCGGTCGAGCCGCCGAGCGCACCGGCCGCCAGGTCGGGCAGCGAGCCGTTCTGCCCGGCCAGCAGGGCACCGACCACGGCACCGGCGACCGGGCGGATCACCGTGTGGACGGCGTCCCAGGCCGAGTCCACGTAGGGGATCTTGTCGGCCACCGCCTCGCACAGGAACAGCACCCCCGCCACCACGAGGACGTCCGTCCGCTGGAGGGACTCGGGCACCTCGTCGGTGAGGCCGGTCGCGCCGAAGAGGCCGAGCAGGAGGACCACGGCGTACGCGTTGATCCCGCTGGCCCAGCCGCTGGTGAAGACCAGGGGGAGCACACTCATCCGGACATCATGCCGTGACGCGCGTGAGGGCGCCCGCCGTTCCGGCGGGCGCCCTCACGCGCACGTGTGTGTCGGGGGGCTCAGTGCCCCTGCTCGTCGCGGCGCTTCTGCCACCGCTGCTCGATGCGGTCCATCATCGACCGCCGTTGCCGGTTGTGGCCACGCCCGTGGGGCCCGGACGCGCCGGGGACGGGCTGCTCTCCCGGTTTGGGGGCCTTGCGCCAACCGGTGACCGCGAGGACCGCGCAGCCCAGCATGACGAGGAATCCCACCACGCTGACCCAGAGCAGGTTCGGCGCGACCATTCCGGTCATGAGGAGCGCGATACCCACCAGAAAGCCTGCGACTGCCTGGTAGACCCGTCGTCGGGTGTACGTACGCAGCCCGCTTCCCTCAAGCGCTGTCGCGAACTTGGGATCTTCGGCGTACAGCGCTCGCTCCATCTGCTCGAGCATGCGCTGCTCGTGCTCCGAGAGCGGCACGGGAGTCCTCCTCATCCGTCGGTCGCGGGGGGTAGCGACCGGGGGTCCCCTTCAGGATAGGCAGGGAATCGCCCCCGTGAAACCCGCCCTCTACGCCACCTTTTCAAGCACTTCGAAAACTGCACCTGTGCACGGACCGTACCGTCGCCCGGGCGGTCGCTGAGGCGCTTATTCCCCAACGGCTGCCCGGCCACACGGGACCGTGTCTCCCGATCATACGGTCAAGGGCGCCGGAGCGGAGGGTCTGTGGCGTACTCCATCCGCTCCTGCACCGCAGATCAGGGCGTCGTCAGGCGGCGGTCTCCGGCTTGGTGCCCAGTACGTGCAGCTGGGTGGCCACCGCGTGGAAGGCGGGCAGCTCGGCGGCGGCCTCCTCCAGCCGGAGGAGTGCCTCCACCGCGCCGGGCTCGGTGTCGACGAGGACGCCCGGGACCAGGTCGGCGAAGACGCGCACGCCGTGCACCGCGCCCACCTCCAGGCCCGCGCCGCCGACCAGCTCGGAGAGCTGCTCGGCCGTGAAGCGCCGCGGCACCGGGTCGCCCGCGCCCCAGCGCCCGGCCGGGTCGGTGAGGGCGGTGCGGGCCTCGGTGAAGTGCCCGGCCAGGGCGCGGGCCAGCACGGCACCGCCCAGGCCGGCGGCGAGCAGGCTGAGGGTGCCGCCGGGGCGCAGCGCGGCGACCGCGTTGGCCACGCCCTCGGCGGCGTCGTCCACGTACTCCAGCACCCCGTGGCAGAGCACGACGTCGTACGCGCCGCGCTCCACCACGTCCAGCAGGCCCTGGGCGTCACCCTGCACACCGGTCACCAGGTCGGCGACGCCCTCCTCGGCCACCCGGCGCTCCAGCCCGAACAGCGCGTTCGGGCTGGGGTCGACCACCGTGACGCGGTGGCCGAGCCGGGCCACCGGCACCGCGAACTTGCCGGTGCCGCCGCCGGTGTCGAGCACGTCCAGGACATCCCGCCCGGTGGCCTTGGCCCGGTGGTCCAGAACCTCCTTGAGGAGCTCCCACACCACAGCGGTACGAAGGGAGGCGCGGGGGCGGGATGTGTCCGACACGGCTGATGACTCCTCGGCGCGGTACCGCCGCGTGCGGCGGGCTGGGATCGGTGAAGTGCGTGATCCACCCTATTGCCTCCGGGAGCCCGGCCTGTCATACCGCGTCCGCGCGCTCCCGCCGTGGCTCGGGCAGGGTCGGCGACAGCGCCAGCAGCCGCTCGACGATGCGCAGGAACATGGACGCCTCGCGCAGGAGGTCGTCCGCGTCGCGGCCGGTCGCCGCGTCGCGTATGCCCGCCTCGGCGCGGGCGCGCCTGGCCGCCCCCGAGGCGAACAGGGCGCTCCACTCGGTCAGTTCCGGAGCGATCTCGGGGAGCAGCTCCCACGCGCTGCGGATCCGCTGCCTGCGGCGCGGGCTGGGGGGTTCGGGCCGGGCGCGGGCCGCCAGGACGGCGGCGGCGGTGCGCAGCGCGGCGAGGTGGGCGGTGGCGTACCGCTCGTTCGGCACGGCGAGCCCGGCGGCCTCTTCGAGGCCGCTGCGCGCCTTGGCGAGCAGGTCGAGGGCCGCGGGCGGTGCCGGGGCGCGGCGGAGGACGGGGTGGACATCGGCGGCTGGTGCGGTGACTCGGGTCGCCATGACGAACCTCCTGTCTTCACGGACGGGGAGGCCCCACGCGGGGCGCTCCGCATGGACCCATCGTGACGGCACCCACTGACAATCAGCCTGAGCTGCGGTTTTCCATCGGAATCCAGGTAAATCCGGGGAGGCGGCACCGGGTGTTCCGGGGGCGTGCTAGTTTTTGAACTGACCAGTCAGTTCAAAAGAGGGGGGACGGGGTGGACAGCCCGACAGGCGTGGCCGTCAAGGCCCAGGGCTTCGGACTGCGGGGCCCGCGCGGGTGGGTCTTCCAGGGGGTGGACGTCGACGCGGCGCCCGGCTCCCTGATCGCCGTCGAGGGACCGTCCGGCACGGGCCGCACCTGCCTGCTCCTCGCCCTGACCGGACGGATGAAGCCGACCGCGGGCCACGCGGAGGTCGGCGGCCTGCGCCTGCCGAAGAAGATGGCGGCCGTCCGCCGGATCAGCGCCCTGGGCCCGGTCCCGGGGATCACCGACCTCGACCCGGCGCTGACCGTGGCCGAGCAACTGCGGGAGCGGGCGCTGCTCCAGCGCCGTTACGACGGACCCGTACGGGCCCTGTTCCGGCCCCGCTCCGAGCGCGCCGCGCACACCGCCCGCCGGATCGACGCGGCCCTGGACGCCGTGGGCCTGGACGTGGCGGCCCTGCCGAAGGGCGCCCGCACCTCGGTGCGGGAGCTGGAACGGCTGGAGGAGCTGCGGCTCTCCCTGGCGCTGGCCCTGATCTCCGGCCCGGGCCTGCTGGCGGTGGACGACACCGACCTCAAGCTCTCCGACGCCGAACGGGTCGAGGCCTGGGCGCTGCTGCGCTCCCTCGCCGCCCGCGGCACCACGGTCCTCGCGGTCTGCAGCGAGGCCCCCGCCGACGCGCTGGTCATCCGCACGACCGCCGCCGGCGCCCCCGGGGAGGACCCGGCCCCGCAGGGCGGCACCACCGACGCGCCCCGGGGCACCGACTCCGCGGAGGCCGAGGAGGCGGGGCCCGGCACCGCCCCGGCGGACGCCGGCCGGGCCCCGAGCGCGGCCGGCCCGGACGGCGCCGGACCGACCCCCGGCGCCGAGCCCGCCGACACCGGCACCGCCACCACCGCGCCGGACCCGGACGCCGAGGGCACCGGCACCACCGTGCCGGACCAGGACACCGAGGACACCGGAACCGGCACCACCGAGACCACCGACACCACCGCACAGAAGGGGGCGGCCGATGCGCACGCCGAAGCTGGCCGCGCTTGAGCTCAAGCGCTTCGGCAGGGGGAAGCTCCCGCGCGCCGCGCTCGTCGCGTTGCTCCTCCTCCCGCTGCTCTACGGAGCCCTGTACCTGTGCTCCTTCTGGGACCCGTACAGCCGCCTCGACAAGCTCCCGGTGGCCCTGGTCAACGAGGACAGCGGCGCCACGGTCGACGGCAAGGAGATCGCCGCGGGCGACGAGATCGCCCGCAAGCTGCACGACAGCAGGATCTTCGACTGGCGTGACGTGAGCGCCGACGAGGCGGCCGAGGGCGTCGAGGACGGCACGTACTACCTCTCCCTCACCATGCCGAAGGACTTCAGCACCCGGCTCGCCTCCAGCTCCGGCGACGCCCCCGAGACGGGCGCGCTCCAGGTCCGCACGAACGACGCCAACAACTACATCGTCGGCTCCATCTCCAAGACGGTGTTCTCCGAGGTCCGCGCCTCCGCCTCCAGCAGCACCTCCCGCGGCTTCCTCGACAAGATCTTCATCTCCTTCTCGGACCTCCACGACAAGACGCTGGAGGCGGCCGAGGGCGCCGACGACCTCAAGGACGGCATCGGCCGCGCCAAGAAGGGCGCCAACGACCTCGCCAACGGCCTGACCAGCGCCAAGAACGGCAGCAGCGACCTGGCCGGCGGCCTCGGCAGGCTCGACACGGCCGCGGGGCAGCTGGAGACCGGCAGCCGCCAGGTCGCCAACGGCACCCAGACCCTGGCCGACAAGGTCAACACGGCGGCGGACAAGGCCCGCCCGTTCCTCCGGAACAACGTCAAGACCATCGCCGACGCCGCCGAACTGGCCGCCGACAGCGCCAAGGTGGTCCGCAACCACCTCGACACCTTCGCCAAGGCCGCCCCCGGCGCCGCCCGCGCCGCCAACGCGGCCTCCGACGCCCTCGACGACGTGTACGGCGAGCTGTGCACCGGTGCCGAGACCCCCAGCCCCAAGTGCCCCACGCTGAAGCGGGCGAAGGACGACGCCGCCGAGGCGGCCGAACTCGCCGGTGACGTCAACAACCTGGTCAAGGACTCCGGCGGAGACCTGGACAAGCTGCGCACCCAGCTCAAGGACCTGGAGCAGAAGGCCCGCAAGGTCGTCGACGCCGCGCCGACCCTCGCCACCGACCTGGACGCCGCCGTCGGCCGCATCAACGCCCTGAACGACGGCGCCCACAAGGTCGCCACCGGCATGGACAGGCTGCACACCGGCATCACCGCCGCCCACACCGGCTCCGACGACCTCGACGCGGGCGTCGGCAAGCTCAAGAAGGGCGCCCACAGCCTCGACGGCGGCATGTACAAGCTCGTCGACGGCTCCGGCCAGCTCGCCGGCGGCCTCCACGAGGGCGCCGACCAGATCCCGGACTACGACGAGCAGCAGCGCGACCGGCGCACCGAGGTCATGGCCGACCCGGTCCAGCTCGCCGCCAAGTCCCTGCACAAGGCTCCCAACTACGGCACCGGCTTCGCCCCGTACTTCATCCCGCTCTCCCTCTGGGTCGGCGCGATGGTCGCCTACATGCTGATCCAGCCGATGAACCGGCGGGCCCTCGCCGCGGGCGCCTCCGCCTGGCGCGTCGCCTTCGCCGGCTGGCTCCCGGTGGCCGCCCTCGGCGTCCTCCAGGTCGCCGCGCTGATGTCCGTACTCCACTGGGGCCTCGGCCTGGAGATGGAGCGCGCGGCCGGCACGATCGGCTTCCTGGTCCTGGTCACCGGCTGCTTCGCGGCCATCGTCCAGTGGCTCAACGCCCGCTTCGGTGCCGCCGGACGCATCCTGGTCCTCGCGGTCCTGATGCTCCAGCTGACCTCGGCCGGCGGCACGTACCCGGTGCAGACCAGCCCCGGCTTCTTCAACGCGATCCACCCGTACCTGCCGATGTCGTACGTCGTCGAGAGCCTGCGCCGCCTCATCACCGGCGGCCCGCTCGACCCCGTGTGGCAGGGCTGCGTGGTCCTGGCGGCCTTCACCGCCGGAGCCCTCGCGCTCACCGCCCTGGCCGCCCGCCGCAAGCAGGTGTGGACCATGGACCGTCTGCACCCGGAGCTGAGCCTGTGACAATCAGCGCCATGGACAGCAGCAGCACCAGACGGCAGGCCACCCGGCAGAAGCTCTACGAGGCGGCCGTCACCCTGATCGCCGAACAGGGCTTCTCCGCCACCACGGTGGACGAGATCGCCGAACGCGCCGGAGTGGCCAAGGGCACCGTCTACTACAACTTCGCCAGCAAGACGGTCCTCTTCGAGGAGCTGCTCCGGCACGGCGTCGGCCTGCTGACCGCCTCGCTCCGCGAGGCGGCGGACGGGGTCAGGAGCCGCGGGGGCACGAGCGTCGAGGCGCTCGACGCGATGATCCGCGCGGGCCTCGTCTTCATCGACGCCTACCCCGCCTTCACCCAGCTGTACGTCGCCGAGCTGTGGCGCACCAACCGCGCCTGGCAGTCCACCCTCATGGTGGTCAGGGGCGAGGCGGTGGCCGTCGTCGAGTCGGTGCTCCGGGAGGGCGTCGAACGCGGCGAGCTGAGCGGCGAGATCGACGTGCCGCTCACGGCCGCCGCGCTGGTCGGCATGGTGCTCGTGGCGGCGCTGGACTGGCAGTCCTTCCAGAGCGAGCGGTCCATCGACGACGTCCACTCCGCCCTGTCGCTGCTGCTGCGCGGGCGGGTGTCCGGCCACGCCGGCTGACACCCGGCCGCCACCCCTTCGGGGGACGTGGGACAGACCCGGTCGGCGGTCGCACCGGCCGGGCGGTCCCACGTAGAACTGAGTATCCGTACCTAGACACAGAGATGAGTAGGTACGCGGATGGGCCCTCACCTGCACAGACGGGAGAGTGGACCCGACGGAGGGGGAGCCCGTCCCGCACCGCCGACACGGGGCGGCGGAGCGGGACGGGCCCCCGTCCGACGGCGTGGCCGGTCCGGGGGGACCGGCCCGTGGGGAACGGGGGAACGGGTCCGGGGGGACCCGTACACGAAACCCGTGCGGCGGGGCTCTGGAGGAACGAGCCCCGCCGCACGGGTTCTGCTGTTCCCCGGGGAGCGGCCCGCCCCACGAGGAGGCCCGCCCCACCAGGACCTGGCCGCGGGACGGCCCGCCCCCGAAGGCCTAGCCGCGCCCGCGCAGCGGGATCCGCACCGTCCGCAGCCGTCCGGCCACCGCCCCGCGCACCCGCGCCCAGCGGTCCGACACCGCCCACCGCACGCGTACCGCCGACCGCGGCGCGACCAGCGCCCGCAGCCGGGACCACCGGCCGACCCCGGCCAGCAGCGCGGCCCGCGCCCTCAGCACGTCCCCGGCGGCGTCCGCCGCCCCGGCGGCCCCGGGCCCGGCGGCCGGGGGAGCGTAGAGCGAGCGCTCCACCGCTCCGGCGAGCCGGAGCACCCCCTGCTCGGCCTCCCCGTCCAGCCGGCCCAGCGTGACGATCCGCCGCGCGGCCCCCCGCGGGGACAGCGCCCCGTCCGGCTCGACGCCCACGTCCCAGGCGGCGTCGCCCAGCTCGCGCCAGGCCTCCAGCGGATCGCCCGAGGCCAGCCGGCGCCTGCGCACCCGGGACCGCCACAACAGCGGCAGCACCGGAAGCGCCAGCAGCGGCAGCACCGCCCCGGACACCAGGGCCACCTGGCCCCAGGTCGGACCGTCGCCGTCCGCACCGGCACCCGCCTGCGCCTGCCCGCACTCGCCCAGCCGCCGCATCTCCGGCGGGCAGGCGTCCGAGGCCGAGGACGACGGGGCGGGAGCGGGCGCGGCCGTACGGCCCGGCACCTCGGGCGCCGGGTTCGACGGCCGGCCCGTGGGCGTCTCCGGCCGGGTGTAGTCCGGGGTGCTGCCCCGCGACGGCGTGGGCTCGAAGCGCGTCCAGCCGACGCCCTCGAAGTACAGCTCCGGCCAGGCGTGCGCGTCCCGCAGGGTCACCGACCAGCTGCCGTCCGACTTCGCGGAACCGGCGGTGAAGCCGACCGCCACCCGCGCCGGGATCCGCAGCGTGCGCGCCATCGCCGCCATCGTGAAGGAGAAGTGGACGCAGAAGCCCCGCTTGTCCTCCAGGAACTTGGCGATGCCGGCCGTGCCCGTACCCGAGTTGACGTGCGTGTTGTAGGTGAAGCCGCCCTCGCTGGCGAACCAGTCCTGGAGCAGCACCGCCCGTTCGTAGTCGCTCTTCGCCTTCCGGGTCACCCGCAGCGCCGTCTCCTCCACGGCGGGCGGCAGGCCCGCCGGCACGCGCGTGTACTCGGCCACCAGCGCGGGCGCCGGCTGCGGGGCCTTCGTCAGCTGCTCCGCCGTGGGCTGGAGCCGCAGGCCGCGCACCGTGTACTGGACGCCCCGGGTGTTCTGCCCCCGGTCGCCCACGAGGGTGCGCCCGACGGGCTCGAACCGCCACTTGCCGCCGATGTCCACCTGCGTGGCCGGGTACGGCATCGGCAGGTAGGTCTGGGCGTACCAGCCGGCCGCCGAGACGCTGGTGCGCACCTCCGTGGTGCGCACGGCGGGACTCAGGCCCGGCGGGTCCGGCAGCCGCTCGGGGACGTCGGTGATGTGGCGCTCCGCCGTCTTCCAGGACTGGCCGTCGAACTCGTCGAGCGCCACGATCCGCAGGTACTGGTCCGAGGGGTTGCGGTGGTCGGTGCGGTAGCGCAGCACCTCGCGGTCCTCGGTGACGTTCAGGCTGTTCTGCAGGGACACCAGCGGGTTGACCGCCGAGATCGTGCCGCCCAGGCCGTCGCCGTCGCCGCTGCCCGTACCGCCGAGCATCCCGCCCTCCAGGGCGGGCAGGCCCAGCGGCACCACCAGCGCGATGCCGAGCGCCAGCGCGCCCAGCCGGCGGCCGGTCCGTACGGGAGCCACCGCGCCCCCGCCGGTGAGCCCGGCGGCCGTGCTCCGGCCCTTGCGCGGCGCGCCGCCGAAGACCCGGCCCCACTGGGACAGCCGGTCCCGGCCCTCGGCGAGCAGCAGCAGGAGGTAGCCGCAGCCGGCCAGCAGGAACCACAGCCAGTCCGAGCCGCCCTGGGACAGCCCCGCCGCCACCGAGTACAGCGCCAGCAGCGGCAGCCCGGCCGCCGCGGCGGTACGGAAGGTCACCGCGAGCGCGTCCACCATCAGCCCGATCAGCAGCACCCCGCTGAGCAGCAGCAGCCGGATGCCGTCCGTCAGCGGCGCGGGCATCGCGTAGTGCCCCACGTCCTGCACGCCCTGGGAGAAGAGCGCCCCGAAGTCCCGGAGGGCACCCGGGCCGGGCAGCACCCCGCCCAGCGCCCGCTCCCCGACGAACAGCAGGGTCAGCAGCACCACCGACACGACCAGCTGCGCCAGTACGGTCAGCCAGCGCGCCAGCGGCACCCGCCGCGCACCCGCGCCCGTCGCGCTCTGGAGTGCCAGCAGCACCGCGGCCTGCGGCAGCCAGGTCGCCGGATGCACCAGCGGCAGCATCGCGCACGCCGTCAGCAGCGTGGCCAGCAGCGCGCACAGCGTCAGTCTCGCCCGGCCGCTCATGCCCAACCCCCCGGAGTACCCCGGCCCGCGGGGGCGTTCCCCGCGTGCCGCCACAGCTCGGCGAAGGACACGCCCGGGGACGCGGCCACCGCCGTCCAGCCCGTCTCGCGCAGCCTGCGCAGCCGCTCCTCGTCCGGGCCGCCGGAGGCGGCCCGGCCCTCGCCGGCCCACTGCGCGGAGTCCAGGACGAAGGCCACGGCCGCGCCGGAGCGCTGCCGCATCTTCGCCGCCAGGTCCGCCTGGGCGTCGTCCAGGTCGCCGAAGAAGGCGATCAGCAGCCCCTCGTTGCCCCCGCGCACCGCGTCGCAGGCGCGCGAGAGGCCGGCGCCGTCGGAGTGCCCGACCACGGCCAGCGTGTCCATCATCAGCCCGGCCGCCTCCGCGGACTCCGAGCCGCCGGACGAGTAGCCGCCCGACCCCTCGCCGCCCACCGTGTCGCCGGTGTCCGTCAGCAGCCGGACCGAGAAGCCGCGTTCCAGCAGGTGCACCAGCGTCGAGGCGGCGGCCGAGACCGCCCACTCGAAGGCCGAGTCGGGGCCCGCACCGCGGAAGGCCACCCGCCGCGTGTCCAGCAGCACCGTGGCCCGGGAGCGCTGCGGCTGCTCCTCGCGCCGCACCATCAGCTCGCCGTACCGGGCGGTGGAGCGCCAGTGCACCCGGCGCAGGTCGTCCCCGTGCCGGTAGCCGCGCGGGATCACGTCGTCGTCCCCGGCCAGCGCCAGCGACCGCTGCCGCCCGTCGCCGTACCCGGAGGACTCGCCGGTCAGCCGGACCGGCGGCAGCGGCTCGGTGCGCGGGATCACCGTCAGCGTGTCGAAGTCCCGGAACGACCGGGTCAGCTCGACCAGCCCGAACGGGTCGGTCAGCCGCAGCTGGAGCGGTCCCAGCGGGTAGCGGCCGCGCAGGTCCGACCGCACCCGGTACGAGACCTCGCGCCGCCCGCCCGGCTCGACCCGGTCCAGCACGAACCGCGGCCGGGGCCCCAGCACGTACGGCACCCGGTCCTGCAGCATCAGCAGCCCCGTGGGCAGCCGGGAGACGTTGTTCATGCGCAGCTGCACCCGGGCCTCGGCCCCGGCGGGCACCCGCACCGGGGTGAGCCGGCGGCTGCCGGTGACCCGGTCCTGGGTGCGGTGCAGGGCCACGGCGCAGATCAGCGGCAGCACCGCGAGCAGCAGCCCGACCCGCAGCAGGTCGCCCTGGCCCAGCACGTACGCGCAGACGGCCGCGGCGATGCCGGCCGCCAGGAAGGAGCGGCCGCGCGTGGTCAGCCCGGAGAACGCGGCGCGCAGCCCGTCCCGCCCGGACTCGGCGGACGGGCGCGTCGCGGCGGCCATCAGAAGCTCCGCGGGCCCGGGGGCTGCTCCCCGTACCCGTGCGGGGCGCCGCCGCGAACGGAGGCGGTGGGCACGGGGGTGCGCTGGAGGATGTCCGCGACCACCTGCTCGGCGGTCCGGCGGTTCAGCTGGGCCTGCGCGGTCGGCAGCAGGCGGTGCGCGAGCACCGGCGCGGCCAGGGCCTGCACGTCGTCCGGGAGCACGTAGTCGCGGCCGGACAGGGCCGCGGAGGCCTTCACGGCGCGCAGCAGGTGCAGGGTGGCCCGCGGGGAGGCGCCCAGCCGCAGGTCGGGGTGGTTGCGGGTGGCGGCGACGAGGTCGACGACGTACCGGCGGACCGGCTCGGCGACGTACACCTCGCGCACGGCCTCTATGAGCTTGACGATCTCGTGCGCGTGCGCGACCGGCTGGAAGTCGTCCAGCGGGGAGACGCCGCCGTGCACGTCGAGCATCTGGAGCTCGGCCTCGGGGCTCGGGTACCCGACGGACACCCGGGCCATGAAGCGGTCGCGCTGGGCCTCGGGGAGCGGGTACGTGCCCTCCATCTCCACCGGGTTCTGCGTGGCGACCACCATGAAGGGGCTCGGCAGCTCGTGCCGGGTGCCGTCGATGGTGACCTGGCGCTCCTCCATCGACTCCAGCAGCGCCGACTGGGTCTTCGGCGAGGCACGGTTGATCTCGTCGCCGATGACGATCTGCGCGAAGATCGCGCCCGGCTTGAACTCGAACTCGCGGCGCTGCTGGTCGTAGATGCTCACGCCGGTGATGTCCGACGGCAGCAGGTCGGGCGTGAACTGGATGCGCTGCACGGAGCAGGCGATGGACTTCGCCAGCGTCTTGGCCAGCATCGTCTTGCCGACGCCGGGAACGTCCTCGATCAGAAGATGTCCCTCGGCGAGCAGCACCACCAGCGAAAGCCGTACGACCTCGGGCTTGCCCTCGATCACGCTCTCGACCGACCGCCGCACACGATCCGCGGTGGTGGTCAGATCAGCGAGGCTCGCTCGATCGTCATAGGTCGTCACCCGGCCCTCCTCGGCCCTTTCACGGGCCGACGCCCATTGCGTAATCCCGGCCCACCCCAAACACACGGACGTCCACCGGAAGCGGTTCCCGGGCGGGCGTCACCCGAGCATTCTTGACGGCCTCACACCGTAATGTCACTCACGAAGCCGGGTCGATCTCGCGCAGCAGGCCCGTGGTGACGTCGAAGACGAAGCCCCGGACGTCGTCGGTGTGGCGGAGGAACGGGGAGGTCCGCACCCGCTGCATGGACTGCCGCACGTCCTGGTCGACGTCCCGGAAGGCCTCGACGGCCCAGGCGGGACGCTGTCCGACCTCGTCCTCCAGCTCGTGGCGGAAGTCCTCGGTGAGGCTCTCCAGACCGCAGCCCGTGTGGTGGATCAGGACCACGGAACGGGTGCCGAGCGCCCGCTGGCTGATCGTGAGCGACCGGATCGTGTCGTCCGTGACCACACCGCCGGCGTTGCGGATGGTGTGGCAGTCGCCGAGCTGGAGGCCCAGGGCGGCGTGGAGGTCTATTCGTGCGTCCATGCACGCCACGACGGCGACCTGCAGGACGGGCCTGGCGTCCATGCCCGGGTCGGTGAACCGCTCGGCGTAGCGGGCGTTCGCCTCGACGAGGCGGTCGATGACGGTGCCGGCCTCCGAGGGTGCGGACTCTGCGGGCAGCGATGCGGAAGTCGTCATGTCTACGACGTTAGTGCGCACCTCCGGGCACAGCAGGTGTGAGGGCGGACAAAGGGCGCCGCCGATCGTTGTTGTGAGGTACCCCACAGGGCCCCGGCGGACGCGTCCGGCCGGGTGATCCGCCGGTTTCGCCGGGTTGTCCGGAGCCCGCCGCACGGCACGCGGGCCGGTTCGTTGACCGGGGCGACCCGTGGACTAAAGTGACGCGAACCGGCCGGGCCCCGGTGTGTTCCCGCCGCCCCGGCCCCGATGATCCCCCCGCGTGCGCGGCGCGTACGTCCATGTACCCGCAGGTCGCGCCGTTACCTGAGAGGGCGCATGAGCGAGACCCGACACGTCCCGGTGATGCTCCAGCGGTGCCTGGACATGTTGGCCCCCGCACTGGAGAGGCCCGGGGCCGTGGTCGTCGACTGCACCCTCGGCCTCGGCGGCCACAGCGAGGCCCTGCTGAAGCGGTTCCCCGAGGCGCGGCTGGTCGCCCTCGACCGGGACAAGGAGGCCCTGAGGCTCTCCGGCGAGCGGCTGGCCCCCTACGGCGAGCGCGCCACCCTGGTCCACGCCGTCTACGACGAGCTGCCCGGCGTACTGGCCCGGCTCGGCATCCCCAGGGTCGACGGCGTCCTCTTCGACCTCGGCGTCTCCTCCATGCAGCTCGACGAGGCCGACCGCGGCTTCGCCTACGCCCAGGACGCCCCGCTCGACATGCGCATGGACCAGACGACCGGCATCAGCGCCGCCGAGGTCCTCAACACCTACCCGCCCGGCGAGCTGGTCCGGATCCTGCGGGCGTACGGCGAGGAGAAGCAGGCCAAGCGCATCGTCTCGGCCATCGTCCGCGAGCGCGAGAAGGAGCCCTTCAGCAACAGCGCCCGGCTGGTCGAGCTGATCCGCGACGCGCTCCCGCAGGCCGCCAAGCGCACCGGCGGCAACCCCGCCAAGCGCACCTTCCAGGCCCTGCGCATCGAGGTGAACGGCGAGCTGACCGTGCTGGAGCGGGCGGTGCCCGCCGCGGTCAAGGCCCTCGCCGTGGGCGGCCGGATCGCCGTCCTGTCGTACCACTCGCTGGAGGACCGCCTGGTCAAGACGGTCTTCGCGGCCGGAGCCGCCAGCACGGCCCCGCCCGGCCTGCCCGTCGTGCCGGAGAAGTACCAGCCCAAGCTGAAGCTGCTGACGCGCGGCGCGGAGCTGCCGACCGAGGAGGAGGTCGCCGAGAACCGGCGCGCCGCCCCGGCCCGGCTCCGCGGCGCCCAGCGGATCCGCGAGGAGGAACTGTGACCGTCGCAGCACCTGCGGGCCGCCCCCGGACCGCCGCGTCCGCGCCCTCCGCGGCCCGGACCGGGGAGCGGAGGAGCGCGTGACCGCGCGGGGCGGGCAGACCGGCCGGACCGGCCGGCTCGGGAGGCTCAAGGGGTCTCCCGGCACGGGGGCCGCGCGCACCCCGTTCGTGCTGCTGGTCGTCGCCCTGCTCGGCGGCGGCCTGATCACGCTGCTGCTGCTCAACTCGGCCCTCAACCAGGGCTCGTTCCAGCTCAGCAAGCTCAAGCGGGACACCACCGCGCTCACCGACGAGCAGCAGGCCCTCCAGCGCGACGTGGACGCCTACTCCGCGCCCGACGCCCTGGAGCGCCGCGCCCGCCGCCTCGGCATGGTCCCCGGCGGCAGCCCCGTCTTCCTCGGCGCCGACGGCAAGGTCAACGGCGTGCCCAGCACCGCCTCCGCGCCGCCCCCGCCCAGCCCCACCGCGGCCGCGCCCGCCCCGCAGGCGCCCGCCGCGAGCCCGGGCGGGCCCGCCGGCTCGCCCACCCCCGCCGTCACGTCCGCCGCGCCCGGCCAGGGCGCCCCGTCCGCGAAGCCCTCACTGACCCCCGTTAGGTGACGTCGTGACCGCTCATGCCAGCCCCCGCCCGTCCGCGGCCCGAGGAGCGCGCCGATGAGCCCCAAGGAGCCCCCGCGCCGCCGCGTGCCGGGCCCCGGCCGGCCCCGGCCGGGGGAGCGCGGCCCGGGACGCCCCGCGGCCCGCCCGTCCGCCCGCCGCCCCCGCCCCGCCGCCTCCCGCGCCCCGCACACCATCCGGCTCGGCAGCCCCAGGCCCCGGCTGCGCCTGGTGAGCCTCGGCCTCACCCTGGTCATGGTCGCCTTCGTGGTCCGGCTGCTCCAGGTCCAGGCCGTCGACGCCGCCGAGTACTCGGCGCAGGCGCAGAAGAACCGGTACGCCAGCTACACCCTCGCCGCCGAGCGCGGCCGGATCACCGACCGCAAGGGCATCGCCCTGGCCACCAGCGTCGACGCGTACGACATCACGGCCGACCCCAAGATGTTCACGCCCGAGGAGAGCAAGGCCCCCGACGCGCCCCAGCAGGCCGCCGCGCTCCTCGCACCCATCCTCGGCAAGGACGCCGAGGACCTCACGGCCCGCCTGAAGACCCCCAACACCCGGTACGTCGTCCTGGCCCGCCGGCAGACCCCCCAGGTCTGGAACCAGATCAAGGACCTCAAGCGCGTCTTCGCCGAGAAGGCCCAGGCCGACAAGCGCCGCAACGGCCCCGGCGCCAACGTCCTGGCCGGCGTCTTCCAGGAGCCCAGCAGCAAGCGCGTGTACCCCAACGGGAACCTGGCCGCCGGGATAATCGGATACGTCAACGCCGAGGGCAAGGGCGCCGGAGGCCTGGAGTCCTCCCTCGACGAGAAGCTCGCGGGCAAGGACGGCGAGCTGCGCTACGCCCAGTCCGGCGGCCGCCGCGTGCCCACCGCCGGCTCGCGCGAGAAGCCCGCCGTGCCCGGCTCGGACATCGAGCTCACCATCGACCGCGACATCCAGTGGGCCGCCCAGAACGCCATCACCGAACAGGTGCGGGCCTCCGCGGCCGACCGCGGCTACGTCGTCGTCCAGGACACCCGGACCGGCGAGGTGCTGGCGATGGCCAACGCCCCCGGCTTCGACCCCAACGACCTGAGCAAGGCCCGCTCCGCCGCCATGGGCAACGCGGCCCTCCAGGACGTGTACGAGCCCGGCTCCACCGCCAAGGTGATCTCGATGGCCGCCGTCCTGGAGGAGAAGGCCGCCGGCCCGCTCACGCAGGTCACCGTCCCCAACCGGCTGCACCGCGGCGACCGGCTGTTCAAGGACGACATCGACCACCCCACCTGGTACCTGACGCTCAACGGCGTCCTGGCCAAGTCCAGCAACATCGGGACCATCCTGGCCACCGGCCGGCTCGGCAAGACCCAGGCCGACGTGAACGAGACCCTCTACGGCTACCTCACGAAGTTCGGCATCGGCCAGCCCACCGGCCTCGGCTACCCCGGCGAGTCCCGCGGCCTGCTGGCCCGCCCCTCGGAGTGGTCCACCTCCCAGCAGTACACGATCCCTTTCGGCCAGGGACTCTCCCTCAACGCCATGCAGGCCGCGTCCGTCTACTCGACGGTCGCCAACGGCGGCGTCCGCATCGAGCCCACCCTGGTCCGCGGCACCAAGGGTCCCGACGGCCGCTTCACGCCCGCCCCCGCGCCCGAGACGCGCCGCGTGATCAGCGAGGCGACCGCCAAGACCCTCGCCGCCATGCTGGAGTCCGTGGTCGACGACCAGGAGGGCACCGGCACCAAGGCCCGCATCCCCGGCTACCGGGTCGGCGGCAAGACCGGCACCTCCAACCGGGTGGATCCGGCCACCGGCCGCTACAAGGGCTACACGGCCTCCTTCGCCGGGTTCGCCCCCGCGGACAAGCCCCGCATCACGGTCTACTGCGCCATCCAGAACCCCACCCGCGGCAGCTACTTCGGCGGCCAGATCTGCGGACCCATCTACAAGAAGGTCATGGAGTTCGCCCTCAAGACCCTCCAGATCGCCCCCACCGGCACGGCTCCCGCCGGACTGCCGGTCACCTTCGGACCCGGCCGGTGAGAACCGGCCGGCCGGCCCGGGCGGCAGCGCCCGGGCCCGAGGAGAGAAGCGCGAGGCACCACCAGTGACGACCATCACCCAGGATCCCGGGAACCAGGGCGCCGGAGGCCCCTCAATTCCCGGCGGGCCCGGTGCGCCCGGTACGCTCACCGCCGTGCCCCACGCTGATCAGCCCAGAACCACCCAGAAAGACGCCCCGGCAGCGCCGCCGGGAGCGCCCCGGCCCGCGAACGCCCGCCCGACCCCCCTGGGTGAGCTCGCCGCGCTGCTGGGCATCGGAGCCCCCGCACCGGCCGACGCGCCGATCACGGGCATCACCCACGACTCCCGCGCCGTGCGGCCGGGCGACGTCTACGCGGCCCTGCCGGGCGCCCGCCTGCACGGCGCCGACTTCGCCGCCCAGGCAGCCTCGCTGGGCGCCGTCGCCGTCCTGACCGATCCCGCCGGTGCCGACCGCGCGGCCGCGACCGGCCTGCCGGTCCTCGCCGTCGAGGACCCGCGCGGCCGGATGGGCGAACTGGCCGCCGCGATCTACGGACACCCCGGCACCGGTCTGCTGCAGATCGGCATCACCGGCACGTCCGGCAAGACCACCACGGCGTACCTCGTCGAGGGCGGCCTGCGCGGCGCCGGCCACCACACCGGCCTGATCGGCACGGTGGAGATGCGCATCGGCGACGAGCGCATCAAGTCCGAGCGCACCACCCCCGAGGCGACCGACCTCCAGGCGCTGTTCGCGGTGATGCGCGAACGCGGCGTCGAGTCGGTCGCCATGGAGGTCTCCAGCCACGCCCTCGTGCTGGGCCGGGTCGACGGCTGCGTCTTCGACGTCGCCGTCTTCAACAACCTCAGCCCCGAGCACATGGAGTTCCACTCCGGCATGGAGGACTACTTCCAGGCCAAGGCGCAGCTCTTCACCGAGCGCCGCGCCCGCCTCGGAGTGGTCAACGTCGACGACGAGTACGGCCGCCGCCTCGCCAAGGAGGCCACCATCCCCGTGGTGACCTTCTCCGCCGAGGGCGACGCCGGTGCCGACTGGCGCGCCGAGGACGTGGTCTCCGGCCCGGTCGGCAGCACCCTGACGGTCGTCGGGCCCGACGGCGTGCGCGTCCGCGCCACCGCCCCGCTGCCCGGCCCGTTCAACGTCGCCAACACCCTGGCCGCCGTGGTCACCCTGGCCGCCGCCGGGATCGACCCGCAGACCGCCGCCGACGGCGTGGCCGCCGTCCCCGGCGTGCCGGGCCGCCTGGAGAAGGTGGACGCGGGCCAGCCGTACCTCGCCGTGGTCGACTACGCGCACAAGACGGACGCCGTCGAATCGGTCCTGCGCGCGCTGCGCAAGGTCACCGAGGGCAGGCTGCACCTCGTCCTCGGCTGCGGCGGCGACCGCGACCAGACCAAGCGCGCCCCCATGGGAGCCGCCGCCGCGCGCCTGGCCGACACCGCCGTGCTGACCTCCGACAACCCGCGCTCCGAAGACCCCCTCGCCATCCTGGCCGCGATGTTCGGGGGCGCCGTCTCCGTGCCCGCCGCCGAACGCGGCGAGGTGCTCGTCGACGCGGACCGCGCCGCCGCCATCGCCGCGGCCGTCGCCCGGGCCCGGCCCGGCGACACCGTGCTCGTCGCCGGCAAGGGCCACGAGCAGGGCCAGGAGACCGCCGGAGTGGTACGCCCCTTCGACGACCGCGAGGTGCTCCGCGCCGCGATCGAGCAGTCCCAGCAACAGCAGGCCCGACAGGCCGAGGTGAAACAGTGATCGCCCTCTCCCTCGCCGAGATCGCCGACATCACCGGCGGGCGGACGCACGACATACCGGACGCCTCCCGCACGGTCACCGGCTCCGTCGTCATCGACTCCCGCCAGGTCGAACCCGGCGGGCTGTTCGCCGCGTTCGCCGGCGAGCACGTCGACGGACACGACTACGCCGAGCGGGCCGTCGCCGCGGGCGCCGTGGCCGTGCTGGCCGCCCGGCCCGTCGGCGTACCCGCGATCGTCGTGGACGACGTCGAGACGGCGCTCGGCGCCCTCGCGCGCGCCGTCGTCGGCCGCCTCGGCACCGACGTGGTGGCCCTGACGGGCTCCGCGGGCAAGACGTCCACGAAGGACCTGATCGCCCAGGTCCTCCAGCAGCACGCCCCCACCGTGTGGACCCCGGGCTCGCTCAACAACGAGATCGGGCTGCCGCTGACCGCCCTCAGGGCGACCGCCGAAACCCAGCACCTCGTCCTGGAGATGGGCGCCCGCGGCATCGGCCACATCCGCTACCTCACCGGACTGACCCCGCCCCGCATCGGCCTCGTCCTGAACGTGGGCACCGCCCACATCGGCGAGTTCGGCGGCCGCGAGCAGATCGCCCAGGCCAAGGGCGAGCTGGTCGAGGCCCTGCCGGCCGAGAGCGAGGGCGGCGTGGCCGTGCTCAACGCCGACGACCCGCTCGTACGGGCCATGGCCTCCCGGACGAAGGCGCGCACCGTCTTCTTCGGCGAGGCCGAGGACGCCGACGTACGCGCGAGCGAGGTCCGCATGACGGACCGGGGACAGCCTTCCTTCACACTGCACACACCCACCGGGTGCAGCGACGTGACCTTGCGGCTGTACGGTGAGCACCACGTGTCGAACGCGCTCGCCGCGGCCGCCGTCGCCCACGTGCTGGGCATGTCCGTCGACGAGATCGCCACCGCGCTCTCCGGCGCGGGCACGCTCTCCCGTTGGCGGATGGAGGTCACCGAGCGCGCCGACGGCGTGACGGTCGTCAACGACGCCTACAACGCGAACCCCGAGTCCATGCGGGCCGCGCTCCGCGCGCTTGCCGCGATGGGCGACGCCGCCAAGGCGGCGGGGGGCCGCACGTGGGCGGTGCTCGGTCCGATGGCCGAGCTCGGTGACGAGTCGCTCGCCGAGCACGACGCGGTCGGGCGGCTCGCCGTCCGGCTCAACGTGAGCAGGCTCGTGGCGGTCGGGGGCAGGGAAGCCTCCTGGCTGCAACTGGGCGCATATAACGAGGGTTCGTGGGGTGAGGAGTCGGTGCTCGTGTCCGACGCGCAGGCGGCGGTCGACCTGTTGCGCAGGGAACTGCGGCCGGGGGACGTCGTGCTGGTGAAGGCTTCCAGGTCGATCGGTCTGGAGCGGATCGCACAGGCACTGCTTGAGGGCGAGGGTGCCGGCCGATGAGGCAGATCCTGTTCGCCGGTGTCATCGGTATGTTCCTCACGATCATCGGCACCCCGCTGCTGATCAAGCTGCTGGCCCGCAAGGGCTACGGCCAGTTCATCCGGGACGACGGCCCGCGCGGCCACCTCGGCAAGAAGGGCACGCCCACCATGGGCGGCATCTCCTTCATCCTGGCGACGCTCGCCGCGTACGCCCTGACGAAGGTGATCACGTCCAGCCAGCCGACGTTCTCCGGCCTGCTGGTGCTCTTCCTGATGGCGGGCATGGGCCTGGTCGGCTTCCTGGACGACTACATCAAGATCGTCAAGCAGCGGTCGCTGGGCCTCCGGGCCAAGGCCAAGATGGCCGGTCAGCTGATCGTCGGCATCGCCTTCGCGGTGCTGGCGCTCCAGTTCTCCGACTCCCGCGGCCTGGCCCCGGCCTCCACCAAGCTGTCCTGGGTCTCGGACTTCGGCTGGTCGATCGGCCCGGTGCTGTTCGTGGTCTGGGCGCTGTTCATGATCCTGGCCATGTCCAACGGCGTGAACCTGACCGACGGTCTGGACGGCCTGGCCACCGGCGCCTCCGTCATGGTCTTCGGCGCCTACACCTTCATCGGCGTCTGGCAGTACCAGGAGTCCTGCGCCAACGCGGAGACCCTGACCAACCCGGCCGCCTGCTTCGAGGTGCGCGACCCGCTGGACCTCGCGATCGTCGCCTCCGCCCTCATGGGAGCCTGCTTCGGCTTCCTGTGGTGGAACACCTCCCCGGCCAAGATCTTCATGGGCGACACCGGCTCGCTCGCCCTCGGCGGCGCCCTCGCCGGCCTCGCCATCTGCTCGCGCACCGAGCTGCTGCTGGCGCTCCTGGGCGGCCTGTTCGTGCTCATCACCATGTCCGTGGTGATCCAGGTCGGCTCCTTCCGCCTCACCGGCAAGCGGGTCTTCCGGATGGCGCCGCTCCAGCACCACTTCGAGCTCAAGGGCTGGTCGGAAGTGCTGGTCGTGGTCCGCTTCTGGATCATCCAGGGCATGTGCGTGATCGTGGGCCTCGGTCTCTTCTACGCGGGATGGGCAGCCGACAAGTGACGTCCTGGCAGGGCATGAACATCACCGTCGCCGGTCTCGGCGTGAGCGGCATCAGCGCCGCCCGCGCCCTGGCCGGCTTCGGCGCGCACGTGACGGTCGTCGACGGCGGCGACAGCGAGGCCCACCGCACCCGGGCCGCCGAGGTCGAGGGCCAGGGCATCGCCGTACGCCTCGGCGACGCCGAGACCCTCCCCGAGGGCACCGAGCTGGTCGTCACCTCGCCCGGCTGGAAGCCCTCCAGCCCGCTCTTCGAGGCCGCCGCGGCGGCCGGGGTCGAGGTCATCGGGGACGTGGAGGTCGCCTGGCGGCTGCGCGGCCCCGGGGCGGCGCCCTGGCTGGCCGTCACCGGCACCAACGGCAAGACCACGACCACCCAGATGCTGGCCTCCATCCTGAAGGCCGCCGGCCTGCGCACCGCCGCGGTCGGCAACATCGGCACCCCGATCGTCGACGTGGTCCTCGGCGAGCAGGAGTACGACGTCCTCGCCGTCGAACTCTCCAGCTACCAGCTGCACTGGGCGCCCAGCGTGCGCGCCCACTCCGCGGCCGTCCTCAACCTCGCCCCGGACCACCTCGACTGGCACGGCTCCATGGAGGCGTACGCCGCCGACAAGGGCCGGATCTACGAGGGCAACACGGTGGCCTGCGTCTACAACGTGGCCGACAAGGCCACCGAGGACCTGGTCGTCGAGGCGGACGTGGAGGAGGGCTGCCGGGCGATCGGCTTCACCCTCGGCGCCCCGGCCCCCTCGATGCTCGGCGTCGTCGACGGCATCCTCGTGGACCGCGCCTTCGTCGAGAACCGGCAGAAGAACGCGCAGGAGCTGGCCGAGGTCTCGGACGTCAACCCGCCCGCCCCGCACAACATCGCCAACGCCCTCGCGGCGGCCGCCCTGGCCCGCGCCTTCGGCGTCGAGCCGCGCGCCGTGCGCGACGGACTGCGGAACTTCCGCCCCGACGCGCACCGGATCGCGCACGTGGCGGAGGTCGCCGGGGTCACGTACATCGACGACTCCAAGGCCACCAACACCCACGCCGCCGAGGCCTCCCTGGCCGCCTACGAGTCCATCGTGTGGATCGCGGGCGGGCTCGCCAAGGGCGCGACCTTCGACGAGCTGGTGGCCACCTCCGCCAAGCGGCTCCGCGGCGCGGTGCTGATCGGCGCCGACCGGGAGCTGATCCGCGAAGCGCTCGCGCGACACGCGCCCGAGGTCCCGGTCGTCGACCTCGACCGGACCGACACTGGGGCGATGCTTGCGGCGGTCCGGGAAGCGGCCCGGCTCGCGCAGCCCGGCGACACGGTCCTGCTGGCCCCCGCCTGCGCCTCCATGGACATGTTCGTGAACTACGGCAAGCGCGGCGACGCCTTCGCCGACGCCGTGCGCGAACTGGCCGCGGAGAGCGCGTAGGTCCGGGGGCGGGTCCCTCCGGCCGGCTGCTCGTCCAGAGTGGAGGGGAACAGAAAATGCAGCGCGTGGCGGTGGGCGCGGGCAGGCGCCCTTCGGTGCCCAGGGCTCCCAGGACGCTGGGCCGCAAGAGGTCCGGACGGCCGCAGAAGCCGTCCGGGCGCGGCCCGTTCGAGCGGGTGCGGCGGACCTACCGGCAACTGCGCCGCACCTGGGACCGGCCGCTCACGGCGTATTACCTGATCTTCGGCAGCGCGCTGCTGATCACCGTCCTCGGACTGGTGATGGTCTACTCGGCCTCGATGATCACGGCCCTCCAGAAGGGCCTGTCCGCCTCGTACTTCTTCCAGAAGCAGCTCTTCGCCGCCCTGCTCGGCGCCGGGCTGCTGCTGGTCGCCTCCCGGATGCCGGTGAAGCTGCACCGGGCGCTGTCCTACCCGGTGCTGGCCGGAACCGTGTTCCTCATGGTGCTCGTCCAGGTCCCCGGGATAGGGGTCTCGGTCGGCGGCAACCAGAACTGGATCTCCCTCGGCGGCCCGTTCATGCTCCAGCCCAGCGAGTTCGGCAAGCTGGCGCTGATCCTGTGGGGCGCCGACCTGCTCGCCCGCAAGGGCGACCGGGGCCTGCTGACCCAGTGGAAGCACCTGCTGGTGCCGCTGATCCCGGTGGCCTTCCTGCTGCTGGGACTCATCATGCTCGGCGGCGACATGGGCACCGCGATGATCCTCACCGCGATCCTCTTCGGCCTGCTCTGGCTGGCCGGCGCCCCCACCCGGCTGTTCGTCGGCGTGCTCGCGCTCGCCGGCCTGATCGTCGCGGTCCTCATCAAGACCAGTCCGCACCGCATGGACCGGCTCGCCTGCCTCGGCGCCACCGATCCCGGCAAGGGGGACCTGTGCTGGCAGGCCGTGCACGGGATCTATGCTCTGGCCTCGGGCGGATGGTTCGGTTCCGGCCTCGGCGCCAGTGTGGAAAAATGGGGACAACTGCCCGAAGCCCACACCGACTTCATCTTCGCCGTCACCGGGGAGGAACTGGGGCTGGCGGGGACGCTGTCGGTGCTGGCCCTGTTCGCGGCTCTAGGCTATGCGGGTATCCGCGTGGCCGGACGCACGGAGGACTCCTTCGTCAGGTATGCCGCGGGAGGCGTGACCACCTGGATCACGGCGCAGGCCGTGATCAACATCGGTGCGGTGCTCGGTCTGCTGCCGATCGCCGGGGTCCCGCTCCCGCTGTTCTCCTACGGGGGGTCGGCCCTGCTGCCGACCATGTTCGCCATCGGACTGCTCATCGCGTTCGCGCGTGAGGAGCCGGCGGCACGCGCGGCGCTCGCCATGCGCCAGCCGAGGTTCGGCTGGAAGCGGGCCGGGCTGAGATGGAAGTCGATGAGACGGCGCGTCAAGAAGCGTCCGTCCGGAGAGCGGTGAATTTCGGTGCATGTCGTACTCGCCGGTGGGGGGACCGCCGGCCACATCGAGCCGGCGCTCGCCCTCGCGGACGCCCTGCGCAGGCAGGACCCGAGCGTGGGCATCACTGCCCTCGGCACGGAGCGCGGACTCGAGACCCGTCTGGTGCCCGAGCGCGGTTACGAGCTGGGGCTCATCCCCGCCGTGCCGCTGCCCCGCAAGCCCACACCCGAGCTGATCACCGTTCCGGGACGGCTGCGCGGCACCATCAAGGCCGCCGAGCAGATCCTGGAGCGGACCAAGGCCGACTGCGTCGTCGGCTTCGGCGGGTACGTGGCCCTGCCGGGCTACCTGGCCGCCAAGCGGCTCGGCGTGCCGATCGTGGTCCACGAGGCCAACGCCCGGCCCGGCCTGGCCAACAAGATCGGCTCCCGGTACGCGGACGCCGTCGCGGTCTCCACGCCCGACAGCAAGCTCCGCAACGCCCGCTACATCGGCATCCCGCTGCGCCGCTCCATCGCCACCCTGGACCGCGCCGCGGCCCGCCCCGAGGCCCGCGCCGCCTTCGGCCTGGACCCGAACCTGCCGACCCTGCTGGTCTCCGGCGGCTCGCAGGGCGCCCGGCGCCTCAACGAGGTCGTCCAGGGCATCGCGCCGACCCTCCAGCGCTCCGGCATCCAGATCCTCCACGCGGTCGGCCCGAAGAACGAACTGCCGCGCGTGGACAACATGCCCGGGATGCCCCCCTATGTGCCGGTACCGTACGTGGACCGGATGGACCTCGCGTACGCCGCCGCGGACATGATGCTGTGCCGCGCGGGCGCGATGACCGTCGCCGAACTCTCCGCCGTCGGGCTCCCCGCCGCGTACGTCCCGCTGCCGATCGGCAACGGTGAGCAGCGGCTCAACGCCCAGCCGGTGGTCAAGGCCGGCGGCGGCCTGCTCGTCGACGACGCGGAGCTGACCCCGGAGTGGATCCAGAGCCAGGTCCTGCCCGTGCTCGCCGATCCGCACCGGCTGTACGAGATGTCCCGCGCCGCCGCCGAGTTCGGCCGCCGGGACGCCGACGAGTTGCTGGTCGGCATGGTGTACGAGGCGATCGCAGCCCACAGGAACCGCTGACGCAGGAGGCGAGCAGGAGTGGCCGGACCGACGACCGCGGAACGCGGCGGACCGAAGGCGTCGAAGCCCGCCCGGGCGGCGAAGTCCTCGAAACCGTCCGCGTCCGGCCCCTCCGGCTCCCCCCGCGGCCCCTGGTTCCGCCGGGGGCCCGTACTGCTCGGGCTGGCCGCCGCCGTGCTCCTCGCCGGCGGCGGCACCTGGGCCCTCTACGGCTCCTCCTGGCTGCGGGTCGAGAAGGTCGGCATCACCGGCACCGAGGTGCTCACCCCCGAGCAGGTCCGCGCGGCGGCCGCCGTGCCGCTCGGTGCCCCGATGGCCGCGGTGGACACCGACGAGATCGAGGCCCGGCTGCGCGGCCGGCTCCCGCGGATCGATTCGGTCGACGTGGTGCGCGCCTGGCCGCACGGAATCGGTCTCAAAGTGACCGAGCGCAAACCCGTCCTGCTCATTGAAAAGGGCGCCAAGTTCGTGGAAGTGGACGCTTCGGGCGTCCGCTTCGCCACGGTGCCGAAAGCCCCCAAGGGCGTGCCCGTACTGGAATTGACGGCGAAACGGTCACCGAGCCTGCGCCGCTTCGACGAGGAGCGGCTGCTGCACGAGGCGGTGGGCGTCGCCGTCGACCTCCCGGCGGCCGTGGCCGCGGACACCCGGGTGGTCCGCGTGCGCTCGTACGACTCCGTCGTACTGGAGTTGACCGGCGGCCGGACCGTCAGGTGGGGGAGCCCCGAGCAGGGGGCCGCGAAGGGGCGTGCGCTCACCGCCCTGATGAAAGCCGCGCGCTCCGCACGGCACTTCGACGTGAGCGCCCCCACGGCCCCGGCGGTCTCCGGGAGTTGACGCGGGGTCGAACAGGGAAGCACCCTGGTTGGCCAGGGATATGGGTGATCACATAGGGTGAAAAGAAAAACGGGAGGTTCGGCGTGTTCGTTGAACGCGCGCCACTTGTCGACTTAGTGTCCTGTCCGGAAGAGTCCAAGGAACAGACACACTGTTAACCCTAAACTTCAGGGTTAGGGTTCGGGTCGGCGAGTCAGGCTGGTCGGGCCGTCCCATTTTTCGGCATCAGTCGTCGCACCGCAGGCCCGCGAGGCGGCGACACGTAACTCGAGGCGAGAGGCCTTCGACGTGGCAGCACCGCAGAACTACCTCGCAGTCATCAAGGTCATCGGTGTCGGCGGCGGTGGTGTCAATGCCATCAACCGAATGATCGAGGTCGGCCTCAAGGGCGTCGAGTTCATCGCCATCAACACCGACGCCCAGGCGCTGTTGATGAGCGACGCCGACGTCAAGCTCGACGTCGGCCGCGAACTCACCCGCGGCCTCGGCGCCGGCGCCAACCCGGCAGTCGGCCGCAAGGCGGCAGAGGACCACCGCGAGGAGATCGAGGAGGTCCTCAAGGGGGCCGACATGGTCTTCGTCACCGCCGGAGAGGGCGGTGGCACCGGCACCGGCGGCGCCCCGGTCGTCGCCAACATCGCGCGCTCGCTGGGCGCCCTCACGATCGGCGTGGTCACCCGCCCGTTCACCTTCGAGGGCCGCCGCCGCGCGAACCAGGCGGAGGACGGCATCGCCGAGCTCCGCGAAGAGGTCGACACCCTCATCGTCATCCCGAACGACCGGCTGCTGTCCATCTCGGACCGCCAGGTCAGCGTGCTCGACGCGTTCAAGTCCGCGGACCAGGTGCTGCTCTCCGGCGTCCAGGGCATCACCGACCTGATCACCACCCCGGGTCTGATCAACCTCGACTTCGCCGACGTGAAGTCCGTGATGTCCGAGGCCGGCTCGGCCCTCATGGGCATCGGCTCCGCCCGCGGCGACGACCGCGCCGTGGCCGCGGCCGAGATGGCGATCTCCTCGCCGCTGCTGGAGGCGTCCATCGACGGCGCCCGCGGCGTCCTGCTCTCCATCTCCGGCGGCTCCGACCTCGGTCTCTTCGAGATCAACGAGGCGGCCCAGCTGGTCAGCGAGGCGGCCCACCCGGAGGCGAACATCATCTTCGGCGCCGTCATCGACGACGCCCTGGGCGACGAGGTACGGGTCACCGTGATCGCGGCCGGCTTCGACGGCGGCCAGCCCCCGGCCCGCAGGGACAACGTGATCGGCGCCGCGTCCACCAAGCGCGAGGAGCCCCCGGCCCCGGTCCGCCCGGCCGAGCCGGTCCGCCCCGCCTTCGGCGGCCTGGGTTCGGTCACCCCGCGTGAGGAGCCCCCGGCCCCGGTCGAGGCGGCTCCGGTCGCCGAGGTCCCGGTCGTCCCGACCGTCACCGCGCCCCAGGTGCCGACGGCCCGCCCCTACCAGGACAGCCCCGCCGAAGAGCTGGATGTCCCGGACTTCTTGAAGTGATAAGCGAGCGGCACCACGCGAGCGGCGCGCACTTCGCCTTCACCGACCGGTGGGGCGGGGTGAGCGCCGTTCCGTACGAGGAGCTCAACCTCGGCGGCGCGGTGGGCGACGACCCGGCGGCCGTCGGCACCAACCGGGCGCTCGCCGCCGGGGCCCTGGACATCGCGCCGGACCGGGTGGTCTGGATGAACCAGGTGCACGGCCGCGACGTGGCGGTGGTCGACGCCCCCTGGGGCGACACCCCGCCGCCGGCCGTCGACGCGGTGGTCACCGCCCGGCGCGGGCTCGCCCTCGCCGTACTGACCGCCGACTGCACCCCGGTCCTGCTGGCCGACCCCGTCGCCGGGGTCGCGGCCGCGGCCCACGCGGGCAGACCCGGCCTGGTGGCCGGGGTGGTGCCCGCCGCGGTCGAGGCGATGGTGCGGCTCGGCGCCGAACCCTCCAGGATCACGGCCCGCACGGGCCCGGCGGTCTGCGGACGCTGCTACGAGGTGCCCGCGGCGATGCGCGAGGACGTCGCCGCCGTGGTGCCCGAGGCCCACGCCACCACCAGCTGGGGCACCCCGGCCGTCGACGTGGTGGCCGGGGTGCACGCGCAGCTCGCGGCACTCGGGGTGACCGACCTGGAGCGCTCCGAGGTCTGCACGCTCGAATCCCTCGACCACTTCTCGTACCGCCGTGACCGGATCACCGGACGGCTCGCCGGATATGTCTGGTTGGACTGATCGATGACGGACCGTAAGGCGGAGCTGGCCGCCAACCTCGCGCGGGTGGAGGAACGCATCTCCACCGCCTGCGCCGGCGCGGGGCGCAAGAGGGAGGAGGTGACCCTCATCGTGGTCACCAAGACCTACCCCGCGAGCGACGTACGGCTGCTGGCGGAGCTCGGCGTCCGCCACGTGGCGGAGAACCGCGACCAGGACGCCGCCCCGAAGGCCGCGGCCTGCGCGGATCTGCCCCTCACGTGGCACTTCGTGGGCCAGTTGCAGACGAACAAAGTCCGTTCGGTGGCCGGTTACGCGCACGTGGTGCAGTCGGTCGACCGCCCCCGGCTCGTCACCACCCTCTCGGCGGCGGCGGAGAAGGCCGGCCGCGAACTCGGCTGTCTGGTGCAGGTCGCGCTCGACGCCGAGGAGGGCGGCCGCGGCGAACGCGGGGGAGTGGCCCCCGACGGCGTCGCCGAGCTGGCGGAACTGGTCGCGGCGGCCCCCGGACTCCGGATCGGCGGACTGATGACCGTCGCTCCGCTGACCGGTCCGTACGCGGGACGCGAACGCGCGGCGTTCGAGCGGCTGATGGAATTGTCATCCCGCCTGCGCGCCGACCATCCGGCTGCCACGATGGTCTCGGCCGGTATGAGCGGGGACCTGGAAGAGGCCGTGGCGGCGGGAGCGACACACGTACGCGTCGGCACCGCGGTACTCGGAAGCCGACCCAGGCTCGGGTAACGTCGCGAAGCAAGTCGGACCACAGCAGAAAATATGGTCATTCCCGCCGATGGGCGGACAGGCCACGTGGATCGCGGGCGGTTGGAGCCCAGCGCCATCGGTGACGAGGGCGATCCACCACAGAGCGGAGGACTCAGAGAATGGCCGGCGCGATGCGCAAGATGGCGGTCTACCTCGGCCTCGTGGAGGACGATGGGTACGACGGCCCGGGGTTCGACCCCGACGACGAGTTCGAACCCGAGCCCGAGCCCGAGCGGGACCGTCGGCGGCACGAGCCTCCGCACCAGGCCCCGGTTCGGGACGAACCGGTACGAGCCGTACAGCCCCCGGCGCAGCGTGAGCCCGCTCCGCTGCCCGTCGAAAGCGGACGTCCGGCGCGAATCGCCCCCGTGGCATCCATCACACCTGAACGCCCGAGCCAGGAGAAGAACGCACCGGTGATCATGCCCAAGGTCGTGTCCGAGCGGGAGCCGTACCGCATCACGACGCTCCACCCCCGGACCTACAACGAGGCCCGTACCATCGGGGAACACTTCCGCGAGGGCACCCCGGTGATCATGAACCTCACGGAGATGGACGACACGGACGCGAAGCGTCTCGTGGACTTCGCGGCCGGTCTGGTGTTCGGTCTGCACGGCAGCATTGAACGCGTGACACAGAAGGTGTTTCTGCTCTCGCCTGCTAACGTCGATGTCACGGCGGAGGACAAGGCCCGCATCGCAGAGGGCGGGTTCTTCAACCAAAGCTAGACCGATTGAGTAACACGACACCGGGATACGGGGCCCGGCCGATCGGCCGGACAGTGGGAGCAAGGGGAGAGGGAAGTACGGGATGGGCGTGGCGCTGCAGGTGATCTACATCGCGCTGATGTGCTTCCTCATCGTGCTGATCTTCCGGTTGGTCATGGACTACGTCTTCCAGTTCGCCCGCTCCTGGGAACCTGGCAAGGCGATGGTGGTGGTCCTGGAGGCCACCTACACTGTCACCGATCCACCGCTCAAGCTTCTGCGGCGGTTCATTCCGCCGCTGCGTCTCGGGGGCGTGGCACTCGACCTGTCCTTCTTCGTGCTGATGATCATCGTTTACATCCTGATCAGCATCGTGAGCAACGTTGCGAGAAGCGTGTGAACGATCCGGTCTTGCCGACTGCCGACGACTACGTAGAGGTGAAGAAGAGATGCCGCTGACCCCCGAGGACGTGCGGAACAAGCAGTTCACGACCGTCCGCCTCCGAGAAGGCTATGACGAGGACGAGGTCGATGCCTTCCTCGACGAGGTCGAGGCCGAACTGACGCGCCTGCTGCGCGAGAACGAGGACCTGCGCGCGAAGCTGGCCGCCGCCACGCGTGCCGCCGCGCAGAACCAGCAGCAGCAGAACATGCGCAAGCCGGAGCCCCAGGACCAGCGTGGCCCCGGTGCGCCCGTGCCCGCCGCCATATCCGGCCCGCCGGTCCAGCAGGGCCCCCCGCAGATGGGTCCGCCCCAGCTGCCGGGCGGCGCTCCGCAGCTCCCGCCGGGTCCCGGCGCGATGCAGCAGGGCCCCGGTCCGATGCAGCAGGGTCCCGGCCCGATGCAGCAGGGCCCCATGGGCGGCCCGATGCAGCCCCCGCACACCATGGGTGGCCAGAACCCGATGGGCCAGCCGATGGGCCAGCCGATGGGCCACCAGCCGCCGCAGCTGCCGCAGCCCGGCCAGGGCCCCGGTGGCGACAGCGCCGCCCGCGTCCTCTCCCTGGCGCAGCAGACCGCCGACCAGGCGATCGCGGAGGCCCGCTCCGAGGCCAACAAGATCGTCGGCGAGGCCCGTTCGCGCGCCGAGGGCCTGGAGCGGGACGCCCGTGCCAAGGCCGACGCCCTGGAGCGGGACGCGCAGGAGAAGCACCGCGTCGCGATGGGCTCCCTGGAGTCCGCCCGCGCCACGCTGGAGCGCAAGGTCGAGGACCTGCGGGGCTTCGAGCGTGAGTACCGCACGCGTCTGAAGTCCTACCTGGAGTCGCAGCTGCGCCAGCTGGAGACCCAGGCCGACGACTCGCTCGCCCCGCCGCGCACCCCGGCCACCGCCTCGCTGCCGCCGTCGCCGGCGCCGTCGATGGCCCCGGCCGGCGCGATGGGCCACACCATGGGTGGCGCTCCGTCGCCGATGGGTGCCCCGTCCTACGGCGGTCAGCAGCAGATGTCTCCGGCCATGACGCAGCCGATGGCGCCGGTGCGGCCGGCCGCGCCGCAGCCGATGCAGCAGGCTCCGTCCCCGATGCGGGGCTTCCTGATCGACGAGGACGACAACTGAGGACGGCACTGACGTAGCCCTCGGCAGCGTCGGCAGTCTGCACGGGCCGGGCCCGGACCCCTTCGGGGAGTCCGGGCCCGGCCCGTTTCCGTCGGGGTGCGGGGCCGGCTGCCGGCGGCCTCGGGAGGCTCCGGGACCGGGGGAGGGGACATGGCTGTGGCCCGGACCCCGGCGGGGTCCGGGCCACAGGGGTGGGTCAGGCCTTGCGGAGGCGGAAGGTGAGGCCGAGGGCCTCGTCCTCGAAGGCGGCGCCGTACGAGTCGTCGCCCGCGCCGGAGGCGAAGTCCGTGGCCAGGACCTCGTCCGCGATCAGGGCGGCGTGGTCCGTGAGGGCCGTGGTCAGCTCGGCGTCGGCCGCGGACCAGCGGAGCGCGATGCGGTCGGCCACGTCCAGGCCGGAGTTCTTCCGGGCCTCCTGGATCAGCCGGATCGCGTCACGCGCCAGACCCGCCAGCTTCAGGTCGGGCGTGATCTCCAGGTCGAGCGCGACCGTCGCGCCGGAGTCCGAGGCGACGGACCAGCCCTCGCGCGGGGTCTCGGTGATGATGACCTCCTCCGGGGAGAGGGTCACGGTCTCGCCGTTGACCTCGACCGTGGCCTCGCCCGAGCGCAGCGCCAGCGACAGCGCGGCGGCGTCGGCGGCCGCGACGGCCTTGGCCACGTCCTGGACGCCCTTGCCGAAGCGCTTGCCGAGGGCCCGGAAGTTCGCCTTGGCGGTGGTGTCCACCAGCGAGCCGCCCACCTCGGACAGCGAGGCCAGCGAGGAGACGTTCAGTTCCTCGGTGATCTGCGCGTGGAGCTCGGTCGAGAGGGCCTCGAACCCGGCCGCCGCGACCAGCGCGCGCGAGAGCGGCTGCCGGGTCTTCACGCCGGACTCGGCGCGGGTGGCACGGCCCAGCTCGACGAGCCGGCGCACGAGCACCATCTGCTGCGACAGCGTGGTGTCCACGGCCGAGGTGTCCGCCTCCGGCCAGGAGGACAGGTGCACCGACTCCGGGGCGCCCGGCGTGACGGGGACGATCATGTCCTGCCACACCCGCTCGGTGATGAACGGCGTCAGCGGGGCCATCAGCCGCGTGACGGTCTCGACCACGTCGTGCAGGGTGCGCAGCGCCGCCTTGTCGCCCTGCCAGAACCGGCGCCGCGACCGGCGCACGTACCAGTTCGACAGGTCGTCGACGAAGGCGGACAGCAGCTTGCCGGCGCGCTGGGTGTCGTACGCCTCCATGGCCTCGGTGACCTGGGCGGTCAGCTGGTGCAGCTCGGAGAGCAGCCAGCGGTCGAGGACGGTGCGGTCGGCCGGGGCCGGGTCCGCGGCGGAGGGCGCCCAGTCCGACGTACGGGCGTACAGCGCCTGGAAGGCCACCGTGTTCCAGTAGGTCAGCAGCGTCTTGCGCACGACCTCCTGGATGGTGCCGTGGCCGACGCGGCGGGCCGCCCAGGGGGAGCCGCCGGCCGCCATGAACCAGCGGACGGCGTCGGCGCCGTGCTGGTCCATGAGGGGGATGGGCTGGAGGATGTTGCCCAGGTGCTTGGACATCTTGCGGCCGTCCTCGGCGAGGATGTGGCCCAGGCAGACCACGTTCTCGTACGACGACTTGTCGAAGACGAGGGTGCCGACCGCCATCAGCGTGTAGAACCAGCCGCGGGTCTGGTCGATGGCCTCCGAGATGAACTGCGCCGGGTAGCGCTTCTCGAAGATCTCCTTGTTCTTGTACGGGTAGCCCCACTGCGCGAACGGCATCGAGCCCGAGTCGTACCAGGCGTCGATGACCTCGGGGACGCGGACGGCGGTCAGGGCGCAGCCCTCCGCCGTGCAGGGGAAGGTCACGTCGTCGATGTACGGGCGGTGCGGGTCCAGGGAGGAGTGGTCCTGGCCGGACAGCTCCGAGAGCTCCGCGCGCGAGCCGACGCAGGTGAGGTGGTTGTCCTCGCAGCGCCAGATCGGCAGCGGGGTGCCCCAGTAGCGGTTCCGGGAGAGCGCCCAGTCGATGTTGTTGTTCAGCCAGTCGCCGAAGCGGCCCTGCTTGACCGACTCGGGGAACCAGTTGGTCTTCTCGTTCTCCCGCAGCATCGCGTCCTTGACGGCGGTGGTGCGGATGTACCAGGACGGCTGCGCGTAGTAGAGCAGCGCGGTGTGGCAGCGCCAGCAGTGCGGGTAGCTGTGCTCGTAGGCGATGTGCTTGAAGAGCAGGCCGCGGGCGTCGAGGTCGGCGGTCAGCTGCTCGTCGGCCTTCTTGAAGAAGACGCCGCCGACCAGCGGGACCTCCTCGCCGAAGGTGCCGTCGGGGCGGACCGGGTTGACCACGGGCAGGCCGTACGCGCGGCAGACCGCGAGGTCGTCGGCGCCGAAGGCCGGGGCCTGGTGGACCAGACCGGTGCCGTCCTCGGTGGTGACGTACTCGGCGTTGACCACGTAGTGGGCCGGGGCGTCGAAGGGAACCAGCTCGAAGGGGCGCCGGTAGGTCCAGCGCTCCATCTCCTTGCCGGTGAAGGTCTGGCCGGTGGCCTCCCAGCCCTCGCCGAGGGCCTTCTCCAGCAGCGGCTGCGCGACGACCAGCCGCTCCTCGCCGTTGGTGGCCACGACGTACGTGACGTCGGGGTGGGCCGCCACGGCGGTGTTGGAGACCAGGGTCCAGGGGGTGGTGGTCCAGACGACCAGCGAGGCCTGGCCGGCGAGGGGACCCGAGGTCAGGGGGAAGCGCACGTAGACCGAGGGGTCGACCACGGTCTCGTAGCCCTGGGCCAGCTCGTGGTCGGAGAGGCCGGTGCCGCAGCGGGGGCACCAGGGGGCGACCCGGTGGTCCTGGACCAGCAGGCCCTTGTTGAAGATCTCCTTCAGCGACCACCAGACGGACTCGACGTACTCGGGGTCCATCGTGCGGTACGCGTCGTCGAGGTCCACCCAGTAGCCCATGCGGGTGGTGAGGTCGGCGAAGGCGTCCGTGTGCCGGGTCACCGACTCGCGGCACTTGGCGTTGAACTCGGCGATGCCGTACGCCTCGATGTCCTGCTTGCCGTTGAAGCCCAGCTCCTTCTCCACGGCGAGCTCGACCGGCAGACCGTGGCAGTCCCAGCCGGCCTTGCGGGCCACGTGGTAGCCGCGCATGGTCCGGAAGCGCGGGAAGACGTCCTTGAAGACGCGGGCCTCGATGTGGTGCGCGCCGGGCATGCCGTTCGCGGTCGGCGGGCCCTCGTAGAAGACCCACTCGGGGCGGCCCTCGGACTGCTCCAGCGTCTTGGCGAAGGTCTTGTTCTCGCGCCAGAAGTCGAGGACGGCGTGCTCCAGGGCGGGCAGGTCGACCTGGGCGGGCACCGGGCGGTACTGCGACGGTGTGGGCTGCTGGCTCTGCGTACTCATCGGGTGTGCTCTTCCTCCAACGGCGGGTCCATCTCCGTCGGAGGGACGAGAGCCTCGGCTCCCGCGGTACCACCCTCCTTGGCCCCCGGAGCGCCCTGGCGCGCCGGTGGCCCCCTCATTAGGGGCGCGGGCCGGTTCTACTGACCCGGGGCCCTGCAGGCTCCCTGGGCGTTCTTCCGGCGGCTCCGGGGTGATCCTTCACGTCGCGCTCGCCCCCGGGCTCACACCGTCCCCGGGTCGCTCCTGGCTGCGTACGACGCTACTCGTCCCCATCCATGCCTTCCGCTCGGCCCAGTGTAAGGGCCGGGGGACGCGTCGGCAGACCGGTTTGTGCGGCGTCGGCGGGGCGCTCGGAGGCGGTACGGCCGGGGCGCGGGGGCGGGGGCGGTGTTGACCCGAACGGCCGACGCGCCCCTGCCGCGCCCGTTGTGGCGCCGGCACCGGATTACCCGGCCCTGAGCTGGGCACAACGGATGCAGGTTGGCCTCGGAGGACGTGCGCCCCGTTGCCGCGGGGTATGAGCCGATTTATCGTCCCAGCACGATTCGCGTGCAGATCACAATATGTGAAGGGGCCGCGGCCATGGTGGCGAAGAAGACCGCCGCGAAGAAGACGGCGTCCGCTGGGAAGAAGTCCACGGCCACGAAGGCGGCACCTTCGGAGGCCGTCTCGGGCAGCGCGCACGCGGTGAAGTCCGCGGCCCGGGCGCCGGTGGACCGGGCGGCCGACCTGCCGGAGGTGACCGACCGGGCGGTGACCGGTGCGAGGGCGGCCAGGAAGACCCTGCCCGCCGGGGCGCCCGCGCCCGAACCGGCGCCGAAGAAGAGCATGGCCAGGGCCGTGGAGCCGGCGCGGGGAAAGGCGGGCTCGTCCGGGACCGCGGTGAAGAGCGCCTCGGCGAGCACTCCGCCGAAGGGCGTGGTGAAGCCGGCGCCGAAGAAGGCCGCCAAGGGCGGGCCAGGGCCTTCGGAGGCCGTCTCGGGCAGCGCGCACGCGGTGAAGTCCGCGGCCCGGGCGCCGGTGGACCGGGCGGCCGACCTGCCGGAGGTGACCGACCGGGCGGTGACCGGCGCGAGGGCGGCCAGGAAGACCCTGCCGTCCCGGGCACCGGCACCGGAGGACCCGGCGGAGGATCCGGCCGCCGGGGCGTCCGTGCGGACCGCGTCGGCGAAGAAGGCGACGGCCGCCAGGACCCGGGCAGCAGCCAGGACCACGAAGGCCACGGCCACCAAGACCCCCAAGACCACGACCCCCAAGACCACGACCCCCAAGACCACGACCCCCAAGGCCACGGCCACCAAGGCCACGGCCACGAAGGCGAGGGCCACCCGGGCCGCGGCGGCGGACGGCGCCGCCGCGAAGGCCGGCGCCGCCACGAAGGCCGGGGCCGCGAAGGGCGCGGCGGTGGACGGCACCGCGGCGAAGGCCGGCGCCGCCACGAAGGCCGGGGCCGCGAAGGGCGCGGCGGTGGACGGCACCGCGGCGAAGACCACCGCTAAGGCCACCGCCAAGCCCACCGGGAAGAAGGCCGCTGCGGCGACCGCCGGCAGGAAGGCCGCGACGAGGAACGGCGCCACCAGGGAGGCCGCCGGCACGGCGGCGGTGAAGAAGGCCCCGGCCAGGAGGGCGGCGGCCAAGGGGGCGGCACAGACCGCGGAAGAGACGGGAGCCGGGACAGTGGCAGCCAAGAAGAGCAGCGGCACGGGCAGGGCCTCGACGGCCAGGAAGGCGGCCCTGGCCGCCACCAGCGGCCTCCCCAGGGCCGGGGCCACGGCCGTGGCCCCCGGCGAGCTGGCGGTCCGGCCGGGCGAGGACCCGTGGACCCCCGAGGAGGTCGCCGAGGCCCGGGCCGAGCTGATGAGCGAGATCCTGCGGCTGCGTGAGGAACTGCACCACTCCGAGGAGGCGATCACCGGCCTGATGCGCGACTCCGGCGACGGCGCGGGAGACGACCAGGCCGACACCGGTACGAAGAACATCACGCGGGAGCACGAGCTGGCCCTGGCCTCGAACGCCCGCGAGATGCTGGAGCAGACCGAGCGCGCCCTGGAGCGCCTGGACGCGGGCACGTACGGCGTCTGCGAGAACTGCGGCAACCCCATCGGCAAGGCCCGCATGCAGGCCTTCCCGCGCGCCACCCTGTGCGTGGAGTGCAAGCAGAAGCAGGAACGCCGGCACTGAGGCCCCCCGGCCGTGTCGTCCGGGTCACGCTCGGCCCGCGGTCCCGGCATCCCGTGGCGGGCGTGACGTACCCTCGTGTTCTGATCGGGCACCTTCTGGCGGCCCCGAGGACCTGAATTCGAGGGATTCACGTGGCAGAGGCGGAGGGCGTCATCGGTACGCCGGACATCGGGGAAGCCCAGCCTGAGGCGGACCGGCCCAAGGGGCGGCGCCGGATCGCCGCGCTGCTCGTGGTCGCCCTGGTCGTGTACCTGCTCGACCTGGGCAGCAAGATGCTGGTGGTCGCCAAGCTGGAGCACCAGGCGCCCGTCGAGGTCATCGGGGACCTGCTGAAGTTCGAGGCGGTCCGCAACCCCGGTGCGGCCTTCGGCTTCGGCGAGGCCTTCACGATCATCTTCACCCTGATCGCGGCGACCGTGATCGTCGTCATCGTGAGGATCTCGCGCAAGCTCTACAGCCTGCCGTGGGCCATCGCGCTGGGCGGGCTGCTCGGCGGCGCGCTCGGCAACCTCACCGACCGGATCTTCCGCTCGCCGGGCGTCTTCCGCGGCGCTGTGGTGGATTTCATCGCACCGGCCCACTTCGCCGTCTTCAACCTCGCGGACTCCGCCATCGTCTGCGGTGGGATCCTGATCGTCCTGCTCTCCTTCAAGGGTCTGGACCCGGACGGAACGATCCACAAGGACTGAGCGCGTCCGGGTGTGCCGGCGGAGTCCGGCATACTCGACGGGTGAGTACGATTCCCGAGATCCGCACCCTGCCCGTCCCCGATGGCCTCGAAGGCGAGCGCGTCGACGCCGCCATCGCCCGTATGTTCGGTTTCTCCCGGACCAAGGCGGCCGAGCTTGCCGCGGCGGGGAAGGTCTCGGTCGACGGCAGCGTCGTCGGGAAGTCGGAGCGCGTGCACGGCGGTGCCTGGCTGGAGGTCGAGATGCCGGGCGCGCCCCGGCCGGTCGAGGTCGTGGCCGAGCCCGTCGAGGGCATGGAGATCGTGCACGACGACGACGACATCGTCGTGATCATGAAGCCCGTGGGCGTCGCGGCCCACCCCAGCCCCGGCTGGACCGGCACCACCGTCATCGGCGGCCTCGCCGCCGCCGGGTACCGCATCTCCACCTCCGGTGCCGCCGAGCGCCAGGGCATCGTCCACCGCCTCGACGTCGGCACCTCGGGCCTGATGGTCGTCGCCAAGTCCGAGCGCGCCTACACCTCGCTCAAGAACCAGTTCCGCGAGCGCGTCGTCGACAAGCGCTACCACACCCTGGTCCAGGGCCACCCGGACCCGATGAGCGGCACCATCGACGCCCCCATCGGCCGGCACCCCAGCGCCGACTACAAGTGGGCCGTGACCTCCGACGGCAAGCCGTCCGTCACGCACTACGACCTCATCGAGGCCTTCCGCGCCGCCTCCCTGCTCGACATCAAGCTGGAGACCGGCCGCACGCACCAGATCCGCGTGCACATGTCCGCCCACCGGCACCCCTGCGTCGGCGACCTCACCTACGGCGCCGACCCGACGATCGCCAAGCGGCTGGGCCTCACCCGCCAGTGGCTGCACGCCATGCGCCTGGGCTTCGAGCACCCCTCCGACGGCGGCTGGGTCGAGTTCGAGAGCGCCTACCCCGCCGACCTCCAGCACGCCCTCGACGTCATCCGGGCGGAGAGCGAGTGACCTACGCCGTCCGCGTCGCGACGACGGACGCCGACCGCGAGGCCTGCTTCGCGGTCCGCGCGGCCGTCTTCGTCGTCGAGCAGCGCGTACCCCGGGAGATCGAGTACGACGCCCACGACGCGGACGCGGTGCACGTGCTGGCCACCGGCGCGGACGGCCCGCTCGGCACCGGACGCCTGCTCACCGGGCTCGCCGGACCGGGCGTCGGCTCCCTGGGCCGGCTCGCCGTCACGCGGGCCGCCCGCGGCCTGGGCGTGGGCGCGGCCCTGGTCCGGGCCATCGAGGCCGAAGCGGTCCGGCGCGGGCTGACCGCCGTCGACCTGCACGCCCAGACCCACGCCCTCGGCTTCTACGAGCGGCTGGGCTACGCGCCGTACGGCCCCGAGTTCGACGACGCCGGCATGCCCCACCGCGCCATGCGGCGGACGCTGGGCTGAACCGGCCGCCCCCGCCGGCCGCGAGGGGCGCGCTGCCCGCCGCAATGCCCCGGATCGTCCCGCCCGGCTGCGAGGCTGGGCGGTGTGGATCAGCTCGCCCTCCTCTTCCTGCTGCTGCTCGGGGCCGTCGTCACGGTGCCCCTCGGCGACCGGCTCGGGCTGCCCGCCCCGGTGCTGATGACCCTCGGCGGCGTGGTGCTCGCCCTGCTGCCCTTCGTACCGGACGTCCAGGTCCCGCCCGAGTACATCCTCCCGCTGGTCCTGCCACCCCTGCTGTACGCCTCCGTGCAGCGCACCTCCTGGCGCCAGTTCGCCGCCAACGTCCGCCCCATCCTGCTGCTCGCCGTGGCCCTGGTCTTCGTCACCACCGCCGCCGTCGGATGGGTCGCCAACGCCGTCGTACCCGGGCTGCCCGTCGCCGCCGCGCTCGCCCTGGGCGCGCTGGTCGCCCCGCCCGACCCGGTCGCCGCCACCGCCGTCGCCGGCTCCCTCGGCCTGCCCCGGCGCATGGTGTCGATCCTGGAGGGCGAGGGGCTCTTCAACGACGTCACCGCCATCGTGCTCTACCACGTGGCCATCGCGGCCGCGGTCGGCGGGGAGTTCTCCTGGACCGGCGCCATCGGCGAGTTCGTCCTCTCGGCCGCCGTCGCGGTCGCCGTCGGACTGGCCCTCGGCTGGACCGCGCACAAGCTCATGGGCCGCCTCGGCGACGCGACCCTCCAGATCGGCCTCACCCTTCTCGTCCCCTTCGTCGCCTACGTGCTGGCCGAGGGGCTCCGCGGCTCCGGCGTCCTGGCCGTGCTCACCTGCGCCCTGTTCCTGGCCGAGTACGCCACCGACGCCGACGACGTGCTGGGCCGGCTGGCCGGGCACACCTTCTGGGAGGTCGTCGACATGCTGGTCACCGGCGTCGCGTTCGGCCTCATCGGACTGGAGCTGCACCAGGTCTTCGGGATCACCGAGGGACGCGCCTGGGAGATGGCGGGGTGGGCGGCGGCCGTCGTCGGCACCGTGGTCCTCGTACGGCTCCTCTGGCTGCTCCCCGCGGCCTGGGCGGCCCGCCGCCTGCACCAGCGGCTGCACGGCGAGGACGAGGACATCCCGGTCGACTGGCGCGAGAGCGTGGTCATGTGGTGGGCCGGAATGCGCGGAGTGGCCTCCGTGGCCCTCGCGCTCGCCATCCCGCTCAGGACCGACTCCGGCGCGCCCTTCCCGATGCGCGACGAGATCATCTACATCGCCTTCGCCGTCATCATGGTGACCCTCGTCGTCCAGGGCCTCACCCTGCCCCGGCTCGTCCGGCTCCTCGGCGTCCGCGCCGACACCGACGCCGCCCGGGAGTTCGAGCGGCGCCTCGCCGTCCGCGCCGCCAAGGCCGCCAAGCGCCGGCTGCGCGAGATCGAGGACGTCGAGGAGATCCCCGAGGAACTCGTCGAGCAACTCCTGCGCCGCGCCTACGACGTGGGCGCCCGCATCAGCCCCGACATGGTGGAGGAGGAGCGCCGCGAGGCCTACGGGCAGCGCGTCGCCCGGCTCCGTACGCTCCAGCGCATCCAGCGCGAGATGATGTCCGCCGCCCGCCACGAGGTGCTCGCCGCCCGCAGCGAGCCCGGCGCCGACCCGGAGGTCGTGGACCGGGTGCTGCGGCACCTCGATGTCAGGAGCCTGCGCCCGTGACCGGCGGGGCCCCGGCACCGGTGACCGGGCCCCCGGCACCCGTGACCGGTGTGCCGCCCGGACCTCCGGCCGGCGGGGCCGCGGCGGGGCCGGTGCTGACCTTGGGCAGGGCGTACGGGTGCTCCGCGCACAGCCAGGCGATCAGCCGCTCCCGCACCTCGCAGCGGACCGTCCACAGGTCGTCGCCGTCCTTCGCCGTGACCACCGCCCTGACCTGCATGGTGGTGGGCGTGGAGTCCGTGACGACCAGGCTCGACGACCGGCCGTCCCAGGCCGGGCAGGCGGCCAGGATCTCCTGCAGCCGGCCCCGCATCAGGTCGACCGGCGCGGAGTGGTCCACGTGCAGGAAGACCGTGCCGGTGACCTCCGCGCCGCCGCGCGACCAGTTCTCGAACGGCTTGCCGGTGAAGTACGAGACGGGCATGGTCAGCCGGCGCTCGTCCCAGGTCCGCACGACCAGGAAGGTCAGGGTGATCTCCTCGACCCTGCCCCACTCGCCGTCCACCACCACGGTGTCGCCGATCCTGACGGTGTCCCCGAAGGCGATCTGGAGTCCGGCGAACAGGTTGCCCAGGGTGGACTGCGCGGCGATGCCCGCCACGATGCCGACGATGCCGGCGGAGGCCAGCACGGAGGCGCCGACGGCCCGCATCGCCGGGAAGGTCAGCAGCATCGCGGCGACCGCCACCACCACGATCACCGCCGTCACCACCCGGTGGATGAGCGTGACCTGGGTACGGATCCGGCGCATCCGGGCGGACTCCTCCGCGCCGGCCGCGTAGCGCGCGTACGCCGAGTCCACGACGGCGGTGGCGATCCGGACCAGCAGCCAGGCCGCCGCCCCGATCAGCACCAGCGTGAGCGCGCGGGCCACGCCGACGGCATGGTCCGCCGACAGCCCGGCCCGGCGGTGGACACCCCTCAGCAGGGCGGCCAGCAGGACGAGTTGGAAGGGGCGGCGGCAGCGGCGCAGCAGTCCCCACAGCGGGGTCTCGTAGTGACGGGCGTCGGCGCGGCGCAGCAGGAGGTCCAGCAGCCACCCGGCGAGCAGGGTGAGCACGACCGAGCCGCCGATCACGGTCAACGGGCGCAGCACGTTCTCCATGACCCGACCGTAGCCGACCGCCGCACACCGGAGCTGGCACGATGGACGCATGAACATCGTGCTCTTCCACTCCACGTACGGACTGCGGCCCGCGGTCCACGCCGCGGCCGACCGGCTGCGCGCGGCCGGCCACGAGGTCCACGTGCCCGACCTCTTCGAGGGCCGGGTCTTCGACACCGTCGAGGAGGGCATGGCGTTCCGTGACGAGACCGGCCGGGACGAGCTGCTCAAGCGGGCCGTCCTGGCGGTGGCCCCCCACTCGGACCGGGGCCTGGTGTACGCGGGCTTCTCCTTCGGCGGCTCGGTGGCCCAGCAACTGGCGCTGGCCGACGAGAAGGCGCGCGGACTGCTGCTCCTGCACGGCACCGCCGACATCGCGGACGACGCGGCGGTGGACGACCTGCCGGTGCAGCTGCACATCGCGGACCCCGACCCGTTCGAGACGTCGGACTGGCTGAACGCGTGGTACCTGCGGATGCGGCGGGCGGGCGCGGACGTGGAGGTGCACACCTACTCCGGCGCGGGGCACCTGTTCACCGACCCGGAGCTGCCGGACTACGACGCGGAGGCGGCGGAGCGGACGTGGGCGACGGTGCTGGCGTTCCTGGAGAGCATCTAGGCCGGCGCCCTGCGGGCCGGCCGCGCGTCAGTCCCGCCGGCAGCGGCCGCCCGGGGAACTCGCGGGCGGGACGCACGTGTAGACGCCGTCGGCCGGGTCGGCGCTGAGCCAGCGGCCGATGCAGGCGTCGGCGCTCGTACGGCCGCGCCCGGCGCAGAAGGCGAGCGCGGCCCGGCCGTCCTCGAAGGGGCCTGGGGCGTAGACCACCCAGTAACCGGCGCGCAGGGAGGCGTAGTCGGAGCTGAGCAGCAGTTCCGCCTCGGGGACGGCGGCCCGGACGGCCGTCAGGCGGCGGTCGCGGGCGTCGGTGCCCGAGGCGACCGGCTCGGAGTACAGCTGGGCGATCCAGCGGCCGGCCAGGCTGCCGTCGCCGGAGCCCCCGCCCGTGCCGTCCGTGCCGCCGTCCGTCCCGGTGCCCGCGCTGCCGCCGCCCGTCGAGCCGTCGTACGAGGGGGCGTCGGCCGGAGAGGTGGCGGGTTCCGTCCCGGGCTGCGTGGCCGGGCCGCCGTCGGGGGTCGTGGGCGGGGCGGTGGAGGGTCCGGCGGTGGTGGCGGGTGCGGACGTGCCCGGCCGGGTGCCGCCCTTGGCGTCGCCGCCCGGGTCCCGGCCGCCGCGGTCGGCCAGCGCGTACGCGCCCAGGCCCAGCAGCGCGAGGGCGACCACGGCGGCGGCCGCGGCCAGCGGGGTGCGCGTCCCGCTCCGGGCCGGGCGGCCGGGCTCTTCGTGGCGGGTGGTGCCGGGATGCCCCGGACCCAGCGTCAGCTCCTGGCCGGTGTCCCCGGCCGGGCCGGGGGTGCCGCCCGCGGATGCCGGGCCGGCGACCGGACCGGGCCCGGGCCGGGGGGCCGGGGTGCGGGGCGCGGGCGGCGGCGGGAGGGGTGCGGCGATGCGGGGGCCGGGCAGCTCCCGTGCCGGCACCGGGGTGTCGACCTGGGTCGGCGGTGGCGGCGGAGGCGCGGGCGGCTCGCCGGGGCCGGGCGACGCGACCGCGGCCAGCAGCGCGTCGAGGGTCTCCGCGTCGGGCCGCGCCTCGGGGTCGCGTACGAGCACGGCCGCCAGTACGGGGGCCAGCGCGCCCGCGCGGCGCGGCGCCGGCACCGGCTCGTCCAGGACGGCGGCCAGCGTGGCCAGGGTGGTGGTGCGGCGCATGGGGCTCACGCCCTCGACGCACACGTACAGGGTGATCGCCAGCGACCAGAGGTCGCAGGCCGGCAGGTCGGCGCCGCGGATCCGCTCGGGGGCGAGGTACTCGGGGGTGCCGATGATCTCCCCGGTGACCGTCAGCGAGGAGGCGTCCTGAAGGGCGGCGATGCCGAAGTCGGTGAGCACCGCGGAACCGTCCGCCCGCAGCAGGACGTTGGCGGGCTTCACGTCCCGGTGGTGGATGCCGGCCGCGTGCGCGGCGCGCAGCCCGGCCAGCACCTCGCGGCCGGTCCGCGCGGCCTCGGCGGGGGTCAGCGGCGCGCGCTCGGCCCGGCTCTGCAGGGTGTCGCCGGGCAGCAGCTCCATCACCAGCCAGGGGTGCGGCCCCCGGTCTACGATGTGATGGATGGTCACCACGTGCGGGTGGTTGATCCGGGCCAGCGCGCGGGCCTCGCGCAGCACCCGCTCGCGCAGCAGCCCGGACCCCTCGTCGGGGCCCGGGCCGTGGACGGGCCGCACCTCCTTGAGGGCGACCTCGCGGTGCAGGGCACGGTCCAGCGCTCGCCAGACCGTGCCCATGCCCCCGCTGCCGAGCCGCTCAAGCAGCTCGAACCGTTCGTCGATCACGTCCCCCGGCGCGCTCATGGCGCCAGGGTAGAGCAGTGACCGGTCAGCCTGCGCGGTAAGCGCTCCAGCTGCTCTGCATGCGGCTCACCTGGCCGGCGGTGAACTGGTACATGCACGCGTCGTACGTGTAGTCCATGAAGTTGTGGATCGGGTCCGCACCGGGCTTGCTGGCGCAGGTGTCACGGCCCGTCGGGCACTGGTACGCGGCGCTCTTCTCGGCCGGGGTGTCGGAGACGTAGTCGCCGTTGCCGTTACAGCCGCCCTGGAAGGTGTGGTACAGGCCCATCCAGTGGCCGACCTCGTGGGTGGCGGTGTCACCCTCGTCGTAGTTGGTGGCCGAGCCGCCCGGCAGGGAGGCGTCGAGGACCACGACGCCGTCCATCTTCGGGCTGGAGGCGTACGAGCTCGGGAAGGTCGCCCAGCCGAGCAGGCCGCCGCCCAGGTTCGCGGTGTAGAAGTTCAGCGCGCCGGCGCCGCCCTTCCGCAGGGTGTTCTTCATGTCCTTCTCGGCCTGGGAGCCGGAGGTCAGGTTGTACCAGGAGGCGTTGTCCGTGTAGTCCGTGCCCGCCAGGGTGAACTGGAAGCCGGAGTTGACGTTGCCCGTGCCCTGGCCGGCGTACGCGGCGTTCAGGACGGCCAGCTGGTTGTTGATCTGCGTCGACGTCAGCTTGCCGGTGGTCCCGGAGTGGATGACGTGGAAGTAGACCGGGATGCTGGCACCGGCGGCGGCCAGCTGCTGCGGGCGCGACTTCGCGATCTTGCCCAGCTTCGCCTTGAGGTCCGCGTCCATGGCCTTGGCCTGGGCGTCGGTCACCGCGTTGGGCTCGGCCGCGTGGCTGTCCTTCGGGCGCGCCACACGGGCGTTGGCCGAAGTGGCGTCCTCCACGCACTTCTCGGCGCCGGTCTTCGGGGCGGCGGCGATGACGGTGGGGGCGGAAAGCGGGGAGAGGGCCAAGGCTCCAGCGAGTACGGCGGTACCCATGATGCGTCGGCGCAGAGTGGGGGATATGCGGGCAGAAGCGCGCACGTGTGCTCCTCGCGAACAAAGTTAACGGAGGGATCTCCTCACGATGGCGTGAAGCTTACGTGTCCATGTCAGTGATCCGTCAAGGATTTCTTGCCGAAACACGCTTGAGAGGCCCGGTTAACGTCAGAACGGCCCGCTGGCCGGAAATGTTCGACGGACCGTCAGCTTCCCCTGGGGGAGGCTCGACGGTCCGTCGGGTTCACGGGCGGGGCGGTCAGCGCACCGGGGTGTTCACCCGCTCGACCTTCTGCGTGCCGTTCAGCGTCCGGTAGGAGCGCGCCCAGGTGGCGGTCGCGTCCTGGCGGGTGCGGTCGGACAGCACGTAGTAGTCCATCTGCGAGCGCTCGGCGGTCACGTCCAGCACGCCGAAGCCGTGGGAGTCCATGTCCACCCACTTCACGTGCCGGTTGGCCGCCTTGATGGCCGTTGCGGCGGCCAGCGAGACCGTGTGCGGGGCCACGTGCAGCAGGTCGTCGATGTTGTCCGAGGTCACCGACGTGACGACGAACTCCGTGGCGGCCGACTTCGAGAGCGGGTACGTCGCGGCCGTGACCGGCACGTCGTTGGCCCAGGCCATGTGGATGTCGCCGGTCAGGAAGACGGTGTTCCGGATGTTCTTCTGGGTCAGGTGCGCCAGGAGTTCCCTGCGGTCGTCCGTGTAGCCGTCCCACTGGTCGACGTTGACGGCCAGGCCGCCCTGCGGCAGCCCCAGCAGCTCGGCCAGCGGGCCCAGCAGGTGGGCCGGCAGCGAGCCGAAGGCCACCGGCGAGATCATCACCGAGGTGCCCACGAGCTTCCAGGCCGCGGTGGAGGAGGCGAGGCCGGACTTCAGCCAGTCCAGCTGGGCGCGCCCGGTGATGGTGCGCTCCGGGTCGTCGACCGAGCCGCTGCCCGTCTTGGCCTGCTGCGAGCGGAACGAGCGCAGGTCGAGGAGGTGCAGGTCGGCGAGGGAGCCGAAGCGGAGGCGGCGGTAGACGGTGCCGGCGGTGGAGGTGCGTACCGGCATCCACTCGAAGTAGGCCTGCTTGGCGGCCGCGGCGCGGGCCGCCCAGTCGCCCTCGGTGCCGGGGGTGTGGTTCTCGGCGCCGCCGGACCAGGCGTCGTTGGCGATCTCGTGGTCGTCCCATATCGCGACGAGCGGGTGAGCGGCGTGCAGGGCCTGGAGGTCGGGGTCCGTCTTGTACTTGCCGTGCCGGGTCCGGTAGTCGGCGAGCGAGACGATCTCGTGCTTCGGCTCGTGCTGCCGCACCACGTACTTGGGCTCGGGGTAACCGCCGGAGCCGTACTCGTAGATGTAGTCGCCGAGGTGCAGCACCGCGTCGAGGTCGGTACGGGCGGCCAGGTGGCGGTACGCGGAGAAGTAGCCGGACTCCCAGTTGGCGCAGGACACCACGCCGAACCGGACGCCGGGGGTGGTCGCGTCGTGCGCGGCCGTGGTGCGGGTGCGGCCGGTGGCGGAGGTGACGCCGCCGGTCGCGAAGCGGAAGAAGTAGGAGGTCTCCGGGCGGAGTCCGCGGACGTCGGCCTTGACCGTGTGGTCGGCGGCGGCCGTGGCCGTGGTGGTGCCGGAGGCCACGATCCGGGCGAAGCCGCGGTCCTCGGCCACCTCCCAGGTCACGTCCGTGTCCGGGCCGAGGCCGGAGCCGGGCACGGCCTCCGGGGTGGGGGTGACGCGGGTCCACAGCAGGACCCCGTCGGGAAGCGGGTCGCCCGAGGCGACGCCGTGCAGGAAGGCTGCGGTGCCCTCGGCCGCGTACGCGGCCGACGTCCCCAGGGCGGCCTGCGCGGTGATCGGGGCGAGCGCGGCGGTGGCGGCGGCGGCCAGGACGACCGTGCGGCGGCGCGGCGCTGCGGCAGAAGAAGGGAGAAGACTGGTCACGGATGATCATATTACTGACCGGTATCAGTCCTCGTATAGACAACGGACGGGCCAACTCCTAGAGTTCGCCCGCCCGTTGCCGGAGCGTGTCCCGGTGTCAGCCCTTGAGGGCCTTGTCGATCGCCGCGGTGAACGCCTCGGGCGTCTGCGGGGTCTCGATCTTCTTGCCGTCCATCTTCAGGGTCGGGGTGCCCGTGACGCCGCTCTTGTCGAAGGTCTTCGACATCTCCAGGGCCCACTTCCGGAAGGTGCCGGCGTTCACGTCCTTCTTGAACGCCTCGTTGTTCTTCAGGGCCGGGACGCCGTCGGCGACCTTCAGCAGGTAGTCGGTCTTGGCGAACTTGTCCTGGGACTCCTCCGGGTGGTTCGCCGGCGAGTACAGCGCGGCCTTGTACTCCAGGAAGGCCTCGGGGCCGACGTTCAGCGCCGCGCCGAGGGCGGCCAGGGCCTCCTTCGAGCCGCTGCCGTTGTCGGAGTTGTCGATGAAGGTGGCACCGATGTACTTCAGCTTGTACTTGCCGGCCGCCACGTCCTTCTTCACCTGGTCGCCGACGGCCTGCTCGAAGGTGGCGCAGACGGGGCAGCGGGAGTCCTCGTACAGCTCCAGCGTCTTCTTCGCGTCCTTCTTGCCGATGACGACCGAGGTGCCGTCGGTGCCCTCGGTGTTCTTCGGGGCGGTCAGGGGCGCGTTCTCCGCGTCCTCCCAGACACCGGGCTTGTTGGCCTGCATGACCGCGAAGCCGATGCCGCCGGCCAGGGCGAGGACCGCGACGACCGAGCCGGCGACGATGACCTGGCGGCGGGCCTTGTCCTTCTTGGCCTGGCGCTCGCGCTCGGCGCGCATCCGCTCGCGGGCCGCGTCCTTGTTCGCCTTGCTGTTGCGGTTGCTCATGGTGGATCTCCGTGGAAGTGAAAGGTGTCGATGGTGGGGTGCTGCCGTGCTCAGGCGCCGAGGAGCGCCGAGCGGGGCGGTCCCCGCCGTCCCACGGAGTGCGCCGGGAAGCGCGTACGGGCCGGGACGCCCGCGCGGGCGGTCCGCACCGCGCGCCGGGCCGGAGCGGCACCGGCGGCCACGACGGCCACCGCGACCAGCAGCGGCCGGAAGGCGGCCGCGGCGACCGCGCCCACCAGCCGGACCAGCGCCCGCTCGCCGCGCCGCAGCCAGGCCGAGGCCAGCAGCCCCACCGAGACGTGCGCCGCCAGCAGCAGCCAGGGCGTCGCCGGGTCGGGTGAGGCGAGCAGCGCCACCGGGTCGGCCGCGTGGCCGGCGACCCCGGCCAGCGGGGCGCCCACCGGCGGGCCGCCGCAGAGCACGTCCAGGCCCATGGCCCGCAGCGGGCCGGAGACCGGCCCGCCGGAGGGGCCGTAACAGACGTCCTGCCCGGCGGTGAAGACGGTGTCCGCGGCCAGTTCCAGCGGCACCATCAGCCCGGAGATGTGCCAGAAGCCGCGCTCCCGGCCGGCGAGCGCGAAGGCGAGGACGAACACGGCCGCGAACATCCCGCCCACCAGCGCGGGCGGCAGCGGCACCCGTGACATCAGCACGTGGGTGGCGCCGGAGAGCATGACGACGAGCGCGCTGAACAGCGCCGCCCGCAGTGCCCTGAGCCGTACCCCTGAGATGTCCATCGGGCCGAAGTGTGCCACGAGTCCCTGTGAACCGGACCTAAAGACCCCCCGGTACGGGGAGTTCCGGCCGTCTCAGGGACGAAGGCCGGCCACCGTCTCGGGCGGCAGGTGGCGGGCCGGCACCTCCAGGGCGCGGGGGAGACATACCGCCGCCAGGGGCCGGCGCCCGCGCCGGCGGACGTGGCCCGCGTGCTGGGGATCGACCCCGCCACCGCGGACAAGGAGCCGGGGCTCACGCCCCAGCCCTTCGACGCGCGGCGCGTCGCGAACTTCGACTTCTTCCTGGACCACGCCTGCGCCGAGCGCCTGGCGGCGCTGCTGGGGACGGAGACGGCAGAGTTCCCGGGCGGGCACAACGGCAGCCTCACGCACCCGGCGGGCCACGCCGCGCGGCTGCGTGAGGTGCTGGGGGCGGCTGGCTAGCGGGTGAGGCGGCCGTTGCGGAAGAGGTCCACGAAGAGCTGGTGGTCGGCGCGGGCCCGGGCGCCGTACGCGTGGGCGAAGTCCACCAGCAGCTCGGCGAAGCCCTCCTCGTCCGCCGCGATGGCCGCGTCGATGGCCCGCTCGGTGGAGAACGGCACCAGCGACTGCCCGCTCTCGTCCTCGTCCGCCGAGGCGTGCATCGTGGCGGTGGCCCGGCCGAGGTCGGCCACGACCGCCGCGATCTCCTCGGGGTCGTCGATGTCCGACCAGTCCAGGTCGACGGCGTACGGGGAGACCTCGGCCACCAGCTGCCCGGAGCCGTCCAGCTCCGTCCAGCCCAGCCAGGGGTCGGCGTGGGCCTGGAGGGCGCGCTGGGAGATCACCGTGCGGTGGCCCTCGTGGTGGAAGTAGTCACGGACCGCCCGGTCCGTGATGTGCCGGGAGACCGCCGGGGTCTGCGCCTGCTTGAGGTAGATCACGACGTCGTTCTCCAGGGCGTCGCTGTGCCCCTCCAGCAGGATGTTGTACGACGGCAGGCCGGCCGAGCCGATCCCGACGCCGCGGCGGCCCACCACGTCCTTGACCCGGTACGAGTCCGGGCGCACCAGGCTGGACTCCGGCAGGGTCTCCAGGTAGCCGTCGAAGGCGGCGAGCACCTTGTAGCGGGTGGCCGCGTCCAGCTCGATCGAACCGCCGCCCGAGGAGAAGCGCCGCTCGTACTCCCGGATCTCGGTCATCGAGTCCAGCAGCGCGAAGCGGGTCCGGGAGCGGGCGTCGCGCAGGGCGCCCAGCAGCGGGCCCTCGGCGGTGTCCAGCGTGAAGGAGGGCACCTCCTCGTGCTTGGCGCCGGTGGCCAGCCGGTGGATCCGCTCGCGGTAGGCGCCCGCGTAGATCCGCACCAGCTCGCTGATCTGCTCGTCGCTGAGGGCCTTGGTGTAGCCGATCAGGGCCACCGAGGCGGCGAAGCGCTTGAGGTCCCAGGTGAAGGGGCCGACGTACGCCTCGTCGAAGTCGTTCACGTTGAAGACCAGGCGGCCGTGGGCGTCCATGTACGTGCCGAAGTTCTCCGCGTGCAGGTCGCCGTGGATCCACACCCGGCCCGTGCGCTCGTCCAGGTACGGGCCGCCGTGCCGCTCCCGCTCCAGGTCGGCGTAGAAGAGGCAGGCCGTGCCCCGGTAGAAGGCGAAGGCGGAGGCCGCCATCTTGCGGAACTTCACCTCGAAGGCCGTGGGGTCGGCGGCGAGGAGCTCGCCGAAGGCGGTGTCGAAGACGTCGAGGATCTGCTCGGCGCGCTGCTCGGACGTCGTCTCGGGGACCACCATGGGGTTCCTCCTGGTGCACGGGGTGTTACAGGCTCGGTCCGCCAGACGCTCGGACACGTGTTCCTGGTTCTGCAACGCCCGACCGTACCGGCGAGTGCCCGGGTTGTGTCACCCGCTCGACGTAGACTTCAACGCTGTCCCCCCATCCCGTCGGCGAACGTTCTCCGGAGGTCCAGCGCCGTGGCCAAGACGCCGTTCACGCACCTGCACGTACACACTCAGTACTCGCTGCTGGACGGTGCCGCGCGGCTCAAGGACATGTTCGCCGCCTGCAAGGACATGGGCATGACACACATCGCCATGTCCGACCACGGCAACCTCCACGGCGCCTACGACTTCTTCCACTCCGCCCAGAAGGCCGAGATCACCCCGATCATCGGCATCGAGGCGTACGTCGCCCCCGAGTCCCGGCGCAACAAGCGCAGGATCCAGTGGGGCCAGCCGCACCAGAAGCGGGACGACGTCTCCGGCTCCGGCGGTTACACGCACAAGACGATCTGGGCGGCGAACGCCACCGGCCTGCACAACCTCTTCCGGCTGTCCTCCGACGCGTACGCCGAGGGCTGGCTGACCAAGTGGCCGCGCATGGACAAGGAGACCATCAGCCAGTGGTCGGAGGGCCTGATCGCCTCCACCGGCTGCCCCTCCGGCGAGCTGCAGACCAGGCTCCGCCTCGGCCAGTTCGACGAGGCCCTGAAGTCGGCCTCCGAGTACCAGGACATCTTCGGCAAGGACCGGTACTTCCTGGAGCTGATGGACCACGGCATCGAGATCGAGCGCCGGGTCCGCGACGGCCTGCTGGAGATCGGCAAGAAGCTCGGCATCCCGCCGCTGGTGACCAACGACTCCCACTACACGTACGCCAGCGAGGCGACCGCCCACGACGCCCTGCTCTGCATCCAGACCGGCAAGAACCTCTCGGACCCGGACCGCTTCCGCTTCGACGGCTCCGGCTACTACCTCAAGTCCACGGAGGAGATGTACGCCATCGACTCCTCGGACGCCTGGCAGGAGGGGTGCGCCAACACCCGGCTGGTCGCGGACCAGATCGACACCGAGGGCATGTTCAAGTTCCGGAACCTGATGCCGAAGTTCGACATCCCGGAGGGCTACACCGAGGTCACCTGGTTCCGCGAGGAGACCATGCGGGGCATGCACCGCCGGTTCCCGAACGGCATCCCCGAGGACCGCATGAAGCAGGTCGAGTACGAGATGGACACGATCATCTCGATGGGCTTCCCCGGCTACTTCCTCGTGGTCGCCGACTTCATCATGTGGGCCAAGAACCAGGGCATCGCGGTGGGCCCCGGCCGTGGCTCCGCGGCCGGCTCGATCGTCGCGTACGCCATGGGCATCACCGACCTCGACCCCATCCCGCACGGCCTGATCTTCGAGCGCTTCCTCAACCCCGAGCGCATCTCCATGCCCGATGTCGACATCGACTTCGACGAGCGCAGGCGCGTCGAGGTGATCAGGTACGTGACGGAGAAGTACGGCGCCGACAAGGTCGCCATGATCGGCACGTACGGCACCATCAAGGCCAAGAACGCGATCAAGGACTCCGCGCGCGTCCTCGGCTACCCGTACGCCATGGGCGACCGCCTCACCAAGGCCATGCCCGCCGACGTCCTCGGCAAGGGCATCCCGCTCTCCGGCATCCTCGACCCCAACCACCCGCGGTACGGCGAGGCCGGCGAGATCCGCTCGATGTACGAGAACGAGCCGGACGTGAAGAAGGTCATCGACACCGCCATGGGCGTCGAGGGCCTGGTCCGCCAGATGGGCGTGCACGCGGCCGGCGTGATCATGTCCAGCGAGACGATCACCGACCACGTGCCCGTCTGGGTGCGGCACACCGACGGCGTCACCATCACCCAGTGGGACTACCCGAGCTGCGAGTCGCTCGGCCTGCTGAAGATGGACTTCCTCGGCCTGCGCAACCTCACGATCATGGACGACGCCGTCAAGATGGTGAAGGCCAACAAGGGGATCGACATCGATCTCCTGGCCCTGCCGCTCGACGACCCCAAGACCTTCGAGCTGCTCCAGCGCGGTGACACCCTCGGCGTCTTCCAGTTCGACGGCGGGCCCATGCGGTCCCTGCTGCGGCTGATGAAGCCCGACAACTTCGAAGACATCTCCGCCGTGTCCGCCCTGTACCGGCCGGGCCCGATGGGCATGAACTCGCACACGAACTACGCGCTGCGCAAGAACAAGCAGCAGGAGATCACCCCGATCCACCCCGAGCTGGAGAAGCCGCTCGAAGAGGTGCTCGCGGTCACCTACGGCCTGATCGTCTACCAGGAGCAGGTGCAGAAGGCCGCCCAGATCATCGCCGGGTACTCCCTCGGCGAGGCCGACATCCTCCGCCGCGTCATGGGCAAGAAGAAGCCCGAGGAGCTGGCGAAGAACTTCACGATCTTCCAGGCCGGCGCCCGGAAGAACGGCTACAGCGACGAGGCCATCCAGGCCCTCTGGGACGTTCTGGTCCCCTTCGCGGGCTACGCGTTCAACAAGGCCCACTCGGCCGCGTACGGACTGGTCTCCTACTGGACCGCGTACCTCAAGGCCAACCACCCGGCCGAGTACATGGCCGGCCTGCTCACCTCGGTCAAGGACGACAAGGACAAGTCCGCGATCTACCTGAACGAGTGCCGCCGCATGGGCATCAAGGTGCTCCCGCCGAACGTGAACGAGTCGGAGTCGAACTTCGCCGCCCAGGGCGACGACGTGATCCTCTTCGGCCTCACCGCCGTCCGGAACGTCGGCCAGAACGTCGTGGACTCGATCATCAAGACCCGCAAGTCCAAGGGGAAGTACGTCTCCTTCCCGGACTTCCTCGACAAGGTCGAGGCCGTGGTCTGCAACAAGCGCACCGTCGAGTCGCTGATCAAGGCCGGCGCCTTCGACGAGATGGGCCACACCCGCAAGGGCCTGGTCGCCCACCACGAGCCGATGATCGACAACGTGGTGGCGGTCAAGCGCAAGGAGGCCGAGGGCCAGTTCGACCTCTTCGGCGGCATGGGCGACGAGGACAGCAGCGAGCCGGGCTTCGGCCTGGACGTCGAGTTCTCCGACGTGGAGTGGGAGAAGTCCTACCTGCTCGCCCAGGAGCGCGAGATGCTCGGCCTGTACGTCTCCGACCACCCGCTCTTCGGCCTGGAGCACGTGCTCTCCGACAAGACGGACGCCGGCATCTCCCAGCTCACCGGCGGCGAGCACGCGGACGGCGCGGTCGTCACCATCGGCGGCATCATCTCCGGCCTCCAGCGCAAGATGACCAAGCAGGGCAACGCCTGGGCCATCGCCACCGTCGAGGACCTGGCCGGCTCCATCGAGTGCATGTTCTTCCCGGCCACCTACCAGCTGGTCTCCACCCAGCTGGTCGAGGACGCCGTGGTCTTCGTCAAGGGCCGCCTCGACAAGCGCGAGGACGTGCCCCGGCTGGTCGCCATGGAGCTGATGGTCCCGGACCTCTCGTCCGCCGGCACCAACGCGCCCGTGGTCCTGACCATCCCGGCGCTCAAGGTCACCCCGCCGATGGTGACCCGGCTGGGGGAGATCCTCCGCCACCACAAGGGCAACACCGAGGTCCGGATCAAGCTCCAGGGGCCCCGCACGACCACGGTGCTCCGGCTCGACCGGCACCGGGTCCAGCCCGACCCCGCCCTCTTCGGCGACCTGAAGGTCCTGCTCGGCCCGTCCTGCCTGGCCGGCTAGCACACGCACCGAAGGGCGCGCCCGGATCCTCCGGGCGCGCCCTTCGCGTCACTCCAGCGGGGGCGTCAGTTGTGGCCGAACCGCTTCTGCTTGCCCTTCCGGGCCATGTCCATCGGGCTCGGGGCCGAGGACGCGGGCTCGGAGACGGATTCCTGGGCGCCCCTGCCGTGCTCCTGCTGGGACGACCGGGCCTGCGGCTTGGAGGGCTGCTGGCGGTTCTTGTTCTTGGCCATGGTGAAGCCTCCTGTGGGGGTCTAGGGGCCAGGGCCGCCTTCACACTCACACACCCCCATAACCCGCGCATTTTGGATCTTTACTGTGCGTAGTCGGTGGAACCGTGGGATCCGCCACGCCGATGATCGAGTTCCGGCCGTCAACCCCCTTGCTCTCGGGCAGACTCGGGGAAAACTCCGGGAAGCAGTGCTCTCATGGAAGAGGGTGGAACGCGTGGACCGCTGCGTCGTCCTGGTGGACGCCGGCTACCTGCTGGGCGCCGCCGCGAGTCTCCTCGCAGGGGAGCCCTCGCGCTCCCGGATCACCGTCGACCACGCCGCCCTCATCCAGGGCCTGCGGGAGCGGGCCGAGGCCGACACCGAACGCCCCCTGCTCCGCATCTACTGGTTCGACGGCGCGCCCGACCGGGTGCCCCAGCCCGAGCACCGGCGACTGCGCGTGATGCCCCGGGTCACCGTCCGGCTGGGCGCCCTGACCCGCAGTGACGGCCGCTGGGCCCAGAAGGGCGTCGACGCGGCCATGCACGCCGAACTCACCGAACTGGCCAGAAACCGCGCCTGCTCGGACGTGGTGCTGGTGACCGGCGACGGTGACCTGCTGCCCGGCCTGATGTCCGCGAAGGAACACGGCGTGGCCGTCCACCTCTGGGCGGTCCAGGCGGCCGACGGCGACTACAACCAGTCGGAGGACCTGGTCGCCGAGGCCGACGAGCGGCGCGTGCTGGACCGGGCGTGGATCACCGGGGCCGTCCGGGCCAAGGAGACCACCGGCATCTGCGCACCCGCCCCGGCGCCGGGCCCCGAGATCGCCGCCATCCTCTCCGCCCCGCTCCCGGAGGCGGCCCTCGCCGAGGCCGCCAGGAACGCGGTGGCCGTCGGCCGCCCGGAGACCGGTCTGGGCGGCGCCCCGGGACTCGCGGGCGCACCCGGCCTCCCCGGCCCCGGCCTGCCGGGTACGGGCGTCCCGGGGGCCGGCCTGTCCGGTACGGGCGTGCCCGGCCCCGGCGTCCCCGTCCTGCCCGGCACGGGCGTGCCCGGCCCCGGAGTGCCCGCGGCCGGAGCCCCCGACGACGGGGGGCACCAGGGCGCGGGGGCGCCCGTACCCGCGCCCGCCGGCGGGCGGCCCGTACCCACCCCCAAGGACCTCGCCGGTCTCCGGGCCCCGGGCCCGGCCCCCGCCACCGGGCCCGGCGGGCAGCCGCCCGCGCCGGCCGGCGGCACGGCCACCCTGCGCTGGTCGTCGGACAAGGGGTGGATCGAGCGCGGCGGCCCCCTGGGCGAGCCCGCCGAGACCGCCTCCCTGCCCACCCTCGCCCAGCTCACCTCCGCCGAGCAGCGGTGGGCCGACCGGGAGGAGGACATCACCACGGTCGGCGGCGACCCCTTCGAGGTGGGCCAGGTCTTCGCCCGCCGCTGGATGGAACGCCTCCCGGAGACCGTCCACCTCCAGAAGCTCGCGGCCCTGTACCCGCGGATCCCGCACCGCATCGACGGCGAGCTGCTGCGCTACGCCGCCCGCTTCGGCCTCCTCGCCCACAAGGACGACCAGATCGACGAGCACGACCGCTACGCGATCAGGGCCGGCTTCTGGCGCGAGATCGACGTACGCGCGGCCGCGGAGCACATCACGGCCACGGCGACGGCCCCACCGGCCCCGGTCGCCGAGTAACCCGCCCGCCGCGATCTGCCGCATTCCGCCACCCCCGGGGCCGTTGCCGCGCGCCCCCGGCCGCTGCCAGCATCCGGAACCGAGCCGGCCGTACGGCTCCCCGAGGAGGCGTGGATGGCTGAGGCACCGGACCGTGCGGCACCGGCGGACCCGCCCGTACCGCCACCGCCCACCGGCTGGTCGACGTACCTGGACAACGCCGCGCCGGGCGTGCGCGAGCTGCCCCGGCGCCAGCGCTGGCGGTACGTCGCGGTCACCCTCGCGGCGGCCTTCGCGGGGGCCCTGGGTGCGTACCTCGTGTCCCTCGCGCTCGACGCGGCCACCGCGGAGACCGTCATCAAGGTGACGAAGGACGCGGAGGACCGGGTCGACCGGGCGGAGAAGCCCTTCACCGCGCAGGTGACGCATCCGGACCGCTCGACCGCGGACGCCGACTTCCCCGGCGTGTGGATGATCGTCCTGGACCACCGGCTCACGGCCGCAGAGCAGGAGCGCCTGGCCGCCATCCGCCCCGAGCGCGACTCGAAGGCCTTCGGCAGGCGGGTCTGGGCGCTGCTGCGGCCGCTGGGGGGACGGCTCATCGAGTTCGCGCCGATGATCCCGAACGCGTCCTCCGCCCACGCCCAGCGGTTCCGGCTCACCCTGTTCAGCGACCGCCAGGCCGGTCTGTCGGTCAAGGACATGCGGGCCAGGGTCGACTCCTGCGTCCCCTCGTCGGCCCGGACGCTCGTCGTCAACGTCCCGGCCGGCAACAGCCCTGTCGCGGGGATCGCCTGGGACGTGGGGGAGCGCTCGGAGGTGGCGCTCGTCGCGGACGACGGGGAGGCCCAGGGCAGGCCGTTCTTCGACGAGTTCCAGATCGACCTCGGCAACGGTCAGGCCCCCGGCGGCCTCCAGGTGACGGCGCTGATCGGGAACGGCCAGACCTGCCGGTGGCACATCGACGCGTACTACGAGGACACCGAGGGCCGGCACCCCGCCGTGCGGATCCAGGACGGCGGCAGGCCGCTGGTCACCGAGGGTCCGCCGGCCCGGCCCCGGCTGCTCTTCCAGATGGATCCCAAGCCGGCGGGCGGGCCGTGGGGCTGCCTCGGCGAGGTCGAGACGACCGCCTGCGTGCCCGAGCCGCAGCCGATGGCGCGCCCCGACGGCGTGGGGAGCGGGGCAACCCCGTAGGCTGCTCCCTCGTGAGCACGGGCACGGCACAGGCGGAACAGGGCGATCGGACCCCCTCCACGGGGACACCGGGTGGCTCGGGGACCGTCTGCGTGGTGCGTGACCTGGTCAAGACGTACCCCGCACTGCGCGGCGGGCGGGGCACGCCCGCCATGCCCGAGGTACGGGCCACCGACGGCATCTCGCTGGAGGTGCGCGGCGGCGAGGTCTTCGGGCTGCTCGGCCCCAACGGCGCCGGCAAGTCCACCCTCGTACGCCAGCTGACCGGCCTGCTCCGCCCCGACTCCGGCAGCGTCGAGCTGCTGGGCCACGACCTCGTGCGCCACCCCGAGCGGGCCTCCCGGCTGCTGGCCTACCTGGGCCAGGAGTCCACGGCCCTGGACGAGCTGACCGTGTCGCTCGCGGTGGAGACCACCGCCCGGCTGCGCGGGCTCGGCACCCGCGGGGCGCGGGCCGAGCGGGACGCCGTCCTCACCGAACTGGCCCTGACCGAGATCGCCGGCCGGCCCCTGAAGAAGCTGTCCGGCGGGCAGCGGCGGCTGGCCTGCTTCGCGACCGCCCTCGTCGGGGAACGGCCGGTGCTGGTGCTGGACGAGCCCACGACCGGCATGGACCCGGTGGCCCGGCGGGCCGTGTGGTCCGCCGTCGACCGGCGGCGCGCCGAGCGCGGTACGACGGTGCTGCTGGTCACCCACAACGTGATCGAGGCCGAGACCGTCCTGGACCGGGTCGCCGTCGTCGACCGGGGCCGGGTCATCGCCTGCGACACCCCGGCCGGACTCAAGGCGCGCGTCGCGGACGAGGTGCGGCTGGAGCTGGTGTGGCGCTCCGCCCCGCCGCTGGACGTGCCGGAGGTGGCCGCGCTGCGCCCGCTGGCCGCCGAGGCGGGGCGCAAGTGGGTGCTGCGGATGGGCCCGGACGAGGCACGGGCGGCGGTCGCCGCCGTGACCGGTGGGGCGGCCTTCGCGGCCCTGGACGATTTCACCCTCGCCACGCCGAGCCTGGAGGACGTGTACCTCGCGCTCGGCGGGCGGACGAAGGGGCTGGTGAAGGCATGACCGAGGCCGCTCTCGACGCGAGGGGCGCCGGTGCGGCCGGACCGGCGCCGCTCGCCCCGCGGGCCCGGCTGCTGCCCGCCCTCGCCGCCGTGTACCGGGCGCAGCTGTCCCGGGCCCGGGTGGCGCGGATCCCGCTGCTCTTCGTCGCGACCTTCCAGTCCGTCGGGATCATGATCCTGATGCGGGGCGTGGTGGACGGCGGCGCCGAGGCCCGCGCCGTGGTGGCCGGCTCCTCGGTGCTCGTCGTGGCCTTCGTCGCGCTGAACCTGCTGGCCCAGTACTTCGGCCAGCTGCGCGCCGGGGGCGGGCTCGACCACTACGCCACGCTGCCGGTGCCGCCGGCCTCCGTGGTGCTGGGCGCCGCCGCCGCGTACGCCTCCTTCACGGTGCCCGGGACGCTGGTGACGGCCGTGTTCGGCTGTCTGCTGTTCGGGCTGCCGATGGGCGGGCTGTGGGTGCTGGCGGCCGTGGTGCCGCTGGCCGGCGCCGCCCTCGCGGGGCTCGGCGCCGCCCTCGGGCTGCTGGCCCCGCGCCAGGAGCTGGCCACGCTGGCCGGTCAGCTCGGCATGTCGGCCGCACTGCTGCTGGGCGTGCTGCCGCCGGAGCGGATGCCCGCCCTGATCGTGTGGGCGCGGGACCTGCTGCCCTCCACGTACGGGGTGGAGGCCTTCGCCCGTACCTTCGCGCCGCACCCGGACTGGCCCGTGGTGCTGCTGGACCTGGCCGTGTGCGCGGCCGTGGGCGTGGTGTCCCTGGCCCTCGCCACCTGGGCGTACCGGCGGGCAGCGGTCCGCTGACGCGGGGACGGCGGTCACCTGGCACGATGTCGGGGTGACCGAAGCGAACACCGTGCCCGCCCATCCGGCCGAACCGGAGCCGGACCAGCCCACCTCGCCCTCCCTGGCCCAGTCCCTCAAGGACGGCGCGGCGGTCACGCTGGCCGTCTTCGTCGCCGGAGCGCTGCTGGCGCTGCTGTGGGCGTGGCTGGCCCCCCGGGTGCAGTACGTCTCCAACGGCGAGGCGGTCTTCCTCGCCGACACCGAGAACGAGGGCCGGATCGGCGCCGACGGCACCTTCTTCCTGCTCTCCCTCGGCTTCGGGCTGCTCAGCGGCCTCCTCGCGTTCCTGCTGCTCAAGCGCGGCGGGGTGGCCGTCGTGGTGGGCCTGGCGGTCGGGTCCGTGCTGGCCGCGCTGCTCGGCTGGCGCCTGGGCGTCCAGCTCGGCCCGTCGCGGGACCTGGTCGCCGCGGCGAAGGCCGCCGGCAAGGGCGTGCCGTTCGACGCGCCGCTCCAGCTGCTGGCGCACGGGGTGCTGCTGGTCTGGCCGATGACGGCGGTGGCCGTGCACCTGGCGTGCGTGGCGATGTGGGGTCCGCGCGACCCCGCCCCCGAGCTCGCCTGGCCGGGCGAGTACCCGCCGCCCCACGTGCACGCCGCCCGGGACACGCCGCGCGACACCACCCCCTCGTCGTAGCGGGGCGGGCCGCGCCGCCGGTACGTGTGAGCCCCCGACCGGCACTCCGGTCGGGGGCTCACACGTACGGGGGAGGGGCCTAGCCGCGCCCGATCGGCGCCAGCACCGCGCCGGTCAGCGCCGCCAGGTCGGCCGGGGCCAGCTCGACCTCCAGGCCGCGCCGCCCCGCCGACACGCAGATCGTGGTGTGCCCCGAGGCGGAGGAGTCCAGCACCGTGGGCAGCTTCCGGCGCTGGCCCAGCGGCGAGATGCCCCCGCGCACGTAGCCCGAGGACCGCTCGGCCGCCGCCGGGTCCGCCATCACGGCCTTCTTCGCGCCCAGCGCCGCGGCCAGGGCCTTCAGGTCCAGCGTGCCCGCCACCGGCACGACCGCCACCGCGAGCGCCCCGTCGACCTCGGCGACCAGGGTCTTGAACACCCGGTCGGGGGAGACGCCCAGCGCGGCGGCCGCCTCGTCGCCGTACGAGGCCACCGCCGGGTCGTGCGCGTACGCGTGCACGGTGAAGTCCGTGCCGGCGGCCGTCAGCGCCACCGTGGCCGGAGTGCCGGCCGCCTGCTTCGTCTTCTTCGCCATGACCGGATGACCGTCCCCGCTCAGTTCGGGCTCGTGGGCGCGCGCGTCAGGTCCACCGCCGGCAGCGACGGCAGGTGACGGATCACGGCCGTCTCGGACCGGAGCAGCTTCAGCTCCTCCGCCAGCCGGGTCGCCGTGTCCGGCGCCTGGAGCAGCCGCTGCTTCGCGGGGATGTCGAGCACGGCGGCCGCCGCGACCAGGTACGAGACCACCGACGGCTCGTCCGGCAGCTCCGCCGCCGTGGTCAGGGACCGCTCCCGCGCCCCCGCCAGCCGCTTCTGGTACGTACGGAAGGCCCGCAGCACGCCCTCCGCCAGCGCGCCCGCCCCGTCGCCCGGGTCCTCCGGCAGCTCCTCCAGCTCCGCGACCAGGTACGCGCCGCTCGCGTCGACGGACACCAGCCGCACCCGGGTCGTGCCGGTGGCCAGCACCTCGAAGCTGCCGTCCTCACGCTCGCGGATGGTGGCCGCGTCCGCGATGCAGCCCACCCGGTGGAAGGCCTGGAGTGGATCGGCGCCGAAGCCGGCCGTCGGGCCCTTCTCCGGGAGCGTCGTCTGGTCCGGCAGGCCGGGTGCGGTCGGCGCCACCTCGCGGCCGTCGCGGATCGCGACGACGGCGAACCGGCGCGGCTCGTCGTCACCGGACTTCAGCAGGTCGCGCATCATGGCGCGATAGCGCTCCTCGAACACGTTCAGGGGCAGGACGAGCCCCGGGAACAGCACCGAGTTCAGGGGGAAGAGCGGCAGGCGAACGGTGGTCACGAGCGTCAGGGTAATGGCCCGGACGGCCCACGCGTCACCCCCGCCTGAGCAGCCGCGAGGCCCCGGCCGCCACGGTGGTCGCCAGGATCCACCCCAGCAGCACCAGCGCGGCCGCGACCCACTGCCAGGCACCCGCCAGCCGCCAGTACCCGTCCTGCCCGAGGTTGATCACCGGCAGCAGGAGGTCCAGGGCGTAGAGGACCGGGTTCCACTCCGGGTGTTCGTCCGGCTTGATGGCCGGCGGATCATGGCGCGAAAACGCCACCGCGCCCGCCGCCCACAGCACCGCCATCCACAGCGCGGCCCGGCCCGGCTGGTAGCCGTAGGCCACCGTCCAGTCCTGCAGGAACCCCCACAGCTTGGCCGCCAGCGGCAGCGTCTCGCGCCGCCTGCGCTGCTTGGCCAGCAGCACCTCCCGGGCGTCCGCGTCCTCCCCGCTGTTGCGCAGCACCGCCGCCAGCCGCTCGTACGGCTCCGGCGAGTACTCCGGGGTCGCCGCCTCCACCCACTCCAGCCGCCGCACCAGCGGGAAGTGCCCGCGGGGCGCGAGGTGCTCGTACGAGAAGCCGTCCATCGCGAAGCCGCCGGGGCCCGGCCAGCTCAGCGAGGTGTCCACCAGCTTCACCACCTTGGCCCCCGACAGCACCACCCGCCCCTGCTCCGGCCGCTCCCCGACGAACCGCAGCTCCGGCGTCTGGATCCGGCGCAGCGACACCTCCTGGTCCGAGGCCAGCAGGAAGCGCGCCCCGTAGAAGTCCACCGCGTCGCCGAACCGGCCGTCGTCCAGCCGCAGCCCGCCCCGGCAGTCGAAGCGCTGCACCCGCGCCCCGCGCACCGGCGTGTTGCTGATGCCGTACGGGGGAGTGGAGCCGGCCTCGGAGTCCACCGCCACCGACGTGAGGTACAGGGTGCGCTCCACGGTCAGCTGCGGGGCGTTCAGCGCCCGCCTGCCGTAGGGGTTGCGCAGCTTCGCGCCGCGCAGGCTCATCGACACGCCGACCTTCGCCCCGCGCAGGCTGATCTCCCCGTACGCCTCCAGCATCTCCGCCTGGAAGTCCTGCGCCACCGACATGCCGTCCGCGGCGATCGCCCGGCCGCGCCGGTCCCGCTGCACCACCAACTGGCTGATCAGCAGGTCCGTGCCGATCTGCGCGTCCGTGAGCCGGATCCCGCGCGCCACCCGGCAGCGCGGCAGGTGCAGGTCGCCCTCGGTGTGCAGCCGGGCCGCCTCGACCCGGGGTATCGCGCAGCGCACCAGCCGCAGCGTGGTGAACTTCGCCTCCGGCAGCAGCAGCTCGTTGTCGAACCGGCAGGCCTGGAGCTCCACGTACGGCTCCACCGAGCCGCCCGAGAGGTCGAGCCGCCCCATGATCCGCGCGCCGCGCAGCTTGAGCGAGTGCACCCGCCCGGGCACCGGCGGCGGCCCGCTGAGCAGCAGCAGCGCCACGACCTCGGCGCGCACGCTCCGCTCGGGCCCCCACACCCGGTCGGCGAAGGGGTCGTCCAGGTCCTCGGCGTGCGCCGAGAGGTCGCACACGCTGCCCGTCCGGAACGCCCGCCACATCCGCAGCTCCGGCTCCGTCAGATCCTCCGGCGCCCCCTCGGCGCGCGTATCCTCCACCACGGCCCCCCCGTTCCCCGTCGGCCCCTTTCCCGCAAGGTAGCCGCAGGGTGTGACGTCCGGGGCGTGTATCAGCCAGTGATACGGACGACCGGTGGTGGTGGACGGTCTGAGAGAATCGGAGGGTGATCTCTCGTATCGACCTGCGCGGCGACGCCCTCCCCGAGGGTGGAGCCCTGCGCGATCTGCTGCCCCGTGCCGAGTTCGACGTGGAAGCCGCCCTGGACAAGGTGCGGCCCATCTGCGAGGACGTGCATCATCGCGGCACCGCGGCGCTGATCGAGTACGCGCAGAAGTTCGACGGAGTCACCCTGGAGCGCATCCGGGTGCCCGCGGAGGCCCTCGCCAAGGCCCTGGCCGAGCTCGACCCCGCCGTACGCGCCGCCCTGGAGGAGTCCATCCGGCGCGCCCGCATCGTCCACGCCAACCAGCGCCGCACCGAGCACACCACCCAGGTCGTCCCCGGCGGCACCGTCACCGAGAAGTGGGTGCCCGTCGAGCGCGTGGGCCTCTACGCGCCCGGCGGCCGCTCGGTGTACCCGTCGTCCGTCGTGATGAACGTCGTCCCGGCCCAGGAGGCGGGCGTCGAGTCCATCGCGCTCGCGTCCCCGCCGCAGGCCGAGTTCGACGGCCTGCCGCACCCGACGATCCTGGCCGCCTGCGCGCTGCTCGGCGTCGACGAGGTGTACGCCGCCGGCGGCGCCCAGGCCGTCGCGATGTTCGCGTACGGCACGGACGAGTGCGCCCCCGCGAACATGGTCACCGGCCCCGGCAACATCTGGGTCGCGGCCGCCAAGCGCTACTTCACCGGCCGCATCGGCATCGACACCGAGGCCGGCCCGACCGAGATCGCGATCCTCGCCGACGCGACGGCCGACCCGGTGCACGTCGCCGCCGACCTGATCAGCCAGGCCGAGCACGACCCGCTGGCCGCCGCCGTGCTCGTCACGGACTCCGAGGAGCTCGCGGCCGCCGTCGAGAAGGAGCTGGAGCCGCAGGTCGCGGCGACCCGGCACGTCGAGGACCGGATCCGGCCCGCCCTGGCCGGCAAGCAGTCCGCCATCGTGCTGGTGCGCGACCTGGAGGACGGCCTGAAGGTCGTCGACGCGTACGGCGCCGAGCACCTGGAGATCCAGACCGCCGACGCCGCCGCCCGGGCCGCCCGGGTCCGCAACGCCGGCGCGATCTTCGTCGGCCCCTGGGCACCGGTCTCCCTGGGCGACTACTGCGCGGGCTCCAACCACGTGCTGCCCACCGGCGGCTGCGCCTGCCACTCCTCCGGCCTGTCCGTCCAGTCCTTCCTGCGCGGCATCCACATCGTCGACTACACGCGCGACGCCCTCGCCGAGGTCACCCACCACGTGGTGACGCTGGCCGAGGCCGAGGACCTCCCCGCGCACGGCGCCGCCCTCAAGGCGCGCTTCGGCTGGAAGGTGCCCGGCCAGTGACCTCGTACGACGGCGTCGGCATCGACGACCTCCCCATCAGGGACGAACTGCGCGGCAAGTCCCCGTACGGCGCCCCCCAGCTCGACGTGCCCGTCCAGCTGAACACCAACGAGAACCCCTACGAGCTGCCCGAGCCGCTCGTACGCCGGATCGCCGAGCGCGTCGCCGAGGCGGCCCGCACCCTCAACCGCTACCCCGACCGGGACGCGGTCGAGCTGCGCACCGAGCTGGCGAAGTACCTCACGCGCACCGGGAAGCACGCGGTCGCCAAGGAGAACGTCTGGGCCGCCAACGGCTCCAACGAGGTGATCCAGCAGCTGCTGCAGACCTTCGGCGGCCCCGGCCGCACCGCGATCGGCTTCGAGCCCTCGTACTCGATGCACGGCCTGATCGCCCGCGGCACCGGCACCGGCTGGATCTCCGGCCCCCGCCGCGAGGACTTCACCATCGACGTCGAGGCGGCCGCGGCGGCCATCGCCGAGCACGCCCCGGACGTCGTCTTCGTCACCTCGCCCAACAACCCCACCGGCACGGCGGTCGAGGCCGGGACGGTCCTCGCCCTCTACGAGGCGGCCCAGGCGGCCAAGCCCTCCCTGGTGGTCGTGGACGAGGCGTACGTGGAGTTCAGCCACCGCGACTCGCTGCTGCCCCTCATCGAGGGCCGGCCGAACCTGGTGGTCTCCCGGACCATGTCCAAGGCCTTCGGCGCGGCCGGACTGCGCCTGGGCTACCTCGCCGCGCACCCGGCCGTCGTGGACGCGGTCCAGCTGGTGAGACTGCCGTACCACCTGTCGGCCGTCACCCAGGCCACGGCCCTGGCCGCCCTGGAGCACACCGACACCCTGCTCGGCTACGTCGAGCAGCTCAAGGCCGAGCGGGACCGGCTGGTCGCCGAACTGCGCGCGACCGGCTACGAGGTCACCGAGTCCGACGCGAACTTCGTGCAGTTCGGCAGGTTCGAGGACTCCCACACCGCCTGGCAGCGGATCCTCGACCGGGGCGTCCTGGTCCGGGACAACGGAGTACCCGGGTGGCTGCGGGTGACCGCGGGCACCCCGGCGGAGAACGACGCGTTCCTGGAAGCGGTTCGCGCACTGAAGAAGGAGCAGCAGGCATGAGCCGCATCGGACGGGTCGAACGGACCACCAAGGAGACCTCGGTCCTCGTCGAGATAGACCTCGACGGCACCGGCAAGGTCGACGTCTCCACCGGCGTGGGCTTCTACGACCACATGCTCGACCAGCTCGGCCGCCACGGCCTCTTCGACCTCACGGTCAAGACCGACGGCGACCTGCACATCGACTCGCACCACACCATCGAGGACACCGCCCTCGCCCTCGGCGCCGCCTTCAAGCAGGCCCTGGGCGACAAGGTCGGCATCTACCGCTTCGGCAACTGCACCGTGCCGCTGGACGAGTCCCTCGCCCAGGTCACCGTCGACCTCTCCGGCCGCCCGTACCTCGTGCACACCGAGCCCGAGAACATGGCGCCGATGATCGGCGCGTACGACACCACGATGACCCGGCACATCCTGGAGTCCTTCGTGGCCCAGGCGCAGATCGCCCTGCACGTGCACGTCCCGTACGGCCGCAACGCCCACCACATCGTGGAGTGCCAGTTCAAGGCGCTGGCCCGGGCCCTGCGCTACGCGTCGGAGCGCGACCCGCGCGCCGCCGGCATCCTGCCCTCCACGAAGGGCGCCCTCTGACCGTGACCGGCCTGTCCACCATCCTGATCGTCGTCGGCCTCTTCCTGGCCGGCGGCGTCTACTCCTTCCAGAAGCAGCAGATGCCCAAGGGCATCGTCGTGCTGCTGGCCATCGGCTCCGCGATGTGTCTGCTCGCCGGAGTCCTGCGGATCCAAGGAATCTGGGAATGAGCGCGAAGAGCGGCAAGAAGGTCGTGGTCTTCGACTACGGCTTCGGCAACGTCCGGTCCGCCGAGCGGGCCCTGGCCCACGTCGGCGCGGACGTGGAGATCACCCGCGACTACGACAAGGCGATGGACGCCGACGGACTTCTGGTCCCCGGCGTCGGCGCCTTCTCCGCCTGCATGCAGGGCCTCAAGGACGCCCGCGGCGACTGGATCGTCGGCCGCCGGCTGTCCGGCGGCCGCCCCGTGATGGGCATCTGCGTCGGCATGCAGATCCTCTTCGAGCGGGGCATCGAGCACGGCGTGGAGACCGAGGGCCTCGACGAGTGGCCCGGCACGGTCGAGCCCCTCAAGGCGCCCGTCGTCCCGCACATGGGCTGGAACACCGTCGACGCGCCCGCGGACAGCGAGCTGTTCGCCGGCCTCGACGCCGACGCCCGCTTCTACTTCGTGCACTCCTACGCCGTGCGCGCGTGGACGCTGGAGGTCACCAACCCGCGGATCACCGCCCCCAAGGTCACCTGGGCCACCCACGGCGAGCCCTTCGTCGCCGCCGTGGAGAACGGCGCCCTGTGGGCCACGCAGTTCCACCCCGAGAAGTCGGGCGACGCCGGAGCGCAGCTCCTCACCAACTGGATTGGCACCCTCTGATGGCCGACAAGAAGCTCGAACTCCTCCCCGCCGTCGACGTGCGCGACGGCCAGGCCGTCCGCCTCGTCCACGGCGAGTCCGGCACGGAGACCTCGTACGGCTCCCCGCTCCAGGCGGCCCTCGCCTGGCAGGCGGCGGGCGCCGAGTGGCTCCACCTGGTCGACCTCGACGCCGCCTTCGGCACCGGCGACAACCGCGACCTGGTCGCGGAGATCACCCGCGCCATGGACATCAAGGTCGAGCTGTCCGGCGGCATCCGCGGCGACGCCTCGCTCGCCAAGGCCCTGGCCACCGGCTGCACCCGCGTCAACCTCGGCACCGCCGCCCTGGAGACCCCCGAGTGGGCCGCCAAGGCCATCGCCGAGCACGGCGACCGGATCGCCATCGGCCTCGACGTGCGCGGCACCACCCTCAAGGGCCGCGGCTGGACCAGCGACGGCGGCGACCTCTACGAGACCCTCGCCCGCCTCGACTCCGAGGGCTGCGCCCGCTACGTCGTCACCGACATCGCCAAGGACGGCACGCTCACCGGCCCCAACCTGGAGCTGCTGAAGAACGTCTGCGCCGCCACCGACCGGCCCGTCGTCGCCTCCGGCGGCGTCTCCTCGCTGGCCGACCTGCGCGCCATCGCCGAGCTGGTGCCGCTGGGCGTCGAGGGCTCCATCGTCGGCAAGGCCCTGTACGCCAAGGCGTTCACCCTGGAAGAGGCCCTGGAGGCGGTGTCCCGGTGACCGAGGTCAAGCGCATCTCCTCCGGCGGCCCCTGGGAGGACGTGATCGCGTACTCCCGCGCGGTCGAGCTGCCCAACGGCATGGTGCTGGTGTCCGGCTGCACCTCGGCGCTCGACGGCGCGGCCGGCCACGGCAACCCGTACGAGCAGACGGTCAGCGCCTTCGGCGTGGCCCTGAAGGCGCTCGCCCAGGTCGGTCTGGGCGCCGAGCACGTGGTCAGGACCCGGATGTACCTGACGCACGCCCGGGACGTCGACGAGGTGGGCCGCGCCCACAAGGAGCTCTTCGACGCCGTCCGCCCCGCCAGCACGATGGTGATCGTCGCCGGTCTCGTCGACCCCAACCTGGTCGTCGAGGTCGAGGTCGAGGCCTACCGGGGAGGTGCGGCATGACCCTGGCCGTACGCGTCATCCCCTGCCTGGACGTCGACAACGGCCGGGTCGTGAAGGGCGTCAACTTCCAGAACCTGCGCGACGCGGGCGACCCCGTCGAGATGGCCAAGCTCTACGACGCCGAAGGCGCCGACGAGCTGACCTTCCTCGACATCACCGCCTCCTCCGGCAACCGGGAGACCACCTACGACGTGGTGCGCCGCACCGCGGAGCAGGTCTTCATCCCGCTCACCGTGGGCGGCGGCGTGCGCACCGCGGAGGACGTGGACAAGCTGCTGCGGGCCGGCGCGGACAAGGTGGGCGTCAACACGGCGGCCATCGCCCGGCCGGAGCTGATCCAGGAGATCGCCGAGCGCTTCGGACGGCAGGTGCTCGTCCTGTCGGTCGACGCCCGCCGCACCGCCTCCGGGTCCTTCGAGGTCACCACCCACGGCGGTCGCCGGGGCACCGGCATCGACGCGGTCGAGTGGGCCCACCGGGCCGCGGAGCTGGGCGCGGGCGAGATCCTGCTCAACTCGATGGATGCCGACGGCACCAAGGACGGCTACGACATCGAGATGATCGCGGCCGTCCGCAAGCACGTGACCGTCCCGGTGATCGCCTCCGGCGGCGCCGGCCGGCTGGCGGACTTCCCGCCGGCCATCGAGGCGGGGGCCGACGCGGTGCTGGCCGCCTCGGTGTTCCACTTCGGCGACCTGCGGATCTCGCAGGTCAAGGACAGCCTCCGGGAGGCGGGCCACCCGGTCCGCTGACCGGAAACCGCTTGCCGGGCCCGCCCGTGCCGCCCCTAAAATGGTCCAGACCAACTGGGGGAGGCCGGGTGGGCCCGAAGGCCGCGTACCGCGACGGGAACGTACTGCGCTGGCTGTTCGCGTACGCCGCCTCGCTGATCGGCGACGGGGTGTACTTCCTCGCGCTGGGCTGGGCGGCGGCCCGCGCGGCCGGGCCCGCCGAGGCCGGCGTGGTGATGGCCGCCGGAGCCGTGCCGAGGGCCCTGCTGATGCTGGGCGGGGGAGTGGTCGCCGACCGCTTCGGACCCCGCCTGGTCGTGGTCTCCTCGGACGCCGTGCGCTGCGCCGTCGTCCTCGCCGTGGCCGCGGCCGTCTGGACGAGCACCCCCGGCCTGTGGGCCCTCACGCTGGTCGCCCTGGTCTTCGGCGCCGTCGACGCGCTCTTCATGCCCGCGGTCGGCGCCCTCCCGCCCCGGATCGCCGGCCCCGGCCAGCTCGTCCGCGTCCAAGGCATGCGCAACCTCGTGGAACGCGTCGGCCACACCGCGGGGCCACCCCTGGCGGGCCTCGCCATGGGCGTGGCCGGACCGGGCGCGGCCTTCGCCGTGGCGGGCGCGCTGTTCGCCGTCTCGCTGGTCCTGCTGCTGGCCGTACGCATCAGCCCCCTGCCGGCCCGGACGTTGGGCGACGGTTCCGCGGGGGCGGGGGCTGGGGGTGGGGCTGCGGCCGACGGGTGCGCGGCCGACCGGACTGCGGGCGACGGGGCCTCCGCTGGTGGGGCTGCGGTTGGTGGGGGCACGGGTGGTGGGGCCGCCGGTGCGCCGGAGCGCGGGAGCGAGCCGGCCGAGTCCCCCTGGCGGCAGTTGCGCCGCGGCCTCGCCTACATCAGGCGGCACCCCGTCATCGGTCCGCTGGTCGTCTCCGGGGCGCTCAGCCAGCTCGGCATCTCCGCGCCCCTCACGCTCGGCCTGATCCTGCTCGCCGGGGAACGCGACTGGGGCCCCGCCGGCGTCGGCTGGATCGTCGGTGCCTTCGGCGTGGGCGCGGCCTCCAGCGCCCTGGTCCTCACGCTCGTCCCCCGCGTGCCGAAGGCCGGGGCCGTGCAGAACGCCACCCTGATCGTCGGCTCGGCCGGCATAGGCGCCCTCGCGCTGACCCCCAGCCTGCCCGCCGCCGTGGTGCTGGCCCTGGTCACCGGACAGGTCTGCGGGGTCTGCGGAGGCCTGGCCGTCGCCCTGATCCAGAGCGCGACCGACCCCCGCTACCTGGGCCGGGTCAGCTCCGTGATGGCCTTCACCGCCGTCGGCATGGCCCCGATGACCTACCCGGTCTTCGGGTTCGCGGCAGGCCTCTTCGGCACCGTGCCGGTCTTCCTCGCGGGCGGGCTGCTCAGCATGGCCGGGGCGATCGTCGGCACCTCGGCCCCCGCCGTCCGACGGGCGGAGCTGGCCTTCGCCTGACGGCCGGGGGCCGGTGGTCCGTCGGGGGGCCGTCGGGGGGCCGTCGGGGTGGTCCGCTGGTGGTCCGTCGGGGGGGTGCTGGTGGTCCGTCCGTCCGTCCGCCGTCCGCCGTCCGCCGGCGGTTCGTTGTGCGTCCGCCGGCCCGTGGTGTGTGGGTCCCCTCGGTGCTTGACCCGTCGTGGCCTGCAGGCCCTGCGGCAGGCCCACCCCTGGGGCTTTGGGGCTTCGCCCTGGCCTTCGGCCACCCCAGGCCCGGGCCTGCCTCCGGACCAGCCTGCCACGACGCCTCAAGCACCTCCCCCACACACCACGGGCCGGCTCCCAGCAGCTGCGAGGAGGGGGGCGGTTCGGGGAGGCGGTGGGCGGGCGGTGGCTGCGTGTTGGCCCGGATCAGATCCCGAGCTTTGCCGTGGTCAGCTGGGCCACCGCGGTCTTCTCGCCGTCCAGCTCGATGCGGGCCGCGTCCTGGCGGCCGAAGCAGAACAGCGTCAGCTCGCCCGGCTCGCCGGTCACCGTCACCACCGGCGTGCCCTTGTGCGCCACCGCCGTCCGGCCGTCCGGCCGCCGCAGCACCAGGCCCACGGGCGACTTCCGGCCGGTCAGCCGGGCCAGCTTCTCCAGCCTGGCCCACAGCGAGTCCGCGAACACCGGGTCCAGCTCCCGCGGGCTCCAGTCCGGCTGCGCCCGCCGCACGTCCTCCGCGTGCACGTAGAACTCGACCGCGTTCGCCGCCTCGTCGATCTGCTTCAGCGCGTACACCGACATCTTCGGCGGACCCGTCCTGATCAGCCGGATCAGCTCCTCGTACGGCTTGGCCGTGTACTCCGCCATCGCCTGGTCCAGCCGCGCCTTGAGCACGTTCAGCAGCAGACCGCCCGCCGCGTCGGGACGCCGCTCCCGCACGACCACGTGCGCGGCCAGCTCCCGCGTCCGCCAGCCCTCGCACAGGGTCGGGGCGTCCGGCCCCGCCTGCTCCAACAGATCGGCCAGCAGCAGTCGTTCACGCTTCGCATGGGTAGACATGCGGCCAGCCTACGGCCAAAGCCTCACCGGGGGCCCGCGGCGCGGCACTCCCGGCTGCCCAGCAAGCGGACAGTATGGAAGTCGGCGAGGTCGCAGGCGGCACAATGGCCCCATGAGCGCAACCCCCCGGTCCAGCAGCCTCGACCCGGCCATCGCCGCCCGCCTGAAGCGGTCCCCCGACGGCCTGGTCCCCGCCATCGCCCAGCAGTACGACACCGGAGAGGTGCTCATGCTCGGCTGGATGGACGACGAGGCCCTGCACCGCACCCTCACCACCGGCCGCTGCACCTACTGGTCCCGCAGCCGCAACGAGTACTGGGTCAAGGGCGACACCTCCGGCCACTTCCAGCACGTGAAGTCCGTCGCGCTGGACTGCGACGCCGACACCGTCCTGGTGAAGGTCGACCAGGTCGGCGCCGCCTGCCACACCGGTGCCCGCACCTGTTTCGACGCCGACGTGCTGCCGCTGGCCGAGTCCGGCACCCCCGCCGAGTAGATAGGGTCAGCCGCCATGGATCTTGAGACGTTCCGCAAGCTGGCGGGCGACCGCCGTGTCCTGCCCGTCACCCGCAAGCTGCTCGTCGACGGCGACACCCCCGTCGCGCTCTACCGCAAGCTCGCGGCCGAGCGCACCGGCACCTTCCTCCTGGAGTCCGCCGAGAACGGCCGCTCCTGGTCCCGGTACTCCTTCATCGGCGTCCGCAGCTCCGCGACCCTCACCGCCCGCGACGGCCAGGCCCACTGGACCGGCACCGCCCCCGTCGGCGTCCCCACCTCGGGCGACCCGCTGGAAGCCCTGCGCAAGACCATCGAGACCCTGCACACCCCCCGCGACCTCGCGCAGGGGCTGCCGCCCTTCACCGGCGGCATGGTCGGATACCTCGGGTACGACATCGTCCGGCGCCTGGAGCGCATCGGCGACCACGGGCAGGACGACCTCCGGCTGCCCGAGCTCACCATGCTGCTCACCTCCGACCTCGCGGTCCTCGACCACTGGGACGGCACGGTCCTGCTGATCGCCAACGCGATCAACCACAACGACCTCGACACCGGCGTCGACGAGGCCTACGCCGACGCCGTCGCCCGCCTCGACGCGATGGAGGCGGACCTCGCCCGCCCCGCCCCGTACACCCCGGCCGCCCTCCCGGAGTCCCAGCTGCCGCCCTTCGACGCCCTGTGGGGCGGCGAGGCCTACCAGGACGCCGTCGAGGACATCAAGGAGCGCATCCGGGCCGGCGAGGCCTTCCAGGTGGTGCCCTCCCAGCGGTTCGAGACCCCCTGCCACGCCTCCGCGCTCGACGTCTACCGCGTGCTGCGGGCCACGAACCCGTCCCCGTACATGTACCTCTTCCGGTTCGACGGCTTCGACGTCGTCGGCTCCAGCCCTGAGGCGCTGGTCAAGGTCGAGGACGGGCAGGCGATGGTGCACCCCATCGCCGGCACCCGGCACCGCGGCGCCACCCCGCAGGAGGACCAGGCCCTCGCCGAGGAACTGCTCGCCGACCCCAAGGAGCGCGCCGAGCACCTGATGCTCGTCGACCTCGGCCGCAACGACCTGGGACGGGTCTGCGAGCCGGGCTCCGTCGAGGTGGTCGACTTCATGTCGATCGAGCGCTACTCGCACGTGATGCACATCGTCTCGACCGTCACCGGCCGGGTCGCCGCCGGCCGGACCGCGTTCGACGTGCTCACCGCCTGCTTCCCGGCCGGGACCCTCTCCGGGGCGCCCAAGCCCCGCGCCATGCAGATCATCGAGGAGCTGGAGCCCAGCCGCCGCGGGCTGTACGGCGGCTGCGTCGGCTACCTCGACTTCGCCGGCGACTCCGACACCGCCATCGCCATCCGCACCGCCCTGCTGCGCGACGGCACCGCGTACGTCCAGGCGGGCGCCGGCGTGGTGGCCGACTCGAACCCGGTCGCCGAGGACACCGAGTGCCGCAACAAGGCCGCCGCCGTGCTGCGCGCGGTCGGCGCCGCCAACCGCCTCTACCTGGAGTAGGGCGCCGTCGGCGGCCCCCGCCGGCCACCGGCGGAGCCGCGCCGGTGGCAAAGCGTGCCGTACGTCTCAAGAGCCGGTAGGGATGCTCCGGGGGCGGTAGGGGATAGTGGAGTACGTGAGTGCCGTACCCCACCCCCGAACCGCCCCCCGCAGTGCCGTCCCGGCCGGCCGCCGCAGCGTCGCCGTGGCCCTGCTGCTCGGCGCGCTCGGCGCGACCGTCGTCCTCCTCGCCTCCGGCAGGACCTGGGCGCGTGGCACCGCCGCCATCGGAGGAGGAACGCTTCCTCTGACGGCGGACGGCCGCGCGGTCACCGGCGTCCCCGCGGCCCTCGCCATCGTCGGCCTCGCCGCCCTCGTCGCCGTGTTCGCGGTACGGGGCGCCGGCCGGCTCCTGGTGGCGGGCCTCCTCGCGCTGTCCGGCGCCGGTGCCGCCGTCGCGGCCGTGCTCGGTGCCTCCGACCGAGCCGCGCTGGACGACCAGGCCGCCCGTACCACCGCCGACACCGCGGCCACCGTCGCCGGGCTGACCCACACCGCCTGGCCCTGGGTCACGGCGGCGGGCGCCGCCCTCATCCTCGTCGCCGGGCTGCTGGCCCTGCGGTACGGGAAGAGCTGGCCCGCCATGTCCGGCCGGTACGAGCGCGACGGCTCGCCCCGGCCCCGCCGGGCCCCGGCCGCGGTGGACCCGGACCGGCCCGAGGACCTCTGGAAGGCCCTGGACCGCGGCGAGGACCCCACCGGCGGGAACTGACCCCCGGGTCAACCCCCTGATCCACCCGGCCACCCCGGCGCAAGGCCGCCCGGGCTGTGCGGGACAATGACATCCGAGCGTTCGACTCAGCACGTTCGACAGAGCAACGAGGAGCAACTCATGGCGGGCAGCAGCCACGGACACACCCCGGCCGCCTGGACCGGTGTCACCATCGCCTTCATCGGTTTCTGCATCGCGGGAGCCTTCATGGTGCTGGCCAACCCGGTCGGGTTCTGGGCCGGCATGGCCGTCGTCGCGCTCGGCGGTGTCGTCGGCATGGCGATGAAGGCCGCGGGCATGGGCATGAAGAAGCCCGCCGCCTCCCTCGCGCAGGCCCGCTCCCAGGTCTGAGCGGGTCCGGGGCGCCGCCCGTCCGGGCGGCCCGCCCCCGGACACTCCGGCATTCCCCTCCTGAAGGCGCGGCCCCCACGGGCTGCGCCTTCCGGCGTGAGGGGCGAGAATCACCGGGTGGACGCCTCTCACACCCCGCCCGTGCCCCCCGCCGACGCCGCGGCCCCGGCCCCGCCCGCCGGCCGGCACGGTCCGTGGGGGGACGCCGGGTCCGGCGTCCGGGTCTCCCGCGCCCGCCGGCTGGCGGTACCCCTGGTCACCCTCGCGGGGGTCGTCGGCGCCTTCGCGTACGTCGGCTCCGTCGACCCGAACGAACCCGGCCACTACCCGGTCTGCCCGCTGCTGCGGCTCACCGGCGTGCTGTGCCCCGGATGCGGCGGACTGCGCAGCGCCCACGCGTTCGCTCACGGCGATCTGGTGACCGCATTCGGGGCGAACGCCCTCGCCGTGCTCGGCTACCTCGCCTTCGCGGCCTTCACAGCCGTGTGGCTGGTTCGCGCCGGTCAGGGCCGGCCGGCCCCGCGAATCGCCCTGAAACCGGCCTGGTGGTGGCTGCTGGGCGCCGCCGCACTGGCCTTCTCGGTTGTCCGGAACCTGCCCGTCGGATCCGCGCTCGCCCCATGAACCCTTGCTTCCGGATGTCCAGGTGGTGGGACTGGCCGGACGGCGTGCGGAGGTGTGGCCCACGGCGGGCTAGCATGGCATTGCTGACCTTGAACGGTCCGACCATCGATCGTCACCGACCCGGAAGGGGGCCGCTCGCGTGAGTGTGCTCGACGAGATCATCGAAGGGGTCCGCGAAGACCTTGCCGAACGGCAGGCCCGCGTGAGCCTCGACGAGCTCAAGGAGCGTGCCGCCAAGGCGCCCCAGGCCAAGGACGGCGTCGCGGCCCTGCGGGGCGAGGGCGTCAAGGTGATCTGCGAGGTCAAGCGGTCCAGCCCGTCCAAGGGCGCGCTGGCCGCGATCGCCGACCCGGCGGGTCTGGCGGCCGACTACGAGGCGGGCGGCGCGGCCGTCATCTCCGTGCTCACCGAGCAGCGGCGCTTCGGTGGCTCCCTGGCCGACCTGGAGGCCGTCCGCGCCCGCGTGGACATCCCGATCCTCCGCAAGGACTTCATCGTCACCGCGTACCAGCTGTGGGAGGCCCGCGCGTACGGCGCCGACCTGGCCCTGCTGATCGTCGCGGCGCTGGAGCAGGAGGCCCTCGTCTCCCTCATCGAGCGTGCCGAGTCCATCGGGCTCACCCCGCTCGTCGAGGTCCACGACGAGGAGGAGGTCGAGCGGGCGGTGGCCGCCGGCGCCAAGATCATCGGCGTCAACGCGCGCAACCTCAAGACCCTGGAGGTCGACCGCTCCACCTTCGAGCGCGTCGTGCCCGAGATCCCCGCCGGCATCGTCAAGGTGGCCGAGTCGGGCATCCGCGGCCCCCACGACCTCATCGCGTACGCCAACGAGGGCGCCGACGCCGTGCTGGTGGGCGAGTCCCTCGTCACCGGCCGCGACCCCCGCGCCGCCGTCGCCGACCTCGTCGCCGCCGGCGCGCACCCCGCCCTGCGGCACGGCCGGAGCTGACGGCCCCGCCATGACCACCGCCCGCCGCGCCCCGCGCCCGCGCCCCAGCCGTCTCGGCTCGGGGCTGGCCGGGCTGCGCGCGGAGGGCGTGGCGCGTGACCCGCACGCGCCGCTGGCCCGCGGCTGCAAGCCGCGCGGCTGCCGGGCGCCGGCCCGCCGGGTACTCGGCCGCCGGGTCCGCTACATCCTCGGCTCGGAGCCCGGGCAGGTCAACGGCATGCGATGGCGTGCCGGCGCCGCGCTGTAGCCACAGAGGAAGGCACCGGGCACCGTCCCACGGCCCCTGCCGGGCCGGCCGACGCCGTTCCCCGCCGCCGGTACCGCCCACCCCGTGGGCGTCCCGCCGGCCGGTCGGACGGTCCGCCGCCGCGGCTCCGACAGGCGTACGGCCGCCGCCACGGCGGTCGCACGCGCCCACCCGGGACCGCACGGCACGGCCGCGCCCGGCACGCCGGAACACCGGCGTGCCGGAAGGCGTCCGCCACCCGGTGCGTGCCCGAGGGCCCGTACCGGCGTCCCGGAGCCCGGCGGTCCGTGCGTACGGTCCGTACCGGCGTCCCGGAACGGGCGTACCCGTCCCACGGGCCGGGACCGGCGGAGACCCCGCCACCCGGACGGCCCCGGGCCACCGCCCGCTTCCTCGCGGCACCGCCGCCCCGCGGCGCACGGCGCATACGGTGACAGACACCCGTCGCTCCCGAGAGGTACTGGCATGTCCAGCGAGTTCTTCATCCCCGACCACCAGGGGCAGGTCCCCAACTCCGAGGGCTACTTCGGAGACTTCGGCGGCAAGTTCATCCCCGAGGCCCTGGTCGCCGCCGTCGACGAGGTCGCGGTCGAGTACGAGAAGGCCAAGAACGACCCGGCCTTCGCCGCCGAACTCAACGACCTGATGGTCAACTACACCGGCCGCCCGAGCGCCCTCACCGAGGTGCCCCGGTTCGCCGAGCACGCGGGCGGCGCCCGCATCTTCCTCAAGCGCGAGGACCTCAACCACACCGGCTCGCACAAGATCAACAACGTGCTGGGCCAGGCCCTCCTCACCAAGCGCATGGGCAAGACCCGCGTCATCGCGGAGACCGGCGCCGGCCAGCACGGCGTCGCCACCGCCACCGCCTGCGCCCTCTTCGGCCTCGAATGCGTCATCTACATGGGCGAGATCGACACCCAGCGCCAGGCGCTGAACGTCGCCCGCATGCGCATGCTCGGCGCCGAGGTCATCGCCGTGAAGTCCGGCTCGCGCACCCTCAAGGACGCCATCAACGAGGCCTTCCGCGACTGGGTCGCCAACGTCGACCGCACCCACTACCTCTTCGGCACGGTCGCCGGCCCGCACCCCTTCCCCGCCATGGTCCGCGACTTCCACCGGGTCATCGGCGTCGAGGCCCGCCGCCAGATCCTGGAGCGCGCCGGACGCCTGCCCGACGCCGTCGCGGCCTGCGTCGGCGGCGGCTCCAACGCCATCGGCCTGTTCCACGCCTTCGTCCCCGACGCGGACGTCCGGCTGGTCGGCTTCGAGCCCGCCGGCCACGGCGTCGAGACCGGCGAGCACGCGGCCACCCTCACCGCCGGCGAGCCCGGCATCCTGCACGGCTCCCGCTCGTACGTGCTCCAGGACGAGGAGGGCCAGATCACCGAGCCCTACTCGATCTCCGCCGGCCTGGACTACCCCGGCATCGGCCCCGAGCACGCCTACCTCAAGGACATCGGCCGCGGCGAGTACCGCGCCGTCACCGACGACGCCGCCATGCAGGCCCTGCGCCTGCTGTCGCGCACCGAGGGCATCATCCCGGCCATCGAGAGCGCGCACGCCCTCGCCGGAGCCCTGGAGCTGGGCAGGGAGCTGGGCAGGGACGGCCTGATCGTGGTCAACCTGTCCGGCCGCGGTGACAAGGACATGGACACGGCCGCCCGCTACTTCGGCCTGTACGACGACGCGAACGCCGAGGGGGAGACCAAGTGAGCGCCACCGACAAGACCGGGCGTATCGACCTGCTGGGCGACACGCTCGCCAAGGCCAAGTCCGAGAACCGGGCCGCCCTCATCGCCTACCTCCCGGCCGGCTTCCCGACCGTGGACGGCGGCATCGAGGCGGTCAAGGCCGCGATCGCCGGCGGCGCGGACGTCGTCGAGGTCGGCCTGCCCCACTCCGACCCGGTCCTCGACGGCCCGGTCATCCAGACCGCCGACGACATCGCGCTGCGCGGCGGTGTCAAGATCGCCGACGTGTTCCGGACGGTCAAGGAGGCGCACGACGCCACCGGGGCGCCCGTCCTGGTCATGACGTACTGGAACCCCATCGACCGCTACGGCGTGGAGCGCTTCACCGCCGAGCTCGCCGCCGCGGGCGGCGCCGGCTGCATCCTGCCGGACCTGCCGGTCCAGGAGTCCGCCCTGTGGCGCGAGCACGCCGAGAAGCACGGTCTCGCCACCGTCTTCGTCGTCGCGCCGAGCAGCAAGGACGAGCGCCTCGCCACCATCACCGCCGCCGGCACCGGCTTCGTGTACGCCGCCTCGCTGATGGGCGTCACCGGCACCCGCGAGTCCGTCGGCGCCGAGGCCCAGGACCTGGTGCGCCGTACCCGCGCGACCACGGACACCCCGGTCTGCGTCGGCCTGGGCGTCTCCAACGCCGCGCAGGCCAAGGAGGTCGCGGCCTTCGCGGACGGCGTGATCGTCGGCTCCGCCTTCGTGCAGCGGCTGCTTGACGCCCCGGACCTCGCCGCGGGCCTGGCGTCGGTGCGCGCGCTGGCGGGCGAGCTGGCCGAGGGCGTACGCCGGGGCTAGCGCGCGGCGCGGACCCGGCGCCCCGCGGGGTGCTGTAGTCCGTACGGGTGGAATCCGGACCGGGGAGGCACGCGAGTGCCTCCCCGGTTCGTTTCGCTGGGCGTGAGCGAGAACTCGGAAGCGAAACGATCTGCCAGGGAGCGGCTGGCGCAGGAGCGCGAGCGGCAGAAGGCGAAGGACAAGCGCAGGCGCACCCTCGTCGTGGCCGGCGCGGTCCTCGGCGTGCTCGGCCTGGCGGCGGTGGTCGGCGTGATCGCCGCCAACGCGGGCAAGGACGGCGGCAAGGACACCGCGGGGCCGGTGGTCGCCCCCTCGGGCGCCGTCGGCAAGGACGCCCTGGCCATCCAGACCGGCAAGGACGGCGCCAAGTCCACCCTCGTGGTGTGGGAGGACTTCCGCTGCCCCGCGTGCAAGTCCTTCGAGGACAACTACCGCGCGACCATCCACGAGCTGGAGGCCAAGGGCCAGCTCAAGGTCGAGTACCACCTGGTGACGCTGATCGACTCCAACATGGGGGGCAGCGGTTCGCTCAAGGCGGCCAACGCGGCCGCGTGCGCGCAGGACGCGGGCAAGTTCTCCCCGTACCACGACGTGCTCTTCGTGAACCAGCCGCCCGAGCCGGACGACGCGTACGGCAAGGACGAGAAGCTGCTGGAGCTGGCGGCGAAGGTGCCGGGGCTGGACACGCCGGAGTTCCGGCAGTGCGTGGCGGACGGCTCCCACAACAGCTGGGTGAACAAGTCGTACGACGCCTTCAAGGCGGGGAACTTCCGCGGCACCCCGACCGTGCAGCTGAACGGCAAGGACATCTTCGCCGACCAGTCCAACCCGCTGACCCCGCAGAAGCTCAAGCAAGCGGTCGAGGCGGCGGCCCAGGGCTGATCCCGCCCGGTTTGGGCGGCGAGTGTGTGACGGTTTTGCGTCTGACCCTGCCGGGCGGTTGCCTTGGGTACCGCCCGGCAAGGTAGCGTCGGACCTGCCATGACTCTTGCCTTCATCCCCAGCCCGTCGACCGGCGTGATCCATCTCGGACCGGTCCCGCTGCGCGGCTACGCGTTCTGCATCATCCTCGGCGTCTTCGTCGCCGTCTGGCTCGGCAACAAGCGCTGGATCGCGCGCGGCGGCAAGCCGGGCACGGTCGCGGACATCGCCGTCTGGGCCGTGCCGTTCGGCCTCGTCGGCGGCCGTCTGTACCACGTGATCACCGACTACCAGCTGTACTTCGGCGAGGGTGAGAACTGGGTCGACGCCTTCAAGATCTGGGAGGGCGGTCTCGGCATCTGGGGCGCCATCGCGCTCGGCGCGGTCGGTGCCTGGATCGGCTGCCGCCGCCGCGGCATCCCGCTGCCGGCCTGGGCGGACGCCCTGGCGCCCGGCATCGCGCTGGCGCAGGCCATCGGCCGCTGGGGCAACTGGTTCAACCAGGAGCTGTACGGCCGGGCCACCGACCTGCCCTGGGCGCTGGAGATCAGCGAGGGCCCCAACCGGGTCGCGGGCACCTACCACCCGACCTTCCTGTACGAGTCGCTGTGGTGCGTCGGCGTCGCGCTGCTGGTGATCTGGGCCGACCGGCGCTTCACGCTGGGCCACGGCCGGGCCTTCGCCCTGTACGTCGCCGCCTACTGCGCGGGCCGCGGCTGGATCGAGTACATGCGCGTCGACGAGGCGCACCACGTGCTGGGCCTGCGCCTGAACGTGTGGACCGCGATCGTCGTGGGCCTGCTGGCCGTCGTCTACCTCGTGGTCTCGGCGCGGCTGCGTCCGGGGCGCGAGGAGGTCGTGGAGCCGGAGGTCCGGCCGGGCAGGGGACGCAAGGACGCGGCTGCCGCTGGTGCGGCCGGGGCCGAGGGCGGTGCGGCCGGTGACGGTGCCGGCGAGGACGGCGACGGCGAGGACGCGGCCGGCGCCGCCGACGACGGGACCGCCGCGGAGGCCGCCCCGGACGGCGACGCCACCGACCCGTCCCCGAAGGCGGACGCCGAGGGCGACGGTCCGGCGGACACCCCGGAGGACCCGGCGGCCGGTGCCGGTGCCGGTGACGAGTCCGACGCTGCGGACGACGGGAAGACCCCGGCCGGGGCGACCGTCCCCGACACCAAGAAGCTCTGAGCCCTCCCGGCTCACCCCGCAGGCCCGCCCCCGTGGCGGGCCTGCGGCGTTTCCGCGGACGGCTGCTTCCGCCTCAGGGTCAGCCGGCCGGGGTCCCAGGGGGGCCGGCGGCGTCCGGGACGAAGACGCTCAGGGCGTAGGTCGTGGGGTGTTCCAGGCGGCCGCAGAACATGTCGAACCGGAGCAGGGCGGGGTCGGCGAGCTCGGGGCGCTCCTCGGCCAGCCGGGCCGCGTACTCCCGGCACTCGGCGGCGGTGGGGGCGTGGAACACCCGCTCCCAGTGGCCCCCGGCGAGGACCGCCTCCGCCCGCCGGAGCTCCCGCTCCCGGGACCGTTTCCGCTTGCGCTGTCCAGGCATCCGCCCAGCGTGCCACCCGGCCCGGGTACCGGGCACCCGAATATGGACGGTCAGCCCGGGGTACGGTCCGCCAGGGCCAGGACGCGGCGGGCGCCCGCCACCACCGCCGGGTCCACGAAGCGGCCGTCCGGGAGGGCGGTCGCCCCGGGGGCGGAGTCCGCGGCGCCGACCACGGCGCGGGCCGCGTCGACCTCCTCCGGGGTCGGCAGGTAGGCCCGTACGATCACCGGCAGCTGGCGCGGGTGGATCGCCGCACGTCCCAGGAAGCCCAGCGCGCGCCCCCGCGCACAGGACGCGGCCAGCCCGTCCAGGTCCCGCACGTCCGGGTACACCGACTGCGCCGGCGGGGGCAGGCCGGCCGCCCGGGAGGCCACGACCACCCGGGACCGCGGCCAGTCCAGGCCCTCCTCCGCCGTGACGTTCAGATCGGCCCGCAGGTCCGCCTCGCCCAGCGCCAGCCCGCGCAGGGCCGGGTGGGCGCGGGCGATCGCGTACGCCTGCTCGACCCCCAGCGCCGACTCCAGCAGGGCGTACATCGCCGTGCCCCCGGTGCGCTCCGCCACCGCGGTGACCTGGGCCGGGTCGGTGATCTTGGGGAGGCGGAGCGCGGACAGCCCCCGGGCCTGCGCCAGCGCGCGCAGGTCCGCGTCGAACCAGGGGGAGCCGAGGGCGTTCACCCGGACGTGCAGGGGGACGGGCGGGCGGTCGCCGAGCAGGTCGGCGGTCGCGTCGCGGGCGTACCGCTTGCGGTCGGGGGCCACCGCGTCCTCCAGGTCCACGATCACCACGTCCGCCCCGCAGACCAGCGCCTTGCCGACCACCTCGGGCCGGTCGCCGGGTACGTAGAGCCAGGTCAGCGGGAGGGTCACAGCGCCCCCGCGGCCCGCAGCCGGGCGATCTCCGCCGCCGGCAGGCCGAGGCCGGCCAGCACCTCGTCGGTGTCGGCGCCGTGCGGGCGGCCGGCCCAGCGGATGCCGCCGGGGGTCTCCGAGAGCCGGAACAGCACGTTCTGCATCCGGATCGGGCCGAGTTCCGGGTCCTCGACCTCGGTGACGGTGTCGAGGGCGGCGTACTGGGGGTCGGCCATCACGTCCCGTACGTCGTACACGGGCGCCACCGCCGCCTGGGCCTCCTCGAAGGCGGCGACCACCTCGTCCGCCTTGTGGCGGGAGATCCAGCCGCCCACCGCCTCGTCGAGCTCGTCGGCGTGCCGGGCCCGGCCGGTGCCGGTGGCGAACCAGGGCTGGGCGATCAGGTCGGGGCGGCCCACCAGGCGCATCACGCGCTCGGCGATGGACTGGGCCGAGGTGGAGACTGCGAGCCAGCGGCCGTCGGCGGTGCGGTAGGTGTTGCGCGGCGCGTTGTTCGTGGAGCGGTTGCCGGTGCGGGGCTGGACGTAGCCGAGCTGGTCGTACCAGAGCGGGTGCGGGCCGAGGACGGTGAGGATCGGCTCGATGATCGCCAGGTCGACCACCTGGCCGCGCCCGGTGCCGGCCCGGGCGGCGAGGGCGGTCATGACGGCGTACGCGGTGGTCAGCGCGGCGATGGAGTCCGCGAGCCCGAAGGGCGGCAGGGTGGGCGGGCCGTCCGGCTCGCCCGTGATGGCGGCGAAGCCGCTCATCGCCTCGGCGAGGGTGCCGAAGCCGGGGCGGTGGGCGTACGGGCCCGTCTGGCCGAAGCCGGTGACGCGGGCCAGCACGAGGCGGGGGTTGGCGGCGCTCAGCTCCGGCCAGCCCAGGCCCCACTTCTCCAGGGTGCCGGGGCGGAAGTTTTCGATCAGGACGTCGGAGGAGGCGGCGAGGCGGAGCAGCACCTCGCGTCCGCCGGGGGTGGAGAGGTCGAGGGTCATGGTGCGCTTGTTGCGGCCCAGCAGCTTCCACCAGAGGCCGATGCCGTCCTTGGCGGGGCCGTGGCCGCGGGAGGGGTCGGGGCGGGTGGGGTGCTCGATCTTGACGACCTCGGCGCCGAAGTCGCCGAGGAGGGTGGCCGCGAGGGGGCCGGCGAAGAGGGTCGCCAGGTCGAGGACGCGGAGACCGGCGAGGGGGCCGGTGCCGGGGGAGGGCGAGGTGGAGGTGGAGGTGGAGGGGGAGGGAGGGGGAGAGGCGGCCGGGGTGGCGGGGTGAGCGGTGCTCTCGGTCATGAGTGGTGCTCCGGGGCGTGAGCGGCGGTTGCGGTGGTGCGCGGTGATCAGGTGTGCGGGGGGTGCTCTTCGGCGAGAGCGGTGATCTCGGGGCGGTGGGGCATCGAGGCGGAGGCGCCGGGCCGCTGCACCGAGAGGGCCGCCGCCGCCGAGGCCCAGCCGAGGGCCTCCCGTACCGGCCGCCCCTCGCCCAGGGCCACCGCCAGCGCGCCGACGAAGGTGTCGCCGGCCGCCGTGGTGTCCACGGCCCGCACCCGCGGCGCGGGCACCGTGTACGGTTCCGCGCCCCGCGCCGCGTACAGGCAGCCGGCCGCCCCCAGGGTGACCACCACCTCCGGCACGTCGTGCAGCAGCGCCTCCGCCGCCTGCCGTGGGTCGGTGAGTCCGGTGAGGGCCGCCGCCTCGTGCTCGTTCGGCACCAACAGGTCGGTGGCGGCCAGGAGTTCGGGCGGCAGCGGCTGGGCGGGGGCCGGCGTGAGCACGGTACGGACGCCGTGCGCCCGGGCGGCCCGGGCGCCCGCCACCACCCCGGACAGGGGCAGCTCCAGCTGGAGCAGCAGGGCGCCGGCGCCCGCGATCCGGGCCTCGTCACCCGGCTCCAGTCCGGTGACCGTGCCGTTGGCGCCGGGGACCACGACGATGGCGTTGCCGCCCTCGTCGTCCACCGTGATGTGCGCCGTGCCGCTGGCGCCCTCGACCGTGCGCAGCCCCGCGGTGTCGATGCCGGCCTCGGCCAGGGTGGCCCGCAGCCGTACGCCGAACCCGTCGGCGCCGACCGCCCCGACCATGGTCACGGCGCCGCCGGCCCGCGCCGCGGCCACGGCCTGGTTGGCGCCCTTGCCGCCGGGCACGGTGCGGAACTCGCGGCCGGTCACCGTCTCCCCGAGGCGGGGGGCCTTGGCGACGTAGGCGACCAGGTCCATGTTCGTACTGCCGAGCACGGCGATGCGGGGGCGCTGCGGGGAGGTGGGGTTCACGGGCGGGTCGCCTCCTGGGCGGTGAGGGCGGCGAGGGCGTCGAACCCGATGCCGTCGAAACCGGTGACGCTGGTCGCGAGCCGGTTCTTCAAGGGTGCGGTCCAGTGGCCGGGGATGCGGTCGGGGGCGCCGGCCAGCAGTCCGGCCAGCGAACCGGCGGTGGCGCCGGTCGAGTCGGTGTCCCAGCCGCCGGACACCGCACGGCAGACGGCACCGGAGAACTCGCCGTCGGAGTGGGTGAGGGCGGCGGCCAGCAGCGCGGTGTTCGGAATGGCGTGCACCCAGTGGTAGTGCCCGAACCGGCGGTGCAGTACGTCCACCACCTCGTCGAACGCGTCGTGCCGCGCCGCGGTGTCGATGCCGAGGCGGACGGCCCCGGCGAGCCGCGAGCGCGGCGGCACGTGCGCGAGCCCGGTGCGGAGCGCGGTGTGCACGTCCGCGGTGCCGGAGGCCGCCTCGGCGAGCGCGGCGGCGGCGAACACCGCCGCGTAGACGCCGTTCGCGGTGTGCGTGAGGCAGGCGTCCCGGTACGCCTGCGAGGCGGCGCGGGCCGGGTCGCCGGGGTTGGTCCAGCCGTGCACGTCGGCGCGGATGAGGGCGCCGATCCACTCGCGGAACGGGTTGTGGCGGGTGGCGGTGAGCGGCGGTTCGACGCCGAGGAGGAGGTTGCGGTACGCGACGCGCTCGGCGGTGAAGGCCCGGCCGGCGGGCAGCTCGTCGAGCCAGACGCGGGCCACGTCGGCGGTGCGGAAGTCCTTGCCGTGGCGCTGGAGGAGCAGCAGGTTGAGGAGCGGGTAGTTGAGGTCGTCGTCCTCGGGCATCCCGTCGATGTTCTCGGCGAGGGAGGTGCCGGCGGACCGGCGGTTCCACGGGTGCGCGGCCAGCAGCTCGCGGGGCACGCCGACGGCGGTGAACCAGCCGCGCAGCGGCCAGTTGCCGGCGGCGCGGGCGAGGGCGCGGATGCCGTCGAGCGGCAGCTTCTCGACGGGCTTCCCGAGCAGGCACCCGACGGCCCGCCCCAACCATGCGGCCTCCAGCCGCGCTTGCAGCGGGGGCCGCCCGGCGGGCGGTGCCCCGGCGGGAGGGGTGCCGCGGAGAGTTCCTCCGGCACGGGTTGCCCCGGCCGCCGCCGGCTCGGCCGCCCCGGGGGGCTCGTGCGGGTCGCGGGGGTGGTCGTACGGCCTCGGTGCCCGGAGCCCGTGCCGTTCGGCCGTGGGTGGTCCGGCCGCTGGTGCGGGGGCCCGGGTGCCGGACGCCGGCCCGGGCGGCGCAGGAGCGGAGGACTCGGGGGCGGTGTTCCGGGCGCCGGATGCCGGCGCGGCCGCCTGGCAGGCGGAGGCCCCGGGCGGCGCGGCGTGGTGCCGGTACTCGGCGGATGCGGCCCAGGGAGGCGCCGAGGGGCGGGCCGGTACTCCGGGAGCCGCGGAGCCGTGGTCGGGGGCGGGCCAGTCCCACACCGCCGGTTCGTGCGCGGCGAGCGGCGAGGGGAGGGCGGCCAGCTCGTCCAGCAGCCGGACGGCGAGGTCCCTCAGGTGCGCCGGGGCCGGTACGGGTGAGGCCCCGGCCCGCTCCGGCGCCAGGTGCCCGCCCGCCGCGAGCCACGCCGCCCGCACCGCTCCCGCGTCCCGTCCGTCCTCCTCCGCCAGCCGCAGCTCGTGCCCGACCAGGTCCTCGGGCTGCGCCCACGTCAGCCGCAGCAGCGCCCCGCCCTCCGGGCCGCCCCCGGGGCCGGTGGACCGTACGGGCGCGGCGGGAGCCGCCCCGCCGGAGCGACGGGCGGTGCCCGCCCCGCCGTGGTCCGGGGTGGTCCGTGCCGGAGCGGCGGGTCGGTCCTCGCGGGCGGGCCCGCGCCCGGTTGCGGCCGGACCCGTTCCGGCCGCCGTCGGTGCCGGGTGGTCGGCCAGGGCCGCCCGCGGCACCGCGGTGCGTGGCGGCGCGGCCAGGCCGCTCCCGGTGCCCGGGCCCTGCGTGGTGGCTGAGGCCGCGGCACGCCGCACCGGCGGGTCCGCCGGCGCCGGGTCGTTCGGTGCCCGGGACGGGCCGGACGGCGTGGCCGTGGGGGGCGCGGTGGGCCCGGCGGCCGGTGGGGGCGGGGCGGGCCGGGACGCGGGGGGCGGCGGGGTGGGGGCGGTCACGCGGGGGCCGTCAGGGTCGCGAAGGCGGACTCGTGCGCGCGGCGGCGGGCACGGTCGCGGGCGAAGACCTCCCGCGTCACGGCCGCCATCACCGCCGCCGGCCCGTGCAGGTCCAGCCGGCTGGCCTCGGCCACCCGCTTCGCCCACACCTCCGGCACCCCCGCCTCCCCGTGCAGCGCCCCCGCCAGCGCACCGGCCATCGTCGCGATCGAGTCGCAGTCCCGGCCGTAGTTGACCGCCCCCAGCACCGCCGGCTCGTACGCGCCGCCCGCCACCATCAGCATCCCCAGCGCCACCGGCAGCTCCTCGATCGCGTGCAGCCGCGAGGGCCGCCGCGCCGCGAGGGAGGGGGAGCGGTAGTCGGGGCCCACCGAGTCGTACGGCGCCACGGCCGCCCGCAGCGGAGCGAGCGCGGACTCGAAGTCCCGGTACCGGACCGCGACGTCGGTCACCGCCTCGATCGCGGCCCGGGTGCCGTCCTTGGCGAGGCCGAGGGCGGCGCCGACCACCGAGTCCACCGTCGCGCCCGGCACGAACGCCGCCGCGACGGCCGCCGCGAACACCCCGGCCGCCTCCCGCCCGTACGAGGACTGGTGCGCGCCCGCGATGTCCAGCGCCTCCGCGTACGCGCCGGCCGGGTTCCCGGCGTTGACCACGCCGACCGGCGCCATGTACATCGCCGCACCGCAGTTGACGATGTTCCCGCTGCCGGCCTCCCGCGGGTCCACGTGCCCGTAGTGCAGCCGCGCGACCAGCCACTTCTCCGCGAGGAAGATCCGCTGGAGCGGCAGGGCCTCGGCCTCCAGCTCCGGGATCCAGCGCGGCGTCGAGACCAGGTCCGGGACGAGGTGGTCGGCGACCGCGTACGCGTCGAGGTGGTCGCGCACCGTCGCGTAGACCCGTACCAGCGCGTGGGTCATCAGGGTGTCGTCGGTGACGTGTCCGTCGCCCTTGTGGTACGGCGCGATGGGGCGGGCGGTACGCCAGTCCTCGTACCAGGGGCCGACGATGCCGTGGATCCGGCCGCCGTGCCGTTCGCTGATCTGCTCGGGGGTCCAGCCCTCCACCGGGCCGCCGAGCGCGTCGCCGACGGCGGCCCCGACGAGACACCCCGCTGCTCGGTCTTCCAAAGTGAGCGTCATGTCCCGAATCATCCCTTGGGTGAGGTCAGTTCCGTGCGACTGAGCAGCCCGGCGAGTTCCACCAGGTCGGTGCCGGCGAGCCGGGGCAGGGCGCAGCCGGACAGCGTCCGGCAGGCCTCCCGCCAGGGCCCCGGCAGGCTCGCGCCGCCGCCGAGCGCGCCGGTCAGGGCGCCCGCGAGGGCGGGGGCGGAGTCGGCCACGCGGGAGAGGCAGGCGGCGGCCGGCACCGCCTCCGTCACCCGGCCGCGGGCGGCGGTCGCGAGGGCGAGGGCCACGGGCACGGTCTCGGCCGCGGCGATGCCGTAGCTGTAGACGTGGTCGACGATCTCGTGTTCCAGCGTCGGGACCAGCCCGAACGCCCCGCTGCCGGCCTCGGCGGTACGAGCCAGCTTGACGGCGTGACGGGCGTTGCGGCCGATCTCGGTGGCCTCGGGGAGCTGCGCGAGCGCGGCGTCGACGGCCGCGTCCACGTCCTCGCCCGCGAGGGCGGCGGCGATGGCGGCGGCCATCGCGCGGGCGCCGTGCACGCCGTCGCCGTCCTGGGTGTAGCGGGCGTCGAACTCGGCGAGGTCCGCGGCCGCTTCGGGGTCACCGGGGTGGACGACGGCCAGCACGACGGCCCGTACGCAGGCCGCGTCGTCGAAGTAGTGCGGGTTGTCGTGACCGGTGGCGGGGGGCCGCAGACCGGTGGCGAGGTTGCCGAGGCCGGCCCGTACGGAGATCCGCGCGCGCAGCGGGAGCACGGCGGACTCCACCTCGGGGGCGCGCTCCGCCGCGGCGGCGACCTCGGAGGCGAGGGCGTTCCAGGCGAGGTCGATGGCGGCGCGCATCCGGCGCGACCTGCTGAGGTCGCTGAGCAGCACGCCGGCCGCGGTGAGCACCGACTCGGCGGCGAACGCGGCCCATTCGGCGTCGTCGGACGGGCCGAGGCGGAGCGGTTCGGGGGGCTGGTTGAGGGCGATGGGGACGGGGAGGGTGGTGGTGGCGTTCTGCTCGGCGAAGGTGTCGAGTTCGCGGGTGAGGCGGCGGGTCCACTCGGGCATCCGGCTCGCCCGGTGCCGCGCGGCGGGCCACCCGGCGGCATCCCCGGCGGCGAGCCCGAGCAACAGCCCCTCGATCCGCCGCCCGGCCCGGCCGGACACGTCGCCGGGGGCGGGTACGGGTCCCGTACCGGCCGCCGCGGTCCGGCCGGGGGTTCCGGCCGAACGACCGGTCCGGGCCGTCGCGGCCTCCGAGCGGGTGGGGACGTGGACGCGGGTGCCGGTCCGGGCCGTGCCGGGCTCCGTCGGGGCGGGCGCTTCGGTGCGGGTGCCGGTGACGGTGCCGTCGTCGGTCGCGGTGAGGGTCCCGCCGCCGGTGGCTTCGGGGCGCGTGGCCGTGTCCTTCCCGGCATCCGTGTGGCCCCGGGCCGTGCCTGGGCCGGCATCCGTGTGGCTCCGGGCCGTGTCCGTGTCCGTCCAGGCGGCTCGGCCGCCCCGGGGCGGAGCGTCCGGACCGGTACCGGCCGCGGCCGCCGTGCCCGTGCCCGTGCCCGTGCCGGAGGCTGCGCCGCCGGTGAGAGCGGTGTCCGCGCCCGTACCGGCCGCGGCCGCCGGGCCCGCGTCCGCCCGTACCTGGAACCCCTGCCCCGCGCTGACTCCGGATCCGGTCGCCGCGCCACCCCGGGCCGGGCCGGAGATGCCCCGCCCCGCGCTCGGGCCCGTCCCGCCGGCGGGGGTGTCCGGGAGCGGCGGTTCCGTCTGGAACCGGCTCGCCGTCCGGGCGGAGGCGGGCTCGGTACCGCCGGTGCGGGTGTGGCCGCATTCGCGGAGACCGGGCCGGTCGCCCGCCCGGGGGCGCGGGCCGGCGTCGGCCTCCGCTTCGGGGTCCGCCCCGGGCGGGTTGCCTGAGGGGCGCACGTGCCGCTGCCCGGCGCCGCACTCCGGGCCGCCGTCGGTGGCGCGTACCGTCTTGCCGGGCCGGTCGCTCCGCCCCGGCCGCTGGGCGTCGGTCCTCCGGCCGCCGGCCGGCTCGTCGGCCGCGCGGGGCGGCGTACCCGGGGCCGGGTCGTCGCCCGGCAGGACGGGGGCGGGGGCGTGGGGGCCCTGGGGGTCGGGGGAGTACGGCGGGGTCATCGGGGCGGCTCGCATTCGGGGGTGAGGAGGTCCGCGATGTCCAGGACGTGGTAGCCCCGCATCGAGGGGAGGCAACTGCCGCGTACGGGGCCGATGGCCGACGACCAGGCCTCCGGGATGGCTCCGACGCCCGACAGGGCACCCGCGAGCGCGCCCGCCACCGCGGCCGTGGTGTCGGCGTCCCGGCCCATGTTCACGGCGGTCAGCACGGACCCCGTGAAGTCCCCCGAGGCCGCGGCGAAGGCCCCGAACGCCAGCCCCACCGCCTCCGGTGCCAGGTCCGTCCAGGGGTAGCCGCCGATCACCACGGCCGACCGCACCGCCCGCTCCCCGCGCGGCGCGGCCGTCACGGCCCGGCGCAGCGAGCGGGCCGTCCAGGAGTCGGACGGGATCACCGACAGCGCGGCCGACACGATCGAGCCCGGGCTGCCCCCGGCCATCGCCGCCGCGACCCCCGCGGCCACCGCCTGGCCGCCGTAGATGCCCTCCCCGTCGTGGCTGACGGTGCCGTCGATGGCGACCAGCCGGGCCGCCTCGGCGGGCCGGCCCGCCGCGAACACCCCGAAGGGGGCCGCCCGCATCGCCAGCCCGTCCGACCACGCGTGCCGGTGCTGCGCGGAGATCGGCGCGGCCAGCCCCCTGCGGAGGTTCTCCAGGGTGCCCCGCTCCGAGAAGCCCGCGCCCCGGAACGGCCCCTCGTCCAGGTCCGCGATCCAGTGGTGCCAGGCGCGTTCGACGTGCGAGACGGTCAGCGCGGACCCGTGCCGGGCGAGCAACAGCCCCGAGAAGATGGCGTACTCGGTGTCGTCCGTGCCCGCCGGGTCGTCCGAGACGAAGCCCTCGATCCGGCCCCAACGCGCCCGGATCTCCGACGGTTTCATGTTCTCCGCGGGGGCGCCGAGCGCGTCGCCGACCGCCAGGCCCATCAGAGCGCCCCTGGCCCGTTCCAGGAGGACCTGCGGATTGCATGCAATCTGCGTCATGGCGCGCCTCTCCACTTGGTGGGGCACGGTGATGTGCCCTTGGGGGATTTGTGCCATGCCGGGGGGTTCGCCGAGCGTCGCGAAACACCACCGTCACCCGGTCGCCGAGCCCCTGCCCGAAGGCGGGCAGAGGCCCAAAACCCCTGGTAAGTACGGCCTTCCTTGCTGGCGGGCGACAAAAATCGTGCGTAGTTTCGAGGGCGTTCAGGGGAAGCGGAGCGCCTACGGGCCTTCGCTTGTACGTCATGCACGCATGCTCGGCACGCGTGCCGCGCACGAGGGGATTCAGGCGATATGTCCATCATCGACATCGAGGCACCGCTCCACACGGCCCACCGCGACAACCACACGCACCGCGATGTGAACGGCGGCTGGCTGCGTCCCGCGGTCTTCGGCGCGATGGACGGCCTGGTCTCCAACCTCGCCCTGATGACGGGTGTGGCCGGCGGCGCGGTCGCCCCGGGGACCATCGTCATCACCGGCCTGGCCGGCCTCGCCGCGGGCGCGTTCTCGATGGCCGCCGGAGAGTACACCTCGGTCGCCTCGCAGCGTGAGCTCGTCCAGGCGGAACTCGACGTCGAGCGGCGCGAGTTGCGCAAGAACCCCATCGACGAGATGGAGGAGCTGGCCGCGCTGTACGTCTCGCGCGGCGTCGAGCCCGCCCTCGCCCGCGAGGTCGCGATGCAGCTCTCCAAGGACCCGGAGCAGGCGCTGGAGATCCACGCCCGCGAGGAACTGGGCATCGACCCGGGCGACCTGCCCTCGCCGCTGGTCGCCGCGGTGTCGTCCTTCGGCTCGTTCGCGCTGGGCGCGCTGATCCCCGTACTGCCCTACCTGCTCGGCGCGACCGCGCTGTGGCCCGCGGTGCTGTTGGCGCTGCTCGGCCTGTTCGTCTGCGGTGCCGTCGTCTCCCGGGTCACCGCCCGCTCGTGGTGGTACAGCGGCCTGCGCCAGCTGGTGCTGGGCGGCGCGGCGGCCGGCGTCACCTTCCTGCTCGGCTCCTGGATCGGCGGCGCGGTCGGCTAGCCGGGCCCGCCCCGCCTGCCTCCCGCCGCTCCCGTGCCGCGTGGTGCCCCCGCTGGGCGCGCCGCGCGGCGCTCTCACGGGGAAAATCAGGGCAAAGCCTCCGTACCGCTGTGGCCGACTGCGGGAAACGGAGGCACAGTGTGACGCACGCCCCGCCCGGGCGGCCCCGGCCGCTCTAGGCTCCCCGGCACGGAAGTGAGACACTATGCGGTACGCAACATAAGTAGTCTCTCGTGTTTGTTTATCGGCGGTTTCATCGGTGTGACCGCCGGGCATGAGACGAAGGCGCGCGGGCAAGGGTGCCCGCCTCGCGTCCCCAGGACCTCGTCGCCGGGCCGTTGAACCCTCAATCCGTCCGCGGAGGTCCCTCCTTTCTGCCTCGCGCAGTGTCCGCATGCTGGAATGCGATATCCGGTTCGCGGGATTGCAGTCATCATGTAACCTGCACGAAATTTCGCAGAGGGCCAACGTCGTCCCTCGGCACGTTCCAATGCCACGACGACGACGGGAGAGCCGATGCGTTCCGCATCCACGCACTCCGCGACCGGCCCCAGCAGCACGGCCTGGTCGCCCATGGACGGTCGCCCCGCCCCCCAGGGCATGTACGACCCGCGCAACGAGAAGGACGCCTGCGGCGTCGGCTTCGTGGCGAACCTCACCGGAGAGGCCAGCCACACCCTCGTCGAGCAGGCCCTGACCGTCCTGCGGAACCTCGAGCACCGTGGCGCCACCGGCTCCGAGCCGGACTCCGGTGACGGCGCGGGCATCCTGTCCCAGGTGCCGGACGCCTTCCTGCGCGAGGTCGCCGGATTCGAGCTCCCCGAGGCCGGCGCGTACGCCGTCGGCATCGCCTTCCTCCCCGCCGACGGCACCGCACAGGCCGTCGCCGTGGAGCAGATCGAGGCCATCGCCGCCGAGGAGGGCCTGACGGTCCTCGGCTGGCGCGAGGTCCCGGTCACCCCCGACCTGCTGGGCAACGGCGCGCGCGCCACCATGCCGGCCTTCTCGCAGCTCTTCGTCACCGACGGGGAGACCTCCGGCCTGGAGCTGGACCGCAAGGCGTTCGTGCTGCGCAAGCGCGCCGAGCGCGAGGCGGCCACGTACTTCCCGTCGCTCTCCGCCCGCACCATCGTCTACAAGGGCATGCTGACCACCGGCCAGCTGGAGCCCTTCTTCCCGGACCTCTCGGACCGCCGCTTCGCCTCCGCGATCGCCCTGGTGCACTCGCGGTTCTCGACGAACACCTTCCCGAGCTGGCCGCTGGCCCACCCGTACCGCTTCGTCGCCCACAACGGCGAGATCAACACGGTCAAGGGCAACCGCAACTGGATGCGCGCCCGTGAGTCCCAGCTGGCCTCGGACCTCTTCGGCTCCGCGAACCTGGAGCGGATCTTCCCGGTCTGCACCCCGGACGCCTCCGACTCGGCCTCCTTCGACGAGGTGCTGGAGCTGCTCCACCTCGGCGGCCGCTCGCTGCCCCACGCGGTGCTGATGATGATCCCCGAGGCGTGGGAGAACCACACCTCGATGGACCCGGCCCGCAAGGCCTTCTACCAGTACCACTCCACGATGATGGAGCCCTGGGACGGCCCCGCCTGCGTCACCTTCACCGACGGCACCCAGGTCGGCGCGGTCCTCGACCGCAACGGCCTGCGCCCCGGCCGCTACTGGGTCACCGACGACGACTTCGTCGTGCTCTCCTCCGAGGTCGGCGTCCTCGACATCGACCCGGCCAAGGTCGTCCGCAAGGGCCGCCTGCAGCCCGGCAAGATGTTCCTCGTCGACACCGCCGCCAAGCGGATCATCGAGGACGACGAGATCAAGTCCGCGCTCGCGGCCCAGGCCCCCTACGCCGAGTGGCTGGAGGCCGGCGAGATCGAGCTCGAGGACCTCCCCGAGCGCGAGCACATCGTCCACACCCACGCCTCGGTCACCCGCCGCCAGCAGACCTTCGGCTACACCGAGGAGGAGCTCCGCGTCCTCCTCGCGCCGATGGCCCGCACCGGCGCCGAGCCGATCGGCTCCATGGGCACGGACTCGCCGATCGCGGCCCTCTCCGAGCGCCCGCGCCTGCTCTTCGACTACTTCACGCAGCTCTTCGCACAGGTCACCAACCCGCCGCTGGACGCCATCCGCGAGGAGCTCGTCACCTCGCTGCGCTCCCACATCGGCCCGCAGTCCAACCTGCTGGAGCCGACCGCGGCGACCTGCCGGAACGTGCTCCTGCCCTTCCCGGTGATCGACAACGACGAGCTGGCCAAGCTCATCCACATCAACGCCGACGGCGACCTGCCGGGCCTGAAGGCCGTCACGCTCTCCGGCCTGTACCGGGTCGGCGGCGGCGGCGACGCCCTGGCCGCCCGCCTGGAGGCCATCTGCGCCGAGGCCGACGCGGCCATCGAGGGCGGCGCCCGCCTGATCGTCCTCTCCGACCGCCACTCGGACGCCGAGCACGCGCCGATCCCGTCGCTGCTGCTCACCTCCGCGGTGCACCACCACCTCATCCGCACCAAGCAGCGCACCCAGGTGGGCCTGCTGATCGAGGCCGGCGACGTCCGCGAGGTGCACCACGTCGCGCTGCTCATCGGCTACGGCGCCGCCGCGGTCAACCCGTACCTGGCCATGGAGTCGGTCGAGGACCTGCTGCGCGCCGGCACCTTCATCGAGGGCATCGAGCCCGAGCAGGCCATCAGGAACCTGATCTACGCCCTCGGCAAGGGCGTCCTGAAGGTCATGTCCAAGATGGGCATCTCGACCGTCGCCTCCTACCGCGGCGCCCAGGTCTTCGAGGCCGTCGGCCTGGACGAGGCCTTCGTCGAGCAGTACTTCAACGGCACCGCCACCAAGATCGGCGGCGCGGGCCTGGAGGTCGTCGCCAAGGAGGTGGCCGCCCGCCACGCCAAGGCGTACCCGGCCTCCGGCATCGCCCCGGCGCACCGCGCGCTGGAGATCGGCGGCGAGTACCAGTGGCGCCGCGAGGGCGAGCCGCACCTGTTCGACCCGGAGACGGTCTTCCGCCTCCAGCACGCCACCCGCAACCGCCGGTACGACATCTTCAAGAAGTACACGGACCGGGTGAACGAGCAGTCCGAGCGCCTGATGACGCTCCGCGGCCTGTTCGGCTTCAAGTCCGACCGCCCGTCGATCTCCGTCGACGAGGTCGAGCCGGTCTCCGAGATCGTCAAGCGCTTCTCCACCGGCGCCATGTCGTACGGCTCCATCTCCAAGGAGGCGCACGAGACCCTCGCCATCGCCATGAACCAGCTGGGCGGCAAGTCCAACACCGGTGAGGGCGGCGAGGACCCGGAGCGCCTGTACGACCCGGCGCGCCGCTCGTCGATCAAGCAGGTCGCCTCCGGCCGCTTCGGCGTCACCAGCGAGTACCTGGTCAACGCGGACGACATCCAGATCAAGATGGCCCAGGGCGCCAAGCCCGGCGAGGGCGGCCAGCTGCCCGGCCACAAGGTCTACCCGTGGGTGGCCAAGACCCGGCACTCGACCCCGGGCGTCGGCCTGATCTCCCCGCCGCCGCACCACGACATCTACTCCATCGAGGACCTGGCGCAGCTGATCCACGACCTCAAGAACGCCAACCCGGTCGCGCGCATCCACGTGAAGCTCGTCTCCGAGGTCGGCGTCGGCACGGTCGCCGCGGGCGTCTCCAAGGCCCACGCGGACGTGGTCCTGATCTCCGGCCACGACGGCGGTACGGGCGCCTCCCCGCTGACCTCGCTCAAGCACGCGGGCGGCCCCTGGGAGCTCGGCCTCGCCGAGACCCAGCAGACCCTGCTGCTCAACGGCCTGCGCGACCGGATCGTCGTCCAGACCGACGGCCAGCTCAAGACCGGCCGCGACGTCGTCATCGCCGCGCTGCTCGGCGCCGAGGAGTTCGGCTTCGCGACCGCGCCGCTCGTCGTCTCCGGCTGCGTCATGATGCGCGTCTGCCACCTGGACACCTGTCCGGTCGGCATCGCCACGCAGAACCCGGTGCTGCGCGACCGCTTCTCGGGCAAGCCCGAGTTCGTGGTGAACTTCTTCGAGTTCATCGCGGAGGAGGTCCGGGAGCTGCTCGCCGAGCTGGGCTTCCGTACGCTGGAGGAGGCCGTCGGCCACGCCGAGCTGCTGGACACCTCGCGCGCCGTGCACCACTGGAAGGCGCAGGGCCTCGACCTCGAGCCCCTCTTCCACGTGCCCGAGCTGCCCGAGGGCGCCGTGCGCCACGCCCTGGTCGAGCAGGACCACGGCCTGGAGAAGGCCCTCGACAACGAGCTGATCAGGCTCGCGGCCGACGCGCTGAACGCGGCGAGCGCCGAGGAGGCGCAGCCGGTCCGCGCCCAGGTCGCGATCCGCAACATCAACCGCACGGTCGGCACCATGCTCGGCCACGAGGTCACCAAGAAGTTCGGCGGCGCGGGCCTGCCCGAGGACACCATCGACCTGACCTTCACGGGTTCGGCCGGCCAGTCCTTCGGCGCCTTCCTCCCGAGCGGCATCACCCTCCGCCTGGAGGGCGACGCCAACGACTACGTCGGCAAGGGCCTCTCCGGCGGCCGCATCGTGGTCCGCCCGGACCGCGGCGCCGACCACCTGGCCGAGTACAGCGTCATCGCCGGCAACACCATCGGCTACGGCGCGACCGGCGGCGAGATGTTCCTGCGCGGCCGCACCGGCGAGCGCTTCTGCGTCCGCAACTCCGGTGCGCTGGTGGTCTCCGAGGGCGTGGGCGACCACGGCTGCGAGTACATGACCGGCGGCCGCGCGGTGGTCCTCGGCGAGACGGGCCGCAACTTCGCGGCCGGCATGTCCGGCGGTGTCGCGTACGTCATCGACCTGGACCGCAACAACGTCAACGTCGGCAACCTGGAGGCCGTCGAGGCCCTCGGCGACGACGACAGGCAGTGGCTGCACGACGTGGTGCGCCGCCACCACGAGGAGACCGGCTCGACCGTGGCCGCCAAGCTCCTCGACGAGTGGTCCGTCGCGGTGGACCGCTTCAGCAAGATCATCCCGACCACGTACAAGGCAGTGCTCGCCGCCAAGGACGCCGCTGAGCGGGCCGGACTCTCCGAGTCCGAGACCACCGAGAAGATGATGGAGGCGGCGACCCATGGCTGACCCGAAGGGCTTCCTCACCACCACGCGCCAGACCGCCTGCTCCCGCCCCGTCGAGGAGCGGCTGAAGGACTGGAACGAGGTCTACGTCCCCGGTTCCCTGCTGCCGATCATCAGCAAGCAGGCCGGCCGCTGCATGGACTGCGGCATCCCGTTCTGCCACAACGGCTGTCCGCTGGGGAACCTGATCCCCGAGTGGAACGACTTCGCCTACCGCGAGGACTGGTCGGCGGCGTCGGAGCGGCTGCACGCGACGAACAACTTCCCGGAGTTCACCGGCCGCCTGTGCCCGGCCCCGTGCGAGTCGGCGTGCGTGCTCGGCATCAACCAGCCGGCCGTGACCATCAAGAACGTCGAGGTCTCGATCATCGACAAGGCGTGGGACAACGGGGACGTCACCCCGCAGGTCCCCGAGCGCCTGTCGGGCAAGACCGTCGCCGTCATCGGCTCGGGCCCGGCCGGTCTGGCCGCCGCCCAGCAGCTGACCCGGGCCGGCCACACCGTGGTCGTGTACGAGCGCGCGGACCGCATCGGCGGCCTGCTGCGCTACGGCATCCCCGAGTTCAAGATGGAGAAGGTGCACATCAACCGCCGCATCGAGCAGATGCGCGCGGAGGGCACCAAGTTCCGCACCGGCATCGAGGTCGGCCGCGACATCACGGCCACCGACCTGCGCAAGCGGTTCGACGCGGTGGTCGTCGCGGCGGGCGCCACCGTCTCCCGCGACCTGCCGGTCCCGGGCCGCGAGCTGAACGGCGTCCACTTCGCGATGGAGTACCTGCCGCTGGCCAACAAGGTGCAGGAGGGCGACTTCATGGCGCCCCCCATCACGGCCGAGGGCAAGCACGTCGTCGTGATCGGCGGCGGCGACACCGGTGCCGACTGCGTGGGCACCGCCCACCGCCAGGGCGCCCTCTCGGTCACCCAGCTGGAGATCATGCCGCGCCCCAACGAGGAGCGGAACGCGGTCTCCCAGCCCTGGCCGACCTTCCCCATGCTGTACAAGGTCACCTCGGCCCACGAGGAGGGCGGCGAGCGGATCTACTCCGTCTCCACCACCCACTTCGAGGGCGACGAGGACGGCAACGTCCAGGCCCTGCACCTGGTCGAGGTCGAGTTCGTGGACGGCAGGCTGGTCCAGCGCGAGGGCACCGAGCGCCGCATCCCGGCCCAGCTCGTCACCCTGGCGATGGGCTTCACCGGAACCGACCAGGCCAACGGTCTGGTGCAGCAGTTCGGCCTGGAGCTGGACGAGCGGGGCAACGTCGCCCGCGACGCGGCGTACGCCACCAACGTCGACGGCGTCTTCGTCGCCGGCGACGCCGGGCGCGGCCAGTCCCTGATCGTGTGGGCCATCGCCGAGGGCCGCTCCGCGGCCCGCGGGGTGGACCGCTACCTGACCGGCTCCAGCACGCTGCCGTACCCGGTCAAGCCCACGGACCGCGCCCTGGCGGTCTGATCCTGCACGCCGGGCGCGCAGCGCCCGGCGTGGCCCGCAGTACCCGCCCCCTGGGGCGACCCCTCATACGGTCCGTACGACGAGGTACGGCACACCGACACGGCGCCCGCCCGTCCCCGACCGGACTCGCGGGCGCCGTGGCGTTCCCGGCCTCACTCGGGCACGAACGCGTACTGGAGCTCGTACAGGTGCCCGGCCTTGACCATCACCGTGACCTCGACGGGGCGGTCGTCGGCGTCGTAGACGGTCCGCAGCGTGCGCAGGACCGGCAGGTCGCCGGACAGGCGGAGCGCCGTGTACTGCTCCTGGGTGGCGATCCGTGCCGAGACGCGGTCCACGCTGAGCCGCGGCGGGTGACCGAGCTCGGTGAGCAGGGTGGGGGTGCCGCCGCGAATCCTCCGGGCCTCGGCGAGCGGCGTGCCGTCGGCGACTTCCATGGGGTAGTAGGAATTCACCAGTTCCGCGGGTTCGCCGTCCACGCTGATCAGTTGTCGCCGGAGCATGGCGCTGCTGCCGGCCGAGATGGCGAGCGCTGCGGCCACATCTCCGGCCACCCGGACCGGTGCCACGGAAAGCAGTTCGCTCCTTGCGTCGCGCCCCGGCTCCGCAGCCTCCTGGAGCCAGGGAAAGCTGCCTCCGGGCGCCGCGGCGGCGAGCGACCCCGCCGGGCGAACGGTGCGCTGCCGGGTCTCCCTCACGGTCACGGCGGCGCCCGCGCGGCCGATGACCAGCCCCTCCTCCTTGAGGAGGAGCAGCGCCTTCTGGATCGTCGCGTTGGCGGCGTTGAACCGCGCCTTCAGCTGCACGGTGGACGGCAGTTTGGCGCCCGGCGGCAGCTCACCGCTCATGATCTCTTCGCGGAGATCCGCCGCGATGCGGGCGTGCAGGGGTCTGGTGTCGGACGGGCCGAGCTCGGTGGGCAACTGACTCATCCGATCCTGATCTCGTAGCGCAGCTGCTGGCGGGCGGCAGGCATGAGCATCACGTCCGCCTGGATCGGCCGGTCGGCCGCGTCGTACGTGACCCGCGTGATGCGGAGCACCGGTTGGCCGGGATCGAGTGCCAGCCGTTCGCGCTCTGCCGGGTCCGGCACGAGCGCGGTGACCTGCTCCACCGCGCGCACCCCGACGTGGCCCAGTGAAGCGAGAAGTGTGACCGCTCCGCCGGGGATCCTGGCGGTGCGGGCCAGCGGCGTTCCGGCGGCGATGCCGTACGGGTAGTACGTGTCGGTCAACTCGCATGGTTCGCCGTCCAGGTCGATGAGCCGGCGGCGGGCCACGACCAGGTCACCTTCGGCGAGCCCGAGCAGAGCTGCGACCTCAGCCGTGGCCGGTGTCTCGCCGGCATGGAGGATGCGTTGTCCGCCACGGCGTCCACGCGCGGCGGCCTCCCCGCTCCAGGCGTCGGCCTCCCCGGCTGCCCGGGGCTTCAGGTACGGCATCGAGGTGCTGATCCATCCGTTGTCGCCCATCGGCCCTCCCGTCTCCGTTGTCGACTGCCCACCGTATGCGACGGCTCGACCGGGAACAGGAGGCGGACCAACCTTGCTACTATTCGCGAATAGCGATACGTTCTGTTGCGTGACCGGAACTCAGCGTGAAGGTGGTGGCGGCGTGTCGGACGTCCGGCAACAGCGTTTCCCGCGAGCCCGCGTATCCGTATGCGCGGCTCGTCAGTTCGTCGGAGACACGCTCGCCGGATGGGGGGTGCGCGAGCGCTGGGACGAGATGCGGCTCTGTGCGTCCGAACTCGCTGCGAACGCCGTCCTGCACGGCGCTCCGCCGGGTCGGGACTTCAACGTGCGCCTCGTACGTGAGCGGGCACGCCTGCTCATCGAAGTGCGCGACAGTGGACCCGGGCTGCCGGTCATCCAGTGCGCGTCGCCCGACGCCCCGGCGGGGCGCGGTTTGTGGCTGGTGAGGGAGGTGGCCGACGAGTTCGGGGTGCTCGACGAACCTGTCGGCAAGACGGCTTGGGTGGCTTTCGCGGTCTGGCCGGGGCGTCCGGCCGGATGAGACGGGGGCCGGCGGGTCAGGGCAGCTCGTAGTCGAACCACACGCGGTGGGTGCCGTCTGCCTCGACCGTCATGCCGCCGCCTCCGGTGATGCCAGTCAGGGCGGCCGTCCCGCTGCCGGGGACGATCGTGAAGAACTCCGCCTCGCGGCCGCCGCCGCGGGTGGTGGCCGAGTGGGCGAAGTTGAACGTGCCCGCGCGGCCCCGGAGTTCGCCCTCGAAGGACTCCAGGGCGACGTACGTGCCGGTGCCGGACGCGTGGTCGTACGCGGCGGTGAACAGCGTGGCCGACCGCCCCTCGACCTCGCCCTCGAAGTGCTTCTCCATCCTTGACACCCCGACGGCCAGGGCGGTTTCGACCGCCGGTTCCGGCGTGGTGTCCGTCGGGACGAAGCTGACGACCTTGAACGTTCCGGAGGCTCTCATGCCGCCAACGTAGCGAGGGGGTCCGACAACCACCCGCCGGCCGGTCGGCAAATCGTTTGGTGTTGCAGGGCCGTTCGCATAGGGTCGTGATCAAGGCGGGGTCGTAGCACAGAGGTAGTGCGCGTACACAGCATGGACGAGGACGCCGGTTCGAATCCGGCCGCCCCGCCCCCTTTCACCTCATCGCGGAGGCCGTTCGGTGCGCCTTGTGGGGATGCCGTACGGCGAGCAGCTGCGGGCGGAGCTCGGCGAGGCCCGCGCGGCACGGCGGATGGACAGCAGTCCCCGGTCGCGCGTGTGGCGGGCCGAGATCGGCGGGCGCACCGCGATCGTCAAGCAGGCCGCCGGCGGGGCGGATCCCGAGGACCGCTACCGCCGTGAGCTGGCCGCCCTGGAGATCGCCGCCCGCCGCGGGGCCGGGCCCGCCGTGCTCGGCACCGACCCGGCCGCACGCGTCCTCGTCCTGGAGTTCCTGGAGCACCGCCCGCCCGCGCCGGACTGGATCGTCGGGTACGCGGAGGCCCTGGCCCGGCTGCACGCCAGCGCCCGGCCGTGGGACGCCGGCTCCCTGCCCCGCTGGGAGGGGCCGGGCGAGCGGGACGCGGAGGCCTTCCTGCGGCTGGGCGAGCGGCTCGGCGTACCGGCCGGCCCCGGGGTGCGGGGCGAGCTCACGCGGCTGGTGCGCCGGCTGGCCGGGGCGCCGGCCGGTGCCCTGCTGCACGGCGACCCCTGTCCCGGCAACGACCTGCACACCCCGGACGGGGTGCGGTTCGTCGACTTCGAGCAGGCCTGCCTCGGCAACGGCGCCGTGGAACTGGCCTACCTGCGCATCGGCTTCCCCACCTGCTGGTGCGTCACCGCGCCGGCGCCCGGGCTGGTGGCGCGCGCCGAAGCCGCGTACCGGCGGATCACCCCGCTGGACGGCGACCTCACCGACGCGTGCGCCGGCTGGCTGGTACGCGGGGACGCGCTGGTCCAGCGGGCCCGGCGGGGCGGCCCCGACCACCTGGCGCGGCTCCGCCGCCGGGACTGGACCTGGGGGACCGCCAGCGCCCGGCAGCGGCTGGCCCACCGGCTGGCGGTGGTCGTGGAACTGGCCGAAGGGCGGGCGGACCTGCGGGAGTTCCGGGCCCACTGCGCTGCCCTGCACGCCGCCGTCACCGTGCGCTGGCCCTCGCTCCGGCCGGTCCCGGCGGAACGGCCGGCCGACTCCTGACGCGGTGGCGGGCGGCTCGGGCCGCGGGGGAGGTCGGCCACGGACGCGGCGGCGGCACCGCTCCCCGCGCCGCGGGCGGCTCGCGCCCCAGGCAGGTCACGCCCGTCGCGGCAGCCGTTCCCGTACCCCCGCGACCCGCCCCGGCCCTGTTTCCGCCGGACGGCTCGCGCGGCAGACTCGGACGCATGACCCCCGGGATCCCCGCCCGAGAGCGGGCACTCGCCTTCAGCCGGGCCGCCGCCGCGTATGCCGCGCACCGGCCCGCGTACCCGCCGGAGCTGTTCGGGACGGTCGAGGAGGCCGCCGGCCTCCGGCTGCGCGGCGCCCGGGTCGCGGACGTGGGCGCCGGTACGGGCATCCTCACCCGGCAGCTGCACGAGCGCGGCGCCCGCGTCGTCGGCGTGGAGCCCGGCGCCGGGATGGCCGGGCAGTTCCGCCGGGAGCTGCCCGGTGTCCCGGTGCTCCGGGGCGACGGCAACGCGCTGCCGTTCGCCGACGCCTCACTCGACCTGCTGACGTACGGCCAGTCCTGGCACTGGACCGACCCGGCGCGCGCCGTCCCCTCCGCGCTGCGGGTGCTGCGCCCCGGGGGCGCCCTCGTGCTGTGCTGGAACGACCCCGATCCGGACGTGCCGTGGGTCGCCGAGCAGGGGGCCCGCATCGAGGAGCGGTTCGGCCCCGGCTACTTCATCTCCGACTGCACCCCGCCCCCCGCCCTCGCCTGGACCACCCGCGTCCTGCGCTGGTCGCGCCGGGTGACCGTGGACTTCCACCTGGCGAAGCTGGCCACGCACTCCGCCTTCATCCTGCTCGACGAGGCCGGCGGCGCGGAGTTCCTCGCCGCGGAGCGCGCGCACCTGGCGGGGCGGTTCCCCGGCGGGGAGCTGGACGAGCCGTACGTGACCACCGTCGCGGTCGCCGTCGCCGTCCGTACCCCCGCCGGGGGAGGCTCCTAGGCGGGCCTTACGGGCAGCCGATCCGGGTGTCGCCCGTGTCGGTGGTGCAGGTGTCGGTGCCCGGGCCGCCGTTGGCGGTGTCGTTGCCCGCGACGCCGTCGGTGGTGGTGAGGCGGTCGTTGCCGTAGTAACCGGTCAGGACGTCGCCGCCGGTGCCGCCGTTGAGGGTGTCGTCGCCGAAGCCGCCGTCGATGTTGTCGTTGCCGGGGCCGCCGTACGCGGTGTCGTTGCCGTAGCTCGCGCGGATGGTGTCGTTGCCGCTGAGCCCGCAGATCACGTCGGTGTAGTAGCCGCCGTTGAGGGTGTCGTTGCCGCTGGTGCCGATGATGGTGCAGCCGCGGCTGTTGTTCACCGTGGTGGTGGCGGTCGCGGTGTTGTTGGAGGTGCTGGGGTCGCTCTCGGTGGCGGTGACCGTGGCGGTGTCGGTCAGGGTGCCGGTCCGCGAGGGCTCGACCGTGATCGTCACGGTGGCGGTGGCGCCGGCGGTGCCGGCGGCGGTCAGCGTGCCGACCGGGCAGGTGACGCGGCCGGGGGTGACCGTGCAGGTGCCGCGGGTGGTGGTGGCCGACAGGATGGTGGCCGTCCCGGTCAGGGTGTCGGTCAGCTGGACGTTGGTCGCCGGGGCCGACGCGCTGTTGTTCCGCACGGTGACGGTGTACGCGGCCGTGTCGCCGATGCTGACGGTGGCCGGCGTACCGGTCTTGGTCACCGACACGTCCACGCCGGGCGGCGTCACGACGCCCCCGCCGCCCAGGTACCGCGCCAGGCCCATGTGGGACGAGTAGCTGTACGCCTCGCCCGCGAGCCCGCCGGCCAGGATCTTGCCGTCGGGCTGCACGAGCACTTCGTGGGCCTGGTCGTCCGGGCCGCCGAAGTCGGTGGTCACCCGGCCGTCGGAGTGGAAGCCGGGGTCGAGGGCGCCGTCCGTGTTGTACCGGGCCAGCGCGAAGTCACCGCCGTACTGGCCGGCCGCGACGATCCGGCCGTCGGACTGGAGCGCCACCTCGTGGGCGGCGCCGTCCGAGGGGCCGAAGGAGGTGGTGACCCGGCCGTCGCCGTCGAAGGTCGGGTCCAGGGCGCCGGTGGAGGTGACCCGTGCGAGCCCGAACGCATTGCCGTCCTTGCCGGCCAGCACGATCTTCCCGTCGGGCTGCAGCGCCACCCCGAGGAGCCCGGAGCCGAAGCCGGTGGTCACGCGCCCGTCGCCGTCGAAGGACGGGTCCAGGTCGCCGGAGGCGGTGTACCGGGCCAGCGTGAAGCCGTTGGTGCTGTAGCCGCCCGCGACGATCCGCCCGTCCGGCTGGAGTACCAGGTCGGTGACCCCCTGGCAGCAGCCGCCCCCGAAGTCGGTGACGAGGATCCCGTCGCCGCTGAACGTCGGGTCCAGGGCGCCGCCGGAGGTCAGCCGTGCCAGCGGCCACACCCCGAGGCTCTCACCGCCCAGGACGATCTTCCCGTCGGGCTGCACCGCCACCGCCATCGCGGTCTCGATCGCGTTGACGTCGACCTCCAGGGTCGCCCTGCCGTCGCCGTCGAACCCGGTGTCCATGCTGCCGTCGGAGTTGAAGCGCGCCACCGCCCAGGCGCCGTTGCCGCCCCAGTCGGTGCTCCCCCCGGCCACGACGATTTTCCCGTCGGGCTGCAGCGCCAGCGCCCTGGCCTCCTCGTTGGCCTGGTCGAAGTCGGTGGAGGCGATGCCGTCGCCGCCGCCGAAGGTGGTGTCCAGGCTGCCGTCGGGGTTGTGGCGCACCACGGTGAAGTCGCCGGACGTCTCGGACGTCCAGGCGTAGCCGACCGAGACGATCTTCCCGTCGGGCTGGACGGCCATGCCGTCGACGCCGGAGTAGCCGCCCACGTCGGTGACGACCTTGCCGTCGCCGTCGAACGCGGGGTCGAGGTCGCCGGGCGCGGCCGCCGCCACGCCGGGCAGGGAGAGTACGAGCGCCAGCGCGGCGGCGCCCACCACGCCGCCGCGGCCGGCCCGGCGCCGGGGGGAATACAGGGACATCCGCGACCACTCCGTCTCTCGGTTCCTCGGGACCCCCACAGCTTTCTGCGGCCCCCGCCGCCCCCGGCCCCCCGCCGGGCCGCCCTGCGCCCACTGGACCCCGGGGTTCCACCCCAGGGGTGACCCTTCGGTCACCCGGACGAACCCGCCGGGTGCGCTAGCCCGCCGTCTGGCCGCCGTCGACGGTGAACTCGGCGCCCGTGACGTACGAAGAGGCGTCCGAGACCAGGAACAGGACCAGGTCCGCGACCTCGGCCGGGCGGCCCATCCGCCCGAGCGGCACGTGCGACCAGTCCTTCCCCGCCACCGCCGCCACCATCGGTGTGTCGATCGCGCCCGGGTGGACGGAGTTGACGCGGATCCCGTACGGGGCCAGGTCCAGGGCGCTGGAGCGGGTCAGCCCGCGCAGGGCGAACTTGGTGGAGCCGTAGGCCGCGTGGCCGGGGATGCCGGTGAGCCCGGCCGTCGAGGAGATGTTCACGATCGAGCCGCCGCCCGCCTCCCGCAGAGCCGGCAGCACGGCCTGGATGCCCAGGAACGGCCCGATCAGGTTGACCCGCAGCAGCTCCTCGAAGTTCTCCCGGGTCTCCTGCCCGACGTGCGCGGTGCGCCACAGGGCCGCGTTGTTCACCAGGGCGTCGATCCGCCCGTACGCCTCCAGGGCCCGGCCGGCGACCTCCGCCCACCCGTCGGCCGAGGTGACGTCGTGGCGGACGAACAGCCCCCGCCCGGCGCCCAGTCCGGCCGCCACCGCCCCGCCCTCGTCCTCCAGCAGGTCGGTGAGCACCACGCGCGCGCCCGCCGCCGCGCAGCGGGCGGCCTCGGCGGCGCCCTGACCGCGGGCCGCTCCGGTGATGACGACCACCTTGCCCTCCAGTGTGTCCACGCACCCTCCACCCCTCGTCCGATATGACGAATAGTCATATCGCTTTGTCCGTAGACTGGGAACATGGCGGACAACGGCGACGGCAGCGCGATCAGCCTGCGCAAGGTGGCGGAGACCGCACCCGCCCTGGTGCCCCTCTACGAGAGCGCCGGGGTCTCGCTGCGCAAGCACGGGCTGGCCGGGCAGCGCGCGGCGGTCTACCTCGTCCTCGACTACTCCGGCTCGATGCGCCCGTACTACGCCGACGGCAGCGTGCAGGCCCTCGCCGACCGGGTGCTGGGGCTGTCCGCCCACCTCGACGACGACGGCCGGGTGCCGGTGGTGTTCTTCTCCACGGACGTCGACGCGGTCGAGGAGATCGCCCTCGGCGACCACGCGGGGCGGGTGGACCGGATCGTCGCCGGGCTCGGCCACATGGGGAAGACCAGCTACCACCTGGCCATGGACGCCGTGATCGACCACCACCTCGACAGCGGCACGGCGCAGCCGGCGCTGGTCGTCTTCCAGACGGACGGCGGCCCGGTCGACAAGACCGCCGCCGAGCGGTACCTCTGCAAGGCCGCCAGGCTGCCGCTGTTCTGGCAGTTCATCGGCTTCGGCAACACCCGCAGCAGCCAGTTCGACTTCCTGCGCCGGCTCGACGAGCTGCCGGTGCCGGCCAAGCGGTGCGTGGACAACGCCGGGTACTTCCACGCCGGCCCCGACCCGCGCACCGTGCCGGACGGGCAGCTCTACGACCGGCTGGTGGGCGAGTTCCCGGCCTGGCTCGCGGCCGCGCGACGCGCGGGGATCGTCCGCGGCTGACGGCCCCGGTCGGCGCCGCGCGGTTACATGGGGCCATGACGAACAACTGGGCAGTGTTCGAGAAGGAAGAACCCGTGTTCGCGGCGGCCGTGCGGGCCCGCTTCGCGCAGTACCCGCACCACGTGCTCGCCACCCTCCGCGCGGACGGCTCCCCGAGGGTGGCCGGGCTGAACGTCGAGATCCGCGGCGGCGAGCTGTGGCTCGGCATGATGCCGGGCTCCCGCAAGGCCCTGGACCTGCGGCGCGACCCCCGGTTCGCGCTGCACGGCAATCCGGGCCCGGACGACACGATGCCGGACGGCGACGTACGCATCTCCGGCCGCGCGGTCGAGATCACCGACCCGCCCGAGCTGCACCGGTACGCGGAGGAGACGGGCGAGCCGCACCCCTTCCACCTGTTCCGCGCGGACCTCACGGAGGTGGTGCACATCGCGGTCGACACCGACGCCGACGAACTGGTCATCACCACCTGGCACCCGGGCGCCGGCCGCCACGTACTGCGCCGCGGCAACGACGACGAACCGCCCCGGGAGGCCTGAGCCCCGGGAAGCCCCAGCCCCCGGGGAGGCCTGGGCCCCGCGCGGGCCCGGACGCCGGGCACCCCTCCCGCCCGGCCCCCCCCGCCGCCGGGCCTACGCCAGCACCCGCGCCCGGCACTCCCCGGGCCCGCCCCACGCGTCGCGCAGGGGGCGCGCCTTGCGCAGCCAGAGGGAGAGGTCGAGCTCGTCGGTGTACCCCACGGCGCCGTGCAGCTGGAGGGCGGTGCGGGCGGCCCGGTACGCCGCCTCGCCGGCCGCCAGCTTCGCGCCCGCGACATCCCGCGGGGACAGCGTCACGGCCGCCCCGAACACCAGCGGCCGGGCGAACTCCAGGGCCAGCAGCGTGTCGGCCAGCCGGTGCTTGACCGCCTGGAAGCCGCCCACCGGCGTCCCGAACTGGCTGCGCTGCTTGACGTACTCCACGGTGCGGGCCAGCAGCGCCTCACCCACGCCCAGCGCCTGCGCCCCGGTCAGCAGCGCCGGCCAGAGCCACACCGGCCCGGACGCGGCACCCAGCTCCTCGCCCCCCGCCGACGGCTCCGCGAGCCTGCGCACCGGATCCGCCGACACCCGCACCGGCCCGTGCCCCGGCGCCGCCCGCAGCCCCCCGCCGTCCCCGGCCACCAGCACCAGGTCCGCCGCCTCCGCGTCCAGGGCGTACGGCGAACCGGGCCCGGCCAGCGTCACCACGCACTCGCCCGCCGCCACCCCCGGCAGCCACCGCTTCGCCGCGCCCCCGCCGGCGCCGCCCAGCAGCACCCCGGCCGCCGCCGTCTCCACCACCGGGCCCGGCACCCCGTACCGCCCCAGCTCCACGAAGGCCACGGCCAGCTCCACCGGCAGCGGGCCCAGCCCCTCGTACGCCTCGGGCACGGCCAGCGCGAACACGCCCAGCTCCGCGAGCCGGGCCCACAGCGCCCGCCCCGGCCCCCGCTCCCCGGCCGCCCAGGCGCGGGCCGCGGCCGGCACGTCCGCGCCCGCCAGCATCGTGCCCAGCGAACGCGCGAAGTCGGACTGCTCCTCCGTCGGCAGGAAGCGCATCAGCGGCGGCCCTTCGGCAGGCCGAGCAGCCGCTCGGCGATGATGTCGCGCTGGATCTCGTTCGTGCCCGCGTACACCGGTCCCGCGAGCGAGAACACGTACCCCTCGGCCCACTCGGTGTCGGCCAGCTCGCCGTCCGCGCCCAGCAGGTCCAGCGCCGTCTCGTGGAGGGCGATGTCGTACTCGGACCAGAAGACCTTGTTCAGGCTCGACTCCGCCCCGATCGCCGAACCCGCCCTGAACCGGGAGGCGCCGGCCCAGGTGAACAGCTGGTAGGCGCGGGCCCCCACCACCGCGTCCGCCACCCGGTCGCGCAGCGCCGTGTCGGCGGGGTCCGCCGAGGCCCGCCAGCGCCCGGCCAGCCGGTCCGCCGCGGCCAGGAACCGGCCCGGCGAACGCAGGGTCAGCCCGCGCTCGTTGCCGGTGGCCGACATCGCGATCCGCCAGCCCTGCCCCGGCTCGCCGATCACGTCCTCGTCCGGCACGAACACCCCGTCCAGGAACAGCTCCGCGAAGGCCGGCTTGCCGTCCAGCCGCCCGATCGGCCGCACCGTGACCCCGGGGTCCGACAGCCCGAACATCAGGTAGGTCAGCCCCTGGTGGGGCCGGGGCGCGTCCGGGTCGGTGCGGAAGATGCCGAAGGCGCGGTCCGCGAACGCCGCCCGCGAGGACCAGGTCTTCTGCCCGTACAGCAGCCAGCCGCCCCCGGTGCGCACCGCCCGGGACCGCAGCGACGCCAGGTCGGAGCCGGCCTCCGGCTCGGACCACGCCTGTGCCCAGATCACCTCGCCGGTGGCCATCGGCGGCAGGACGCGGGCCCGCTGCTCGGGGGTGCCGTGGTCGAAGAGGGTGGGGGCCAGGAGGTTGATGCCGTTCTGCGAGACCCGGCCGGGAGCCCCCGCCGCGTAGTACTCCTCCTCGAAGAGCAGCCAGTGGACGATGTCCACGCCCCGCCCGCCGAACTCCTCCGGCCAGGACACCACCGACCAGCGGCCGGCGGCCAGCTCCGCCTCCCACTCCCGGTGCGCGGCGAAGCCCTCCGCGGTCTCCAGCGAGGGCAGCGGCCGGTCCGGGACGTGGCCGGCCAGCCAGGCGCGGGCCTCGGCCCGGAAGGCCTCCTCCGCGGCCGTGTGCGCGAGGTCCATCAGCGGCTCCCCTTCCCCTGCCGTGACCGCGGCGCGGACCGCCGCGCGGACGCCTCCGGGGACGCCCCCCGGGCACGCTTCCCTAACAAGCGTTTGGCAGGTTAACGTACCGCCATGAGCAGCGTCGAGTACGTGGGGGGCCACGGCCTCCTCGACGGCCGGACCGCCGTCATCACCGCCGCCGCCGGAGCCGGCATCGGCGGGGCCACCGCGCGCCGCTTCCTTGAGGAGGGCGCCGCCGTCGTCGTCAGCGACGCGCACGCGCGCCGCCTCAAGGAATCCGCGGCCGCCCTCGCCGACGAGTTCGGCCCCGACCGGGTCGCCGCCCTGGCCTGCGACGTCACCGACGAGACCCAGGTGCAGGCCCTCTTCTCGTACGCCGGGGAACGCCACGGCGGCCTCGACCTGGTCGTGAACAACGCCGGCCTCGGCGGCACCGCCGACCTGGTCGACATGACCGACGCGCAGTGGTCCCGGGTCCTCGACGTCACCCTGAACGGCACCTTCCGCTGCACCCGCGCCGCCCTGCGCTCCTTCCGGGACGCCGGCCGCGGCGGGGTGATCGTCAACAACGCCTCCGTGGTGGGCTGGCGCGCGCAGACCGGCCAGGCCCACTACGCCGCCGCCAAGGCCGGCGTGATGGCCCTCACCCGCTGCGCCGCCCTGGAGGCCGCGGAGTTCGGGGTACGCGTGAACGCCGTGGCCCCCAGCCTGGCCATGCACCCGCACCTGGTGAAGGTCACCACCCCGGAACTGCTCGCGGAACTCACCGCCCGCGAGGCCTTCGGCCGCTACGCCGAACCCTGGGAGGTCGCCAACGTGATCGTCTTCCTGGCCAGCGGCTACTCGTCGTACATGACCGGCGAGACCGTCTCCGTCAGCAGCCAGCGGGCCTAGGCGTGTTCCCGCACCGGGCCGGGCCCGCGGCGTCCGGCGGGCCGGCCGCCGGGGCCAGAATGGTGGCGTGCCCACGAAGAAGTCCCAGATGACGCCCTCGCCCGAGCGCCGTGCCGAACTCCTCGCCATCGCCGCCGAGGTGTTCGCCGCGCAGGGCTACAACGCCACCACCGTGCGGAAGATCGCGGACGAGGCCGGCATGCTCGCCGGCAGCCTCTACTACCACTTCGATTCCAAGGAATCGATGCTGGACGAGATCCTCTCCGCCTTCCTGACCGAGCTGTGGGAGGGCTACGACGCCGTGCTCGCCGCCGGGCTCGGCCCCCGCGAGACCATCGAGGCCCTCGTCACCGAGTCCTTCCGCGAGATCGACCGGCACCGCGCCGCGGTCGCGATCTACCAGAAGGAGTCACGTCACCTCGCCGTCCAGCCCCGCTTCGGCTACCTCACCGCGTCGCAGGTCAAGTTCGAGAAGGCCTGGCTCGGGACGCTGGAGCGCGGGGTGGCCGCCCGGGTGTTCCGGGCCGACCTCGACGTCCGGCTCACCTACCGGTTCGTCCGCGACACCGTCTGGGTCGCCGCCTCCTGGTACCGGCCCGGCGGACAGCACAGCCCCGAGGAGATCGCCCGCCAGTACCTGTCGATGGTGCTGGACGGGATCGCCGTACGCACGTAAGCCGTCCCGCGCACATCCGAGAAGGAGCCCCCGCCATGCCCGAGGCCTACATCGTCGAAGCGGTCCGCACCCCCGTCGGCCGCCGCAGGGGAGGGCTGGCCGCCGTGCACCCGGCCGACCTCGGCGCCCACGTGCTGAGGGCCCTGGTGGAGCGCTCCGGAGTGGACCCGGCCGCCGTCGAGGACGTGGTCTTCGGCTGCCTGGACACCGTGGGGCCGCAGGCCGGGGACATCGCGCGGACCGCCTGGCTGGCCGCCGGACTCCCCGAGGAGGTGCCGGGCGTGACCATCGACCGGCAGTGCGGCTCCTCGCAGCAGGCGGTGCACTTCGCCGCGCAGGGCGTACTGTCCGGCACCCAGGACCTGGTGGTCGCCGGCGGCACCCAGAACATGTCGATGATCCCCATCGCGTTCGCCTCCCGGCAGGCGGCCGACCCGCTCGGGCTCACCGAGGGCCCGTACCTGGGCAGCGCGGGCTGGCGGGCGCGGTACGGCGACGCGCCCGTCAACCAGTTCCACGGCGCCCAGCTGATCGCCGAGAAGTGGGGCATCTCCCGCCGCGACATGGAGGAGTTCGCCCTCCGCTCGCACCAGCGGGCGGTACGGGCGATCGACGAGGGCCGCTTCGAGCGCGAGGTGGTCCCGTACGGCGACGTGACCACGGACGAGGGCCCCCGCCGCGACACCACCCTGGAGAAGATGGCCGGGCTCCGGCCGGTGCTGGAGGGCGGCACCATCACGGCGGCCTGCTCCTCCCAGGTCTCCGACGGCGCGGCGGCCATGCTCATCGCCTCCGAGCGGGCCGTCGCCGAGCACGGCCTGACGCCCCGGGCCCGCATCCACCACCTCTCGGTGCGCGGCGAGGACCCGATCCGAATGCTGTCCGCGCCCATACCCGCCACCGCCTACGCGCTGAAGAAGACCGGCATGTCCATCGGCGACATGGACCTGGTGGAGATCAACGAGGCCTTCGCGCCGGTGGTGCTCGCCTGGCTGAAGGAGACCGGCGCCGACCCGGAGAAGGTCAACGTCAACGGCGGCGCGATCGCGCTGGGCCACCCGCTGGGCGCCACCGGCGTGAAGCTGATGACCACCCTGCTGCACGAGCTGGAGCGCACCGGCGGCCGCTACGGCCTGCAGACCATGTGCGAGGGCGGCGGCCAGGCCAACGTCACCATCGTCGAACGCCTCTGACCCGGGCCGCGTGCGGCGGCCGCTGCCCGCGGGGCGGCGGCCGCGGCAGCGCTCCCCGGCCGGCGTGTGTTACCGTAGTGGTGTTGCAGTTGTGGTACCCATGAACTTTATGTGCGCCTGACGGGAAATGATCCGCAGGCGCTTTATTGTTTTTCCGGCAACTCCGGATGGGTCCCCTCACCTATCAGGAGAGCATTATGGCTTCCGGCACCGTGAAGTGGTTCAACTCGGAAAAGGGCTTCGGCTTCATCGAGCAGGACGGCGGCGGCCCCGACGTCTTCGCCCACTACTCGAACATCGCCACCCAGGGCTTCCGTGAGCTCCAGGAGGGCCAGCGCGTGAACTTCGACGTCACGCAGGGCCAGAAGGGCCCGCAGGCGGAGAACATCGTCCCCGCCTGATCTCAGTGACGCGCCCACCGCGCGTTCTTTGAGCGAGAGCCGGGGCCCGCACCGCCAGGTGCGGGCCCCGGCTTGTGCTGTAAATCCAGGCTCAGGAGGCCTTCCCCCGCATGACCAGCTCCAGCTCCGAACGTTCCGCCCGCCGTCCCGCCCGCCGGCGCCCCGCGTCGTCGTCGAAGAACGGCCCGGCCGCGCCGAAGAAGCCGGACGCGAAGAAGGGTCAGGACAAGGGCCGCCGGCCCGCCACCCGCCCGCAGGACTTCACCATGCCCGAGACGCTGACCCCGGCCCTGCCGCCGGTCGCGTCCTTCGCTGACCTGGACATGCCGGCCGCGCTCCTGAAGACGCTGGCCGCGCAGGGCGTCACCGAGCCGTTCCCCATCCAGGCCGCCACCCTGCCGAACTCCCTCGCGGGCCGCGACCTGCTCGGCCGCGGCCGCACCGGCTCCGGCAAGACCCTGGCCTTCGGACTGGCCCTGCTGGCCCGTACGGCCGGCCGCCGCGCCGCCCCCAGGGCGCCGCTCGCGCTGGTCCTCGTGCCGACCCGCGAGCTCGCGCAGCAGGTCACCGACGCCCTCTCCCCGTACGCCACCTCCCTGAGCCTGCGGATCGCGACCGTCGTCGGCGGCATGTCGATCAACCGGCAGGCGAGCGCCCTCGCGCGCGGCGCCGAGGTGCTCGTCGCCACCCCCGGCCGGCTGAAGGACCTCATCGACCGCGGCGACTGCACCCTCGCCCAGGTGTCGATCACGGTGCTGGACGAGGCCGACCAGATGACCGACATGGGCTTCCTGCCCCAGGTCACCGCCCTGCTCAAGCAGGTCGAGGAGGGCGGCCAGCGGATGCTGTTCTCCGCGACCCTCGACAAGAACGTCGACAAGCTGGTCCGGCAGTTCCTGGTGGACCCGGTCACGCACTCGGTCGACCCCTCCGCCGGCGCGGTCGTGACCATGGAGCACCACGTGCTCCACGTCATGGACGAGACCGACAAGAAGGCCGTCACCACCCGCATCGCGGCGCGCGACGGCCGCGTGATCATGTTCCTGGACACCAAGCGCTCCGTGGACCGGCTGGTCAAGCGACTCCTGGCCAGCGGCGTACGGGCCTCCGGCCTGCACGGCGGCCGCTCCCAGCCGCAGCGCAACCGCACCCTGGACTGGTTCAAGAACGGGCAGATCACCGCGCTCGTCGCCACCAACGTGGCCGCCCGCGGCATCCACATCGACGACCTCGACCTGGTCGTGAACGTCGACCCGCCGACCGACCACAAGGACTACCTGCACCGCGGCGGCCGCACCGCCCGCGCCGGCGAGTCCGGCAGCGTGGTCACGCTCGTCCTGCCGGACCAGAAGCGGGAGGTGTCCCGGCTGATGTCCGACGCCGGCATCTCCCCGAAGACGGCGCAGATCAAGTCCTCCGACGCGGCGCTGGCCGAGCTGACCGGCGCCCGCGAGCCCTCCGGCGTCCCGGTCACCATCGAGGTCCCGGCCCCGCAGGCCCCGGCCGCCCCGAAGAAGCCCCGCCGCTCCCGCGGGTCCGCCGGGGCCGGCGCCCAGGGCACCGCGGCCACCGGCGGCTCCCGCCCGCGCCGCGCCCGGAACGGCTCCGCCGCGGCGGGCGAGGCCAAGGCCGCCGCCCCGGCCGCGGGCACCGGCACCCGTACCCGCCGCGGCGGCTCGGGCGGCGGCGGCCAGGCCCCGGCCCGCCAGGGCGGCGGCGCCACCCGCTCCGCCGCGCAGGGCACCGGCCGTACGAGCGCCCCGGGCACCGGCCGTACGGGCGCCTCCGGCGCCGGCCGCACCGCGAGCGGCTCCGGCGGCGCTGCCGCCGCCTCCGCCCGCAGCCGGATCGGCACCCAGGGCCGGCGCCGCGGCGGCGCCTGACCCGCCCGCCGTACGGAACGGCGGATGCCGGTGCCGGGGCGGTCGCCCCGGCACCGGCATCCCGCACCCGCACCCGTGCCCGCGGTCAGCGGTCAGCGGACCAGCTTGGTCTGGAGCTTCGCCAGCGTCCGCAGGTCCAGGCCCAGCCCCCTCGTGAGGTAGCCGTAGAAGTCGCCGTAGTCGGCGGCCAGCTGCGCCGTCGCCGCGTCGAGGTAGTCCTGCCGCACCTCCTGCAGCGGGATCAGCAGGTCCGGGTTCTGCATCCGGCCCGACAGCTTCAGGCCCTCCCGCACCTTCGCGTCGTACGCGCCGCGGAAGGTGTTCGACGCGAGGTAGTCCCGCACCGCCGAGGACTCCGGCACCCCCAGCGCCCGCAGCAGCACGTAGCTCATCCAGCCCGTCCGGTCCTTCCCGGACGTGCAGTGGTACAGCAGCGGCCCCTGCGCGCCGTCGGCGATCTCCCGCAGCGTCGTCGCGAACTGCGCCCGGTTCTCGGGGTTCGTGACGAACGTGCGGTAGATGTCGCGCATGTACGCCTCGGCCCGCCCGCCGCCGAGGATCTGCTCCTGCTTCACGGGGTCGCCGCTGCCGATCACGCCGACCAGCGTCCCGAACAGGCCGAGGTCGCTCACCGGGCGCGAGGTCACCGCGAGCCCGGGCGGCAGCCGGTCGGCGCCGTCGTACTGGACCTCCATCGGGATGCGGAAGTCCACGGCCCTGGTCAGGCCCAGACCCGCGACGGTGGTCGTGTCCGCCGGGGTCAGCCTGCTCAGGGCGTCGGCCCGGTACACCAGCCCCGGCCGCACCCGGCCGCCGGTGTACGTCGCGTACCCGCCCAGGTCGCGGACGTTCACCGCACCCTGGAGGGGTATCTGCCGGATCGTTTCGTCGACCCACGCCCCGTGGCGCGGGTGGGCGGCCGCCGGCCCCGGCGCGGCGGCCGCCGACACGGGGAGTGGCCCGATGGCGAGCGCGGAGAGCAGAACTCCGGTCGTCACCAGGCGGATTCTTCGAGCACGGCTCATGTGTCACTCCTTGGCAGCTGGTCCATCACCTGCTGTGCCTCGGCCATGACCCGGCGGACGAGTTCCGCACACGAAGGCAGATCCTCGATCACGCCCGCGACCTGGCCTGATGCCATGACTCCGAGGTCCGTACGGCCCTCGACCATGGACGCCTTGAGGAGCATCGGGGTGTTCGCGGCGAGCAGGACCTGGCTCCAGGACAGGTCCTTGCCGTGCTTCATCGCCAGCCCGTCGCGCACCATCCGCGACCAGGTCAGCCCGGAGATCCGCCGGAAGCCGGCGGCGTGCCGGACCGCCCGGGCCAGCCGCCGCGCGCGGCCCGCCCGCTCCAGCGACTCGACCAGCTCGGTACGGAGCATCCGGTGCGGCAGCCCGTCGACCGCGGTGGTGACGGTCACGTCCTTCACGGCCGCCGCCAGGTAGCGGGCCTTGACCGCGTCCGGCACGGTCGAGTCCGAGGTCAGCAGGAACCGGGTGCCCATCGCGATGCCCGCCGCCCCGTACGCCAGGGCCGCCACCAGCCCCCGCCCGTCGTGGAAGCCGCCCGCGGCGACCACCGGGATGTCCACCGCGTCCACGACCTGCGGCAGCAGCACGGTCGTGGCCACCTCGCCGGTGTGCCCGCCGCCCTCGCCGCCCTGCACGATCACCGCGTCCGCGCCCCAGGCCGCGACCTTCTCGGCGTGCCGGCGCGCCCCGACGGACGGCACCACCACGACGCCCGCGTCCTTCAGCCGCAGGATCAGCTCCCGGGACGGCGCGAGCGCGAACGAGGCGACCCTCACGCCCTCGGCGATGATCAGCTCGGCCCGCTCGGCGGCGTCCCCGGAGTCCGCCCGCAGATTGACCCCGAAGGGTTCCTCCGTACGGGACTTCACCTCCCGCACCGCCGACCGCAGCTGGTCCAGGGTCATGGTCGCCGAGGCCAGGATGCCCAGGGCCCCGGCGTTCGCCGCCGCCGACACCAGCCGGGGTCCGGCCACCCAGCCCATCCCGGTCTGCACGACCGGGTGCCGGACCCCCACGAGCTTGGTCAGTGCCGTCTCCATCAGGCGGGCACCTCCCGCTCACGGGCGCCGCGCGGGTCCAGCTCCTCGCGGATCAGCCGGAGTTCGGCCGCGGTGGGCTCCCGGGTGTACGGGACCTCCTCCGGCACCGCGAGGGCGAACCCGGTCGCCGCCTCGACCTCGGCCACGTCCACCCCGGGGTGCAGGGCGGCCAGCCGCATGGACCGGTCCGGGGTCGCGAAGTCGAACAGGCCGAGGTTGGTCACCACCCGCGGGATGCGGTGGAAGCGGAGCGCCGAGGGGCCGGCCGCGGCGGCCCGGTCGTGGCCGACGCCCGAGACCATGTCGACGCGCTCCACGAACACCCGCGGCGAGTGCCTCGGGATCCAGTAGCTGACCGGGTTGTTCAGCGTGTTCACCGGTGCCCCGCGGACACCGAGCAGCTGCCGCGCGGGCCGGGCCCAGTCGCCGATGCAGGAGATGTTCTGGTTGCCGTACCGGTCGATCTGCGAGGCGCCCATCATCACGTGCCGCCGCCCGCCGGTGACCATGGTCAGGTGGCGCCGGTACGGCAGCCAGCCCTCGACGGTCCCGTCGTCGCGGACCAGCATCGCCTCGCCGTCGGTCAGCAGCAGGTCGGGCGAGAAGGTGCGGCGGGCCAGCTTCGCGCCGATCGAGGGGATCAGACCCATCGGGCTGGCCAGCACCTCGCCGTTGTCGCGCCAGGCCTCCGCGCAGGCGATCACGCAGTATTCGGCCCTGGTCACGGTCGTCGCCGTCATCGCTGCTCCTCGCGCCAGGCCGCCACGGCCCGCTGGTAGTCGTCCTCGCTCGCGCCGGACAGGAAGCGCCCGGCGAACTCCGGCCAGGGCGTGGTCGCGTACAGCTTCTGGAAGGCCTCGTCGCGCCCGTAGTCGGGGGCGCAGGAGGTGAAGTGGGCGCCGTGCGGCGTCTCCACGACGCCGGTGACGCTGTGCCGGCCGACCAGCAGCGACTGCGGCGGCGCCTCCTTGGTGAGCTCGGCCGTCCCGACCAGCTGCTCGCAGGAGACGTACGCGGCGTCGGCGGCCTCGCAGAACAGGTCGTCGAAGTACGGGTCGGGGCCCAGGTACTGGCCGTTGCCCAGCCGGTCGGCCCGGTTGAGGTGCACCAGCGCCGCGTCCATCCGCAGCGCGGGCACGGCGACGAACTCCTCGCCGTCCTCGTACGGGGAGACCACGGTCCGCAGGCCCGGGTTGACCTCCATCACCCCCGAGCCGAGGCCGGCCCGGACCGGCAGGAAGGGCAGCCGGTTGGCGGCCGCGTGCAGCCCCCACATGAACATCGCCTCGTCCAGCTCCGTCAGCTCGAAGGCGCCGGACTCGCGGGCGGCCCGGAAGTGCGGCTCCAGCGGGATCGAGTCGAGGGTCGCGAAGGGCGCGACCAGCCGGCGGATCCGGCCGGCCGCCGCCAGCAGTCCCACGTCGGGCCCGCCGTACGAGATCACCGTGAGGTCGGTGACGGAGGTCCGCAGCAGGGCCCGGACCAGGGCCATCGGCTTGCGCCGCGATCCCCAGCCGCCGATCCCGAGCGTCATCCCGCTGCACAGCCGCCCGGCGACCTCGTCCGGGGTCATGGTCTTGTCGCTCACGAGCTCTCCTTGCCGCCGAAGGTGTCCCGGACCCGGTCGGCCACCCCGCTGAGGTTGGCCTCGAAGGTGAAGCCCTGCTCGAAGCGGTAGCTGCGCCGCACGTCCACCGGGTCGATCCCGTTGATGGCCGCCTTCGCCAGGCGGATCAGGTAGCCGTCCTTGCGGGCGATCTCGCCGGCCAGTTCCAGCGACGCCGCCCGCAGCTCCGTCCGCGGCACCACCCGCCAGACCGATCCGTGGGCGTGCAGCTCGGCCGCGGTGGCCGTGCGGGACGTGTAGTACAGCGCCCGCATCAGGTGCTGGGGGACCAGCCGGGCCAGGTGGGTGGCGGCGCCGAGTGCGCCGCGGTCCAGCTCGGGCAGGCCGAAGGTGGCGTCCTCGCTCGCCACGATGGCGTCGGCGTTGCCGGCCAGGCCGATGCCGCCGCCGAGGCAGAAGCCGGCCACCTCGGCCACCACCGGGACCTCGCACTCGTAGACCGCCGCGAAGGCCTCGTAGCAGCCCCGGTTGGCGCCGATCAGGGCCTGGTGTCCGGTGTCGCGCTGCATCTCCTTGATGTCGACCCCCGCGTTGAAGCCCCGGCCCTCGGCGGCCAGGACCACGCAGCGGACCTCGGGGTCGCGCCCGGCGGCACGCACCGCGTCGGCCAGGCCGTACCAGCCGCTGACGGGCAGCGCGTTGACGGGCGGGAAGTCGACGGTGACGACGGCGATGCCCTTGTCCGGGCTGGAGGTGGAGACACCCATGAGCGGATCAGCTACCTTTCCACCAAACATTTGTTAGGCGTGGAAGGTAGCAGCCTATGGAGCTCGACGGGAGGGTCACCGTCGTCACCGGCGGAACCCGGGGCGTCGGCGCGGGCATCGCCCGCGCCTTCCTCGACGCGGGCGCGAAGGTCGTCGTGTGCGCCCGCAGACCGCCCGACCGCCCGGTCGAGACCGATGCGGGCACGGCCGAGTACGTCCCCCTGGACCTGCGCGACCCGGCCGCCGCCGACACGTTCTTCGCCGAGGCCGTACGCCGCCACGGCCGCCTGGACTGCCTGGTCAACAACGCCGGCGGCACCCCCCACCGGCCGCTCGCCGAGGGCGGCGCGGCCCGGCACGCCCGGGTGCTCGAACTCAACCTGACGGCCCCGCTCACCGCCTCCCTCGCGGCGTACGAGCACCTGCGCGCGGCCCGCGGCTCCGTCGTGATGATCGGCAGCGTCAGCGGCACCCGCCCCTCGCCGGGCACGGCGGCCTACGGCGCCGCCAAGGCGGGCCTGGAGAACCTGGCCCGCTCGATGGCCGTCGAATGGGCCCCCGAGGTGCGGGTGAACTCCCTGGTCCTGGGCATGGTGCGGACCGAACTGGCCCACCTGCACTACGGCGACGAGCAGGGCGTCGCCGCCGTCGGCGCGACCGTGCCGCTCGGCCGGCTCGCCGACCCGTACGAGGTGGGCCAGGCGGCGGTCTTCCTGGCCTCGGACCGGGCGGCCTACGTCAGCGGGGCGAGCCTGCTGGTGCACGGGGGCGGCGAGCGCCCCGCGTTTCTGGATGCGGCAACCGTCAACAAGGAGCGGTGACATGGGGATCTGTGAAGGCCGGGTCGTGATCGTGACGGGCGCCGGGCGGGGCCTGGGCCGCGCGCACGCGCTCGCGTTCGCCGCCGAGGGGGCCCGCGTGGTGGTCAACGACCTCGGGGTGGGCCTGGACGGGCGGCCGGACCCGGAGAGCCCCGCCGCCCGGGTGGTGGCCGAGATCGAGGCCGCGGGCGGCCGGGCCGTCGCGCACGGCGGCGACATCGCCACCGACGCCGGGGCGGCCTCCCTGGTCGCGGCCGCCCTGGAGTCCTTCGGGCGGCTGGACACGCTGGTGAACAACGCGGGCTTCCTGCGCGACCGGATGCTGGTCAACCTCGACGAGGACGACTGGGACGCGGTGATGCGGGTCCACCTCAAGGGGCACTTCCTGCCGCTGCGGCACGCCGCCGCGCACTGGCGGGCCGAGGCGAAGGCGGGCCGCGTGCCGGCGGCCCGGGTGGTCAACACCAGCTCGGGGGCGGGCCTGCTGGGCTCCGTCGGCCAGGGCAACTACAGCGCCGCCAAGGCCGGGATCATCGGCCTCACGCTGGTCTCGGCCGCCGAGATGGGCCGGTACGGCGTCCAGGTCAACGCCATCGCCCCGGCCGCCAGGACCCGGATGACCGAGCAGACCTTCGCCGGGACCATGGCGGCGCCGGGGGAGGGGGAGTTCGATGCGATGGCACCGGAGAACGTCTCGCCGCTGGTGGTCTGGCTGGGTTCGGCAGCCTCCGCGGGGGTGACCGGACGGGTCTTCGAGGCCGAGGGGGGCCGGATCACCGTGATGGAGGGCTGGCGGCCGGGACCCACCGCGGACAGGGGCGCCCGCTGGACCCCGGCCGAGGCGGGGGAGGCGGCGGCGAAGCTGCTGGCCGCGGCGGAGCCGCCGCAGCCGGTCTACGGGGCGCGCTGACCGGCGTACGACGCGAACCGGGCCCGGCCCCCTGGCGGGGAGGTCGGGCCCGGCTTCTGACTCACGCGACACCTTCTCCTTACCCAGCCGCCACCCGTCCTGAACCCCGACGGGCGGACGGATCGTCAGGACGGCCGGTCGCGGTCGCGGGCGCGGGGGCGGGGGGGGCATCGTGGGAGCCGCCGGCTCAGGCGCGCGGACGGACCTCGACGTTCTCCAGCACGCCGACGGCGTCGGGCACGAGGATGGCGGCGGAGTAGTAGGCGGTGACCAGGTAGGAGATGATCGCCCGCTCGTCGATGCCCATGAAGCGGACGTTCAGGCTGGGCTCGACCTCGTCCGGCAGGCCGGTCTGGTAGAGGCCGATCACGCCCTCGTTGTCCTCGCCGGTGCGCACCGCGATGATCGAGGACGCGTGCCGGTCGGAGATCGGGATCTTCCCGCAGGGGAGGATCGGGATGCCCCGCCAGGCCGGGATGTGGTGGCCGTCCACGTCGACGTTCCCGAGGTTCAGGCCGCGCTTGTTGCACTCCTTGCCGAAGGCCGCGATCGCCTTGGGGTGGGCGAACAGGTACTGGGTGCCGCGCCGCATGCTGATCAGGTCGTCGAGGTCGTCCGGGGTGGGCGGGCCCGAGTGGGTCTGGATGCGCTGGTCGAAGTCGGCGTTGTGGAGCAGCCCGAACTCCGGGTTGTTCACCAGCTCGTACTCCTGGAGCTCGCGCAGCTCCTGGATGGTCAGGCGGAGCTGCTGCTGCGTCTGGTTCATCGGCTGGTTGTAGAGGTCGGCGACCCGGCTGTGCACCTTGAGGACCGTCTGGGCCACGCTCAGCTCGTACTCGCGGGGCGTCAGCTCGTAGTCCGCGAAGGCGCCGGGCAGCGTCGCCTCGCCGACGTGGCCGGCGCTCAGCTCGATGGCCTTCTCGCCGGCCCTGTTGGTCTTGTAGCCGTTCGAGCCGCTGGTGTTGCGCTGCTGCGTGACGTGCGCGCGCAGGCCCTGGTACTGGTCGGCGACCGCCTGGTACGCGGCCTGGGGGAGGGCGAGCAGGGTCACGGCGGTGGCGGCGCGGGCGGTGTAGTCCCAGACGACGCCGTCGGAGTCGGCCAGGGTGTGGCCGCCGAAGGTGTCGCCGTCGCCGAGGCGGCCGAGCACGGCCTCCTCGCCGTACGGGCCCCGCCCGACCTTCTCGATCTTGCCGTGCGCGACGAGGTAGACGTGGTCGGCGGGGGCGCCGGCCTGGACGATCAGCTGGCCGGGCTCGAACTCGCGCTGGACGAACCTCTCGGCCAGCGCGCCGAGCGCGGTGGGGTCGTCGAAGCCGCGCAGCAGGGGGAGTTCGGCGAGTTCGGCGGGGATCACCTGGACCTGGGAGCCGCTCTTGACGAAGGTGACGCGGCCGTCGCCGACGACGTACGACAGGCGGCGGTTGACGCGGTAGACGCCGCCGGGGGTGTGCACCCAGGGCAGCTTCCGCAGCAGCCAGCGCGAGCTGATGCCCTGCATCTGGGGTTCGGACTTGGTCGTGGTCGCCAGGTTCCGGGCGGCCGCGGTGCTGAGGCTGAGCTGGATCTGGTGGGCGGTCACCGAGGGGTTCGCCGCCCCCGCGTCTACAGACATTCCGACTACTCCTTGAGGTGGATCTCTCACTCTCCGTGTCCAGGAGTAGCGCATTCGGCCGCACCGCCGACACCGCTCCGGGCGGGTTCCGGCAGCACACCGCAGGTCGTACGCGCCCTCACGCGCCCCGTGCGCCCCGGAAGGATCAACGTCCGCGGAGCGCCGTCACCGGATCGGGGGAATCGGCGCGCGGTGCCGGCCGAACCCCCGCACCGCGCCGGGCGGTTCACGTGTCGCAGTCCAGCGGACTGCGGCACAGTCCGCAGCGGATCCGCACGGGGCCGCGTACCGGGACGCGCACCCGCTGGTGGCAGACCGGGCAGGGGAAGGTCACCCGCGGCGCGCCCGCGGGGCCCTCGAAGCGGTACGGGAGCCCGGCGGGGGCGTGGGGTTCCCCCGGGCGGGCGAGTGCGCGGCGGCGCTCGCGCGCGTACCGGCGCCGCTCGCCCCAGGGCGCGGCGGCGAGGGGGGCCTGCCGGGCGTCCCGCCGGGCGAGTTCGCGGCCGCGCAGGTACGCGGGCCAGGCCTGCGGGCTGGTGAAGGCGGGGGAGGGGTCCTCGCCCAGCAGGTCGGCCCGCTTCGCCAGCACGTACCCGAACTCCTCGGGCGTGAGGTAGCCGAGCTTCTGGTGGGTGAGGGCGTCCTCGCGGTAGGCGTCGAGCAGCAGCCAGCCGGCGCCGAGGTAGGCCGTGGCCGTGTCGGTGAGGATCTCGTTGGCGCGGGTGCCGGGGAAGCCCAGGTCCAGGCGGTGCAGGAAGACGTGGGCGATCTCGTGGGCGAGGGCGGCGGCGACGTCCCGGCGGTGTTCGCGGAAGCGGTCGTTGAGTTCGACGAAGTACTCCGGGCCCGCGGCCGGTTCGACGCTCGCGGCCTCCTCCATCCGCCGGAAGGACACCACCACGCGGGCGTCGGGCAGCCGGAAGTGCCGGACCAGGGCGGAGGCCACCCGCTGCGCGCCGAGGTACAGGTCGTCCTCGGGGGAGAACGCCGCGTCGGCGGGGGCGAAGGCGGGCGCGTACGAGCGGACCCCGTCCGCGGACAGCCGCCGGTACAGCGCGGTGACCGCCGCCCGCACGGTCTCCAGGTGGGGGAAGCCGTGCTCGATCTCGCTGGTCCGGTTCACCCGGTCCGCCTCCGTCCGTGATTGGCCGAAAACCCCTTCTTGCCGCCGCCGCGCACGGCGATGTGACATGGACGCGTCATGTCCGGCCGGTCCGCGCGGACTGGCCGCGCACGGCCCCACCCCCCACGAAAGGCAGTGTGTTGAACTCCATACGGAACCGGAAGAGCTCCCTCGCCCGCCGGCTCGTCAGGCGCACCCTCGCCGCGGCCGCCGTCGCGCTCGCCGCCTTCAGCCTCCAGCCCGCCACCGCCACGGCTGCGCCCCAGCCCGTCGTCGGCGGCGTCCGCGCCGCCCAGGGCGAATTCCCCTGGATGGTCCGCCTCTCCATGGGCTGCGGCGGCGCCCTCTACACCCAGCAGATCGTCCTCACCGCCGCGCACTGCGTCAGCGGCTCCGGCAACAACACCTCCATCACCGCCACCGCCGGCGTCGTCGACCTGCGCAGCGCCAGCGCCATCAAGGTCCGCTCCACCAAGGTCCTCCAGGCCCCCGGCTACAACGGCAACGGCAAGGACTGGGCCCTGATCAAACTCGCCCAGCCCATCAACCTGCCCACCCTCAAGATCGCCGAGACCACCCAGTACAACAGCGGCACCTTCACCGTCGCCGGCTGGGGAGCCGCCCGCGAAGGCGGCGCCCAGCAGCGCTACCTCCTCAAGGCCGACGTCCCCTTCGTCTCCGACACCGACTGCGCCGCCGCGTACGGCTCCTCCCTGATCAAGGGCGAGGAGATCTGCGCCGGCTTCCCGCAGGGCGGCGTCGACACCTGTCAGGGCGACTCCGGCGGCCCCATGTTCCGCCGCGACGCGGCCGGAGCCTGGATCCAGGTCGGCATCACCAGCTGGGGCGAGGGCTGCGCCCGCGCCGGCTACCCCGGCGTCTACACCGAGGTCTCCACCTTCGCCGCGGCCATCAAGAGCGCGGCCGCGGGCCTCTGACCCCAGCGGACCCGCGGACCCCGGGGAGCCCACGGACGCCGTGGCTCCCCGGCACCCCCCGGATCCCGCAGTACGCGGGGACCCCGCGGTCCCCGCTCCGGGCGGCCGGGCTCCCGTCCCCGGCCCGGCCGCCCGCCACCCCCGGACCCGCCACCAGCAGGCCCGCCGCCCCCGGGCCCGCCACCAGCGGACAAGCCACTCCCCGCCCCGCCCGCACCCACCCACCGGACCCCCCGCGGGGCACCCACCCCCGTCCTTCCGGCCGGGCCGGAACCGGCCGGAAGGACGAGGCACCCCGCCACGGCCCCGCCTACCCTCGAACCCGGCACCCCGGAGCCGGACCCGCCCCGTCCCGGCCCCGTACGCCCCTCCCCACGGCCCCCGCTGCGGTTGCGGGCCGTCCGGCCCCCCGGTCCCATGGGAAGGACTGGCTGACGACGGGCGACACAGGGGCAGGCAACCCATGGCGATCACGGTGGTCATCGCGGACGACCAGGAAATGGTCCGGACCGGATTCCGCATGATCCTGGAGAGCCAGCCCGACATCGAGGTCCTCGACGACGTCGTCGACGGAGAGGCCGCCCTCGCCGCCGTCGAACGCCACCAGCCGGACGTCCTCCTCCTCGACATCCGGATGCCCCGGCTCGACGGCCTGGAGGTCACCCGGCGGCTCGCCGGCCGCACCACCCCGCGCATCGTCATCGTCACCACCTTCGACCTGGACGAATACGTCCACGCCGCCCTGCACGGCGGCGCCTCCGGCTTCCTCCTCAAGGACGCGAGCCCGGCCATGCTGGTTGAGGCCGTCCGCGCCGCGGCCGTCGGCGACTCCCTCGTCTCACCCGCCATCACCGTCCGCCTGCTCCGCGAGATGGCCCCCCGCACCCCCGCCGCAGAGGCCGCCCGACGCCCCGCCGAACCCCTCACCGAACGCGAACGGGAAGTCGTCCGCTGCCTGGCCCGCGGCCGCACCAACGCCGAGATCGCCGCCGAACTCTACGTATCCCTCTCCACCGTCAAGACCCACCTGGCCAACGTCCAGACCAAACTCGACGCCCGCAACCGCGTCGAGATCGCCGCCTGGGCCTGGGAGAGCGGACTGGCCGCGGGCACCCCGTGAGCCCCCTCGCCCGCTGGGCCCGGCGCCACCCCCGCACCGCCGACGGCGCCCGCCTCGCCCTCACCCTCGTCCTGCTCGCCCTCGTCACCCTCGAAGGCATCGTCCTCGCCGGCCAGCCCACCGTCCCCCACGCAGTCGTCTGGGGCGCCGGACTCCTCGTCTGCCTCAGCGCCGCACCCTGGCCCGGCCTGCCGCTCATCGGCCGCGCATGGTTCGCCGCCACCGTCACCTGGACCGCCACGATCACCCTGATCGCCCTCAACCGACCCCTCAGCGTCTGGGGCATCGGCGAGGCCGTCGCCCTCCTCGTCCTCCTCTCCCAGGTCCTGCTCCGCGCCCCCGCGCGCACCGCCGCCGTCCTCGGCCCCCTCCTCGGCGCCGGCTGCACCGCCGTCCCCGTCCGCGACCTCGACCCCGGCCGCTTCACCCTGCTCTTCTCCGTCCTCACCGTCGTCGTCGCCGCCTACTCCCTGCTGCTGCGCCTCCAGTCGCTCCAGCGCGTCCGCGAACTGCGCGCCGTACGCACCGCCGAACGCCTCGAACTCGCCCGCGAGCTCCACGACCTCGTCGCCCACCACGTCACCGGCATCGTCGTCGAAGCCCGCGCCGCGCGCTTCACCGGAGCCGACGCCGAACAGGCCGCCCGTACGCTCGACCGCATCCAGAGCGCCGGCGAGGAAGCACTCGGCGCCATGCGCCGCCTCGTCCGCATCCTCCGCGAGGACGACGCCAAAGGCGCCGGCACCGCCCCCGTCGCCGGCCTCGCCCAGATCCGGGAACTCGCCGAACGCTTCTCGGCCACCGGCCCGCCCGTCGCCCTCCACGTCGAACAGGGCCTCGACACCCGCGTACCCGGCGACGTCGCCGCCACCGCCCACCGCATCGTCCTCGAAGCCCTCACCAACATCACCAAACACGCCGCCGGGGCCACCGCCGTACGCATCGGCCTACGCACCGTCCCCACCGGACTCGAAGTGCGCGTCGCCGACGACGGCGGCCACCCCGCCCGCCTCGCCGACAAGGCCCGCGGCGGCGGCTTCGGCCTGGCCGGCATGACCGAACGCGCCGAGGCCATGGGCGGCTCCCTCACCGCGGGCCCCACCCCCGAAGGGGGCTGGCTGGTCACCGCCCTGCTGCCCCTCTGACCAGCCGTGGCCGGTACCCGTCTCACAGACCGATTGGCCGATGATCGGATCCCCGCCCGCCGGTAGGCTCAGGCCCCATGAACACCAGCGACATCGACGAGAACGTCCGTGAGGAACTGTCCCGACTGCGGGACAGCATCGACAACATCGACGCGGCCGTGGTCCACATGCTCGCCGAGCGCTTCAAATGCACCCAGCAGGTCGGCCACCTCAAGGCCAAGCACCACCTGCCCCCCGCCGACCCCGGCCGCGAGGCCAGCCAGATCGCCCGCCTCCGCCAGCTCGCCGAGAACGCCAAGCTCGACCCCGCCTTCGCCGAGAAGCTCCTGAACTTCATCATCGCCGAGGTCATCCGGCACCACGAGACCATCGCCGCGGACCAGGACGACTAGGCGGCGGCAGGCCAGGCCCGCAGGCCCGGAGCACCGGCGCCCACGCCCGGACCCCCGGCCCGCACGCCGGGACCACCCGGCCCCCCCCGAGACCCGGACCACCCCGGGGCCCCTGCCGTCAAGGGGGCCCTTTCGGGCAGCATGGGGGCCATGTCCGTACTGACGCGCGACGAAGCGCAGACCCGAGCCCGGTTCCTCGACGTACAGCGGTACTCCATCGCACTCGACCTCACCACCGGCGACGACACCTTCGACTCCACCACCGTCATCGCCTTCACCGCGCACACCGCCGGTGACACGTTCGTGGAACTGAAACCGGCCGAACTGCGCTCCGCCACGCTCGACGGACAGCCCCTCGACCCCACCCTCCGCGACGGCAACCGGCTGCCGCTCACCGCCCTCACCGAAGGCCCCCACGAACTCCGCGTCGACGCCGCCATGCGCTACTCCCGCACCGGCGAGGGCATGCACCGCTTCACCGACCCCACCGACGGCGAGACGTACGTCTACACCCAGCTCTTCCTCGACGACGTCCAGCGCGTCTTCGCCGCCTTCGACCAGCCCGACCTCAAGGCCCGCTTCGACATCGAGGTCACCGCACCCCGCGGCTGGACCGTCCTCGCCAACGGCATCACCGAGCGCACCTCGGAACGCGAGGACGGCGCCGGCACCTGGCGCGCCGCCACCACCCCCCTCATCTCCACCTACCTCGCCGCCGTCGCCGCCGGCCCCTGGCACAGCATCCGCACCGAACACGCCGGCCTGCCCTTCGGCATCCACTGCCGCCGCTCCCTCGCACCCCACCTCGACGCCGACGCCGACGAGATCCTCGGCATCACCAAGGACTGCTTCGACCGCTACCACGAGAAGTTCACGGAGCCCTACCCCTTCGACTCGTACGACCAGGCCTTCGTCCCCGAGTTCAACGCCGGCGCCATGGAGAACCCCGGACTCGTCACCTTCCGCGACGAGTTCGTCTACCGCTCCGCCGTCACCGACACCGAACGCCAGACCCGCGCCATGGTCATCGCCCACGAGATGGCCCACATGTGGTTCGGCGACCTCGTCACCCTCCGCTGGTGGGACGACATCTGGCTCAACGAGTCCTTCGCCGAGTACATGGGCTACCAGACCCTCACCGAAGCCACCCGCTTCACCGACACCTGGACCGACTTCGGCGTCTCCCGCAAGGCCTGGGGCTACGACGCCGACCAGCGCCCCTCCACCCACCCCGTCGCACCCGACCCCGACGCCGTCCCCGACACCGCCTCGGCCCTCCTCAACTTCGACGGCATCTCCTACGCCAAGGGCGCCTCCGCCCTCCGCCAGCTCGTCGCCTGGCTCGGCGAAGCCGACTTCCTCGCCGGCATCAACACCCACTTCGCCCGCCACAAGTTCGGCAACGCCTCCCTCGCCGACTTCGTCGACTCCCTCGCCGCCTCCACCGACCGCGACGTCCACACCTGGGCCGACACCTGGCTCCGCACCACCGGCGTCGACACCCTCACCCCCCGCGTCGACGAACGCGACGGCGGCTGGACCCTCACCGTCGGCCACCAGGGCTCCCGCCCCCACCACATCACCGTCGGCACCTACGACGACGTACCCGGCGCGCCCGGCCGCCTCGAACTCCGCGACCGCCTCGGTGTCGACGTACCCGCCGGCGAGGTCATCTCCGCACTCGGCCGCCGCCCCGCCCTCATCGTCCTCAACGACGGCGACCTCAGCTACGCCAAGGTCCGCCTCGACCCGGCCTCCTGGGACACCACCCTGCGCGCCCTCTCCGGCATCCCCGACCCCCTCACCCGGGCCGTGGTCTGGAACGCCGCCCGCGACATGGTCCGCGACGGCGAACTCGCCCCCCTCGCCTACCTCGAAGCCGCCCGCGCGCACCTCCCCGGCGAAACCGACCTCGCCCTCGTCCAGGGCGTCCTCGCCTTCGCCCACACCCACATCGCCGACCGGTACGTCACCCCCGCGCAGCGGCCCGTCGCCCTCGCCACCATCACCGGCATCTGCCGCGACCTGATCCGCCGCACCGAGGACGGCGACAACCCCGGCCTCCGCCTCGCCGCCGTACGCGCCTTCATCGGCGCCGCCACCCAGCCCGACACCATCGCCGCCTGGCTCGCCGACGGCACCGTCCCCGGCGGCCCCGAACTCGACCCCGAGCTGCGCTGGCGCATCCTCGCCCGCCTCTCCGTACTCGGCGCCGTCGGCGAGACCGACATCGCCGCCGAACTCGACCGCGACCCCAGCGCCACCGGCCAGGAAGGCGCCGCCCGCTGCCGGGCCGCCCTCCCCGACCCCGAGGCCAAGGCCGCCGCCTGGCAGCGCATGTTCGCCGACGACTCCCTCTCCAACTACCTCTTCACCGCCACCGCCCAGGGCTTCTGGCAGCCGGAACAGGCCGACCTCACCCGCGACCACGTCACCCGCTTCTACACCGACGCCGTCGCCCTCGCCGACCGCCGCGGCCCCGCCATGGCCGAAGCCGCCGGCCGCCACGCGTTCCCCGTCCACGCCGTCGACACCGAAGCCCTCGAAGCGGGCCGCACCTGCCTCAAGGACGCCGACCTCATCCCGGCCCTCCGCCGCAAGCTCGTCGACCAACTGGACGACCTGTCCCGCGCCCTGCGCATCCGCGACTCCGCCTGACGCCACCCCGGGCCCGGAACCCCCACCCCACCCCGGGGCCGGTACGGCCCCGGGGGCCCCCGGCACGGGGAGCCGGAAGCGCACCGCCCCGGGGGCGCGGCCGCCCAAGCCCCCGGCACCGGCAGCCTCGGGTACCGGCAGCCCCCCGGCATCGGCCGCCCCCCCGGCACTGGGAGCCGGAAGCGCACCGCCCCGGGGGCGCGGCCGCCGTAGCCCCCCGGCACCGGCAGCCCCCGGCATCGGCAGGCCCCCGCACCGGAAACAGCCCCCGCCCGGCGGCACCGGTTACCCCGACCGGGGGTTTCTCGTTGGGCTGACCGGAGGAGAGTCCCCGCCCCGGTCCGACCCGGAGGAACCCCCATGCCCGCCCCCCTCGCCGGAGGCCCCGCCGGCCCCGCAGCCCTGCGCCCCCTCCTCGACACCGTCCTCACCGCACTCGAAGACGGCGCCCGCCTCCGCCGCGGCCCCCTCCCCGCCGGCGGCCCCGACGCCGTCGCCCACCGCGTACGGGACGCCCTGGGCGACGTACTCCCCGACCACGGCACCGGCGACCACGAGGCCCTCACCACCCTCGTCCGCGCCCTCGCCGAAGGAGCCGCCGACCCCGCCCACCCCCACTGCCTCGCCCACCTGCACTGCCCCCCGCTCGCCGTCGCCACCGCCGCCGACCTCGCCGCGAGCGCCCTCAACCCCTCCCTCGACTCCTGGGACCAGGCCCCCGCCGCCTCCGAGATCGAAGCGCTCGTCACCCGCGCCCTCGCCCGCGACATCCTCCGCACCCCCACCGCCGACGCCCTCGTCACCACCGGCGGCACCGAGGCCAACCAACTCGCCCTCCTCCTCGCCCGCGAACGCCACCCCGCACCCGTACAGCTCGTCCACGGAGCCAACGCCCACCACTCCCTGCCCCGCGCCACCTGGCTCCTCGGCATGCCCCGCCCCCACGCCCTCCCCACCCCCCGCGGCACCCTCGACCCCCACACCCTCGACCGCGCCCTCACCCAACTCCCCGGCCCCCACCTCGTCGCCGCCACCGCCGGCACCACCGACGCCGGACTCATCGACCCCCTCGACGACATCGCCGCCGTCTGCGCCCGCCACCACGCCGAACTCCACGTCGACGCCGCCTACGGCGGCCTCCTCGCCCTCAGCCCCACCCACCGGCACCGCCTGACCGGCCTCGAACACGCCACCACCCTCACCCTCGACCTCCACAAACTCGGCTGGCAGCCCGTCGCCGCAGGACTCCTCGCCGTCCCCGACCCCGCCCTCCTCACCCCCCTCACGTACCAGGCCGACTACCTCAACGCCGACGACGACACCGAAGCCGGCCTCCCCGACCTCCTCGGCCGTTCCCTCCGCACCACCCGCCGCCCCGACATCCTCAAGATCGCCACCACCCTCCGTGCCCTCGGCCGCGACGGACTCACCGACCTCATCGACCGCACCTGCGCCACCGCGCACCGCCTCGCCGCACTCCTCGAAGCCCACCCCCGCTTCGAACTCCACGCCCCGCCCACCATCAGCACCGTGCTCTTCCGGCCCGTCGGCGCCACCGACGACGACCTCGCCGCCCTCCGCCGGAGCCTCCTCCACCACGGCCGCGCCGTCCTCGGCCGCGCCACCGCAGACGGCCGCCTCTGGCTCAAGGCCACCCTGCTCAACCCGCACACCACCGAGGGCGACCTCGCGAACCTCCTCACACTCCTGGACCTCCCGGAAGGCAGCACCCACCCATGACCGGCCCGATGACCGCCACCGCCCAGCCCGAAGCCCCCCATGACCTCGTCGGAATCGGCATCGGCCCCGCCAACCTCTCCCTCGCCGCCCTCGCCCACGGCCTCCCCCACACCGACGGCACCCGGCCGCTCTCCACCGCCTTCTACGACCAGCGCCGCGACTTCCGCTGGCACCCCGGCCTCCTCATCGACGGCGCCACCCTCCAGGTCCCCTTCCTCGCCGACCTCGTCACCCTCGCCGACCCCGCCAGCCCCTGGTCCTTCCTCCGCTGGCTCCGCCACAAGGAACGCCTCTTCCCCTTCTACTTCGCCGAGAAGTTCCACATCCAGCGCGCCGAATACGACGCCTACTGCCGCTGGGTCGCCGACAGCCTCCCCGGCCTCCACTTCGGCCACCAGGTCGACGCCGTCCGCTGGAACCCCGAACGCGCCCTCTTCGAAGTCGACTTCACCCAGATCGACCCCGACGGCGAAGCCGAAGCCCTCGGCCGCACCTACACCCGCAACCTCGCCCTCGGCATCGGCACCGCCCCCCACGTCCCCGAACCCCTCAAGCCCCTCGCCGACGCCCCCACCGTCCCCGTCATCCACTCCGGCGCCTACCTCGACCACCGCACCCGCGTCCTCGGCGCCGACCACATCACCGTCATCGGCTCCGGCCAGTCCGGCGCCGAAGTCTTCCTCGACCTCCTCCGCGCCCGCCCCGCCGGCCGCGAACGCCTCACCTGGCTCGCCCGCACCCCCGCCTTCGCCCCCATGGAGTACTCCAAGCTCGGCCTGGAACACTTCACCCCCGACTACACCCGCTACTTCCACGCCCTCCCCGAACACGTCCGCGACCACCTCGTCCCCGCCCAATGGCAACTCCACAAGGGCATCGACACCGACACCATCGCCGCCATCCACGAAGAGCTCTACCGCCGCACCCTCCACGGCGGCTGGCCCGACGTCGTCCTCACCCCCGGCGTCACCGTCCGCACCGCAGGACGCATCGCCACCACCAAGGTCGAACTCCACCTCGAACACGTCCAGCAGGGCACCCGCTCCCGCCTCACCACCGACGCCGTCGTCCTCGCCACCGGCTACCGCGAACGCCCCCTCGCGGGCCTCCTCGCCGGACTCGACCCCTACCTCCGCAAGGACGCCACCGGCCGCCCCCGCATCGACGCCGACTACCGCATGCTCCTCGACCGCACCATCACCGCCACCGGCTGCCACATCTACGTACAGAACGGCGAACGCCACACCCACGGCGTCGGCGCCCCCGACCTCGGCCTCGCCGCCTGGCGCAGCGCCCGCATCCTCAACACCCTCACCGGCACCGACCCCTACCCCCTCCCCGAACGCACCGCCTTCACCACCTTCGGCCTCCAAACGCGAGAGCAGCCCCGCCCGCACACCGCGGGGGAGCTGCTCCCACTCGTCGAACACCCCTGACGGCCGGGCCGCCCGGGGACCGCCGGCCCCTAGAACACCGGCACACCCGCCCGCGTCAGCTTCCAGTCCACCGAAGCGAACTGCGCCGGATCCACCGTCCCCTTCGCCTTCACCCACGAAATGATCGTGTTCCGGATCTCGTCCGAATTCGCCCACAGCTGCCGGGCACCGGGCACGTGCGGGAAGTTCCCGCCGCCCGACGCCCGGTAGTTGTTCACCGCCAGCACGAACTGCGCCGCCGGATCCACCGGCCGCCCCCCGAACGACAGCCCCACGATCCGCGACCCCTTCGGCTGCGCCACGTCGATCTCGTACGACAGCCCGTACACCGCGTCGTAGTTGTAGTCCGGCGTCCCCTCCGCGTTCGTCAGCTTCGCCGGGTCCACCACCTCACCCGGCGCCGTCTGCACGTAGTACTTCGCCGAGTACTCCAGGTAGTCCTTCAGCTGCGCACCCGTCAGCAGCCGCGCCTCCAGCGTGTTCTCGAACGGGTACAGCCCCGCCGCGTCCCGGATCGTCACCTGACCCGCCGGAATCGACGCCGTACGCGAGAAGCACGACGCCTGCGACAGCACCGGCAGCGCGGCGAACTCCGTACCCGCCAGCGCCGCACGCACCGTGTCCGCCTGCACGTGGTTGATCAGATCGATGATCGGGACGTCCTTCACCGGCCCCTCGGCCGCCGACATCGCCTGCGTCGACGTACCGATCACCTGGTTCACGTACGCCACTACCTTGGCGTGCTCGTCCGACAGCAGCTTCGTGATCTTCGGGTCCTCCGGCACCGTGTTGGAGTTCAGCACCTGCGCCGACACCTTCTCCACCGACCAGCGGCCCCGCTCGAAGACCAGCTCGAAGTCGAACAGCGTCAGCCGCTGCCCCCACTTCAGCGGCTCCGACAGCACGACCTCCCGGCCCGTCTCCCTGTTCTTCACCCGGTACTCCGGGATCTCCGTGTGCGCGTGACCCACCAGGATCGCGTCGATCCCCGGCACCTGCTCCGCCACCAGACCCGCCGCGTTCTCGATGTACGGCAGCTGGTCGCCGTACGACGACGTACCGCTCGAACCCGAGTGCGCCGACACGATCACCACGTCCGCACCCATCGAACGCAGCCGCGGCACGTACTTCGCCGCCTGCTCCTCCAGGCCCGGGAACACCATCTTCCCCTGCACGTTCTGCTTGTCCCAGATCGCGATCCCCGGATTCGTCAGACCCAGCACCGCCACCTTCACGTCCCGCCCGCACGGCGTCCGCAGCCGGTGCATGCTGTACGGCGCGAACGCCGGCCGCAGCGACCTCGCATCCAGCGCGTTCGCCCCCAGCAGCGGGAAGTCACACTGCTCCTCGAACTTCCGCAGCACCGGAATGCCGTAGTTGAACTCGTGGTTCCCCAGCGCCGCCGCGTCATAGCCGATCGCGTTCATCGCCTGCGCCATCGGGTGCACCGGACCACGCCGCGCCGTGATCGGGTCCACCTTCGCGTAGTAGTACGACAGCTGCGTGCCCTGGATCGTGTCACCCGCGTCGATCAGCAGCGTGTTCCGCCGCCCCTTCTCCGCCCGCACCCGCTCCACCAGCGTCGAGATCTTCGCCAGACCCACGTCGTTGTGCGCCTTGTCGTCGAACTCCTTGTCAGTGAAGTAGTCCCAGTTGAAGACATTCCCGTGCAGATCGGTCGTCCCCATCACCGTGAACGCGTACCGCTTCACCGGACGGCCCGCCGGCACCTGCCCGGCGGCGGAAGCCGCGGCGGAGGCGGAGCCGGCCGGACCCGCCAGGGCCACCGCCGCACCCGTGGCGGCCGAAGTGCCCAGGAACGTCCTGCGATCGAACGGCATGTCTTCTCCCTCGTGAGGCAACGCAATGCGCGTAGATAAACGCGCGTAGATTCTGGCCCACGACCAACCACACGCAACACCCCCGCCAGGTTGCGATCCGATGACCACCCCACACACCCGCCCTCCCCGCCCCGACGGTGCGACAGTGGACCGCATGACCGACCAGGACGCCACGCCCCAGCCCTACGGAACCCCCCAAGTCCCGCGCGTCGCCGTCCGCGGCGAAGCCCAACTCGAAGTCGACCCCGAAATCGCCCGCATCGGCATCAGCGTCAGCGCCCGCGGCACCGACCGCCGCAGCGCCCTCGACGACCTCACCCGCCGCAACGCCGCCGTACTCGACCTCGTCAAGAGCTACGGCGACGCCGTCGAGAAACTCGAAACCGGCGCCTTCTCCATCACCCCGGAACTCACCCGCCACGGCCGCGGCGAACGCATCCGCGCCTACCACGGCCGCGTCCACATCACCGCCGAACTCGCCGACTTCACCGCACTCGGCGAACTCACCACCCGCCTCGCCGACCTCGAACTCACCCACGTCGACGGACCCTGGTGGGCCCTGCGCCCCGACTCCCCGGCCCACGGACAAGCCCGCAAACAAGCCGTACTCGAAGCCGTCCAACGCGCCCGCGAATACGCCAACGCCCTCGGCGCCCAGCTCGCCGCCCTCGTCGAACTCGCCGACCTCGGCGCCGACGACGCCCGCCCCGTCGCCATGGCCGCCCCCGCCGGCCGCTTCCGCGCCATGGCCTTCGGCGCCGCCGAAGCCGAACCCCCGCCCGCCCTCGACCTCGAACCCCAGCGCCAGACCGTCTACGCCTCCGTCAACGCACGCTTCACCATGACCCCGCCGGCCCTCTGACGACCCGGCCCACAGGCCCGCGGGGGTGCTCATCAGAGCGCCCCCGCGCCCATTCAACAATTGTCAACACCCCTTCACCCGAAGGTTGTTGAGCAGACACCAGGACCCACCTTCCTACCGCCCGGTAGGGCATACGCTCGACCCATGCGCCGAGCGAAAATCGTCTGCACCCTGGGCCCCGCAACCGACTCGTACGAGCAGATCAAAGCCCTCGTAGAAGCCGGAATGGACATCGCCCGCCTCAACCTCAGCCACGGCACCTACGCCGAACACGAGGAGCGCTACCACCGCGTGCGCAAGGCCTCCGACGAAACCGGCCGCAGCGTCGGAATCCTCGCCGACCTTCAAGGCCCGAAGATCCGCCTCGGCCGCTTCACCGAAGGCCCCGTACTCCTTGAACGCGGCGACGAATTCACCATCACCGTCGACGACGTCCCCGGCGACCGCCACACCTGCGGCACCACCTACAAGGGCCTCGCCACCGACGTCACCCCCGGCGAACGCATCCTCGTCGACGACGGCCGCGTCAGCCTCGAAGTCACCACGATCGACGGCCCCCGCGTCCACACCCGCGTCATCGAAGGCGGCATGGTCAGCGACCACAAGGGACTCAACCTCCCCGGCGTCGCCGTCTCCGTCCCCGCCCTCTCCGAAAAGGACATCGACGACCTCCGCTGGGCCCTGCGCACCGGAGCCGACGTCATCGCCCTCTCCTTCGTCCGCACCGGCCGCGACATCGACGACGTCCACCGCATCATGGACGAAGAAGGCCGACGCCTCCCCGTCATCGCAAAGATCGAAAAACCCCAGGCCGTCCAGAACATCGACGACATCGTCGCCGCCTTCGACGGCATCATGGTCGCCCGCGGCGACCTCGGCGTCGAAATGCCCCTCGAACAAGTCCCCATCGTCCAGAAGCGCGCCATCAAACTCGCCAAGCGCAACGCCAAACCCGTCATCGTCGCCACCCAAATGCTCGACTCGATGATCGACAACAGCCGGCCCACCCGCGCAGAAGCCTCCGACGTCGCCAACGCCGTCCTCGACGGCACCGACGCCGTCATGCTCTCCGGCGAAACCAGCGTCGGCAAATACCCCGTCGACACCGTCCGCACCATGGCCAAAATCGTCGAAGCCGCAGAAGAAGACGTACTCGCCAAGGGCCTCCCCCCACTCACCGAGCGCAGCAAACCCCGCACCCAAGGCGGCGCCGTCGCCCGCGCGGCAGCCGAAATCGGCGACTTCCTCAACGCCAAGTTCCTCGTCGCCTTCACCCAGAGCGGCGACACCGTCCGCCGGCTCTCCCGCTACCGCTCACCCATCCCCCTCCTCGCCTTCACCCCCGACCCCGCCACCCGCTCCCAGCTCAACCTCACCTGGGGCGTCGAAACCTTCCTCGGCCCCCACGTCGACTCCACCGACGCCATGGTCGCCCAGGTCGACGAAGAACTCCTCCGCATCGGCCGCTGCGTACGGGGCGACACCGTCGTCATCACCGCCGGCTCCCCGCCCGGCGTCCCCGGCTCCACCAACCTCGTCCGCGTCCACCACATCGGCGACCCCGTCTGACGCGACACCCCGCACCACCCCGCACCACACCACCACGGCCCGGCCGAGCACCCACTCGGACCGGGCCGCACCCGTCTCACCCAACAGGCCACCCGAACCCAATTGGCCCGCCCCCACCCGCCCCGAGGACCACTAACCTCCCGCCATGCGTTTCCACCTCGTCAACGCCTTCACCGACCGCCCCTTCAGCGGCAACCCCGCCGGCGTCCTCCTCCTCCCACCCGGCACCTGGCCAGAGGACACCTGGATGCAGAACATCGCCGCCGAAATCAACCACCCCGAAACCGCCTTCGCCCTCCCCACCCCCAGCCCCACCGACTGGGCCATCCGCTGGTTCACCCCCACCGTCGAAGCCACCCTCTGCGGCCACGCCACCCTCGCCACCGCCCACACGCTCCGCACCACCCACCACCTCGACGGCACCGTCCGCTTCACCAGCAACCACCACGGCACCCTCACCACCCACGCCGACGCCGACGGCACCATCACCCTCGACTTCCCCGCCGCCCCCACCACCCAGACCCCCGCCCCCGACGGACTGGACGCGGCCCTCCGCACCATCCCCGGCCCCACCTACCGCACCGGCCCCCTCGGCGACCTCCTCGTCCACCTCACCGACGAAAAGGCCGTCCGCCACCTCACCCCCGACCTCGACGCCATCGCCGCACTCACCACCCGCGAAGGCATCCGCGGCATCATCGTCACCGCCCTCGCCCAGGACCCCACCCGCGGCTACGACTTCGTCTCCCGCTTCTTCGCCCCCGCCAACGGCATCCCCGAAGACCCCGTCACCGGCAGCGCCCACACCGCCCTCGCCCCCCACTGGGCCGCCCGCCTCGACCGCACCACCCTCACCGGCCTCCAGGCCTCCCCCCGCACCGGCCTCGTCCACACCGCCGTACGCCGAGACCGCGTCGAACTCACCGGCCGCGCCGTCACGATCCTCGAAGGCACCCTGCACGCCTAGTACTTCGGCCCGATGTGCGCATCCATGAGCGCCACCGACGCCTTCCGGGCCACGGAGATGTTGTACGCCTTGCCGTAGCGAGTGCAGAGCGTCCAGGTGACCCCGAGGCGGTCCAGGGTGTCGGTGTAGAGCTGACGGATGTCGTCGGACACGTTGGTGAACCAGTACCGCGGGTACTCGTAGCGCTTGCCGTTGCGGACGGTCCAGTTGGTGATGCGGCAGCCGTCCGAGTGCACGAGACCCCGCACGAAGGGCCAGGGGTGCTCGTCCACCACCTGCTGTTGCCAGGGTTCGAGGGCGATGGACCTTTCGTGCTTCTTGCCCGGGCCGTGCTGGGGGAACATGCAGACCCAGTGCTGCGTGTAGGACTTCACCTCGACGCATCCCTGCTTCTGCCGTCGGCTCACGCGAGGCATGCTCATCACCTGCCGTATGGCGGCCTCCGCGGCGTCGACGAGCCCCGTCCAGGACGCATCGCAGAAGATCGACAGATGGTGCTGCTTGGTCTTGGAGACGATGTGGCCGTCCCCCAGGTATAGGCCGAGGAGATAGGAATAGGCCTCCTGGTCGAATGGCCGGCCTATACAGCGAGGGCAGTCGGTGGGCCGGATGAAGGGTTCACGCCGTCGTCTGCGGTCCTCATGCCGCCACCATCCGACTGTGCCCCGCGGCACCCCGAGGCGCTGGGCGACGGCCTGGTTCGTCATGCCTTGACGCAAGAGAACGAGAGCGTGCTCGCGTGTCGAAGAAGTGTGCTCCACAAGCCCGAGCGTGGTGTCGAATCGCCCGCTTAGCGTGAATTCGAAGCTTCGTTCACCATGACGAGTGAAGACCCCCCGATTCTCGGGCGGCCTTAGAAAAGAAGGTAAAGTACCCCGGGTCGGATTCGAACCGACGCTGTCGGTGGTTTGAGCACCGTGTCTCTACCGCTGGACTACCGGGGCATCCTTCGAAACGAAGGTTAGCGGAAAGCTGCTGTGACTCAAACATACAGGAGCTAGGTAGGCTCAGGGGAGCTGAACCAGCCTTGGAACGAGGAGTCCCGTGACCGCCGAGAACGAGCCGTCGACCACCCCCGTCGACGCCGACCAGTCGCATGTTCCGCCGCTGACGACCCGTGTCGTCATCGCCGAGGACGAGGCGCTGATCCGGCTCGACCTCAAAGAGATGCTGGAGGAGGAGGGGTACTCCGTCGTCGGCGAGGCCGGGGACGGGCAGACGGCCGTCGAGCTCGCGCGCGAGCACCGGCCCGACCTCGTGATCCTCGACGTGAAGATGCCGGTCCTGGACGGGATCTCCGCGGCGGAGAAGATCGCGGGGGAGTCCATCGCTCCCGTGCTGATGCTGACCGCGTTCTCGCAGCGCGACCTCGTCGAGCGGGCCCGGGACGCCGGTGCGATGGCGTACCTGGTGAAGCCGTTCAGCAAGAGCGACGTGGTGCCGGCCATCGAGATGGCGGTGTCGCGGTTCGCGGAGCTGAAGGCGCTGGAGAAGGAGGTCGCGGACCTCTCGCAGCGGCTGGAGACGCGGAAGCTGGTGGACCGGGCGAAGAGCGTGCTGCAGACGCAGTACGGGCTGTCCGAGCCGGCGGCGTTCCGGTGGATCCAGAAGACGTCGATGGACCGGCGCATGTCGATGCAGCAGGTCGCGGAGGCGGTCATCGAGGACGCCGAGGAGAAGAAGGCCGCGAAGGGTCAGTAGGGGCCCGTTCGTACGCACGCGAAGGCCGCCGCGGAGATCGTTCCGGGGTGGCCTTCGGTGTACGCGGCAGCACAGACGCCCGAAGGCCCGCCTCCCCCCGAGGGGAGGCGGGCCTTCGGAGTGCCGGGGCGGGGTCAGTCCTCGCCGAGGTACGCCTTGCGGACGTCCTCGTTGACCAGCAGCTCGCGGCCGGGGCCGGAGAGGACGATCTTGCCGATCTCCATGACGTGGCCCTGGTCGGCCAGGGACAGCGCGGCCTGGGCGTTCTGCTCGACCAGGAGGATGGTCGTGCCGGCGGCCTTGAGCTCGGAGATGGTGGCCATGATCTTCTGCATCATGATCGGGGAGAGGCCCATGGAGGGCTCGTCGAGCATGAGGAGCTTGGGCTGCGACATGAGGGCGCGGCCCATGGCGAGCATCTGCTGCTCGCCGCCGGAGAGGGTGCCGGCGGCCTGCTTGCGGCGCTCTCCCAGGATCGGGAAGAGGTCGTAGGCGCGCTGGACGTCCTTCTGGATGCCTTCCTTGTCCTTGCGGAGGAAGGCGCCGAGGAGGAGGTTGTCCTCGATCGACATGCGCGGGAAGATGTGCCGCCCCTCGGGGGAGTGGGCGAGTCCGAGCGAGACGATGTCGTGGGCGGGGACCTTCTTGAGGCTCTTGCCGTTGAACTTGATCTGGCCGCCCTTGGGCTTGATGAGCCCGGAGAGGGTGCGCAGGGTGGTCGTCTTGCCGGCGCCGTTGGTGCCGATGAGGGTGACGATCTGGCCGGCTTCGACGCTGAAGGAGATGCCCTTGACGGCCTCGATCTTGCCGTAGGCGACCTTGAGGTCTTCGACCTCGAGCAGTGCGGTCACTTGGCTTCTCCGTCCGTGCTGGTGGTGCTCTCCTCGGTGGCCTCGGCCTGGGTGGCGTCGGTCTCCGGGGCGTCGGCGGTGTCGGCCTCGGGGGCTTCGTCCGCGGTGGTGTCGGCTTCCGTGGTGTCGGCTGCCGCGGCTTCCTCGGTGGGGGCCTCGAAGGGCTCGCCGAGGTAGGCGGCGATGACGCGCTCGTCGCTCTGGACCTCGGTGGCGGTGCCTTCGATGAGCTTCTGGCCCTGGACGAGGCAGGCGACGCGGTCGCAGAGGTTGAAGATGAAGCGCATGTCGTGCTCGATCACGAGGATCGCGATGCCCTTGTCCCGGATGGCGAAGATGAGCTCTTCGGCCGCGCGGGTCTCCTGCGGGTTCATGCCGGCGGTGGGCTCGTCGAGGAGCAGGAGGCCGGGCTCGCTGGCGAGGGCGCGGGCGATTTCGAGCTTGCGCTGTTCGCCGTAGGGGAGGTTGCGGGCGAGGTGGTCGGCCTTGTGGGCGAGTCCGATGAACTCGAGGAGTTCGAGGGCCTTCTCGCGGCTGGCGGCTTCCTCCTTGTGGAAGCCGGGCAGGCGGAGGAGGGCGGACCAGAGGCCTTCCTTGGTGCGGGTGTGGCGTCCGACGAGGACGTTTTCCAGGACCGTCATGTTGTTGAAGAGACGGATGTTCTGGAAGGTGCGGGCGATGCCCGCGGCGGTGACCTTGAAGGACTTGGGCGGCAGGACCGTGCCCTTGTACCGGACTTCGCCCTCGGTGGGGATGTAGAGGCCGGTGAGGCAGTTGAAGAAGGTGGTCTTGCCGGCGCCGTTGGGGCCGATGAGTCCGACGATCTCGCCGCTCTTGACGGTGAGGTCCACGTTGTTGACGGCGGTGAGGCCGCCGAACCGCATGGTGACTCCGCTGGCGTCGAGGACGGTCTCGCCGGTGGCGGCGGCGGGGGTCTCGGTGGTCGTCGTCATGGTCAGGCCCCTGCCTTGCTGAGGTCTGCGGACTTCTCGTCGAGCTCGTTCTCGTGGAATTCGAGCTGGCGGCGCCGGTTGGGGATGAGGCCTTCGGGGCGGAAGCGCATCAGGAGGATGAGCGCGAGGCCGAAGGCGAAGAGCTGGTACTCACCCATGAACTGGAGCTTGTTCGGGATGAGGAAGAGCAGGGCTCCGCCGACGAGGGGTCCGCTGATGGTTCCCATGCCGCCGAGGACGACGGCGGCGAGGAGGAAGGCCGAGTTCGGCGGGACGGCGTTGGCGAAGGTGTACTGCTCGGGGGTGACGGTGTAGGTCACGTGGGCCTGGACGGCTCCGGCGAGGCCGGCGAGGGCGGCGCCGAGGGCGAAGGCGATGAGCTTGACGCGGAAGCCGTTGATGCCCATGGCTTCGGCGGCGGTCTCGTCCTCGCGGATGGCGACCCAGGAGCGGCCGATGCGGGACTCGGCGCTGCGCCGGAAGACCAGCACGACGACGAGGGTCACGATCAGCATGAGGAAGAAGTAGTTGGCGAAGCGGCCGATCGTGAAGCCGGCGATCGTGTGCTCGGCGCCGAAGTCGAATCCGAGGATGTCGAGGTTCGGGATCGAGGAGATGCCGTTGGAGCCGTTGGTGATGTCGGGGCCGGAGGTGCCGTCGGTGTTGTTGACGGCGATGCGGAAGATCTCTCCGAAGCCGAGGGTCACGATGGCGAGGTAGTCGCCGCGGAGCCGCAGGGTCGGGGCGCCGATGAGGACGCCGAAGATCATGGACGCGGCGGCGCCGATGAGGATGGCCTGCCAGAAGGGGAGGTGGACTCCGAAGGGGGACGACGGGGAGCCGGAGACCATGGCGGCGGCGTAGGCGCCGACGCCGAGGAAGGCGACGTATCCGAGGTCGAGGAGGCCGACCAGGCCGACGACGATGTTGAGGCCGAGGGCGACGGTGGCGAAGATCAGGATGTTGACGCCGATGGTCGCGTACTGGTCGTCGGTCTGGGTGAAGGGGAACGCGGCGGCGGCGGCGAAGGCGCCGACCATCGCGACGTTGCGGTGGGTCGCGGCGATGGCGGAGACGCGGGCGATGAGGCCGGCCTTGTTGATCGCTGCGAAGCCGAGGCACGCGGTGATGAGGAAGCCGATGAAGAGTTCGTCGTACTCGGTGCCGATGCCGTAGGTGAAGACGGCGAGGCCGAGGGCGAGTACGCCGGTGAGGATGAGGATCTCGGCGTAGGCCGGGAGCCGCTTCATGGCGGGGGCGGTGCCGGTGGCGAAGCCGGCCTTGACGACGGTCCAGCGGTTGCCGAGGTTGTGCTTGAACGTGTCGAAGCCGCTGTCGTCGGGGTCGGCCGGGTCGGTCTCGGGGTGCTCGAAGGGGAGCGCGAGGGCGCCGACGAGGGCGATGAGGGTGGCGGCGAGGGCGATGAAGCCGCCGGGCTCGAGGTTGACGAGGCCGCCGAGGGTGTTGCTGATGGCGAAGGCGGTGTACCAGGCGGTGGCGAAGGCGGCGAGGGCGGCGAGCTTGATGGCTGCGTCTGCTCCGGCCGGGGTGAGCCAGCGGAGGCCCTTGACTCCGTAGGAGGAGAGGGAGAAGAGCAGGGTGAGCAGGCCGCCGACGAGGACGAGCCACTGGAGGCCGCCGGGGTAGCCGTAGACGGTGAGGTCGCCGGGGAAGGCGTCGGTCCAGGTCCAGGCGAGGAAGGCGGAGACGGTGGTGAGGGCGCCGCCGGCGGTGGCGAGGAGACGGGCGGTCTTCTCGTTGATGCCGATGAGGCCGCGGTGTCCGCCGTCGGACGGGGCGGTGACGACGTCGATGGTCTCAGTGGTCATGGTGATCACGCCCTGTCCGCCACGCGCTCGCCCAGCAGGCCCTGGGGCCGGAAGAGGAGCACGAGGATGAGGAGTACGAACGCCCAGACGTCGGCCCAGGCCTGGCCGCCGAGCTGCTGCATGCCGGGGATGTGGGCGATGTAGGCGGTGGCCATGGTCTCGGCGAGGCCCAGGACGAGGCCGCCGATCATGGCGCCGTAGATGTTGCCGATGCCGCCGAGGACGGCTGCGGTGAAGGCCTTGAGGCCGAGCAGGAAGCCCATCTTGAAGTTGACTTCGCCGTACTTCAGGCCGTAGGCGACGGCGCCGACGGCGGCGAAGGCCGCGCCGAGGGCGAACGCGACCACGATGATGCGGTCGGTGTTGATGCCCATGAGCTTGGCGGTGTCCGGGTCCTGGGCGGTGGCCTGCATGCCGCGTCCGGTGCGGGTCTTCATGACGAACCAGCCGAGGACGACCATGCAGACGGGGGCGGCGATCAGCAGGAAGATGTCACCGGTCTGGATGGTGATGCTGCCGATGTGGAAGGGGCCGCCGGGGATTTCGGGGAAGACTCGGGAGGACTTCGCCTCGGGGTACCAGGCCCAGACCGCCTGCTGGAGGGCGAGGGAGAGGCCGATGGCGGTGATGAGCGGGGCGAGTCGGGGGGCGTTGCGCAGGGGGCGGTAGGCGAACCGTTCCGCCGCTACGGCGATGGTGGTGGCGACGGCGATCGCGCCTATGAGCATGAGGGGCAGGGCGACCCACATGGTGGTGCCCGAGGGGAGCATCAGCCAGACCGTGAGGGCTCCGAACCCGCCGGTCATGAAGATCTCGCCGTGGGCGAAGTTGATGAGCTGGACGATGCCGTAGACCATTGTGTAGCCAATGGCGACGAGCCCGTACATGGATCCCAGTAGCAGGCCGTTGACCAGCTGTTGCGGCAGTTCGTGCACCGCAGGTCCTCCGAGTCTTTCGACGGATGTGACACCGCGCGGGGCGCTAGGTGTGCGCGCCCCGCGCGGCAGGTGTGGTGATCGGAGAGGGTCAGCCGGCGAAGGTGCCGGACTCGACGGCCTTCCAGGCGTCGCCCTCGTACTTGTAGACGGTGAGCTGCTTGTTGGTCGCGTCACCGAACTCGTCGAACGAGACCTTGCCGGTCACGCCGTCGAAGGAGACCTTGCCGGTGGCCTCGAGGACCTTGGCGCGGGCGTCGGCCGGGAGCTTGCCGTTGTTGGCCTCGACGACGGCCTTGACGGCCTCGATGATCGCCCAGGCGGAGTCGTAGGAGTAGCCGCCGTAGGCCTCGTAGGCCTCCTTGAAGCCGGCCTTCTTGTAGTTCTCGACGAACTCCTTGGCCGAGGGGAGGGTCTCGACCGGGGCGCCGACGGAGGTGGCGAGGTCGCCCTGGCCCTCCTTGCCGGACAGCTTGATGAAGTCGCCGGAGTAGATGCCGTCGCCGCCGACCAGCGGGATGGCCGCGCCGGCCTTCTTGATCTGCTTGGAGAGCGGGCCGGCCGCGGGGTACTCGCCGCCGTAGTAGACGACGTCGGCGCCGGAGCTCTTGACCTGGGTGGCGACCGCGGAGAAGTCCTTGGTGTCGGGGTTCACGTGGGCCTCGCCGGCGACCTGGCCGCCGAGCTTGGTGAACTCCTGCTTGAAGGTGGCGGCCAGGCCGGCGCCGTAGGTCTTCTTGTCGTCGATCAGGAAGACCTTCTTCTTGCCCGCCTTGTTGAAGAGGTACTGCGCGGCGAACGGGCCCTGGATGGCGTCCGTGGTCGCGGTGCGGAAGTACGACTTGTAGGGGCGGACCTTCTCGCCGGTGTTCCACTTCGGTCCCTGGGTCAGGGCCGGGTTGGTGTTGGCGGGGGAGATCTGGACGAGCTTGGCGTCGTCGAAGACCTTCTGCATGGACTCCGAGACCGAGGAGTTCAGCGGGCCGACGACACCGAGGACCTCCTTGTTGGCGACGAGCTTGGTGGCGTTCTGCTGGCCGGAGGACGGCTGGGCCTGGTCGTCGTAGGCCTCGATCTTGAAGGTGACGCCCTTGACGTACTTCTTGGCGTTGGCCTGCTGGACGGCCAGGTCGACCGAGTTGCGGATGCCGAGGCCGAGGGCCGAGAGGTCGCCGGTGGTCGGGGAGTCGACACCGATGACGACCGTGGTGCCGCCCGAGCCGGTGTCGCCGCTGCCGCCCTTGTCATCGCGCGAGCCACAGGCGGTGAGCGTGAGGGCACCCGCGGCGAGTGCGGCCGTCACGGCAATGAGAGAACGCTGACGCACGATCAGTCCTTTCCAGGCACGGCGTCCCCCACGGGACGCGCCGAGTCGAAACGCGGAACCGAACTGAGTGGAATCCGGTGGTCGCGGTGACTGGCCGTGACTCTAGGCGGCTGATCGGGAGATATGGAGGGCTCGGGCCAAGGCTGTGACGCTCTTGTTATGCCACGGCGTAATACATAGCGGAACTTGGCGGGTGGAACGGGGGAATTCCGGCCGGTTCGTCTTGTCCGCATGCTGAGAAGGGGCAGGACTGTCATGCGGTTTGGGTCCTGACAGTGCAGGACTGTAGCGGGTTTTGGTCATGACGTCTCCGGGGTGCTCTTGTCTCGATCTTCGGGACATGTGCTGATCAGTGACCTGGAGAGTTCTCGCGCATATCGGTCACCGAGGATGTAACTGTGCTGTTCATTCGGTCCGCCATTACTGAGGGTTACCTCAAGAAAAGGGAGCCCTGCATTCCGTGCTACATGCACGCAATCCCCGACCCGAATCCGCACAACAACCTCACGGTCCTCACCCTTGACCACGGTGATCGGTGAGGCCGGGGCGGTCGTCACGCTGAGTGCCGCCGACGGCTGTCCGATCCGGTGGACGGTCACCGGCGGGCCGTCCGTCGTGCGCAGGGTGACCGTGAAGGCGAAGTCCGCCGCTGGGCCGGCCGGCCGCACCGGGGCGCCGTAGCGGACGGAGAACACCTGGGAGGGGTGCGGGGGCGGTGCGGGCGGCTCGGGATCTGGCCTGATCGCGTACAGATAGGCGCCCGATCCGGCCAGTGCGAGGGCGCCGGCCGCGGCCAGCGCGGCCCGCCTCCGCCGGCCCAGCGGGCCGCGGGCGCGCGCGGGCGGGCGGCGGGGCCGGGAGGCGTCCCAGGTGTCCTCGCCGGGTTCCAGGGGGCCGATGCCGCTCATGGCCAGGGACCGCCGCTGGGGGTGCCGTGCCGGTACCGGTCCGCGCAGCCGCGGCGGGCCTCCTCGCCGGCGGTCAGGTGGGCCGCCGCGGTGTCCCCGGGCGGCCGGACCGCCCGGGCGGCCGCGAGGGCGGCGCGCAGGATCTCGTACTGGCCGCCGGAGAGGCCCATCTCCTGGTAGTCGAAGTGGGCGTGCGGGCCGCCGTCGAGGATGCGGGCGGCCCAGTACGAGACCAGGTGGACGCAGAGCTCCTGCGGGGTGGTCGCGGCGGGGGCCGGCGCGGCGGCGGAGCGGGCGGCGGGGCCCGTCGGGGAGCCGGCGCCCGCGGGGTCCGGGGCGGTGCAGGAGGCCAGGGCGGCCGCGCACAGCGCCAGGGCGGCGGAGGCCCGTGCGGTGCGCGTCGTGAGTGCGCCCCGTGGCGCCCGTACCACTCCCATGCGGGGAAGGTAGTGGGGCGCCCCGGGGTGGGACAACGCCCTGTCTCAGCCCGTCTGTTGCGAGTTCGTGTCGCGGAGCAGGCAGGTGAGGCGGGCGGTGCAGACCCGCTTGTCCTGCTCGTCCGTGATGACGATTTCGTACGTGGCGGTGGAACGGCCGCGGTGGACGGGGGTGGCGACCCCGGTGACCAGGCCGGACCGGGCGCCGCGGTGGTGGGTGCAGTTGAGGTCCACGCCGACGGCGATCTTGTTGATGCCGCCGTGCAGCATGGAGCCGACGGAGCCGAGGGTCTCGGCGAGGACGGCGGAGGCGCCGCCGTGGAGGAGCCCGTAGGGCTGGGTGTTGCCCTCGACGGGCATGGTGCCGACGACCCGGTCGGCCGAGGCCTCCAGGATGCGGATGTCCATCCGCTCGCCGAGGTGTCCGGCGGAGAAGAGGGCCGGCAGGTCGATGCCCAACGCGGCGTACTCGTCGAGGACTTCCTGCGGGAACTTCACGGCGTGCTGTTCGCCCATGGGGACGGCTCCGTTTCGTAAACGACCGTTAACGGCCCTCTTCATATCACCCGACTGAGCGGATGCTCAGTCATGCGGATCACGTTCCCCCGCACGCGTTCCGCCCGAGGCCGCCGCCGCGCCGCCCGAGGCCGCCGCCGCGCCCGTCAGCCGGCCGGCTCGAAGCGGACGACCACCGACTTGCTGGCCGGGGTGTTGCTGGTGTCCGCGGTGGAGTCCAGGGGCACCAGCACGTTCGTCTCCGGGTAGTACGCCGCCGCGCAGCCCCGCGCGGTCGGGTAGTGGACGACGCGGAAGCCGGGGGCGCGGCGCTCGACGCCGTCGTTCCACTCCGAGACCAGGTCGGTGTACGCGCCGTCGGCCAGCCCCAGGGCGGCCGCGTCGTCGGGGTGGACGAGGACCACGCGGCGGCCGCCCCTGATGCCGCGGTAGCGGTCGTCGAGGCCGTAGATCGTGGTGTTGTACTGGTCGTGGGAGCGCAGGGTCTGGAGCAGCAGGCGGCCCTCGGGCACCCGGGGGTACTCGACGGGGGCGGCGGTGAAGTTCGCCTTGCCGGTCTTCGTCGGGAAGCGGCGCTCGTCGCGGGGGGCGTGCGGGAGGACGAAGCCCTCGGGGCGGGCGGCGCGGGCGTTGAAGTCCTCGAAGCCGGGGACGACCCGGGAGATCCGGTCGCGGATGGTGCCGTAGTCCCGCTCGAAGTCCTCCCAGGGGGTGCGGGAGGCGTCGCCGAGGACGGCGCGCGCCATCCGGGCCACGATGGCGGGCTCCGACAGCAGGTGGGGGCCGGCGGGGGTGAGGTTGCCGCGGGAGGCGTGGACCATGCCCATGGAGTCCTCGACGGTGACGAACTGCTTGCCGGCCGCCTGGACGTCCTTGTCGGTGCGGCCCAGCGTGGGCAGGATCAGGGCGCGCCGGCCGGTGACCGCGTGGGAGCGGTTGAGCTTGGTGGAGACGTGGACGGTGAGGGCCGCGTTGCGCATGGCGGCCTCGGTGACCTCGGTGTCGGGTGTGGCGCCGACGAAGTTGCCGCCCATGGCGAAGAAGACCTTGGCCTCGCCGTCGCGCAGGGCCTGGATGGAGCGGACCACGTCGAAGCCGTGGTGGCGGGGCGAGGTGATCCCGAACTCGCGGTCGAGGGCGTCGAGGAAGGCCGGCGCGGGGCGTTCGAAGATCCCCATGGTGCGGTCGCCCTGGACGTTGGAGTGGCCGCGCACCGGGCAGACACCGGCGCCGGGGCGGCCGATGTTGCCGCGGAGCAGCAGGAGGTTGACCACCTCGCGGATGGTGGCGACGGCGTGCTTGTGCTGGGTGAGGCCCATCGCCCAGCAGACGATGGTGCGCTTCGAGTCGAGGACCATGCGCAGGGCCTGCTCGATCTCGGGGCGGGTGAGGCCGGTGGCGGTGAGCGTCTCGTCCCAGTCGGCCTTGGCGGCGGCCGCGGCGAGGTCCTCGTAGCCGTGGGTGTGCTCGCGGATGAACAGCTCGTCGGTGGCGCCGGGGGTCTCGATGACCAGCTTGTTGAGCAGGCGGAAGAGTGCCTGGTCGCCGCCGATGCGGATCTGGAGGAAGAGGTCGTTCAGCGCGGCGCCGCGGAGCATGCCGAGGGGGGTCTGGGGGTTCTTGAAGCGCTCCAGGCCGGCCTCGGGCAGCGGGTTCACCGAGATGATCTTCGCGCCGGCGGCCTTGGCCTTCTCCAGGGCCGACAGCATGCGGGGGTGGTTGGTGCCGGGGTTCTGGCCGGCGACGATGATCAGGTCGGCCTGGTGGAGGTCCTCCAGGGAGACGCTGCCCTTGCCGATGCCGATGGTCTCGGTGAGCGCGGAGCCCGAGGACTCGTGGCACATGTTCGAGCAGTCGGGCAGGTTGTTGGTGCCGAACTCGCGGGCGAACAGCTGGAGGAGGAACGCGGCCTCGTTGCTGGTGCGGCCGGAGGTGTAGAAGAGGGCCTCGTCGGGGGAGGAGAGGGCGCGCAGCTCCTCGGCGATGATCGCGAAGGCGCGCTCCCAGGTGACGGCCTCGTACCGGTCGGCGCCTTCGGGGAGGTACATGGGCTGGGTGATGCGGCCCTGCTGGCCGAGCCAGTAGCCGGAGCGGCCGGCGAGGTCGGCGAGGGGGTGGGCGGCGAAGAAGTCGGGGGTGACCCGGCGCAGGGTGGCCTCCTCGGCCACGGCCTTGGCGCCGTTCTCGCAGAACTCGGCGGTGTGCCGCTTGTCGCCCTCGGGCCAGGCGCAGCCGGGGCAGTCGAAGCCGTCCTTCTGGTTGACCTTGAGGAGGGTGCGGGCGGTCCGCGCGAGGCCCATCTGCGCCTGGGCGATCCGCAGCGTGTGGCCGATGGCGGGGAGGCCGGCGGCGGCGTGCTGGGGGGGCGCGACCTGCGGCGCGTCCTGTACCGGATCACCTGCGGGCGGCTTGGTGGCCATGTCGCTCCCCTTTGAGCATGCGTCGCGCGTTCTCGTACACCTCCGATCCTGTCACGGCCGCCGGGGGCGGTGGGCGACGGCATTGTCGGTGCGGCCGACTAGGCTCGGGGGCGTGGCAGAGACAGCATCGAAGCAGACCGACCAGACGACAGCGGGGCAGCGCCCGCGCCTGATGCTCATGGACGGGCACTCCCTGGCGTACCGCGCGTTCTTCGCGCTGCCGGCGGAGAACTTCACGACCGCGACCGGCCAGCCGACCAACGCCATCTATGGGTTCGCGTCGATGCTGGCGAACACGCTGCGCGACGAGGCGCCCACGCACTTCGCGGTGGCGTTCGACGTGTCGCGCAAGACGTGGCGCTCGCAGGAGTTCCCCGAGTACAAGGCGAACCGCTCGAAGACCCCGGACGAGTTCAAGGGGCAGGTCGAGCTGATCGGCGAGCTGCTCGACGCGATGGCCGTGCCGCGGTTCGCGGTGGACGGCTTCGAGGCCGACGACGTGATCGCGACGCTGGCCACGCAGGCGGAGGCGGCGGGCTTCGAGGTCCTGATCGTCACCGGCGACCGGGACTCGTTCCAGCTGGTGTCCGAGCACACCACCGTGCTGTACCCGACCAAGGGCGTCTCCGAGCTGACCCGCTTCACCCCGGAGAAGGTCCAGGAGAAGTACGGGCTGACGCCGTCGCAGTACCCGGACTTCGCGGCCCTGCGCGGCGACCCGTCCGACAACCTCCCGGGCATCCCGGGCGTCGGCGAGAAGACCGCGGCGAAGTGGATCAACCAGTTCGGCTCGTTCGCGGAACTGGTCGAGCGGGCCGACGAGGTCAAGGGCAAGGCCGGGCAGAACTTCCGGGACCACCTGGAGTCGGTGAAGCTCAACCGCGTGCTGACCGAGATGGTCCGCGACGTGGAGCTGGGCCGCACCCCCGCGGACCTGGAGCGCCTGCCGTACGACCGCAAGGCGGTCACGGGCGTCCTGGACGTGCTGGAGATCCGGAACGCGTCGCTGCGCGAGCGGCTGCTGGCGGTGGACCCGGGTGCCGCCGAGGAGCCGGCGCCGGCGCCGGCCGCCGGGGTCGAGCTGGACGCCAGCGTGCTGGGCGCCGGCGAGCTGGCCCCGTGGCTCGCCGCCCACTCCTCGGGTCCGCTCGGCGTCGCGACGGTCGACGCGTGGGGCCTGGGCACCGGCAGCGTCTCCGAGGTCGCGCTGGCCGCGGCCGGCGGTGCTGCGGCCTGGTTCGACCCGTCGCGGCTGGACGAGGCCGACGAGCGGGCCTTCGCCGAGTGGATCTCCGACCCGTCCCGGCTCAAGGTCATGCACAACGCCAAGGGCGCCATGCGGGTCTTCCCCGAGCACGGCTGGACCGTGGCCGGCGTCTCCATGGACACCGCGCTCGCCGCCTACCTCGTCAAGCCCGGCCGGCGCTCCTTCGCGCTGGACGTGCTGTCGGTCGAGTACCTGGGCCGGGAGCTCCAGCCGGCCGCCGCCGACGGCCAGCTGGCCTTCGGCGCCGACGAGTCGGCCGAGGCCGAGGCGCTGATGGCGCAGGCCCGTGCCGTGCTCGACCTGGGCGACGCCTTCGCCGAGAAGCTCGGGCAGGCAGGTGCGGCCGAGCTGCTGCACGACGTGGAGCTCCCCACCTCCGAGCTGCTGGCCCGGATGGAGCGGCACGGCATCGCGGCCGACCGCGACCACCTGGAGGCCATGGAGCGGCAGTTCGCCGACGCCGTGCAGCAGGCGGTCAAGGAGGCCCACGCCACCGTCGGCCACGAGTTCAACCTCGGCTCGCCCAAGCAGCTCCAGGAGGTGTTCTTCGGCGAACTGGGCCTGCCCAAGACGAAGAAGACCAAGACCGGCTACACCACGGACGCCGACGCGCTGGCCTGGCTGGCCCAGCAGACCGACCACGAACTCCCCGTGATCATGCTGCGCCACCGGGAGCAGGCACGGCTGCGCTCCACCGTCGAGGGCCTGATCAAGACGATCGCCGCCGACGGCCGGGTGCACACCACCTTCAGCCAGACGGTCGCGGCCACCGGACGCCTGTCCTCGACCGACCCGAACCTGCAGAACGTGCCGGTCCGCACCGACGAGGGCCGGGCCATCCGCCGCGGCTTCGTCGTCGGCGAGGGCTTCGAGTCGCTGATGACGGCCGACTACAGCCAGATCGAGCTGCGCGTGATGGCGCACCTCTCCGAGGACGAGGGCCTGATCGAGGCCTTCAACTCCGGCGAGGACCTGCACACCACCGTCGCCTCCCAGGTGTTCGGCGTCGAGCGGTCCGCCGTCGACGCCGAGATGCGCCGCAAGATCAAGGCCATGTCGTACGGCCTGGCGTACGGGCTGTCCGCCTTCGGCCTCTCGCAGCAGCTGAACATCGAGCCCGCCGAGGCGCGCGGCCTGATGGACACCTTCTTCGAGCGGTTCGGCGGGGTGCGGGACTACCTCCAGCGCGTGGTCGACGAGGCCCGCGCCACCGGCTACACGGCCACCATGCTGGGCCGCCGCCGCTACCTCCCGGACCTCAACAGCGACAACCGCCAGCGCCGCGAGGCCGCCGAGCGGATGGCGCTCAACGCCCCGATCCAGGGCACCGCCGCCGACATCGTCAAGGTCGCGATGCTCCGGGTGGACCGGGCGCTGGCCGAGGCGGGGCTGAAGTCCCGGCTGCTCCTCCAGGTGCACGACGAAATCGTGCTGGAGGTCGCCCCGGGCGAGGCTGCCGCGGCCGAGAAGATCGTCCGGCGGGAGATGGCGGCCGCCGCCGACCTCCGCGCCCCGCTGGACGTGTCGGTCGGCGTCGGCACGGACTGGGAGTCCGCCGCGCACTGACCCGCACCCGGGCCGGGCGCCCGTGTCCTCAGCGGTACGAGGACACGGGCGTCCGCGCGTCCGGCCCGGTCCGCGCCCGGTCGCCCCGGTGCCGCCGGCGCACCAGCAGCGCGTACACCGGCAGCGCCAGGAGCAGCCCGGTGCCCGCGCCGAAGCAGACCGTCGGGATGATGTCGAACGGCGAGTGCACCGCGTCGAAGTACGTGAACCAGCGCGCCACCCGCTGCGCGACCCCCGCGGCCACCCCCGCGCCCAGCAGCGCGAACGCCCCGGCCCGCTCGCCCCGCCCGAGCACCGGCACCGCCGCCGGCGCGGCCCCGTCCGGCAGCCGGCGCAGCGCGCCCGCCACGAACCAGGCGAGGACGGCCAGCGCCACCGCGGAGCTGCCGTACTGCACGTACAGGTAGAAGGGGAAGCCGGCCACCACCTCGGTCAGCCACGGCAGCGCGTCCGTGCCGAACCGGTCCAGGTGCGTGAAGGCGTCCCACACCACGTGCGTGAGGGAGCCGGTCACCGCCGACACCCAGAACCACAGCACGAGCCGCACCCGCGAGGGCGCCGCCCGCCAGTCCTCGCCCCGCACCAGCCGGTACACCCGGCCCCGCGCCCGGCCCGGCAGCAGGGCCACCAGCGGCTCCCGCAGCAGCAGCCACCCCCCGACCAGCACGGCCGCGACCACCGCGTCCAGGGTCAGGACACCCGGCAGCGAGTGCGTGAAGGTCCCGAACGCCATCGCCCCGGGCACCGCGCTCGCCGCGAAGTACGTCATGTCGGGCGCGAACGACCCGGCCACCAGGGCCGAGGCCAGCAGCGGCCCCCGCCCCCGGCCCGAGCGGCGGATGCCCGGCAGCACGGCGGCCGCGTGGCTGAGCGTGAACGGCATGGACCTTCTCCCTCGGTGATCACCGGCCCTTCCAGTATGAGCGCGGGAGGCGTGGCCGGCGGGTCCGCCCGAGGGGTACGACGGTGATCACCGGCCGACGGGTTCTCATCTTCACCCCGCGTTGCTACGGTGCCCCAGCCCTGACGCTGTATCAGATTCCGGAGGCACCGCCATGCGCGCACTCCTCGCCGCCGCCATCGGGCTGGCCGCCGCGCTGGCGCTCGCCTTCGGCATCGCCGCCGTCGGCTCGCCCGAGGGCACGACCTCGCCCAAACCGCTCCTCACCACCGTGCCCAAGGCCCCCGGACAGTAGGAAGAGGACCCCGTCATGCGACGCAGAGCGAGCCTCGTCCTGCTGGCACTCGCCGTGTTCTGCGCGGCCCTGGCGCCCCTGATGCGCTGGTACCTCTTCCCGCGCCTGGCCAAGATCCCGGCCGGCCAGTACCAGGAGGTGGTCCTGGAGGCGAAGCCCGCCACCCTCCTCGACTACGGCACCCTCCAGCCCAGGAAGGTCCCGAAGATCACCATCGTGCAGACGCTCAAGGGCAACGTCGAGCGCTCCCGCGAGATCGAGGCCAGCGCCGGCCGCGACGTCGTCGTCTGGGACTCCCTCTCCCACGTGGTCGGCCCCGACGGCAGGATGGTGTCCCAGATCCCCGAGCGCTACATCTTCGACGCCCACACCCAGGACCCCGTCCACGCCACCGGCGAGATGGTCGACGGCGACCCGGTCAGGCGCGAGGGCGTCGAGTTCAAGTTCCCCTTCTTCACCGAGCCCCGCGACTACCTGTACTTCGACGCGCAGACCCGCACCTCCGCACCCATCCACTACGTGGGCCCGCGCACGTTCCGCGGCATGGACGTCTACTACTACGAGCAGACGATCCCCTGGACCAAGGTGCCCTTCCCCAAGAAGATGCCCATCCCCGGCATCGACCCGGCCGCCATCGAGTCCGCCATGGGCACCTCCCGCTGGTACACCACCAAGCGCATGTTCTGGGTCGAACCGGTCACCGGCGCCCCGGTCAACGGCGAGGAGGTCCACACCGAGGAGCTGCGCGGCGGCCAGCTCGCCGGCAACGCCCCGGACCAGCGGCTCGTGGTCTTCGACGGGCACGTCAAGATGCGCGAGGACTACATCAGGCACACCGTCGACCTGGTCGCCAGGAACCGGACGATGGTCCTCACCCTGCACACCTACGCGCCCGCCGGGCTCGCGCTCGCCGGAGCCGGCCTCCTCGCGCTGTCCCTGTGGCTGGAGGCCCGGGCCCGGCGCTGCCGCCCCGGCCGGGAGGCCTCGGGCGACGACCGCGCGGCCGAGGGGGGCCTCGTCAGCGCCTGAGCCGGGCGTTGGTGTGCCGGGTGGGCTCGGCCGTCGCCGGGTCCTCCGGCCACGGGTGCTTCGGGTAGCGCCCCCGCAGCTCGGCGCGCACCGCCCGGTAGCCCTCCCGCCAGAAGGACGCCAGGTCCGCGGTGACCGCCGCCGGCCGCCCGGCCGGCGACAGCAGGTGCACCAGCACCGGCACCCCCGCCACCCGCGGCGTCTCCGCCAGCCCGAACAGCTCCTGGAGCTTCACCGCCAGCACCGGCTGGTCCGGCCCGTAGTCCACCCGGATCCGCGAGCCGCTGGGCACCTCGATCCGCTCCGGGGCGAGCGCGTCCAGCCGCCCCGCCTCCCCGGTCGCCCACGGCAGCAGCCGGGACAGCGCCTGGCCCGCGTCGATCCGGCCGAGGTCGGCACGGCGCCGGGCCCGGGACAGCTCGGGCTCCAGCCAGTCCTCCGCCCGGTCCAGCAGGGCGCCGTCCGACACGTCGGGCCACGGCTCCCCGAGGGTGCGGTGCAGGAACGCGAGCCGCTGCCGCAGCGTCCGGGAGTCGTCGGTCCAGCGCAGCAGCGCCGGGCCCTCGGCCCGCAGCCCCTCCAGCAGGGCCGCCCGTACGAGACCCGGATCGGCGTCCCGCAGCGGGCGTACGGTCAGCTCGACCGCCCCCAGCCGGTCCACGCGCCGGGCGACCACGTCCCCGGCCTCCCAGTGCACCTCCTCGCCCGCCGCCGCGAGGTGCGCGGCCGCGGTACGGGCCGTCTCCTCGTCCAGTACGGCGGCCAGCCGCACCCGCGCGTCCGCCGACCCGGCGCCGCGGTCGGCCACCGCCACCGCCAGCCAGGGGCTGGTCCGCAGCCGTGACCCCTCCCCGAGGACCGCGCCGGTGCCGGACACCATCAGGTACTGGCCCGCGGTGCGCGCCCGGGCCACCCGCTCGGGGAAGGCCAGCGCCGCGACCAGCCCGGCCACGTGGTCGTCGGCCGCCCCCGCCGGCGCCCCGCCGACGGCCCCGCCCGCAGCCGCCTCCGCCGTCCTGGCCAGGCGCTTCGCCTCCGCGCGCCAGCGGGCGCCGTACGCGTCGGTGCCCGCGCGGGCCGACCGCCACGCGGCGGTCAGGTCGTCCCCGTACTCCCGCGGCGGTTCCTCGCTCAGCAGGGCCACCACCTCCGCCACCCGGCGCGCGGACTCCCGCGAGCCGCCCAGCTCCGCCGGCCCGTCCAGCAGCGCCCGCGCCAGCCGCGGGTGCACCCCGGCCCGCGACATGGCGGTGCCCCGGCCGGTCACCCGGCCCGCCCCGTCGAGGGCGCCGAGCGAGGCCAGGGACGCACGGGCGGCCGCCATCGCCCCCGACGGCGGCGGGTCCAGCAGCGCCAGACCGGCCGCCTCGGGATCACCCCAGCACGCCGCCTGGAGTGCGAAGGCCGTCAGGTCGGCCAGCCGGATCTCCGGTGCGGGGAACAGCGGCAGCCGGCCGTGCTCCGCCTCCGCCCAGCAGCGGTACACGGTGCCCGGCGCCTCGCGCCCGGCCCGCCCCGCGCGCTGGCGGGCCGCCGCCTGCGAGGCCCGTACGGTCGTCAACGCGCCCAGCCCCCGGGCATGGTCCACCCGCGGCTCGCGCGCCAGCCCCGAGTCGACCACCACCCGCACGCCCGGCACGGTCAGGGAGGACTCCGCCACGGAGGTCGCCAGGATCACCCGGCGCCGCCCGGAGCCCCCGGCCAGCACCGCGTCCTGCACCGCCCCCGGCGCCCGGCCGTGCACCTGGAGCACCTCGGCGTCCACCCCGGCCAGCAGCCCCGCCACCCGGGCGATCTCCCCGACCCCGGGCAGGAAGCACAGCAGGTCGCCGGACCGCTCCGCCAGGGCCCGCCGCACCGTGGCCGCCACGTGCGCCAGCTGCGCCGGGTCCACCCGCATCCCGTGCGGGGGCCGCACCGGCCCGGACGGGGGAGCCCACACCACCTCCACGGGGTACGCGGTCCCCGCGGCCTCCACCACGGGCGCGTCCCCCAGCAGCCGCGCCCAGCCCGCCGCGTCGGTGGTCGCCGACGCGGCAACCAGCCGCAGCTCCGGCCGCAGGGCCGCCCGTACGTCCAGCAGGAAGGCGGCGACGGTGTCGGCGTCCAGGTGCCGCTCGTGGCACTCGTCCAGCACCACCACGTCCACGCCGGACAGCTCCTGGTCCCGCTGCAGCCGCTGGAGCAGCACACCGGTGGTGACCACCTCGACCCGGGTGTCCCGCCCTACCACGCGCTCCCCGCGCACGCTGAAGCCCACCGAGCCGCCCACGCCCTCGCCCAGCAGCCAGGCCATCCGCCGGGCCGCCGCGCGGGCCGCGATCCGGCGGGGCTCGGCCACCACCACGCGACGCGGCGCACCACCGCCCACCAGCCCCGCCAGCACCAGCGGCACCAGCGTGGTCTTGCCCGTCCCCGGCGGCGCGCACAGCACGGCCGCGCCGTGCGCCTCCAGCGCGGCGGTCAGCGCCGGCACGGCCTCCCGCACCGGCAGCGCGTCGAGCGCGTCCCCCCGTACCAACGTCAGGCCTTCTCGCAGACGAAGACCGCCGTGCCCGGGATCAGGTTGCCGCGCAGCGGGGACCAGCCGCCCCACTCCTGGGTGTTCCAGGCCGGCCACTCGGGCTCCACCAGGTCCACCAGGCGGAAGCCGCCCGCGGTGATCTCCCGGACCCGGTCGCCCAGGGTGCGGTGGTGCTCGACGTACACGGCGCGGCCCTGCTCGTCCTGCTCGACGTACGGGGTGCGGTCGAAGTACGAGGCGGAGACGGACAGGCCCTCGGGGCCCGGCTCGTCGGGGAAGGCCCAGCGGATCGGGTGGGTGACGGAGAAGACCCAGCGGCCGCCCGGGCGGAGCACCCGGTGCACCTCGCGGAAGACCTTCACCGGGTCCGCCACGAAGGGGACGGCGCCGTACGCCGAGCACGCGAGGTCGAAGGAGCCGTCGCGGAACGGCAGCGCCCCCGCGTCCGCCTCGACCAGCGGCACCGCGCCGCCGTCGATCCGCAGCGAGTGCTGGAGCTGCCGGTGGGAGAGGTCCAGCGCCACCGGGCGGGCGCCCTGGGCGGCCAGCCAGCGGGAGCACTGGGCCGCGCCGGCGCCGATCTCCAGCACGGCCAGGCCCTTGAGGGAGGCGGCGGGGCCCAGCAGGGCGGCGTCCGCCTCGTCCAGGCCCTCCGGACCCCAGACGAACCGGTCGTCGCCCAGGAAGCCGCCGTGCTCGCTCTGGTACTCGTCCGCGTTCCGGTCCCACCAGCCCCGGCTGGCGCGGCTGCTCTCCGCGTCGTCGGCGTCACGGCGCGTGGCCTCGGCGTCGTCGTATGCGTCACCTTCGGCGTCGTACACGCCTTCGGCGATGTCGTCCTCTTGGTTCATCGGGCCCGTCGTCGTAGTCTTCGCAAACAGCTGGAGGGCTTGTCTGCACAGAAGTTGTGCCGGGAGTGCGGCGTTGCGCCCCGGGTGTCCGCCTTCGCGCATTGACCCTGCCCGGCTGCCCCCGTATGCTACAAGTTGCGCTGCGAGCCTGCGCTCCTCAGACCTAGCAGGCTGCGCTCGCATCTGTTGCAACCCCTCGGTTTTCGAGACCCTCCACGTCCGCGTGGGTGCAGGGCCTCCTTGGCTGTCCGGCTTACGCAGACGCGACAACGGCTCCCGGCGTAGCAGTACCTACGACTTCATGTCCGTACCGGAGCCCTTTCCCACATGACGAGCAGCACCGAGACCACCGCCACCACCCCGCAGGTTGCGGTCAACGACATCGGTAACGAGGAAGCCTTCCTCGCCGCGATCGACGAGACGATCAAGTACTTCAACGACGGCGACATCGTCGACGGCGTCATCGTGAAGGTCGACCGGGACGAGGTCCTGCTCGACATCGGCTACAAGACCGAAGGCGTCATCCCGAGCCGCGAGCTCTCGATCAAGCACGACGTCGACCCGAACGAGGTCGTCAAGGTCGGCGACGAGATCGAGGCCCTGGTTCTCCAGAAGGAGGACAAGGAAGGCCGCCTGATCCTCTCGAAGAAGCGCGCCCAGTACGAGCGTGCCTGGGGCACCATCGAGAAGATCAAGGAAGAGGACGGCATCGTCACCGGTACCGTCATCGAGGTCGTCAAGGGTGGTCTCATCCTCGACATCGGCCTCCGCGGCTTCCTCCCGGCCTCCCTGGTCGAGATGCGCCGTGTCCGCGACCTCCAGCCCTACGTGGGCAAGGAGCTCGAGGCCAAGATCATCGAGCTGGACAAGAACCGCAACAACGTGGTCCTGTCCCGCCGCGCCTGGCTCGAGCAGACCCAGTCCGAGGTCCGCCAGACGTTCCTCACCACCCTGCAGAAGGGTCAGGTCCGCTCCGGCGTCGTCTCCTCGATCGTCAACTTCGGTGCCTTCGTGGACCTGGGTGGCGTCGACGGTCTGGTCCACGTTTCCGAGCTGTCCTGGAAGCACATCGACCACCCGTCCGAGGTCGTCGAGGTCGGCCAGGAGGTCACCGTCGAGGTCCTCGACGTGGACATGGACCGCGAGCGCGTCTCCCTGTCGCTGAAGGCGACCCAGGAGGACCCGTGGCAGCAGTTCGCCCGTACCCACCAGATCGGCCAGGTCGTCCCGGGTAAGGTCACGAAGCTGGTTCCGTTCGGTGCGTTCGTCCGCGTGGACGAGGGCATCGAGGGTCTGGTCCACATCTCCGAGCTGGCCGAGCGCCACGTGGAGATCCCGGAGCAGGTCGTCCAGGTCAACGACGAGATCTTCGTCAAGGTCATCGACATCGACCTCGAGCGTCGTCGCATCAGCCTCTCGCTGAAGCAGGCCAACGAGTCCTTCGGTGCCGACCCGGCCTCGGTCGAGTTCGACCCGACCCTGTACGGCATGGCCGCGTCCTACGACGACCAGGGCAACTACATCTACCCCGAGGGCTTCGACCCCGAGACCAACGACTGGCTCGAGGGCTTCGAGAAGCAGCGCGAGGAGTGGGAGCGCCAGTACGCCGAGGCGCAGGTCCGCTTCGAGCAGCACCAGGCGCAGGTCATCAAGAGCCGCGAGGCCGACGCCGCTGCCGCCGCCGAGGGTGGCGAGGCCCCGGTCGCCGGTGCCGGTGCCGTCTCCGGTGGTTCGTACTCCTCGGAGTCGGACGACACCGCGGGCGCCCTGGCCTCCGACGAGGCCCTGGCCGCGCTCCGCGAGAAGCTGGCCGGCGGCCAGAGCTGATCGCAGCGCAGCCGCACGGTCGCTGACCGGAAGCTGAAACGGTAAGGCCCGTCCCCTTCGGGGGGCGGGCCTTACCGCCTTTCCGGGGCGGGGAATGGTCACGGCCGCACGGACGTTCTTCGCTGTGAACGCGAGGAGGAGTGGTAACCGTGCTTGATCCGCAGGATTTGTACGAGTGGGACGCCAAGGGCCTGGCGGTGGTCGACCTGGCACTCACACAGGACTCCGCCGGACTGGTCATGCTCTACCACTTCGACGGGTACATCGACGCCGGTGAGACCGGCGAGCAGATCGTCGAGCGGCTGCTCGACACCCTGCCGCACCAGGTCGTCGCCCGCTTCGACGCCGACCGGCTGGTCGACTACCGCGCCCGCCGCCCGCTGCTCACCTTCCAGCGCGACCGCTGGACCGCCTTCGACGCCCCCACGCTGGACGTCCGGCTGGTCCAGGACGCCACCGGGGCGCCGTTCCTGCTGCTCTCCGGCCCCGAGCCGGACGTCGAGTGGGAGCGCTTCGCCAAGGCCGTGCAGCAGGTCGTCGAGCGGCTCGGCGTACGGCTCTCCGTGAACTTCCACGGCATCCCGATGGGCGTGCCGCACACCCGGCCGGTCGGCCTCACCCCGCACGGCAACCGCACCGACCTCATGCCGGGCCACACCAGCCCGTTCGACGAGGCCCAGGTGCCCGGCAGCGCGGAGTCCCTGCTGGAGTACCGGCTCTCGCAGGCCGGCCACGACGTCCTGGGCGTCGCCGCGCACGTCCCGCACTACATCGCCCGCTCCCCGTACCCGGACGCCGCGCTGACCGCCCTGGAGGCGATCACGGCGGCGACCGGCCTGGTGCTGCCGGGTGTCGCGCACGCGCTGCGCACCGAGGCGCACCGGACGCAGACGGAGATCGACCGGCAGATCCGGGAGGGCGACGACGAACTCGTCGCGCTGGTGCAGGGCCTGGAGCACCAGTACGACGCGGCGGCGGGCGCCGAGACCCGGGGCAACATGATCGCCGAGCCCGCCGAGATCCCGTCGGCGGACGAGATCGGCCGGGAGTTCGAGCGCTTCCTCGCGGAGCGCGAGGGCGACGGCTAGCACAGGGCGACGGGGGGTGTGGGATGCCGCGGGGGCGGAGTCGGGGGTTTCTCGGGGGCGTGCGGGGTTTCCGGTGACCGCCTCTGGGGTGTCCCGGGCCGTCCGTCTAAGCTGCCGCCCATGCTGAAAGTGGGCCTGACGGGCGGAATCGGTGCCGGCAAGAGCGAGGTCTCGCGGCTGCTGGCGGGGTACGGGGCGGTGGTCGTCGACGCCGACCGGATCGCGCGGGAGGTCGTCGAGCCCGGCACGCCGGGTCTGGCGGCGATCGTGGAGGCCTTCGGGGAGTCGGTACTGGCCCCGGACGGCAGTCTGGACCGGCCGAAGCTCGGCTCCGTCGTCTTCGCCGACCAGGACAAGCTGCGTACGCTCAACGGCATCGTGCACCCGCTGGTCGGGGCCCGCTCCGCGGAACTGGAGGCGGCCGCCGGGCCCGATGCCATCGTCGTGCACGACGTACCGCTGCTGACGGAGAACGGGCTCGCGCCGCTGTACGACCTGGTGGTCGTGGTGGACGCGTCCCCGGAGACCCAGCTGGCGCGGCTGACCGCGCTGCGGGGGATGGCCGAGGAGGAGGCGCGGGCCCGGATGGCCGCACAGGCCGGCCGGGAGCAGCGGCTGGCCGTGGCCACGCTGGTGATCGACAACGACGGGCCGCTGGAGGCCCTGGAGCCGCAGGTCCGCAAGGTGTGGGAGGACCTGACGGCACGGGCGGCGGAGAAGGGGTAGGCCCCGGGGCCTCGGGCCCTGGATCCTTCCCGGTCCGCCTCTGGGGGCGCTGAGGGTCGTGTTCGGGTCCTCTCCGGGGCCCGTGGGGGTCCGTTCCGGGTGCGCTCGGGGGCCCTTCGGGGTTCCGACCGGCGGCTGAACGGAAATACGCGGGGTGCGGGGGCGTCGTACGCCCCCGCCGAGGGAAGGAAGTGACCGTGTCCGAGAACCTGCACAGCAGTCCGGCAACCCACGTGATCGACTACCGCGCGGCCGAGCAGCTGCTGGCGGCGCGTGACCCGCGCGGCGCCGTGAGACTCCTCGACTCGGTCATAGCCGCCCACCCGGAGAACACGGCGGCCCGCCTGCTGCGCGCCCGCGCCTTCTTCGCCGCCGCGCAACTGCGCCCGGCGGAGCTGGAGTTCGAGATCGTGCTGGAGCGCGAGCCGGACAACGCCTTCGCGCACTTCGCGCTGGCCCGCACCTGCGAGCGGGCCGGCAGGCACGAGCGGGCCCGCCGGCACTTCCGGCTCGCCGCCGCGCTGGACCCACAGCCGGAGTACCTGGCTGCGGCGCGCTTCGACGACTGAGGCGCCGCCGCCTCGGTAGGCCCCGCGGCCTCAGCGGTTGCCGTGGTCGGGCTCGTAGGGCGGGACGTCGCGGCCCGGCTGGTAGTGGGGGCCCTGGTGGATGTGCCGGACGATCATCGTCAGGTCCACGGCCGCCAGGAGCAGCAGCACCCCGCAGACGGCGGCCCAGCCGGGCCGGCCGACGACGGCGAACGCCACCGTGCCCAGCCCGGCCCACAAGAGGCCCCACACGCCCAGCCAGAACCGCAGCCGCAGCGGGCTGCGGGCGTTCACCGGCTCGTTTCCGCTCCGCATGGCGGTCGCCTCGCCTCGCCTCGCCCTTCACCTCCGACGCTCCTACCCGGCGGGGCCCGGGTCAAGGCTCCCCGGGCCGGGCGGGAGCGGCGGTTCCGGTGGTCCGGGCGGTCAGGGGTTGAGCTTGTTGACCGCGGTCACCGTCGTCTTCTTGAAGGCGGACACGGGTGCCGTGCCCAGGTCGCCCATCTGGTGCCAGCTGACGACCGTGACGGTGGCGCCGTCCCGGCCGATGCCGAACAGGTGGACGCCGTGCTCGGAGTCCGGGACCGCGGTGTGGACGCCGTACACGTGGGCGCCCTCCTCGACCCGGAGCTTGCCGTAGTCGTTCCAGCTCGCGGTGCCGCCGGGCGTCTTGCGCAGCCAGTCCGCGGCGCAGGCGGCGACCTTCTTCTCCAGGGCGGACGCCAGCTTGGCGGCAGCGGGGGAGGACGCGGCGCGGACCGAGATCTGCTCGGCGCCGGTGTCGTACTCCGTGCCGAACACCCGGTGCCAGGCACCGGTGGACGGCAGCGTCCGGTCCAGGCAGAACGGCAGGAACTCCGGGAGGCCCTTGGTCACCTTGCCGGTGGACCAGGGGGAGGTGGGGTGCTTCGGGAGGTCCCGGCCGGTGAGGAAGCCGGGGGCTGCGGCCGCGGTGACCGCGGGGGCCGCGGCGGGTGCGCCGGAGGTGTGGGCGAGGGCCGCGGGCCCGGCGAGCCCGGCGGCGGTGGCGATGGCGACGGTCGCCGAGGCGATGGCGACGGAGCGCTTGAGCATGGTGGTTCTCTCCCCGTTTTCGGTCTGTGTTCGTGCTGCGGAGACAGCGTGCCCCGGGGCCGGGGTGTCTGACGACGGAACGCCGGCGATCCGGGACACTGGAACGGCTGTACGTGCTTTCAGCTGGGGGAACGCCCCCGGCATGGAACGGTCTTGTGGGACGGGGGAGCTGTGGGCGGGACGGAACGGGCGGGCGAGACGGAGGAATTCGCGCGCCTGATGCGGGAGCTGAAGGAGCGTTCGGGGCTCAGCTACGGGGCGCTCGCGCGGAAGCTGCACACGAGTACGTCGACGCTGCACCGCTACTGCAACGGCGAGGCGGTGCCGGCGGAGTTCGCGGCCGTGGACCGCTTCGCGCGGGCGTGCGGGGCACGGCAGGGCGAGGCGCTGGACCTGCACCGCGCGTGGCTGCTGGCCGACGCCCGCCGCCGGGCGGCGCAGCGCGCCGAGTCGGTGTCGGGCCGGGCGGGCGCGGGGGCCGCGGGCGGCTCGGTGGGCGCCGACGGCTCCGCCGCGGCCCGGACGGCCGGGCGGGCGTCCGGAGCGCCCACCGTCCCGTACGACCCTGCCGCCCCTGGCGCCTCGGACGAACCACCGGCGTCTCCGAGCACCGCCGCCCACTCCGCAGCGTCCCCCGGGCCCACGAGCTCCGCCGCGCCCGCCGACCGCGCCGGGTCCGTCGGCCCGGCCACGTCGGCCGCGTCCGCCGGCCCCGCAGCGTCGGCTGGATCGGTCGGCTCCGCCGTGTCGGCTGGGTCGGCGGGTTCCGCGGGGTCCGCCGTGTCTGCCGGATCGGCCACGTCGGCCGGGTCCGCCGGCTCCGCCGTGTCGGCCTCGTCCGCCGGGGCCGAGTCGCCGGGTGCGGCCGGAGGTTCCGACGCGTTCGGCGGCTCCGCCGGGCCCAGCGGCACCGCACCAGGCGCTGCGGAGGCCGGGGAGCCGGGCGGAGGTCGTGAGGGGGCCGTGGCCGCCGGGGCCCGGGGCGGCGCGGAGCTGCCCGGGACCTTCGGCATCCGGCCCGGGGCCGCCGACGGGCGGGACGGGGAGGCCGGTGGTCCGGCGGGCGGCAGCGGGGGTCCCGCGGCGCCGGCGCCCTGGTACCGCAGGCGACGGGCCGTGGGCGCGGCGGCGGCCGGTGCCGCCGCCGGGATCGCCGCGGTGGTGGCGCTGGCGGCCACCCTCCCGGACGGCTCCGGCGGGGCCGCCGGACGACCGGCCGGGAACACGTACGGCGCCGTGGCGGGCGGCGGGGCCGGTACGGCCACGGGCCCGGCGGCGTCCCCGTCCCCGAGCGCGGCGGCCTCGACCGCCGCCCCCGGCGCGACCGGCACGCCCGGTGCGAGCGCCTCGCCCACCGCCGCCCCCTCCTCCCCGGCGCCGAAGACCCCGCCCACCCGGGCGCCGGCAGCCGATCCGCTGGCCGTCTCGGTGCGCTCGCACGTCTGGGCCAACGGCTGCGACCACGCCTACCTCAGTGCCCGCGGGCCCGCGGAGATGGCGCCGCCGCCGGTGGAGCAGGACGCCGCGGGGTGGGCCGCCGCGCAGCGGGCCGTACACGCCAAGGACCAGATCGTGGAGGTGACGCTGGCCGGCCGGGGTGCCGAGCCGGTGGTGCTCCAGGCGGTGCACGTACGGGTGGCGCACCGGCGCGCGCCGCTGGCCTGGAACGTGTACACGATGTCCCAGGGGTGCGGGGGAGCGCTCACGCCCGCGCACTTCGCCGTGAACCTCGACGCCCCGCGCCCGCTGGCCCGCCCGGTCTCCGGGCACGACGGCGAGCACGAGGTCCCGGCGCCGGTGCTGCCACTGCGGGTCTCCGGGGACGACCCGGCCGTGCTGCGGGTGGAGGCCGCGACCAGCGGCTGTGACTGCGACTGGTACCTGGAGCTGCGCTGGAGCAGCGGTGGCCGGTCCGGTACCACCCGGGTGGGCGCCGACGGGGGGCCCTTCCGCACCAGTGCGGCCAACTCCCGCCCCACCTACGGGTTCGCGAGCGAACTCGGCCGCTGGTCCCGGGGCTGACCGTCCAGGGCCGGCACCGGCCCGGGCAGGAGGCTGGTGATCTTCCGTCTCCGCAGGTCAGCCGGGCTGTCGGTGGTCCGGCCTAGACTCGGCTGACAGGGATTGTGACCGCCGGGTAAGGGGCCCGGCGGCCGGCCCGAGGACAGCGGGAGGGAGGCGCCGTGGCAGACGCGCTGCGGTTCGCGGCGGCCACCTTCCTGCCCGCGTCCGTGCCCCGCGAAGGGCGGGTCGCCTTCTGGTCCCCGGCCGGGGAGCCGCCGCCGGGGGCGTCCGGTGCGCTCACGGTCGTCGTGCCGCACGGCCCGGGTGCCCGGAGCCGTTCCGTGCCGGCCGTCCTGCTGCCGGTCGACGAGGCGCTCCCGCTGCTGACCCGGGCCCGGCACGACCCGGCCGCGCACCCCGCGGCGCGCTGCTGGGGCGCGGCCGCCCTGCACGCCCTGCGGCTGACCGCGGCCGGCCGGCTGCTGCCCGGGCTGACCGCCGGGGACCAGGACGCCTGGCGGGCCGGCCCGCTGGACGCGGAGGACGTGGCGCACCTGCGGGCGGTCGCCGCCGCCATGCCGTACGAGGCGCACGCCACCCCCCTCCCGGGCCGCCGTCCGCTCCGGCTGCCCGAGCCGGAGGCGCTGGTGCGGGCGTTCCTGGACGCCGTCGCCGACAGCCTGCCGCGCACCCCGGCCGCGGCGCACGCCTTCGGCGCCCCGTTCGCGGCCCGGGAGCCGCAGCACGTGCCGGGGATGCGCGACTGGGCGGCCCGGGTGGCGGCGGGTGCCGACGCCGGCGTCGGCGTCTCGCTGCGGCTCGACCTGTCCGCGTACGGCCTCTTCGACCCGGCCGAGGACCCGGCCGAGGACCCGGAGGTGCACCCGGCGGAGGAGGCGCCCGGCGGCACGTCCGCGGGCGCCCCGGGGCAGCACGGCACGGCCGCCGCCGGGACCGGCCGTACGGCCGCCGCCCGCCGGCACCTCCGGCGGGCCGGGGCGGCCGTGGTCCAGGTGCACAGCCTGGCCGACCCGACGCTGGTCACGGACGCGGGCCTGCTCTGGGCCGGGCGCGCCGCCGACGCCTTCGGGCCCCGGGCCAGGATCGACGCGGTGCTGGCGCTGCGCCGGGCCGGCCGGGTCTGGCCGCCGCTGCTGCGGCTGCTCGACCAGCCCGCGCCGGACGTCCTGGCGCTGTCCGACCCGGAGCTGGAGGAGCTGCTCGGCGTGGCCGCGACCCGGCTCGCGGCGGCCGGCGTGCTCGTGCACTGGCCCCGCGAGCTGGCCCGCACCCTCAGCGCGACGGCCGTGCTGCGCGGCCGGACGGCGCCCGGCTCGGCCGCGGACGGCACCTCGTTCTTCGACGCGCAGGAGCTCTTCTCCTTCGAGTGGGAGATCGCGCTCGGCGGCGACCGCCTCACCCCGGGGGAGATGGACGCCCTGGCCCAGGCGCACCGCCCCGTCGTACGGCTGCGCGACCAGTGGGTGCGGGTCGATCCCGAGCTCGTACGCAAGGCCCGCAAGCGGCAGTTGGGGCTCCTCGACCCGGTGGACGCCCTCGCGGCGGCGCTCTCCGGCACCGTGGAGACCGAGGGCGGGCCGGTGGAGGCCGTGCCCGTCGGGGCGCTCGCCGCCCTGCGCACGCGGCTGACGGCCGACCTCGCGCCGCTGCCCGAGCCGGCCGGGCTCAAGGCCACGCTGCGCGAGTACCAGGGCCGCGGGCTGGCCTGGCTGGACCTGATGACCTCCCTCGGCCTCGGCGGCTGTCTCGCCGACGACATGGGCCTGGGCAAGACGGTCACCCTGATCGCCCTCCACCTGCACCGGGCCCGCCCGGAACCCACCCTGGTGGTCTGCCCCGCCTCGCTGCTGGGCAACTGGCAGCGGGAGATCGAGCGGTTCGCGCCCGGCGTGCCGGTCCGCCGGTACCACGGGGCCGGGCGCAGCCTGGAGGGCCTGGACGGCGGCTTCGTGCTGACCACGTACGGCACCATGCGGGCGAGCGCGGAGCGGCTGGCCGCGGTGGGCTGGGGCCTGGTGGTGGCCGACGAGGCGCAGCACGTGAAGAACCCGCACGCGGCCACGGCCAGGGCGCTGCGCACGATCCCGGCGCCGGCCCGGGTGGCGCTGACCGGCACCCCGGTGGAGAACAACCTCTCCGAGCTGTGGGCGCTGCTCGACTGGACGACCCCCGGCCTGCTGGGCCCGCTCACCACCTTCCGGGCCCGGCACGCGCGCGCCGCCGAGCAGGACGAGAACCCGGGGCACGAGGACGCGGTGGCCCGGCTGGCCCGCCTGGTGCGGCCCTTCCTGCTGCGCCGCCGGAAGTCGGACCCGGGCATCGCCCCCGAGCTGCCGCCGAAGACGGAGACCGACCACCCGGTGCCGCTCACCCGCGAGCAGGCATCCCTCTACCAGGCGACCGTGCAGGAGACGATGGCGCTCATCGAGGCGAGCGAGGGCATCGCGCGGCGCGGCCTGGTCATGAAGCTGCTGGGCTCGCTCAAGCAGATCTGCAACCACCCGGCGCAGTTCCTCAAGGAGGAGCGGCCGCGCGTCGCGCACCGCTCGGGGAAGCTGGCGCTGCTCGACGAACTCCTCGACACGATCCTGGCCGAGGGCGGTTCGGTGCTGGTGTTCACGCAGTACGTCACCATGGCCCGGATCCTCGCCGCCCACCTGGAGGCCCGGGGGGTGAGCGCCCAACTGCTGCACGGTGGCACGCCGGTGGCGCGCCGCGAGGAGCTGGTCGACCGCTTCCAGTCCGGTGAGGTGCCGGTGTTCCTGCTGTCCCTCAAGGCGGCGGGTACGGGCCTGAACCTCACCCGGGCCGGGCACGTCGTCCACTACGACCGGTGGTGGAACCCGGCCGTCGAGGAGCAGGCCACCGACCGCGCGTACCGCATCGGGCAGACCCAGCCGGTGCAGGTGCACCGGCTGGTCGCCGAGGGCACCGTCGAGGACCGGATCGCGGAACTCCTGGAGGCCAAGCGGGCGCTGGCCGACGCCGTGCTCGGCCACGGCGAGGCGGCGCTGACCGAGCTGACCGACGCCGAGCTGGCGGACCTCGTCTCCCTGCGGAGGCCCTCGTGACCACCGCGCGGGAGGACCGCCGCCGCACCTTCGACGCCCTGCCGGCCGGCCTGGCGCCCGAGAGCTGGTGGGGCCGGGCCTGGGTGGCCGCGCTGGAGGAGCGGGCGCGCGACTCGGCGCGGCTGGCGCGCGGCCGTACGTACGCCCTCGAAGGGCACGTGGACGCGGTGACCGTCACGCCCGGCCGGGTGGTGGCCTACGTGCGGGGCAGCAGGCCGCGCCCGTACCGCACCTCGCTCGCGCTGACCACCTTCGCGGGCGAGGAGTGGGAGGCGCTGCTGGAGGAGGTGGCGGCCGACCCCGGGCAACTCGCCGCGCTGCTGGACCGGGAGGTTCCGCAGGCCCTGTCCGGGGCGCTGCTGCCGGGTCGCGGCGACCTGATCCCCAACTGCTCCTGCCCGGACTTCGCCCGGCCGCCCTGCAAGCACGCGGCCGCGCTCTGCTACCGGCTGGCCCGGCTGCTGGACGAGGACCCGTTCGTGCTCCTGCTGCTGCGCGGGCGCGGCGAGCGGGAGGTGCTGGAGGACCTCACGCGGCGGAACGCCCTGCACGCGGCCCGCGAGCGGCCCGCCGCGGAGCCCGAGCTGCCGGGGGTCCTGGCCCGCACGGCCTTCGCGCGGCGGGAACTCCCTCCGCTCCCGGTGCCGTTGCCGCCGCCCGCGGCCCCCGGTCACCCGGCGGCCTGTCCCGACGATCCGGCCGCCCCGGATCCGCTGGCGCTGGACCAGCTGGCGACCGACGCGGCGGTACGGGCGTACGCGCTGCTCACCACCGGCGCGGACCCGGTCGCCGGCCTCACGCCCTGGCAGGACGCGGCCCGGCTGGCCTCCGCGCACCCCACCTCGGGGCTGACCGGCACGGCCCGCGGCCTCTACCGCGAGCTGGCCGGGGCCACCGGCCGGAGCACCACGGAACTGGCCCGGGCCGGCGCGGCCTGGCGGCAGGGCGGGCTGGTGGCGCTGACCGTGCTGGAGGAGGCCTGGGACCCGCCCGCGGGACCCTTCGACCGGGCCCGTCCCGCGCTGCTGGCGGCGGGCGAGGGGACCTTCCGGCCCCACCGCAACCACCTGACCTCGGGCAGCCGGCAGCTCAGGCTGGGCCGGGACGGCCTGTGGTACCCCTACGAGTCCTCGCCGGCCACCCCGCCCGTCTGGTGGCCCGCGGGCCGTCCGGCCGCCGATCCGGTGGCGGCCCTGGCCGGCGTCACAGGCGGTCCGCCCACTCCGTGAGCGCGGTGAAGTCCGCCGGGCGCAGGCCCCGGCGGGGGTCCACGTGCAGCAGCAGGCAGGGTGCGTCGTGCCGGGCCGTGGCGTAGACCCGGTCCCGGTGCGTGAACATGTCGTCGACCCAGGCGAACGGCCGGCCCGCCGCCCACTCCAGCAGGGGGCGGGTCTTCCAGAAGAGGCCGTCGGGATCGCGGGCGAACATTTCCGGCCACTCGATGACCGGCAGGTCGCCGGGCAGTCCCACGTGCGGGGAGATCATCTCGTTCGCCTGGTGCATCCAGGCGGTCGCCCAGACGAGTTCGTACGGGAGTGCGGTCAGCCTGGCTCCGTGGCCCGGGTGCAGCCGCACCCGCACACCGCGCCGCGCCCTCCGCGAACCGGGCCGCTGGTGGGTGAGCCAGGGCTCCGGCCACATCCGGTGACTGGTGTATCCGCGCAGGCCGGAGAGGCGGGAGCGGAAGGGGTTGAGGGGTCCGTCGACGTCGAGGAGGAGCAGCGGACGATCGGTCATGAAGTACGGAGTACCCAGGACACGATGGAGTGAAATGCGTACCGGCCATAACCCGAATGGCTTCATCGCGTTGATTCCGGTGCGGGTGCGTCACCCGCGGACACTTCTCCGGAAGGCGGGACACAGATGCGGCAGCTTCCTCGAAATGGCTTGATCGCGACGGTCGTTGCGGGCGGTGCGCTCTCCCTCGCGGGCCTCGCCGGGGGCGCCTGGGCCGACAGCGGCGCCGACGGCGCGGCGGCCGGGTCGCCCGGCCTGGTCTCCGGGAACCTCGTGCAGCTCCCGGTCGACGTGCCGGTGAACGTCTGCGGCAACACCGTGAGCGTGGCCGGACTGCTCAACCCGGCCGCGGGCAACACCTGCGCGAACGAGGACGGCCGGGCCCGGCCCGGTAAACCCGGCGGGGGGCGCGATGCCGGGGACCAGGGCGAGGACGTGCTGGTGCGCGGCAGCGGAAAGGATTCACCGGGGATCCTCTCCGGCAACGGCGTCCAGCTGCCCGTCAAGGTGCCGGTGAACGTCAGCGGCAACTCGGTCAACGTCGTCGGCGTCGGCAACGCCGCCACCGGCAACACCTCCGTCAACGGACCCGGCCCGGTGCGCAGCGGCCTCAAGCCCCCGCAGCCGCCGGTGACGCGCCCCGTCGCGCCCACCCCCCGGCCCGTGGCCCAGCCGCCGCGGCCCGGCGGCCCCGGTCTCGCCCACACCGGGACCGAGGCCCTCGGCTACCTCGCCCCCGCGGGCGCCGGCCTGCTGCTGGGCGGCGCACTGCTCTACCGGCGGTTCCGCCCCGCCCGCTAGGACCGGCGGGGGTGTCCGGGCGGCGGGTCCGGCCGGGTCCCGCCAGGAGGCCAGCACCGCCTCGATCCGGGCCGCCAGCCGGGCCCGGGCCTCGAAGCGGGGCACCCCCGCCATCAGCAGCGCGTCGTACTCCGTGTCCATGTGGCGCACGGAGGCGCGCACCGCGACCGCGACCGCGTCCTCGTGCAGGGCGCGGCCGGCCGCGCTGCGCCCCACCCGCCCGCTGCCCCGCACCGAGGCGTGCGCGGCGACCGACTGCGCCCGCTCGGGCGGGATGCCGGGGAACAGCCGGCGTATCTCCGCCGCGAACGCGGCGGTGAACCGGCTGTCCTCGGCCGCCCGGCGCACCTGGTCGCGGGCCCGCCGCCGGGCCCGCGCGCCGGCGTCCGCCCGGCACCGGGCCTCGGCCCTGGCCAGCGCGGCCCCCTCCACCAGCAGCCCCTGCCGCTCGTGCCGGCGGCGCCGCTTGTTGAACCGCACGACCACGGCGTACAGCGAACTGCCCTCCCGTGCCCGGCGGGTGAGCGCCGTGTCGCCGCGCGGCAGGTAGACCAGGTGCCCCAGGTCGGCACAGTCCAGGCAGCGGGGCACGCGGTTCTCCCGGACGTGCCGCCGCAGCGGTCCGGCCCGGCACTCCGCGCAGTGCACCGCCTTCAACGGTTCGAAGACCACGAGGTTCACGGTGGGTTGATACCGCTGCGGGAGCCCGCTCTCACCTGCCGCGGCCGATTCGCCGCCGCGCCCTCAGACCAGGCGCCGTATCTCACCGCGCACGCGGTAGAACCCGGACGAGGCCGCGTGCAGCCCCTCGACCACGTACCGGGCGCCCGGCTCCCGGATCCCGCGCGGGAACTGCACGTTCCACGAGGGCTCGTAGCCGTCCGACACCACGTGCACCCGCAGTCGTCCGCCCTGCTGTACGCACTCGACCACGATCCCGCCCGCCGGGGCCACCGTCACCGTCGCCACCTGCGCCACCGACGCGGCCGGGGTGTACGTCGGCAGCGCGGCCGCCTGCTTCACGTCCACCGCGGTCGGCACCGAACCCGACTGCGCCGCCGTGATGGCCGCCTCGCTCGCGTCCACGCAGACCAGCGAGCCGTCCGTGGTCACCAGGTACAGCTTCTCGTCCAGGTACTGCATCGACAGCGCGGAACCGCCCCCGGTGCCCAGCTTCCAGAGCCGCCGCCCGTCCGCGTCGAAGCAGTAGACCGACGAGGAGGAGTCGCCGGCGAACACGTGCCGGCCGTCCTCGGAGGTGGCGCACGAGTACACGGTCGTGTCGCAGCGGTACGTCGCCTCCACCGCACCCGTCGCCTTCGACAGCCGCTGCACCACGCTCCGCCCCGTGCCGGCGTACACCGCGTGGTCCTCCTGCCAGCCGAACAGCACCGAGCCGTTCGTCGGCGTGTGCCACAGCTCCCCGCCGCCGTCCGGTGCGTACGCCGTCACGCCCTTGTCGTGCCCGTGGTAGACGGCGCCGGCGTCCGCCCGCACCATCCAGGCGTGCCGCCCCGAGGACCGGCGCGACCACTGGAACTCGTCCTCGTGGTCGATCACCGTCAGGCCGCCGTTCGCGTCGGCCACGTGGAGCACGCCCTCGTGGATGTCCAGCCAGAAGATGTCCACGTCGTCGGCGATCGAGTACGCGCCGAACGGCACCTTCGACGACAGGTCGTACACCGTGCCGTCGTCACAGCCCGCGTAGATCCAGAACTCGTCCGCGACCAGGCACTTCACCCCGTCCGGCAGCGAGTACCTGGCGAGCACCTCGCCGCCGTGGCTGAGGGTGTACACGTCGCCCGCCTGGTTCCCCACCCAGCAGCGGTCCGCGTCGATGTGGATGCCGAAGGCCGCGGCCCCCGTGCGGAAGCGCCACAGCACCGGCGCCACCGACCGGGCCGTCGACCGCGAGGACGTCACCTGACGCCGGGTCACCGCGCGGGCGGCCCGCTGCCCGCGCACCGCGGGGGCGTACCCCTTGCGCACCTTCTCGCCGATCTTCTTCGCGGCGGCCGCGCGGGCCTTCTCCACGGTCGGGAAGGACGAGCTCTGCACCTGGCCGTCGGCCCCGATCCGGCCGTACCGCACCGTGACGGCGGTGCCCGCGACCGTCACCTCGTAGAACTTGTGCGCACCGCCGCCGTCCTGCGACAGCTCCAGGTACGTGACGTCCTCGACCAGCGACTCCGCAGACATGACAGACCCCTCCCCAGGCCGGAACCGGCGGCATTTCCGCCGCCGGAGATCACTGGGGAAGACGCTAGGGCCCGCCACTGACAACGCCCGGCGGACGACCGGGACAATGGGACCGTGCGGATGGAAGCGATCACCTGGGAACGGCTGGCGGAGGCCCTCGCGGAGCACCTCGGCACACACCCCGACACCCGCGACGGAGGCCCCTGGCAGCGGCTGGCGGTGGACGGCGCGCCCGCCGCCGGCACCGGCGACCTGGCCGCCCGCACCGCCGACGAGCTGCGGCTGCGCGGCCGTTCCGTCCTCGTGGTCCCCGCGGACGGCTTCCTCCGCCCCGCCTCCCTGCGCTACGAGTTCGGCCGCCGGGACGTGGAGTCCTACCTCGGCGGCTGGTACGACACCGGCGCGCTGTGGCGGGAGGTCTTCGGCCCCCTGGAGCCGGGCGGCAGCGGACGGGTCCTGCCCGACCTGTGGGACCCGGTCACCGACCGGGCCACCCGCAGCCCGTACGTCGAACTCCCGCCGGGCGGCGTGCTGATCGTCCACGGTCCGCTGCTGCTCGGCCGGTGGTTCCCCTTCGACCTCAGCGTGCACGTCAGCCTGTCGCCCGGCGCGCTCGCCCGCCGCACGCCCGAGGCGGACCGCTGGACGCTGCCGGCCTTCGAGCGGTACGAGTCCGAGACCGCGCCGGGGGAGGCGGCGGACGCGCTGGTACGGGCCGACGACCCGCGGCACCCGGCCTGGACGGGCATCCGCAGCTGACCGCCGGGCCCGCGGCCGACCGCCGGGCCGCCGACCGCCGGGCCCGCACACCCGCACACCCGGCCGTCCCTCACCCCAAGCCGCCCTCACCCCGGCCGGCCGCCGAGCCGCCCCACCGCCGCCGCGCCCGCCCGGCACCCGGCACGGGCCGCGTCGGCCACCCCGGCACCGCCCAGCCGGGCCGCCAGGAACCCGCCCGTGAACGCGTCCCCCGCACCCGTCGTGTCCAGGGCCCGCGCCGGCCGCCCCGGCACCCGGGCCGTCACCTCGCCCGCCTCGGCCACCAGCGCGCCCGCCGCCCCCAGCGTCACCACCACCAGCGGCACCCGCCGGCTCAGCTCCGCCGCCGCCAGCCCCGCGTCCGCGTCCGGCGCCAGACCGGCCAGCAGCCGGGCCTCGTCCGCGTTCGGCAGCAGCACGCCGGCGTCCCCCACCGCATCGAGGAAACGTTCCGCCCCGAGCCCGGAGAGGAAGCCCGCCGACGCGGGGTCCACGCTCACGGGCACGCCCCGCGCCCGCGCGGAACCCAGCGCCGCCACCGCCGCCGCCCGGCTCGTGTCGCCGAAGAACAGGTAGCCCGACAGGTGCAGATGGGCCACCCCGTCCAGCAGCTCGGGCGCCCAGTCGGCGGGGGAGAGGCAGAGGGCGGCGCCGCTGTCCGTCAGGAAGGTGCGCTCCGCGGCACCGTCGACCAGGGACACCACGGTGGCCGTGGGCTCCGCCGGATCCACCACCAGCCGGGCCCGCACCCCCGCCTCGGCCAGCGCGCGCTCGTGCCAGGCCGCGGACTCGGCGCCCACCCGGGCCAGCAGGCCGACCTCCGCCAGCCCCTCGTGCGCCGCCCAGCACGCCGCGTTGGCCCCCGCGCCGCCGGGCAGCGTCCGGATGCGGGCCGGCGTGTCGGTGGCCGGGGCCAGCGGCTCTGGATGGACCGCCACCACATCGGTGACCACGTCCCCGACGACCAGCAGCCCCCCGTTCACCGCGCGGGCCCCGCCTCCGCACCCGCGTCACGCCGGTCCGCCCAGGCCGCGGCCACCCGGGCCGCCAGCCGCACGTTCCCGCGCACCGCCGCCAGGTTGGCCTCCAGCGACGCCCCGCCGGTCGCCCGTACCAGCCGGTCCAGCAGGAACGGCGTCACCGCCTGCCCCGTGATCCCCTCCGTCCGGCAGCGCTCCAGGGCCTCCGCCAGCACCCGGTCGTGCAGCGCGGGGTCCAGCTGGTCCGCCTCCGGCACCGGCTGGGCGACCAGCAGCGCCGACCCGGGCCCGCCGAGGGCGTCCTGCGCGGCCATGACGCGCGCGACCTCCTCCGGCGTACCCACCGTCCAGTCGACCGGCAGGCCCGAACTGCTCAGGTAGAAGCCGGGGAAACGTTCCGTCCGGTAGCCGAGGACGCCGACGCCCAGGGTCTCCAGCCGCTGGAGCGTGGCCGGCACGTCCAGGATCGACTTCACCCCCGCGCACACCACCGTGATCCGCGTCCGGGCGAGCAGCGCCAGGTCGGCGGACTCGTCCTGGCTCGCCGCCCACTCCCGGTGCACGCCGCCCAGCCCGCCGGTCGCGAAGACCCGCAGCCCGGCCCGCGCGGCGAGGAAGGCCGTGGCCGACACGGTCGTCGCGCCCGAGGCCCCGGAGGCCATGGCGGGCGCGAGGTCGCGGTGCCCGAGCTTGCGCACCGAGGCGTCCCCCGCGACCCGTTCGAGCCCGGCCTTGTCCAGGCCGGCGTACGGCACCCCGTCGAGCACCGCGATGGTGGCCGGCACCGCGCCCTCCGCGCGGACCAGCGCCTCCAGCTCCTCGCCCACCGCCAGGTTCCGCGGGCGTGGCAGCCCGTGCGCGATGATCGTGGACTCCAGGGCGACGACGGGAGCACCGCGCTCCACCGCCTCGCGCACTTCCTCCGACAGGACCGGGACCGCTGGCTGTTGTGGCATGTCCCCATCCATGGCACGCGATCCACCCCGTCAAACGCGCCCGGCACTCTGACGCGTGGAAGGGGCCGATTGTGGACGGTCTGACCAGCCATGACGCGGCGCCGGGCAGCTAGGGTGGCGGGCCATGAGCACCCGTGACCATGACCTCGCCCCCGCGTCCTTCGCCGTTTCCGTCCCCGACGTCGAGCTGGAGGCCGAGCCCCTGGACCCCGCCCAGATCGTCTCCGGCGACCCCGTGGTGACCGGCAAGGTGCTCTGGGAGTCGGCCGACGGCAAGCAGCTGCGCGGCATCTGGCAGATCACCCCGGGCGTGGTGACCGACACCGAGGCGAACGAGCTGTTCGTCGTGATCAGCGGCCGGGCCACCGTCGAGGTGGAGGGCGGCGACACCCTGGAGGTCGGACCGGGCACGGCGGCCGTGCTGCGCGAGGGCGACCGTACGACCTGGACCGTCCACGAGACCCTCCGCAAGGCGTACCACATCAGCCTCTGACGATCCCCCGAAGGCCGTCACGCCGCTGTCACGCCACCACTCCGCCGACGTCACGAGGACGCCGCCGCTACGACGCCGGATCCTCCGGCTCCCCGCCCCGCGTCTTCGGCACGGGGTGGCGGCGCGCCGTGAACAGCGCGAGCCCCGCCATCGGCAGCAGCAGCGAGGCGCCGATGACGTTCAGCCAGCCGTAGCTCGCCTGCGCGACGATCAGGCCCGCGGCCGCGCCGCCCAGGCCCGCGCAGGCGCTGCTGGTGAGATCGGCCAGACCCTGTACGGCGGCCCGCGCGGCCTGCGGCACGGAGTCGGTCAGCAGCGCCGAGCCGGACACCAGGCCGGCCGACCAGCCGAGGCCGAGCAGGAAGAGACCGGCGGCGGTCCGCCCGTGGTCCGGGCCCGCCGTGCCGGCGAGCAGCGCGGCCAGCGCGATCAGGCCGGCCGACAGCCCGATCACCGAGAAGCGGCCCACCCGGTCCGCCAGCCAGCCCCACACGGGCGAGAAGGCGTACATGCCGGCGATGTGGCCGCTGATGACCAGGCCGACCAGTTCCAGGTCCGCCCCGTGGTGACCGAGGTCCACCGGCGTCATCACCATGATCGAGACCATCGCGGTGTGCGAGACGGCCACGGTGACCAGGGCCAGCCGCGCCCGCGGCGATGCCGCCACGGCCGCGAACCCGGCCCTCAGCGAGCGCGCCTCGGCCCGTTGCTCGGACGGCGCGGCCAGCGCGCGTGCCGTGAGCAGCGGGTCGGGCCGGAGCAGTACGCCGACCAGCAGCGCGGCCAGCAGGAAGATCGCCGCCGCCCACAGGAAGGGCCCGGCGAGCTCGGGTATCGAGCTGCCGGCGAAGCTCCGGCTCGCCGGCGCCGCCAGGTTCGGACCCAGCACCGCGCCGATCGTGGTCGCCCACACGACCGTGGAGATGGCCCGCGCCCGGTGGTCCGGCTCGGCCAGGTCGGCCGCGGCGAACCGGGCCTGGAGGTTCGCCGAGGAGGCGGCACCGAAGCAGGCCATGCCGAGCAGCAGCACCGGGAAGCTGTCCAGCGCCGCTCCCAGGACCACCAGACCGCCGCCGAACGCGCCGATCAGGTACGCGAGGACCAGCCCGGCCCGCCGGCCCCGCCGGGTCATCAGCGCGGCCAGCGGCAGCGACAGCAGCGCGGTGCCGGTGACCGAGGCCGTCGGCGCCAGGCCGGACATCGACTCGCTGCCGCTCACCTCGGTGGCCAGCACCGGGGCCAGCGCGATGGCGATGGGCACGCCGAGCCCGCCCAGGATCTGGCTGCCGATGAGCACCGCGGAGGTGCGCCGCCGCAGCGCGGGCAGCTCCTCCGGGGTCACGGCGGCGGGTGCGGCGGCGGACGGGGTGCCGGGGGTGGCGTCGGTACACGCGGGATCGGTGGTCACCGACGCAGTGTCGCAGCCCCCACCCCGCGGCGGAACAGGCATTTTCCGGTGCCGCCTGCCGCCCGGTCGGCACCACCGCCGGCGGCTCAGAACAGCGGCTCCGGCAGGACGCCCTCCAGCGCGAGCAGCGTCCGCTTGGCCTCCAGACCGCCCCCGAAGCCGCCGATGCCCCCGTCGTTCTCCAGCACCCGGTGGCAGGGCACCACGACCGGCAGCGGATTGGAACCCATGGCCGCCCCCACCGCCTGCGCCGCCCCGGGCTGTCCCACGCGGGCGGCCAGCTCGCCGTACCCCACGACGGAGCCGTACGGCACCGACCGCTCCAGCTCGCCCAGCACCCGGCGGTTGAAGCCGGCGCTCAGCCGCCAGTCCAGCGCCAGCTCGAACCGCCTGAGCTCGCCGGCGAAGTACGCGGCCAGCTGGCGCACCGGCTCCGCCAGCAGCACCTCCTCGCCGGCGGGCGGCCGGACCGGCTCCGCCCCCAGGCGCGCCGCGAGCGGGGCTGTCCGGCGCTCCTCGCCGTGGAACTCGACGCGCACCAGCCCGGCGGGCGTGGCGGCGAGGAACAGCGGGCCGACGCCGCTGTCGACGACGGTCCATTCGAGGTGGCGCTCACCGAGGTTCACGAATCCACCGTACGGCGCCCCGCCGACAACGCCCGCCGCGTCCTGCCCGCCCGCCGGCGGCGTCCTCCCCCCCCCGCCCGTCCGCGGCGGTCGCCACCCGCCGGCCCGCGGGGCGCTCCGGCCCGCTCAGGGCCCCGCTCAGCGGCAGGTCGGCGACCGCTCAGCGGCAGGTCGGCGCCCGCTCAGCGCCCGGTCACCGCGTCCCTGATCCGGTCCGGGCGATTCGTGATGATCCCGTCCACGCCCAGGTCCGCCATCCGCACCGCGACGTCCGCGTTGTCCACGGTCCAGGCGTCGACCTCCAGCCGCCTGCCGTGCGGGCCCGTGAGGTCGTGCACGGCCGCCACCCACTCCGCGGAGATGCCGCCGTACCAGGGGTTGATCCGGTCGGTGAAGGCCGCGTACGCGGGCAGCTCCGCCACCGCCGGGGTGCCCAGGAAGGCGGTGGTCAGGTCCGGCCGCAGCGCGTGCACGGTCCGGATCGAGTCGGCGGCGAAGCTCTGCACCACCAGCCGCCGCGTCACGTGCCGCCGGTCGAGCCACCCGGCCTCCTCCAGCACCCGCACGGTGTCCTGCTCGATGCCCGGGTAGAGGGCGGGCAGCTTGATCTCCAGCAGCAGGCGCTGTCCGTTCAGCTCCAGCCGGTCGAGGTACTCCCGCAGCGTGGGCACGCGGGCCCCCGCGAAGCCGGCGCCGAACCAGCTGCCCGCGTCCAGCCGGGCGATCTCGGCGGCCGTGAAGTCCGCGACCCGCCAGGGCGAGCGGTCCGGGAAGACCTGCTCCGCGTCCGTCGTCCGGGCCAGGGTCTCGTCGTGGACGACGACCAGCTCGCCGTCCCTGGTGCGCTGGACGTCGTTCTCCACCCACTCGATGCCGAGCCCGTCGGCGTGGTCGACGGCGGCGAGGGTGTTCTCCGGCGCGTACGCCGAAGCCCCCCGGTGGGCGAAGACGGTGGGGGCGCCGAGCCGGGCCGGCAGGGCACCGGGCGCACCGGGCGCACCGGGGAGGCCGGGCCGCGCCGGGGTTCCCGCGGCGGGTCCGGAGGAGGACCGGGCCAGCGAGGCCGTGGCTCCGGCCAGGGTGAGGGCGAGGCCGAGCAGCGCGGTGGCCGCGGCCAGGGAGAGGGATCGCCGGGAGGGGCGTACGTACATGGGCGTGCTCCGGGTGCCGGGGGCCGGTGGACCGGCCGGCGACGACAGGGGTGGCCGTGGCGAGCATGACGGTGCGTCGGCAACGCCCGGCGGGGCCGAGGTGGCCGAGAGGAGAACGAATCCGTCCGGAACGCCGTCATGGCTCCGCCGTGGCGGAAATCGGGTGCGGGAAATCTGGCGCTTGGCAGTGCGCGGGAGCGCCCGGCGGCCCTAATCTCGCCCTCAATCAGGCCCGGGGCGGGATGAGTTGGCGCCGGTCACGGCCGGGACTTGCTGAAGGGCGGGCAGGGATGGGCGGGACGGACGTCGTGACCGGCACGGTCGGCACGGTCGACGGGTTCAGCTATGGCGTGATCACGCCCCTCGCGGCGTATCTGATGGCGTGTCTGGGCGGGGCGCTCGGCCTGCGCTGCACCACTCGTTCCCTCCTCGTCGAGCGCTCGTGGCGGCCCGGCTGGCTCGCCCTGGGGGCCACGGCCATCGGCTCCGGCATCTGGACCATGCACTTCATCGCGATGATGGGGTTCTCGGTCGCCGAGTCGCCACTGAACTACGACAAACGGACCACATTCGCCAGCCTCGCCGTCGCCATCGTCATGGTGGGCGTGGGGATCTTCATCGTGGGCTACCGGGGCAGCACCCCCATGTCGCTGGTCACCGGCGGCACGATCACCGGACTGGGCGTCGCGTCCATGCACTACCTCGGCATGGCGGGGATGCGGCTGCGCGGCCACCTGGAGTACGACACGAAGGTCGTGGCCCTCTCCGTGGTGATCGCCGTGGTCGCGGCCACTGCGGCCCTCTGGGCGGCGGTCAGCGTCCGCGGCTTCCTGCCGGCGGTCGGAGCCAGCCTGGTGATGGGCGGCGCGGTCAGCGGGATGCACTACACGGCGATGACCTCCGTGTCGGTGCGGCTGCACGGCGGCTTCACCGACATCGGCGGCTCCGCGCCGGCCACCCTCCTCGCACCCATGCTGATCGGCCCGGTGGTCTTCCTGGTGGTCGCCGGCGTGGTGGTGATGTTCGACCCGCTGCTGGTCATGGGCACGCCCGACTGGAAGAAGCCCGGCGAGACGCCGCCGCCCGCGCCCAGGCCCCGCCGCCCCGTCCACCCGGTGCCCCCGCGGGCCGACCAGGGCTACGGCCAGGCGTACGACCGGGCCTACGACCACGTCCAGGGCCAGGTCAGGGGGTCCGGGTACGGGCGCCTCCCCGGCCGGAACGGCGGCCAGGGGCCCGACCCGGCGTGGGACCGGCCGTACCGCCCGGGCGACCGCTGAGCCGCACCGGCGGGCCCCCGTCCGCCCCGGGGCGGACGGGGGTGGAGCGGGACGGACGGGGGCGGTCCGGGGCGGTCCGGGGCGGGATGTCAGTGGGGGGTCGTACGGTGGACCCATGCGGCCCGTATCGAAGATCGAACGCACGGTGGCGCCCTTCGAGGTCGTCAGCCCGTACCAGCCCAGCGGCGACCAGCCCGCCGCCATCGACGAGCTGGAGCGGCGCATCCGCGCCGGCGAGAAGGACGTCGTCCTGCTCGGCGCCACCGGCACCGGCAAGTCGGCCACCACGGCCTGGATGATCGAGAGGCTCCAGCGGCCCACGCTGGTCATGGCCCCGAACAAGACCCTCGCCGCCCAGCTGGCGAACGAGTTCCGCGAGCTGCTGCCGAACAACGCGGTCGAGTACTTCGTCTCGTACTACGACTACTACCAGCCCGAGGCGTACGTCCCGCAGTCGGACACGTACATCGAGAAGGACTCCTCGATCAACGAAGAGGTGGAGCGGCTGCGCCACTCCGCCACCAACTCCCTGCTCACCCGCCGGGACGTGGTCGTCGTCGCGTCCGTCTCCTGCATCTACGGCCTGGGCACCCCGCAGGAGTACGTCGACCGCATGGTGCCGCTCCGGGTCGGCGAGGAGACCGACCGGGACGAGCTGCTCCGCCGCTTCGTCGACATCCAGTACACGCGGAACGACCTGGCCTTCACCCGGGGCACCTTCCGGGTCCGCGGCGACACCATCGAGATCTTCCCGGTCTACGAGGAACTCGCCGTCCGCATCGAGATGTTCGGCGACGAGATCGAGGCCCTGTCCACCCTGCACCCGCTGACCGGCGAGGTGATCAGCGAGGACCGCGAGCTGTACGTCTTCCCCGCCAGCCACTACATCGCCGGCCCGGAGCGCATGCACAACGCCGTCCGGGGCATCGAGGCCGAGCTGGCGGAGCGGCTGGCCGAGCTGGAGAAGCAGGGCAAGCTGCTGGAGGCCCAGCGGCTGCGCATGCGCACCACGTACGACCTGGAGATGATGCAGCAGATCGGGTCCTGCTCCGGCATCGAGAACTACTCGCTGCACATGGACGGCCGCGAGCCCGGCTCCGCGCCGAACACCCTGATCGACTACTTCCCCGAGGACTTCCTCCTCGTGATCGACGAGTCCCACGTGACCGTGCCCCAGATCGGCGCGATGTACGAGGGCGACGCCTCCCGCAAGCGGACCCTGGTCGACCACGGCTTCCGGCTGCCCTCGGCCCTCGACAACCGGCCGCTGAAGTGGGAGGAGTTCCTGGAGCGGATCGGCCAGACCGTCTACCTCTCGGCCACGCCCGGCAAGTACGAGCTGTCCCGCGGCGACGGCTTCGTCGAGCAGATCATCCGCCCCACCGGCCTGATCGACCCCGAGGTGGTGGTCAAGCCCACCGAGGGCCAGATCGACGACCTCGTCCACGAGATCCGGCAGCGGGTCGAGAAGGACGAGCGGGTCCTCGTCACCACGCTCACCAAGAAGATGGCCGAGGACCTCACCGACTACTTCCTCGAACTGGGCATCCAGGTCCGCTACCTCCACAGCGACGTCGACACGCTGCGCCGCGTCGAGCTGCTCCGCGAGCTGCGGGCCGGCGAGTTCGACGTCCTGGTCGGCATCAACCTCCTGCGCGAGGGCCTCGACCTGCCCGAGGTGTCCCTCGTGGCGATCCTCGACGCGGACAAGGAGGGGTTCCTGCGCTCGGGCACCTCCCTGATCCAGACCATCGGCCGCGCCGCGCGCAACGTCTCCGGCCAGGTCCACATGTACGCCGACAAGATGACGCCCGCGATGGAGAAGGCCATCGAGGAGACCAACCGCCGCCGCGAGAAGCAGGTCGCGTACAACACGGCCAACGGAATCGACCCGCAGCCGCTCCGCAAGAAGATCAACGACATCGTGGCGACCATCGCCCGCGAGGAGATCGACACCGAGGAGCTGCTCGGCACCGGCTACCGCCAGGGCAAGGAGGGCAAGGCCGCCAAGGCGCCGGTGCCCGCCCTCGGCGGCAGGGCGGCCAAGGCCGCGAAGGCCGCGCCGGGCAAGGCGGCGGCCGGCAAGGGCGGCGCCAAGGCGGCCGCCGGCACCGAGGTGCTCACCGACCGTCCGGCGGCACAACTGGCCGAGCAGATCGAGGAGATGACCGCGCGGATGCGCGCGGCCGCGGCGGAGCTCCAGTTCGAGATCGCGGCCCGGCTGCGGGACGAGGTCGGCGAACTCAAGAAGGAGCTGCGGCAGATGCGGGAGGCGGGCCAGGCCTGACCGGTCCTCCGCCGGGCCGGGTCTGTGTCTCAGGAGAGCTACAGATTCGGCCCGGACCAGGCTCGATGTCGGCGCCCGTGCGTAGGGTTGGGGCAGCCGCGTGATACGCGGCGGTGGACGCTTCGAGAGGGGACCGAGCGTGACGGTCAACATGACCAAGGGCCAGGCCATCAGCCTGCAGAAGGCCGACGGGGGCACGCTGACCGCGGTGCGGATGGGCCTGGGCTGGCAGGCCGCCAAGCGGCGCGGGCTGTTCGGCTCGCGCACCCGGGAGATCGACCTCGACGCCTCCGCGGTGCTCTTCGCCGACGGACAGCCCGTGGACGTGGTCTTCTTCCGGCACCTGGTCAGCGACGACGGCTCCGTCCGGCACACCGGCGACAACCTGGTCGGCGGCGTCGGCCAGGGCGGGGACGACGAGGCCATCCTCGTGGACCTCCAGCGCGTGCCGGTCCACGTCGACCAGATCGTCTTCACGGTGAACTCCTTCACCGGCCAGACGTTCCAGGAGGTGGACAACGCCTTCTGCCGCATCGTCGACGAGGCCAACGGCCAGGAGCTGGCCCGCTACACCCTCACCGGGGGCGGCGCGTACACGGCGCAGATCATGGCCAAGGTGCACCGCGCGGGCGCGGGCTGGAAGATGACCGCGCTCGGCAACCCGGCCAACGGGCGGACCTTCCAGGACCTGATGCCGGAGATCGTCCGGTACCTGTAGGTTCCCGCCGGGGCCCTTCGGGGCCCCGCCGCCGGCCGTCCGGGGCCGGCGCGGAACCGCTCCGTCCGGTGCCCGTGGGCACCGGCGGCGCCGCGTACGGCCACGGGTGCCGGGCGCGGCCATGTGACACGAGGGGGAGTACGGCGATGACGGCCGAGCTGACGCGGGGGCAGAACCACCCGCTGCCCGGGACCCGGGTCGAGATCCGGGTGTCGGCGGGTACCGCCGTACTGGCCGGCGCCGTCCTCGGCGACGCCGCGGGCCGCCTGTCCGGGCCCGGGGCCCTGGCCCACCGGGCCCCGGGCCTGCCCGGAGTGGCCGTGCCCGGCGGTGCCGCCGCCCGGCACCTGATCGCGGTCGACCTCTCCGCACTGCCCGACGAGGTGCACCGGGTCGGCGTGCTGCTGGCCCTGGTCCCCGGCTCCGGGCCGGTGAGCTTCGGCTCGGCCGCCGCGCCCTTCGTCGCGGTCACCGAGCCCACGGGCGTCGAGCTGGCCACGTACACGGTCACCGGTCTCGGTGCCGAGACCGCCCTGATCGCCCTGGAGCTCTACCGCCGCCAGGACGCCTGGAAGGTGCGGGCCGTCGGCCAGGGGTACGCCGGGGGCCTCGCCGCCCTGCTGGCGGACCACGGCCTCCCGGCTCCCGAGGCCGCGGAACTGGCCGCGCGCGTCCACGCCGAGGCCGGCCCCGCCCGCCCCACCGTCACCGGGCCCGTCACGCCCACCGTCACCGGGCCCGTCACGCCCGTGCCCTCCGGGGCGCAGGGCACGCCCGAGGGCACCGCCGGGCCCGCGGAGAGCCCCGCCACCGGCGGGTCGGGCATCGACTACGCCCACCCGCGGCGCGCCCGCACCACGCCCCCGCCGCCCGTCCCGCGGGCGCCCGAGCCCGCCGAGGGAGAGGCGCCCCGCCCGGTGGCGGGCGACGCCACCGGCTGGACGCTGGAGGAGCGGCTCTACAACCAGGTCTGGGGCATGTTCGAGGACCTGGCCCGGGCCGTCGCCGCGTACCGCAACGCGGTCGAGTTCGCCGACTCCCGGCTGGAGCGCGAGCTCGACCAGACCCTCACCGACCCGCGCGCCCGCCTCGGCGGCGCGGCGGACTCCGCCCGGGACACCGCCCAGGCCCGCCGCGAGGAGCTGGTCGCCCAGGCCCGCGCGGTACTGGACCGCGACCTCGCCCAGCTCGTCGCCGAGTCCGAGGTGGTCGAGCCCGCCCTGCCGCCGGCCTTCGCCCGCTGGGACGCACCCCAGTGGCAGGGCGCGGAACAGCCCGACGAGTGCCCGATGGCGCTCCGCCTCGGCGACCTGCACCTCCCCGAGAGCCCCGAGCTGCGCATCCCCATGCTGGTCAGGCTGCCGCTGGAACGCGGCCTGTGGATCGACAGCGGGCGCACCGGCTCGGAGGCCGCCATGGCGATGGACACCGACGACCTGCGCCGGGTCGCCATGGACACCGCCGTCGCGCTCGCCATCCGGGTGCTCGCGAGCCACCCGGCGGGCGAGTTCCGGGTCCACGCCATCGACCCGGCCGGAGCGGCCGCGGCCGCCCTCGCGCCGCTGTCCGGGCTGCTTGCGGAGGCCCCGGCCGCCGGTGCGGCCGGGGTGTCCGAGCTGCTGGCCTCGCTGACGCGCCGGGTGGACCTGGTGCAGATGGCCCTCAAGGCGGGTGCCCCGGAGGACCTCCCGCCGGACCTCGACACCGCGCGCCGGCTGGTGATCGTCCACGACTTCCCGCACGGCTTCGACGAGCGCGCCGTCACCCGTCTGCGCTACCTCGCCGACGAGGGTCCGCAGGTCGGCGTGCACCTCCTGATGGTCGCGGACCGTGACGAGGCGTCCGCCTACGGGCCACTGCTCGACCCCCTGTGGCGCTCGCTGCTGCGGCTGAGCCCCGTACCGGACGACCACCTGGCCGATCCCTGGGTCGGCCACGCCTGGACGTACGAACCGCTGCACCTGGCCCCCTGGGAGGCACAGCAAGTGCTGGCCAGGATCACCGGCCGGTGACCGCGGGCCGGCCCCGGCCGCGCCCGGGACCGGCCCCGAGCTGACCTTCCACTGACCATTCCTTGGGATTGTCTTTACCAAAAGGCGGTCCGGCCGGTACCCTGAGAGCGCGGAGGGGAGTATTCCCGCTGCGGCGTACCCGTCAATACGGACCGTGACCGGTCCCGGGGCGCCGGCCCGAGCGCGGTGCGCCCTGGTGGAAGAGACCTCCGGCAGCGATGACGCTGACCATGTGCTCGAGCCATCTGCCGGAGGCGTAAGTGGACGTTTCTCTGTCTGTCTGGGTGCTGACCATCCTCGGTCTTGGCATCCTCATCGGTGCCGACTTCTTCATCGGCCGCAAGCCGCATGACGTGTCGGTCAAGGAAGCCGGAATCTGGACGGTCGTCTGGATCGTCCTGGCCGTGCTGTTCGGCCTGGGCCTGCTGTTCTTCGGCAACAGCCAGGCGTCCGGCGAGTTCTTCGCGGGCTTCATCACCGAGAAGTCGCTGAGCGTCGACAACCTCTTCGTCTTCGTCCTGATCATGGCGAAGTTCGCGGTCCCGTCCCACCTCCAGCAGCGGGTGCTGCTCGTGGGCGTGCTGATCGCCCTGGTCCTGCGCGCGATCTTCATCGCCGCCGGCGCCGCGATCATCAGCAGCTTCTCCTGGGTCTTCTACATCTTCGGCGCGTTCCTGATCTACACCGCCTGGAAGCTCATCCAGGAGGCCCGCAAGGACGAGGACGAGGAGGAGTTCGAGGAGAACCGCCTCCTGAAGTCCATCGAGAAGAAGTTCGGCGTCGCGGACCGCTACCACGGCACCAAGCTCTTCATCCGGGAGAACGGCAAGCGGGTGCTGACCCCGCTGATGATCGTCATGCTGGCGATCGGCACCACCGACGTGCTGTTCGCCCTGGACTCCATCCCGGCGATCTTCGGCCTCACGCAGGACCCGTACATCGTGTTCACCGCCAACGCGTTCGCGCTGATGGGTCTGCGCCAGCTGTACTTCCTGATCGGCGGCCTGCTCAAGAAGCTGGTCCACCTCAGCTACGGCCTGTCGATCATCCTCGGCTTCATCGGCGTCAAGCTCGTGCTGCACGCGCTGCACGAGTCCGGCGTCCACGTCCCCGAGATCTCCATCCCGTTCTCGCTCACGGTCATCTGCGGCGTCCTGGTGGTCACCACCATCACCAGCCTGATGGCCTCCAGGAAGCAGGCGGCGGCCGAGGCCGCCGCGGCGGAGAAGGAGAGCGTCGAGGCCTGACCCCCGGCGCGGATCCCGCGGGACCCGCGTACGGAGGCCTGCTCCACGAGCCCTATGCGGGGGCGGTCGCTTCGGCCGCCCCCGCGGCGCGTACCGAGGCAGGCCGGGTCTCCGGCAGCAGCGCGAAGCAGACCAGGCTCACCAGGCACACCCCGGTCAGGTACGCGGCCACCCCCCAGGGCGGGCCGTCCACGTCCGCCAGCGCCGTGGCCACCAGCGGCGTCACCGCCCCGCCCAGCACCCCGCCCAGGTTGTAGCCCACCGCGGCGCCCGTGCAGCGCACCCGGGGCTCGTACAGCTCCGGCAGGTAGGCCGCCACCACCGCGAACATCGTGACCATCGCCATCAGCCCGCCCAGGAAGCCCAGGGTCATCAGCAGCGGCCGCCCGGTCCGCAGCAGCGCGATCAGCGGGAACATCCACACCGTCGCCGCCGCGCACCCGATCAGGCACAGCGGGCGCCGGCCGTACCGGTCGCTCAGCATCGCGATGAACGGCGTGGTGGCCCCCTTCAGGGCGACCGCCGTCATGATGCAGGTCAGCATCGTGGTCCGGCTGACGCCCAGCCGCTCCGTCCCGTAGGCCAGCGACCACGTGCTCACCGTGTAGAACACCGCGTACCCCACGGACAGCGCGCCCCCGGTCAGCAGCACCAGCCGCCAGTGCCCGCGGAACACCTCGGCCAGCGGCGCGGCCGCCCGCGTGCCGCTCGCGGCCAGCGCCCGGAACTCCGGGGTCTCCTCCAGCGCGGCCCGCAGCAGCAGCCCGCCGACCGCCAGCACCCCGGCCACCCAGAAGGGCACCCGCCAGCCCCAGGAGCGGAACTGCGCGTCGGTGAGCACCGCGGACAGGCCCAGCATCACGCCGTTGGCCATCAGGAAGCCGACGGCCGGGCCGATCTGCGGGAAGCTCGTCCAGAGCCCGCGCCGCCGCTCGGGCGCGTGCTCGGCGGTGAGCAGCACGGCGCCGCCCCACTCGCCGCCCAGGCCGAAGCCCTGGAGGAAGCGCAGCACGAGGAGCAGCACCGGCGCTCCGACGCCGATGGTGGCGTACGTCGGCAGGAAGCCGATCGCCACGGTCGCGGCGCCGGTCAGCAGCAGGGACGTGAAGAGCACCGGACGGCGGCCGTACCGGTCGCCGACGTGCCCGAAGACCGCCGAGCCCAGCGGGCGGGCCACGAAGCCGACACCGAAGGTCGCGAAGGCGGCCAGGGTGCCGGCCAGGGGCGAGAAGGTGGGGAAGAAGAGGGGGCCGAGGACCAGGGCGGCGGCGGTGCCGTAGACGAAGAAGTCGTAGAACTCGATGGCCGTCCCCGCGAGGGAGGCCAGGGCGAGGCGGACCATGGGGGGCGAGTGATCGGCGCGCATGGGCCTCCACCTACCGGTTCCGCGCCCGGTACGCGAGGGGGTGCCGCACAGCTTGACCGGAAGGAGTGCATCCACCTGGCCCGGTTGACCTGCGGCGCGGCGTCCGCGACCGGGGCGGGGGGACCCGTACCGGGTACGCGGAAAGCCCTCCCGCGGGGTGCGGGAGGGCCTTCCGTACGCGGGCGCGCGGCCTACCAGCCGCGCTCGCGCCACTCCGCCAGGTGCGGGCGCTCGGCGCCGAGGGTGGTGTCGTTGCCGTGGCCCGGGTAGACCCAGGTCTCGTCCGGGAGAGGGCCGAAAAGCTTCTGCTCGACGTCGTCGATCAGGGACGCGAAGGCCTCCGCGTCGCCCCGGGTGTTGCCGACGCCGCCGGGGAAGAGGCAGTCGCCGGTGAAGACGTGGGGGTGGCCGTGCGGGTCGTCGTAGACGAGGGCGATCGAGCCCGGGGTGTGACCCACCAGGTGGCGCGCGGTCAGCGAGACCCGGCCGACGGTGATCGTGTCACCGTCCTCGACGAGCACCTCGGTCGCCACCGGGATGCCCTCGGCGTCGTACCGGCCGGCGTACGTGCGCGCACCGGTGGCCGCGACCACCTCGGCCAGCGCGCCCCAGTGGTCGCCGTGCTGGTGGGTGGTGACCACGGACGCGATGCCGTCGTCGCCGATCAGGTGCAGCAGGGTCTCCGGCTCCGCCGCGGCGTCGATCAGCAGCTGCTCGTCGGTGGCCCGGCACCGCAGCAGGTAGGCGTTGTTGTTCATCGGGCCCACGGCGACCTTGGAGATCATCAGGTCCGTGAGTTCGTGCACGTCGGCCGGACCGCCGACCTTCACCGCTCCGCTGTACGTCATGTCGGCAGCCTATAGCGGGGGCAGGGCGGGGAGCGTGCCGCCGTCGACGGTGAGCGCCGCGCCCTTGTCGCCGCGGCCCGCCAGCCAGCCCAGGATGTCGGCGGAGGTGCCGCGCACGGTGACTGGGGTGCCCTCCGCGGAGCCGGTGTGCCAGCTGCCGCCGTCCGTCGCGACCAGGGCCACGGGCGGGACCTCGGGGCGGTCCGACCAGCGCTCGGCCAGGAACTCGATCTCCCGGGCGGTGAACTCGGCGGGCAGGTCCGCGAGCTCGTAGCCGATGCCCAGGTCCACGTGGTGCAGCTCGACCTCGACCAGGCGGCGGAAGGGGACGCGCGCCGCGCTGTCCGTGACGCCGTTGCGCAGCTCGACCGTCCGTGACCAGTCAGCGGGGACCTCCGTCACGGCCTGCCAGCGGTCCGCGGAATCACGGACGTCCGTCAGCTGTTCTTCCAGAGTGCGTCCCGCGTCGCGCTCGATGTCCGCGTCCCGGGCCTCGGCGCTCGTGTACATGGGGCGGTCCTCGAACACGTTCACGAGGGCGTCCGCGTTACGTGCGAGATGGGCCAGGATGTGGCCCCGGGTCCAGCCGGGCAGACGTGACGGCTCGGCGAGGGACGCGTTGTCCAGTTTGGCGACCGCGCTCAGCAGTCGGTCGGTCGCCTCACGTACGGAGTGCAGGTCGTGCACATGATCAATCATGGCGCCGACGATAGCGCCGCCACCCCTTCGGGTGAAGGAAGCCTTCGCGCGCCATAAATCGAATGCGCGTGCTATACGCTCGGAAGTCGAACCTCGATACAGCTTCGTGGCACCCCCCATACCCTGGGACGGGGGCCCGTTCCCCCGCTCTCTCTAGAAAGGTGCGGACCGGCGTGACCGACCGTCTCATCGTTCGTGGCGCTCGCGAGCACAACCTGAAGAACGTCTCGCTCGACCTGCCCCGCGACTCGCTCATCGTCTTCACAGGACTCTCCGGGTCGGGCAAGTCCTCCCTCGCGTTCGACACGATCTTCGCCGAGGGGCAGCGCCGGTACGTCGAGTCGCTCTCCTCGTACGCCCGCCAGTTCCTCGGCCAGATGGACAAGCCCGACGTCGACTTCATCGAGGGCCTCTCCCCGGCCGTCTCGATCGACCAGAAGTCCACCTCGCGCAACCCCCGCTCCACGGTCGGCACGATCACGGAGGTGTACGACTACCTCCGGCTGCTGTTCGCCCGCATCGGCAAGCCCCACTGCCCGGAGTGCTCCCGGCCGATCTCCCGGCAGTCGCCGCAGGCCATCGTCGACAAGGTCCTCGCGCTGCCCGAGGGCAGCCGCTTCCAGGTCCTCTCGCCGCTGGTGCGCGAGCGCAAGGGCGAGTTCGTCGACCTCTTCGCCGACCTCCAGACCAAGGGCTACAGCCGCGCCCGGGTCGACGGCACGACGATCCAGCTCTCCGAGCCGCCGACGCTGAAGAAGCAGGAGAAGCACACCATCGAGGTGGTCGTCGACCGCCTCACCGTCAAGGACAGCGCCAAGCGCCGCCTGACCGACTCCGTCGAGACCGCGCTCGGCCTCTCCGGCGGCATGGTCATCCTCGACTTCGTCGACCTCGCCGAGGACGACCCCGAGCGTGAGCGGATGTACTCCGAGCACCTCTACTGCCCGTACGACGACCTCTCCTTCGAGGAGCTGGAGCCGCGCTCCTTCTCCTTCAACTCGCCCTTCGGCGCCTGCCCGGAGTGCACCGGCATCGGCACGCGCATGGAGGTCGACCCGGAGCTGATCATCCCGGACGAGGACAAGTCCCTCGACGAGGGCGCGGTCTCGCCCTGGTCGCTCGGCCACACCAAGGACTACTTCGCGCGGCTGGTCGGCGCCCTCGCCGACGAGCTCGGCTTCCGGACCGACATCCCCTGGGCGGGCCTCCCGCAGCGGGCCAAGAAGGCGCTGCTGTACGGACACAAGACCCAGATCCAGGTGCGGTACCGCAACCGCTACGGCCGCGAGCGCGCGTACACCACGGCCTTCGAGGGTGCCGTGCCCTTCGTCAAGCGGCGGCACTCGGAGGCGGAGAGCGACTCCAGCCGCGAGCGCTTCGAGGGGTACATGCGCGAGGTGCCGTGCCCGACCTGCGAGGGCACGCGCCTGAAGCCGATCGTGCTCGCCGTCACGGTCATGGAGAAGTCGATCGCCGAGGTCTCGGCGATGTCGATCAGCGAGTGCGCCGACTTCCTCGGCCGGCTCCGCCTCGACGCCCGCGACAAGAAGATCGCCGAGCGCGTCCTGAAGGAGGTCAACGAACGCCTCCGCTTCCTGGTGGACGTCGGCCTCGACTACCTCTCCCTCAACCGCGCCGCGGGCACCCTCTCCGGCGGCGAGGCCCAGCGCATCCGGCTGGCCACCCAGATCGGCTCCGGCCTCGTCGGCGTGCTCTACGTCCTCGACGAGCCGTCCATCGGCCTGCACCAGCGGGACAACCACCGCCTCATCGAGACCCTGGTCCGGCTCCGCGACATGGGCAACACCCTGATCGTCGTCGAGCACGACGAGGACACCATCAAGGTGGCCGACTGGGTGGTCGACATCGGCCCCGGCGCCGGCGAGCACGGCGGCAAGGTCGTGCACAGCGGCTCCCTCAAGGAGCTGCTGAAGAACGGCGACTCGATGACCGGCCAGTACCTCTCCGGCAAGAAGTCGATCGCCGTCCCCGACGTCCGCCGCCCGGTGAACGGCGAGCGGAAGCTCACCGTGCACGGCGCCAAGGAGAACAACCTCCGGGACATCGACGTGTCCTTCCCGCTCGGGGTGTTCACGGCCGTCACCGGCGTCTCGGGATCGGGCAAGTCCACGCTGGTCAACGACATCCTGTACACGCACCTGGCCCGCGAGCTGAACGGCGCGCGCACGGTGCCCGGCCGCCACACCCGGGTCGCCGGCGACGACCTGGTCGACAAGGTCGTCCACGTCGACCAGTCGCCGATCGGCCGCACCCCGCGGTCCAACCCGGCCACCTACACGGGCGTCTTCGACCACGTCCGCAAGCTCTTCGCCGAGACGATGGAGGCGAAGGTCCGCGGCTACCTCCCCGGCCGCTTCTCCTTCAACGTCAAGGGCGGCCGCTGCGAGAACTGCTCCGGCGACGGCACCATCAAGATCGAGATGAACTTCCTGCCGGACGTGTACGTCCCGTGCGAGGTCTGCCACGGCGCCCGGTACAACCGCGAGACCCTGGAGGTCCACTACAAGGGCAAGTCCATCGCCGAGGTCCTGGACATGCCGATCGAGGAGGCCCTCGACTTCTTCGAGGCCGTCCCGACCATCGCCCGGCACCTGCGCACGCTCAACGAGGTCGGCCTCGGCTACGTCCGCCTCGGCCAGTCCGCGCCGACCCTCTCCGGCGGCGAGGCCCAGCGCGTGAAGCTCGCCTCCGAGCTGCAGAAGCGCTCGACCGGGCGCACGGTCTACGTCCTGGACGAGCCCACCACCGGCCTGCACTTCGAGGACATCTCGAAGCTCATCAAGGTGCTCTCCGGCCTGGTCGACAAGGGCAACTCGGTGATCGTCATCGAGCACAACCTGGACGTCATCAAGACCGCCGACTGGGTCATCGACATGGGACCCGAGGGCGGTTACGGCGGCGGCATGGTCGTCGCCGAGGGCACGCCCGAGCAGGTCGCCTCCGTCGGCGCCAGCCACACCGGCAAGTTCCTCCGGGACATCCTCGGGGCCGACCGGGTCTCGGACGCGACGGTGCCGGCGGCGCGCTCCGCGAAGAAGGCGGCACCGCGCAAGACGGCGGCACCGCGCAAGACCGCCGCGAAGAAGACCACGGCGGCCTCCCGGGCCAAGAAGAGCTGAGCGGGCGGGTGCCGCACCCCGGCACCCACCCCGAGCACGCGGGCGGGGCCCGGTCCACCACTCGTGTGGACCGGGCCCCGCCCGCGTCGCATCCCGCGTCGCATCCCGCGCCGGACCCCCGAGGGGCGTCCGGCGCGACCGCGCCCGCTACGCCGCGCGCCGCATGGCCACCCGGGCCATGAACGGCACCGCGGCCGCCGCGACCTGCGACGGCCGGTCCAGCATCGGGTAGTGCCCGGCCTCGTCGATCAGGACCACCTCACCGCCGGTGCGCTCGCCGATCCACTCCGCCTCGGTCAGCGGGTCCGGCCCGAAGTGCGGGTCCGTCCCGCCCACCACGACCTGCACCGGCACCCGCAGCGCACCGAGCGCCGCCTCGGCCGGCCCCGCACCCGCCGCGATCATGGCCCGCAGGGCGGCCAGGTGCCCCGGCTGCCGCAGCGACTCCGACAGCTCCCGCCGCGCGTCGGCGAAGTCCTCCGGCTTGTCCTTCGGGAACAGCCCGGCCCACTGCCGCGTCCACGACCGTACGAACCGCCCGGCCCGCAGCCCCGAGCCCGCCCCGGCGCGGACGAACGGCGCCAGCAGCACCAGCCCGCCGAACAGCCCCGGCTCACCGGCGGCCGCGACCACCGCCGCACCCGCCGCGTTCGCATGCGCCACCACGAACGCGGGCCCCGCGTCCAGGTGCCGCACCAGGGCCCGCAGATCGCCCGCCAGGGCGTCCTGCCCGTACTCCCGCTCACCCGCACTCGACGCGCCCGACCCGCGCAGATCGCAGGTGACCACCCGGAACCCCGACTCGCCCAGACCGGGAGCCAGGAACCGGTACGCGGCGCGGGTGTTGCCCAGCCCCGGCACGCACACGACGAGCGGCCCCTCGGCCCCGTTGTCGTCGTACGCGATCCGCCCGCCGTCGTACTCCAGGAATTCCGTCACTGTGGTCCCTTTTCGTTCTGGGGTGCCATTGCCCGGTCCAAGCGTCGCCGACCGGTGCCGTGATCGTAAACTCCGGAATTTCGCCGCCTTGTTGGCGGTCCGTCACAATTCCGCCGCATACGGCGGCTCGGCCCCCGCGCGGGTGCAGGTCAGGGCGGCGGCCCGGGCCGCGAAGTCCAGCACGGCGGGCCAGTCCGGCCGTTCGGGATCCGGCGCCCCCAGCAGCCGGTGCAGCAGCGCCGCGTTCACCGTGTCCCCGGCCCCGATCGTGTCCGCCACCGCCACCCGCCGCGCCGGCACGGAGTGCTCCGCACCCTCCCGCGTGCGCACCGTCATCCCCTCCGCACCCCGGGTCAGCACCACCGCCCGGGGCCCGGCCGCCAGCCACCGGTCCACGCTCCCGCCCAGCCAGGCCGCGTCCTCCTCCGAGAGCTTCAGCAGCGAGACGTACGGCAACCAGCCCAGGAACCGCGCCCGGTACGCCTCGGGATCCGCGATCAGCCCCGGCCGGATGTTGGGGTCGAGCAGCGTGAACACCCCCCGCCCGGCCTCCCGGCGCAGCAGCGCCTCGTACGCGCCGGCCCCGGGCTCCAGCACCAGGGAACAGGTGCCCAGCGCCAGGCCGCGTACCCCGGACGGCAGCTCGGGAAGGGTGAAGAAACGGTCCGCCGTGCCCTCGGTGTAGAAGCTGTACGCCGCCGAGCCGTCCGGCCCGACCGAGGCCACCGCCAGCGTCGTCGGCTCGGGCCCGCGCTGCACCAGCGAGCAGTCCACCCCCGCCGCACGCAGCCCGGCCAGCAGCGTCTCCCCGAACGCGTCCGTCGAGACCCGCGAACAGAACGCCACCCGGTCCCCGAGCCGCCCCAGCGCCAGGGCGGTGTTGTACGGCCCGCCGCCCGGGCGGGGCAGCAGGGCCTCCACCGGCCCGGGCGCGGGCACGAGGTCGATCAGGGCTTCTCCACCGACGACGATCACGGGGCGAACGTATCCCAGACCGCCCCCGCACCGGCAGCGCCGGTATCGTCGGAGGGGTTTCCGCGCCCTCGCGGCCACCGCGACCACCCTCCGGACCCCGGGAGAGACCATGGCCCAGCCCGCCGCCCGCCGAACCGTGCTCAAGGGCGCCGCCGCGCTCGCGGGTGCCGCCGGCGCCGGCATCTCGCTCGCCGCCTGCTCCACCGAGCCCGGCAGCACCGTCGACGCCGAGAAGCCCAGCGAGCCCCTGGACCTGGGTGCCGCGGAGGCCGTGCCGGTCGGCGGCGCGAAGCTGTTCCGCGAGCAGCGGCTCCTGGTCAGCCAGCCCTCGGCCGGGCAGTACCGGGCCTTCAGCGCCAAGTGCACCCACGCCGGCTGCATCCTGGACAAGATCGAGAACGGCGAGGGCAACTGCCCCTGCCACATGAGCCGCTTCGACGTCGCCACCGGCAAGGTGCTCGCCGGCCCCGCCCCGAGCCCGCTGCCCGAGATCCCGGTGAAGGTCGAGGGCGGCAAGCTCATCGCGGGCTGACACCACCGGGCCCGGCCGCCCGCTACTCCCAGTCCCAGCCGATGCCGAGGATCCCGCGCCGTACGCCGGTCTCCACCAGGTGCACGGCCCGGTGCCGCCCGCTCGGGGTCAGGTCCGCGACCTCCCCGCGCGGCGCGCCCGGGCCGGACTGGCTGAACCGCCGGCAGCGCACCGGCAGCGCGGCCTCGTCGAAGCGGACCTGGAGCACGTACTGGCCGCCCGCGTAGCTGAAGCCCCGCAGGTACTCGCTGCTGCGGCCGCCGGTGCCGTCCTCGAAGCCGTACCCGAAGAGGTACGTGTCCCCGGAGCGCAGCCGCGCGTCGAACAACAGCTCCGCGACCACCACACCGGTCTCCCGGTGCCAGCGCACCCGCCCGGTCCGGCAGTTCTCGTGGGCCCGCACCTCCACCCTCGCCGGGTCGCAGCCCGGGTCCCCGTGGTGGATCGCCAGGTACCGGTCCACCCCGTCGCGGTGCGCGCGCACCACGTGCTGCGAGTCGCGGCCGGTCAGCTCGTACCCCGCCCCGATCCGCACCCGCTCGTGGTGGCCCACCGTGTGCAGGCCGCCGTCCGACGGCCACTCCAGCTCCGCCAGCAGCCGCTCGACCGCGTCGCCCGCCGCCAGCAGCGCCGGGTACGGGCGGGCGGTCGGCCGACCGGGCTCCGTACGGGCCCCGGCGGGCAGCAGCAGCCGGGTGAGCGCGCCCGACGGCAGCTCCAGGATCGTCTCCAGCGCCCGCACCGCCTTGAGCGACTCGGGCCGCTGCGGGCGCCGGGCACCCTGCTGCCAGTAACTGAGGCTGGTCACGCCTACCTTGATGCCCCGGGACGCCAGCCGGTGCTGGACGCGGTGCAGCGGGAGCCCGCGCGCGGAGAGCGCAGCGCGCAGGGCGAGGTGGAAGGGGCCCGCGCGGAGCAGTTGCGCGAGCTCACCCGCCGCGGCCCCCGCATCGCCCCCGGGGTCGCTGGTGCGCCGCATTGGCGACTCCTCTGTGAATGTTCACGCCGGATGGGACGGAAGGTCCCACCGGTGGCGCCCGGGTTCCTGGTCGACGGAGGCCGGGCGTTCACATCGCAGCGTCACCGTTCACACTGCAATGTCACCTGGCATTGAACCGTGTTGACCTGATCGCGACAACACCTGATGCTCCTCCACAGCGTCCGGACGCGCTCCTCCATCCCCACACCCCCCGGGCCCCGCCGACCGGTTGCCGTCGGACGGCGGGCCCCGGGGGATCCCCACTCCGGGAGGAACGCGATGCGCAACAGAAACGGGCGGCTGTCCCTGGCCGCCCTCGTCACCGCCCTGCTGGTCGCCCTGCCCGCCGGCCCCGCCTCCGCCACGGCGGCCACCGGCCCGCAGGACGACGTACGGGCGAGCCGGCCCGCGCCGACGGCACCCGCCGCCCCGGCGGCCGCCCTCGCCTACAAGCGGCTCAACATCACCATGCAGGCGCAGCAGAAGACCAACTGGTGCTGGGCGGCCTCCGGCAACACGATCGCCACGTGGTTCGGCCGGAACTACTCCCAGAACCAGTTCTGCAACGCCGCCTTCAACCGCCAGCAGGGGTACGACTGCCCCAACTGGCAGGCCACGCTCGGCAACGTCCAGACCGGTCTGGACTGGGCCGGCATCAGCTCCGGCTCGTACGTGAACGGCTGGCTGCGCTACTCCACCGTGCAGAACGAGATCAACTACAACCGGCCGGTCGAGACCCGCATCCAGTGGTCGAGCGGCGGCGGCCACATGCACGTGGTCTACGGCTACGACGACGCGAACAGCTGGGTCTACTGGGGCGACCCGTGGCCGTCCAGCGACCGCTACAACTGGGCCTCCCACGCCTGGTACGTGAACAACAACTCCTTCTCCTGGACCCACTCGCTCTACCGGATCGGGGCGTGAGCACCATGACCTTCCGTGCCACCGCCGCCACCGCCCTCACCGGTGCCGCCGCCGCGGCCCTGCTGGCCCTCGCCCCGCCGGCGCAGGCCGCAGCCCCCCAGCCGCCCGGTGCGCCGGCTCCCGTCCCGGCCTCCGCGGAGAGCCTGGCCGCCGCCCGGGCCGCGGCCGCCGCGCCGGCCACCCTCTCCACCCTGTCCCGGTTCTTCTCCCGCGAGGGCAAGGTCTCGGCGGCGGCCGCCAGACCGCGCGTCGAGGGCGGGACGCTCGCCGTGCACTACCTGTCGCCCGACTTCGTCGCGGGCCGGGCCGGCGCGCCCGTCGCCCGGGTCGAGTTCCTGGCCAGCAAGGCCGTCGCCGCCGACGGGCAGCTCGCCTCGCTGTGGACCGCGCCGGTGGGCGGGTCCTGGCGGGTGGTGAACATCGCCACCGGCGACGACGAGTTCCGCTACGCCGCCGCGGGCGCCCGGGCCCTGCCGGGCGGGGTCGTCTTCCGCGAACCGCAGATCGACGCGTGGTACGTGGCCAAGGGGGCGAAGGTGCTCCCGCTGGACCAGGACGCGGTACGGGCCGTCGGCGCCCGGGGCACCACGCTCGCCGCCTACGGGGCGCGGGTGCGGGCGGCGTACGGCGACAAGCTGCCGGGGTCCGCGTACGCGCGGGCCGGCAAGGCCGGTGGATACGCGGCCGCGCCGGCTCCGGGTGCCGGCGGGGCCGTGGCCCTGCCGGTGGCTGCGGCGGGCGCGGTGACCGCCGCCGCCGCGCTCTGGCTCCGCCGCCGCCGCTCCGCCTGACGCCCCGGGGCGCGCCGCCCCGGCGCGCCCCGCCCCCCCGGCGGGGACGAACCCCACACCCCGCCGGGGGCCACTCCACCCGCCCCCGGGCGCTCCGCCCGCACCCCGCGGAGCCTCCGCCCGCACCCCGCGGACCTCCGCCCGCCCCCGGGGGCTTCGCCCGCCCCCGGGGCTTCCCTCCGCGCCTCCGAAGCCTCCCCCCCCCGCGCCTCCGGAGCCTCCGCCCGCACCCCCGGCGCTCCGCCCGCACCCCCGGCGCTCCGCCCCCACCCCGCGCCGGCAGCGCACCGGCATCCCCGCGCCGGCAGCGCACCGGTACCCCCGCGCCGGCAGCGCACCGGTACCCCCGCGCCGGCAGCGCACCGGTACCGCCGCGCTGGCGCACCGGCATCCCCGCGCGGGCAGCGCACCCGCAGGCCCCGGCCGCGGATCGGGCACCCGGCGCCTCCGCGGCCCGGCACCGCACCGCCCCCCCGCGGAGCCCCCGCACCGCCCCCCCCGCGGAGCCCCCGCACCGGCGCACCCGTGGCCCCCCGGGCGGTGTTCCGGGCGCCCTTGCCGGGTCCGTCGGATGGGCCGGGATGTCGGTGCCCGCCAGTAGGGTGGAGGGCATGGCCGACCCCTCCAGCTACCGCCCCGCGCCGGGCCAGGTTCCCGACTCGCCCGGTGTCTACCGGTTCCGTGACGAGCACCGCAGGGTGATCTACGTCGGGAAGGCCAAGAGCCTGCGCCAGCGGCTCGCCAACTACTTCCAGGACGTGGCCGGCCTGCACCCCCGCACCGCCACGATGGTCACCACCGCCGCCTCCGTCGAGTGGACCGTGGTCTCCACCGAGGTCGAGGCGCTCCAGCTGGAATACTCCTGGATCAAGGAGTACGACCCCCGCTTCAACGTCAAGTACCGCGACGACAAGAGCTATCCGTCCCTCGCCGTGACGCTCAACGAGGAGTACCCCCGCGTCCAGGTCATGCGCGGCCCCAAGAAGAAGGGCGTGCGCTACTTCGGCCCCTACGCGCACGCCTGGGCCATCCGCGAGACCGTCGACCTGATGCTGCGGGTGTTCCCCGTCAGGACCTGCTCCGCCGGCGTGTTCAAGCGCTCCGCGCAGATCGGCCGGCCCTGCCTGCTCGGCTACATCGGCAAGTGCTCGGCCCCCTGCGTCGGCCGCATCACCCCCGAGGACCACCGCGAACTGGCCGAGGAGTTCTGCGACTTCATGGCCGGCCGCACCGGCACCTACCTCTCCCGCCTCGAAAAGCGCATGCACGAGGCCGCCGAGGAGATGGAGTACGAGAAGGCCGCCCGGCTGCGCGACGACATAGGGGCGCTCCGCCGGGCGATGGAGAAGAACGCCGTCGTCCTGGCCGACGCCACCGACGCCGACCTGATCGCCGTCGGCGAGGACGAGCTGGAGGCGGCCGTCCAGATCTTCCACGTCCGCGGCGGCCGCGTCCGCGGCCAGCGCGGCTGGGTCACCGACAAGGTCGAGGCCGTCGACACCGCCGGCCTCGTCGAGCACGCCCTCCAGCAGCTGTACGGCGAGGAGCACGGCGAGGGCGTCCCCAAGGAAGTCCTGGTCCCCGCCCTGCCCGAGGACTCCGCCGCCGTCTCCCAGTGGCTCGCCGAGCACCGCGGCTCCCAGGTCAGCCTGCGCGTCCCGCAGCGCGGCGACAAGAAGGACCTGATGGAAACGGTCCGGCGGAACGCGGTGCAGTCCCTCGCCCTGCACAAGACCAAGCGCGCCAGCGACCTCACCACCCGCTCCCGCGCCCTGGAGGAGATCGCCGAGGCACTGGACCTGGACAGCGCGCCGCTGCGCATCGAGTGCTTCGACATCTCGCACCTCCAGGGCGACGACGTCGTCGCCTCCATGGTCGTCTTCGAGGACGGGCTGGCCCGCAAGAGCGAGTACCGCCGCTTCCAGGTGAAGGGCCGTGTCGGAGACACGCAGGTCTGGCACGGCACCGGGCAGGACGACGTGCGGTCCATGCACGAGGTGGTCTCCCGGCGGTTCCGGCGCTACCTCCAGGAGAAGCTGAAGACGGGGGAGTGGAGCCCGGAGGACGGCGACGAGCCCCGGCCCGAGGACGACGGCAGGCCGAAGCGGTTCGCGTACCCGCCCCAGCTCGTCGTGGTCGACGGGGGCCGCCCGCAGGTCGAGGCCGCCCAGCGTGCGCTCACGGAGCTCGGCGTCGACGACGTGGCCGTCTGCGGCCTCGCCAAGCGGCTGGAGGAGGTCTGGCTGCCCGGCGAGGACGACCCGGTGGTGCTGCCCCGCACCAGCGAGGGCCTCTACCTCCTCCAGCGGGTGCGTGACGAGGCTCACCGCTTCGCCATCCAGTACCAGCGCAACAAGCGCGGCAAGCGCCTGAAGGCGGGCCCCCTGGACGACGTACCCGGCCTGGGGGAGAGCCGCAAGCTGGCGCTGATCAAGCACTTCGGTTCGGTGAAGAAGCTGCGGCAGGCGACAATCGACCAGATCTGCGAGGTCCCGGGCATAGGACGCAAGACGGCCGAGACCGTGGCCGTGGCCCTCGCCCAGGCGGCCCCCGCGGCTCCTGCCGTGAACACCGCGACAGGAGAGATCATTGAGGACGAGACCCCCGCGCCCGCGGGGACCTCGGCCGAACGGGGGACGGAGCAATGAACGCACACGACCGAGACGGAGCACAGGTGAGTACGGGCACGAGCGTGGAGGCGGGTGAAGCCGCCGAGGCGGCCATCCCCGAGCTGGTGATCATCTCCGGCATGTCCGGAGCCGGCCGCAGTACGGCCGCGAAGTGCCTGGAGGACCTCGGCTGGTTCGTGGTCGACAACCTGCCGCCCGCGCTGATCCCCACCATGGTGGAGCTCGGCGCCCGCTCGCAGGGAAACGTCGCCCGGATCGCCGTCGTCGTCGACGTCCGCGGCCGCCGCTTCTTCGACAACCTCCGCGAGTCCCTGGCCGACCTCGACGGCCGCGGCGTGACCCACCGCGTCGTCTTCCTGGAGTCCTCGGACGACGCGCTGGTCCGCCGCTTCGAGTCGGTCCGCCGGCCGCACCCCCTCCAGGGCGACGGCCGCATCGTCGACGGCATCGCCGCCGAGCGCGACCTGCTGCGCGAGCTGCGCGGCGACGCCGACCTGGTGATCGACACCTCCAGCCTCAACGTCCACGAGCTGCGCGCCAAGATGGACGCCCAGTTCGCCGGGGACGAGGAGCCGGAGCTGCGCGCCACCGTCATGTCCTTCGGCTACAAGTACGGCCTGCCCGTCGACGCCGACCTCGTCGTGGACTGCCGCTTCCTGCCGAACCCGCACTGGGTCCCGGAGCTGCGCCCCTTCACCGGCCTCAACGAGGAGGTGTCGGGCTACGTCTTCAACCAGCCCGGCGCCAAGGAGTTCCTCGACCGGTACGCCGAGCTGCTCCAGCTCATCGCCGCCGGCTACCGCCGCGAGGGCAAGCGGTACGTGACCATCGCGGTCGGCTGCACGGGCGGCAAGCACCGCAGCGTCGCCATGTCCGAGAAGCTCGCCGCCCGCCTCGCCTCCGAGGGAGTCGAGACCGTCGTCGTACACCGGGACATGGGGCGCGAGTGACCGGCCGTAGCCTCCGGCTGCGCCGCCTGCGGCGGCTCACGCCCGGGCTCGGCGAGGACGCCGCCCGGGCGCGCCGCAGGCGCGGCGCCCAGCCCAAGGTCGTCGCGCTCGGCGGCGGCATGGGCCTGTCCGCCTCGCTCGCCGCGCTGCGGCGGATCACCGGCGACCTGACGGCCGTCGTGACCGTCGCCGACGACGGCGGCTCCAGCGGCCGGCTCCGCGAGGAGCTGGGCGTGCTGCCGCCGGGCGACCTGCGCAAGGCCCTCGCGGCGCTGTGCGGGGACGACGACTGGGGCCAGACCTGGGCGCGGGTCATCCAGCACCGCTTCGCGAGCAAGGGCGAGATGCACGGCCACGCCGTGGGCAACCTGCTGATCGTCGCGCTCTGGGAGCAGCTGGGCGACCACGTCAGCGCCCTCGACCTGGTCGGGCGGCTGCTGGGGGCGCAGGGCCGGGTGCTGCCGATGTCGGCCGTGCCGCTGGAGCTCCAGGCCCTGGTCAAGGGGCACGATCCGGAGCGGCCGAACGACGTGGACGTGGTGCGCGGGCAGGCCACGGTGGCCCTGACCCCCGGCGAAGTGCAGTCCGTGCACCTGGTGCCGCACGACCCGCCGGCGGTGCCGGAGGCGGTCGAGGCGGTCCTCGACGCGGACTGGGTGGTGCTGGGTCCGGGATCCTGGTTCTCGTCCGTGATCCCGCACCTGCTGGTGCCGCAGCTGCTCGACGCGCTGGTCGAGACCAAGGCCCGGCGGGTGCTGTCGCTGAACCTCGCCCCGCAGCCCGGGGAAACCGATGGCTTCTCACCGCAGCGTCATTTGGAGGTTTTGGCCCGACACGCCCCTAAACTCGCCCTGGACGTGGTGCTGGCCGACCAGGCTGCCGTGCCCGACCGCGAGTCCCTCGCCGATGCCGCCAAGCGGTTCGGTGCCGCGGTCGAGCTGGCACCTGTGGCGGCGCGGTCTGGGGGCAGCTCCCAGGCCGACGGCTCCGGGGGTGGCTCTGCCAGGCACGACCCGGAGCTGCTGGCGGCCGCGTACGACCGTATTTTTCGGATGCATGGAAGGATCGGCCCATGGCGATGACGCCTGCGGTGAAGGACGAGATCTCCCGTCTCCCCGTCACCCGCACCTGCTGCAGGAAGGCGGAGGTCTCGGCGATCCTGCGCTTCGCGGGCGGGCTGCACCTGGTGAGCGGCCGCATCGTGATCGAAGCGGAGCTGGACACCAGCTTCGCGGCGCGCCGGCTGAAGAAGGACATCCTGGAGATCTTCGGGCACAGCTCGGAGCTGATCGTGATGGCGCCCGGCGGGCTGCGCCGCGGCTCCCGCTTCGTGGTCCGCGTGGTCGCCGGCGGCGACCAGCTGGCCCGGCAGACCGGCCTGGTCGACGGCCGCGGGCGGCCCATCCGGGGCCTGCCCCCGCAGGTGGTCTCCGGGGCCACCTGTGACGCGGAGGCGGCCTGGCGCGGCGCCTTCCTCGCGCACGGCTCGCTCACCGAGCCCGGCCGTTCCTCCTCGCTGGAGGTGACCTGCCCCGGTCCGGAGGCCGCCCTTGCCCTGGTCGGCGCGGCGCGCCGGCTGTCCATCGCCGCCAAGGCCCGCGAGGTCCGCGGGGTCGACCGGGTGGTCGTCCGCGACGGCGACGCCATCGGCGCCCTGCTCACCCGCCTCGGCGCGCACGAGTCGGTGCTGGCCTGGGAGGAGCGGCGGATGCGCCGCGAGGTGCGGGCCACCGCCAACCGGCTGGCCAACTTCGACGACGCCAACCTGCGCCGCTCGGCGCGGGCCGCCGTGGCCGCCGGGGCGCGGGTGCAGCGCGCCCTGGAGATCCTCGGCGAGGAGGTGCCCGAGCACCTCGCCGCGGCCGGCCGGCTGCGCATGGAGCACAAGCAGGCCTCCCTGGAGGAGCTGGGCGCGCTCGCGGACCCGCCGCTGACCAAGGACGCGGTGGCCGGCCGGATCCGCCGTCTGCTGGCCATGGCCGACAAGCGGGCGCAGGACCTGGGCATCCCGGGCACGGAGTCGAACCTCACCGAGGAGATGGCCGACAACCTGGTCGGCTAGGCGGCGCCGGACGGTACGGGTCCGGGGCCGGTGGTCGCGTACGTACGTGCGTACGCGCGCCGGCACCGGACCCGCCCCGTACGCCGCGCGCCGGCCGGGCCCGTACGCAGGCCCCGGCCGGTGGGCGGGGTCGCCGCCCGGGACCGTGCCGCGGACCCGGGCGCACGCCTCGGACACGCACCACCCGCACGCGCGGTGGACACCGCCCCGGGCGCCCCGAAACGCCTCGGGTGTCCCACCCGTCCCACGCGTCACCAGGGCCCTCCACCCGGACGGACCCACTGCCCGAGGCCTTCTTGACATGACCATGCACCACCGTAAGCCTGGCGTCCGCACGCTTTCGTGACGGACGACAGCAAGGGGGGCACATGAGGCGCAGAGCGGGCTCGATCCTCGCCACCGGCGCACTGATCCTCGGCTCGATGGCCGCCGTACCCGCGGCACTGGCCCAGCCCGGCCCGGCCGCAGCGCCGGAGGCCGGACCCGCGGCCGCCGACGAGGTACGGGTCTACCAGGCAGACATCACCCAGCAGCAGGTCCCGCTGGTCCTCGCGGCCGGCCAGGACGCACACGAACTGAGCGAACGACCGCCCGCCGGCGGCACCGCCCGCGTCGAGCTGTTCCTCACCGGCGGCCAGGCCCGCGCCCTCGGCGCCCAGGGCGTCAGGCTCACCGAGCGCACCGTGTCGCCGAGCGGCCTGGCGCGCGCCCGCGCCGCCGGGGACGGGGTGTACCGCCCGTACAGCGGCAAGGGCAACATCCAGGAGGAGATCGTCCGCACCGGCCAGTCCCACCCGGGCCTGACCAAGGTCGTCTCCATCGGCAAGACCGTCAAGGGCCAGGACATCCTCGCGATCAAGGTGTCCAAGCGGGCCAGGACCACCAAGGACGGCGCCAAGCCCGCCGTGCTGTACATGTCCAACCAGCACGCCCGCGAGTGGATCACCCCGGAGATGACCCGCCGGCTGCTCCACCACTACCTCGACAACTACGGCAAGGACCAGCGGATCACCCGCCTGGTGGACACCACCGAGCTCTGGTTCCTGATCTCCGCCAACCCCGACGGGTACGACTACACGCACGCCCCCGACGGCGAGCGGCTGTGGCGCAAGAACCTCCGGGACAACAACGGCGACGGGAAGACCACCACCGGCGACGGCGTCGACCTCAACCGCAACTTCGCCTACAAGTGGGGCTACGACAACGAGGGTTCCTCGCCCGTCACGTTCAGTGAGACCTACCGCGGCTCCGGCCCCAACTCCGAGCCCGAGACCGTCGCCCTCGACCGCTTCCAGAAGCGCATCGGCTTCGAGTACGGCATCAACTACCACTCCGCCGCGGAGCTGATCCTCTACGGCGTGGGCTGGCAGGTGGCCACCCCCACCCCGGACGACGTCCTCTACAAGTCGCTGGCCGGCACGCCCGAGAACCCGGCGGTGCCCGGCTACTACCCGCAGGTCTCCTCGGAGCTCTACACGACCAACGGCGAGGCCGACGGCCACGCGGGCAACGTCAACGGGATCATGATGTTCACCCCGGAGATGACGACCTGCCAGACCGCCTCCGACCTCGACCCGAACGACCAGTGGCGCGCCGAGGACTGCCCGTCCGGCTTCAACTTCCCCGACGACGAGAAGCTGATCCAGGGCGAGTTCGCGAAGAACATCCCCTTCGCGCTCTCGGTGGCCGAGACCGCGGCCCACCCCGACCGGCCCTCCTCCTCGGTCGGCCTGACCGCCGCCGACTTCACGCCCGACCCCTTCACCACCTCCTACGCCCGCGGCGGCGACCAGCAGGTCGCGGTCACCGCGCGCTCGTCGCTGCGGAACAAGGAACTCAACTACCGGATCAACGGCGGCCGCACGCACGACGAGGACCTGGCGCCCTGGCGGGGCGGCGAGCGCTACGGCGGCACCGACAACCTGTACTTCGACCAGTACCGCGCCGAGGTCGAGGGCGCCCGCCCCGGCGACACCGTCGAGGTCTGGTTCACCGGCCGCACCCGCACCGGCGCCCGGGTGTCCAGCGAGCACTTCACGTACACCGTCGCCCGGCGCCCCCGCGCGGACGTCCTCGTGATCGCCGAGGAGGGCGCGGCCGCCCAGCACGCCCAGAAGTACGTCGACGCGCTCCGCTCCGCCGGCCGCTCCGCGACCGTCTGGGACGTAGCCGCACAGGGCGCGCCGCACGCGCTGGGCGTCCTGTCCCACTTCCGCACCGCCGTCCACTACACGGGCGCCCAGGCCCCCTCGGGCCCCACGCAGCTCGCGCTCCGCGACTGGCTCAACGAGGGCGGCCGGCTGGTCGAGGCCGGTGAGCTGGCCGGCGGCGGGGCCCAGGTCGGCCGCGCCGTCACCAACGACTTCAGCCAGTACTACCTCGGCGCCTACGGCCGTACGAGCGCCCGCGGCGCCACCGGCTTCGGCGGCGCGGGAGCCCTGGCCGGCGCGACCGGCCCGCTCGGCGACGCCCCCGGTGACCCCGGGAACCCGCTGAACGCCGCCGGCGCGTACACCGTCACCTCCGACACCCTGCCGCCCGCCACGTTCCCCCAGTTCGGCAGCGCGCAGGCCGGCGCGTACGCCGGTGTCGTCAACCCGTACGCCCCCTACCGCGGCAGCGGCATGGCCGCCGCCACCCACGAGGACGACGACTGGCGGCGCCTGGTCCGCACCGTCGACCTCACCGGCGTCACCGCGGCCGACCGGCCCGAACTGCGCCTCGCCCTGAACTGGAACACGGAACCCGGCTACGACCACGCGCTGCTGGAGGCGCACACGTCGGGCGCCGACGACTGGACCACCCTCCCCGAGGCCTCGGGCCTGACCTCCTCGACCGTGCCCGAGGAGTGCGCGGCCGGGTTCTTCATCAACGACCACCCCTTCCTCTCCCGCTACCTCACCCTCGCGTCCGGCGGCTGCTCCCCGACCGGCTCCAGCGGCGCGTGGCACAGCTTCACCGGCTCGTCCGGCGGCTGGAAGGAGGTCGCCTTCGACCTCAGCGCGTACGCGGGCAAGAAGGTGGAACTCGCCCTCTCCTACGTCACCGACCCCGGATCGGGCGGCCGCGGCGTCTTCGCCGACGAGACCCGGCTGGTCGTCGGCGGCGCGGACCGCGACACCGAGGGCTTCGAGACCTCCCTCGGCGGCTGGACCGCCCAGGGCGCGCCCGCCGGAAGTCCCGAAGTTCCGGGAGATTGGTCCCGGTCCGGGGAGCTGTTCAAGTCCTACGCGTCGGTCACAACGCGTGACACGGTCCTGCTCGGGTTCGGGCTCGAACACCTCGCGAACCCGCAGGACCGCTCCGTACTCATCGGTAAGGCCCTCAGGTCCCTGCACCGCTGACTCTGCGTGACGGGACCTTGGGTCCCGGGCGGCCTGTTCCTGCCCCATTGGTACAGGCCGTCCCCGCGCGTCCACGCCCTCTCGATGTCACTCAAAGGCTCACGGAGAGGTAGGGTCGGAGGCGGTCGGGGACATCCCATACAGCTCGCCGGCGCACAGACCGGCGCACATACGAGGAGATCGGTTCGTGACGATCCGCGTAGGTATCAACGGTTTTGGCCGCATCGGCCGCAACTACTTCCGGGCGCTCCTGGAGCAGGGGGCGGACATCGAGATCGTCGGTGTCAACGACCTGACTGACAACGCCACTCTGGTGCACCTGCTCAAGTACGACACCATCCTCGGCCGCCTGAAGCAGGACGTCAGCCACACCGAGGACACGATCACTGTCGGTGGCAACACCTTCAAGACCTTCGCCGAGCGCGACCCCGCGAACCTCCCCTGGGGCGAGCTGGGCGCCGACATCGTCATCGAGTCCACCGGCATCTTCACGAAGAAGGCCGACGCCGCGAAGCACATCGCCGCGGGCGCGAAGAAGGTCCTCATCTCGGCCCCGGCCACGGACGAGGACATCACCATCGTGATGGGCGTCAACCACGACAAGTACGACGCGGCCAACCACCACGTCATCTCCAACGCCTCCTGCACCACCAACTGCGTGGCGCCGATGGCCAAGGTCCTCGACGAGAACTTCGGCATCGTCAAGGGCATGATGACCACGGTCCACGCCTACACCAACGACCAGCGCATCCTGGACTTCCCGCACAAGGACCTGCGCCGCGCCCGTGCCGCCGCGGAGAACATCATCCCGACCTCGACGGGTGCCGCGAAGGCCACCGCCCTGGTCCTCCCGCAGCTCAAGGGCAAGCTGGACGGCATCGCCATGCGCGTCCCGGTCCCCACCGGCTCGGTCACCGACCTGGTCATCGAGCTGGACCGCGAGGTCACCAAGGACGAGATCAACACCGCCTTCCAGAAGGCCGCCGAGGGCCAGCTGAAGGGCGTCCTGGACTACACCGAGGACGCCATCGTCTCCTCGGACATCGTGAACTGGCCGGCCTCCTGCACCTTCGACTCCTCCCTGACCATGGTCCAGGGCAAGCAGGTCAAGGTCGTCGGCTGGTACGACAACGAGTGGGGCTACTCCAACCGCCTCGTGGACCTGACGGTCTTCGTCGGCGGCCGGCTCTGAAGCAGGGCTAGGAACACCACGATGTGAAGCACAGGGTCCGGCCGGCGCAACGGAGCGCCGCCCGGACCCTGTAGTTTTCCTGTCGTTCTTCGCCCCGTACGGGCGCCAAAGGAGTCAGAAACAGCATGAAGACGATCGACGAACTTCTCGCCGAGGGCGTCTCCGGCAAGCGGGTCTTCGTCCGCGCCGACCTCAACGTCCCGCTCGCGGACGGCGTGATCACCGACGACGGCCGCATCCGCGCCGTCCAGCCGACCATCGCGAAGCTCGCCGAGGCCGGCGCCCGCGTGGTCGTCGCCTCCCACCTCGGCCGCCCCAAGGGCGCCCCCGACCCGGCCTTCACCCTCGCCCCGGCCGCCCGCCGCCTCGGCGAACTGCTGGGCACCGAGGTCGCGTTCGCGACCGACACCGTCGGCTCCTCCGCCAAGGAGACCGTCGCGGCCCTGGCCGACGGCCAGGTCGCGGTCATCGAGAACCTGCGCTTCAACGCGGGCGAGACCAGCAAGGACGACGCCGAGCGCGGCGCCTTCGCCGACCAGCTCGCCGAGCTCGCCGACCTGTACGTCGGCGACGGCTTCGGCGCGGTGCACCGCCGGCACGCCTCGGTGTTCGACCTCCCGGCGCGCCTCCCGCACGCCGCCGGCTACCTCATCGCCACCGAGGTCGGCGTCCTGAAGAAGCTCACCGCCGACGTGAAGCGCCCCTACGTGGTCGTGCTCGGCGGCGCCAAGGTCTCCGACAAGCTCGCCGTCATCGACGAGCTGCTCGGCAAGGCCGACCGCATCCTGATCGGCGGCGGCATGGCGTACACCTTCCTGTACGCCAAGGGCTACGAGGTCGGCATCTCCCTCCTCCAGAAGGACCAGGTGGAGAAGGTCACCGAGTACATGGAGCGCGCCGAGCGCACCGGCGTCGAGCTGGTCCTCCCGGTCGACGTCCTCGCCTCCGCCGAGTTCCCGGACCTCAAGGGCAAGACCCCGGCCGAGTTCGTCACCGTCGACGCGGACAAGATCCCCGCCGACAAGGAGGGCCTGGACATCGGCCCGAAGACGCGCGAGCTGTACGCGTCGAAGATCGCCGACGCCGAGACCGTCTTCTGGAACGGTCCGGTGGGCGTCTTCGAGCACCCCGACTACGCCGGCGGCACCCGCGCGGTCGCGCAGGCCCTGGTCGACAGCAAGGCCTTCACCGTCGTCGGCGGCGGCGACTCGGCCGCGGCCGTGCGCACGCTCGGCTTCGACGAGAAGGCGTTCGGACACATCTCCACCGGCGGCGGCGCCTCCCTCGAGTACCTCGAGGGCAAGGAACTCCCCGGCATCGCGGCACTGGAAGGCTGACCCGTGACCTCTCGCACCCCGCTGATGGCGGGCAACTGGAAGATGAACCTCAACCACCTCGAGGCCATCGCGCACGTCCAGAAGCTCGCCTTCGCCCTGGCCGACAAGGACTACGACGCGGTCGAGGTCGCGGTCCTGCCGCCCTTCACCGACCTGCGCTCGGTCCAGACCCTGGTCGACGGCGACAAGCTGAAGATCAAGTACGGCGCCCAGGACATCTCGGCGCACGACTCCGGCGCCTACACCGGTGAGATCTCCGGCCCGATGCTGGCCAAGCTGAAGTGCGCGTTCGTGGCCGTCGGCCACAGCGAGCGCCGCCAGTACCACGGCGAGAACGACGAGATCTGCAACGCCAAGGTCAAGGCCGCCTTCAAGCACGGGATCACCCCGATCCTGTGCGTCGGCGAGGGCCTGGACATCCGCAAGGCCGGCCAGCAGGTCCAGTACACGCTGAACCAGGTCGACGGCGGCCTCAAGGACGTCCCGGCCGAGCAGGTCGAGTCCATCGTGATCGCGTACGAGCCGGTCTGGGCCATCGGCACCGGCGAGGTCGCCACCCCGGAGGACGCGCAGGAGGTCTGCGGGGCCATCCGCGGCCGCCTGGCCGAGCTGTACTCCCAGGAGCTGGCCGACAAGGTCCGCATCCAGTACGGCGGCTCCGTGAAGGCCGGCAACATCGCGGCGATCATGGCGCAGCCCGACGTGGACGGCGCCCTGGTCGGCGGCGCGGCCCTCGATGCGGACGAGTTCGTCAAGATCGTCCGTTTCCGGGACCAGTGACCAGGTCAGTGAGTATGCGGTAGGGCGGATCCGTCGTACCCTTGCGGGGGCCAGGGGGCTGAATCAGCAGCCACTGGCCCCCGCTCTCGATAACCAAGGAAGTAGGGTCCAGCCGTGATTATGGGGTTCTCGATCGCCCTGATCGTCTTCAGCCTGCTGCTGATGCTGCTGGTGCTGATGCACAAGGGCAAGGGCGGCGGCCTCTCCGACATGTTCGGCGGCGGCATGCAGTCCTCCGTCGGCGGCTCCTCGGTGGCCGAGCGCAACCTCGACCGCATCACCGTCGTGGTCGGTCTGCTGTGGTTCGCGTGCATCGTCGCGCTTGGCCTGCTGATGAAGCTCGACAGCTGACCGGAAGTAACTCCGGCCATTGGACGCGCGTTGGGACTTCCGTAGACTGGGGCGCCCGCGGCGGACAACACAGCGAACGCGGCACCATCACGCAGGGAGTTACGACCGTGGCAAGTGGCAACGCGATCCGTGGAAGCCGGGTCGGAGCGGGGCCGATGGGTGAGGCCGAGCGCGGCGAGTCCGCGCCGCGCCTGCGCATCTCCTTCTGGTGCTCCAACGGGCACGAGACCCAGCCCAGCTTCGCCAGCGACGCGCAGGTACCGGACACCTGGGACTGCCCGCGCTGCGGCTTCCCGGCCGGCCAGGACCGGGACAACCCCCCGGCCCCGCCGCGCACCGAGCCGTACAAGACGCACCTCGCGTACGTACGGGAGCGGCGCACGGACGCGGACGGCGAGGCGATCCTCGCCGAGGCGCTCGCCAAGCTCCGGGGTGAGATCTGAGCCGTCCCGCGGCTCGGACGCACCGTCTGACTCAGGGCCCGGCCCGTGGGAGACCTTCTCCCGCGGGCCGGGCCCGTTTGTGTCGGTTGGAGCCCTTGTGATCCCTTAGGTTGGGAGGTGGCGGGGCACAACAGGACAGGAAGAAGTGGGTTGATGTCCGAGATGAAGGCAGAAGGCCGCGTGAAGCTCAACCGGACGCCCGAGTGGGCTGCGCTGGCGAAGCACCGGGAGGAGTTCGGCCGGACGCATCTGCGGGAGCTGTTCGAGGCGGACCCGGAGCGGGGCACCGGTTACACCCTGCGGGTCGGGGACCTCCACATCGACTACTCGAAGCACCTGGTCACGGACGAGACCCTGGGGCTGCTGCGGGACCTGGCCGCCGCGACCGGCGTGGCGGAGCTGCGGGACGCGATGTTCCGCGGCGAGAAGATCAACACGACCGAGGGCCGGGCGGTGCTGCACACCGCGCTGCGCGCCCCCGCGGGCGCGGTCGTCGAGGTCGACGGGGAGAACGTCGTCCCCGCGGTGCACGCCGTCCTCGACCGGATGGCCGACTTCTCCGAGCGCGTCCGCTCGGGCGCCTGGACCGGCCACACCGGCCGCCGCATCCGCAACGTCGTCAACATCGGCATCGGCGGCTCCGACCTCGGTCCGGCGATGGCGTACGAGGTGCTGCGCACCTTCACCGACCGCGACCTCACGGTGCGCTTCGTCTCCAACGTCGACGGCGCGGACCTGCACGAGGCGGTGCACGGCCTGGACCCGGCCGAGACGCTGTTCATCATCGCGTCCAAGACGTTCACCACCGTCGAGACCATCACCAACGCCACCTCGGCCCGCCAGTGGCTGGTGGACGGCCTCGGCGGCGACCGGGAGGCCGTGGCCCGGCACTTCGTGGCCCTCTCGACGAACGCCGGGAAGGTCGCCGAGTTCGGCATCGACACGGCCAACATGTTCGAGTTCTGGGACTGGGTCGGCGGCCGCTACTCCTTCGACTCGGCCATCGGCCTCTCGCTGATGATCGCCATCGGCCCGGACCGCTTCCGCGAGATGCTGGCCGGCTTCCACCTGGTCGACGAGCACTTCCGGACCGCCGCGCCGGAGGAGAACGCCCCGCTCCTGATGGGCCTGTTGGGCATCTGGTACGGCTCCTTCTTCGACGCGCAGTCCCACGCGGTCCTGCCCTATTCGCACTACCTGTCCAAGTTCACCGCCTACTTGCAGCAGCTGGACATGGAGTCCAACGGCAAGTCCGTGGACCGCGAGGGCAATCCGGTCGAGTGGCAGACCGGCCCCGTGGTCTGGGGCACCCCCGGCACCAACGGGCAGCACGCGTACTACCAGCTGATCCACCAGGGCACCAAGATGATCCCGGCGGACTTCATCGGCTTCGCGCGGCCCGTCGAGGGGCTCTCCTCGGAGCTGGCGGCCCAGCACGACCTGCTGATGGCCAACTTCTTCGCCCAGACCCAGGCCCTGGCCTTCGGCAAGACCCCGGACGAGGTGCGCGCGGAGGGCGTCCCCGAGGAGCTGGTGCCGCACAAGACCTTCCACGGCAACCACCCGACCACCACGGTGCTGGCCGCCGAGCTGACGCCGTCGGTGCTGGGGCAGCTCGTCGCGCTCTACGAGCACAAGGTGTTCGTCCAGGGCGCGGTGTGGAACATCGACTCCTTCGACCAGTGGGGCGTCGAGCTGGGCAAGGTCCTGGCCAAGCGCATCGAGCCCGCCCTGGTCGAGGGCGCGGAGGTGGGCGGCCTGGACGCCTCCACCACCGCCCTGGTCGCCACGTACCGCGCGCTGCGCGGCCGCTGACGGCAAGCGGAAGGGCCCCGCTCCCAGGGGGAGCGGGGCCCTTCCGCGTACGCCGGTACGTCAGGCAGAAGCCGGCGGGTAGAGCTGCGGCGGCAGTTTCGCGGCGGCGGCCCGGTCCAGCAGCCAGAGGGTGCGCACCCGGCCGTACGCGCCCGACGCCGGGGCCTGGAGCTCGCCCGCACCGCCCAGGGCGACCGCGACCGCGCCGGCCTTGTCCTCGCCCGCGGCGAGCAGCCACACCTCACGCGCCGCCCGGATGGCCGGGAGGGTCAGCGAGACGCGGGTCGGCGGCGGCTTCGGCGCGCCGTGCACGCCGACCACCGTACGGGCCTGCTCGCGCACCCCGGGGTGCCCGGGGAAGAGCGAGGCCACGTGCGTGTCCGGGCCCACCCCCAGCATCAGCACGTCGAACCGCGGCACCGGGCCGTGGTCCTCGGGACCGGCGGCCCGTGCCAGCTCCTCGGCGTACGCGGCGGCCGCCGCGTCCACGTCGGTGCCGTACGGGCCGTCCGAGGCGGGCATCACGTGCACGCGCGCCGGGTCCACGGGCACCGCGTCCAGCAGCGCCTCACGGGCCTGGACGTGGTTGCGCTCGGGGTCGTCGGCCGGCACGTACCGCTCGTCGCCCCACCACAGGTCGAGCCGCGACCAGTCGACCGCGTCCCGGGCGGGCGCGGCGGCCAGGGCGGCCAGCAGGCCGTTGCCGTTGCGCCCGCCGGTGAGGACCACCGACGCGGAGCCGCGGGCCGCCTGGGCGTCCACGATGCGCGTGATCAGGCGCGCCGCGGCGGCCTGCGCCATCAGCTCCTTGTCGCGGTGGACCACGACCTGCGGGACGCTCACCGGGACGCCGCCTTCTTGGCCGGGGCCTTCTTGGCGGGCGCCTTGGCGGGCTTCTCCGGGGCGTCCGCGGCCTCCGCGGCGGACCCGTCGTGGGCGTCCGCGGCCCGCGCCGGCTCCGCGGGAACGGGCTCCGCGGGGACGGCCTTGGCGGCCGCCGCGGACTCCGCCTCCAGCCGGTCCACGCCGTACTTCAGCGAGGCCGCGTACGTGTTGTCCGGGTCCAGCCTGCGGAGTTCCTCCGCGAGCAGCTCGGAGGTGTCGCGCCGCTTGAGCGCCACCGCGCGGTCGGGCTGACCCGGCATGCACAGCGTCGCCAGCGAGCCGTCGGCCCGGTCCAGCACGATCGCACCGTCACCGGTCTCCAGCCGGACGGCGGTGAGCCCCGGGCCGGCCGACTGGGTGCGCCGCACGGGCACCTGGAGCCGGTCCGCCAGCCACATGGCCAGCAGCTCGCAGCTGGGGTTCTCGTCCTCGCCCTCGACGACCGCGGAGGTGACCCGCACCGACTGCTGGTCCAGGGCCGCCGCCAGCATCGAGCGCCAGGGGGTGATCCGGGTCCAGGAGAGGTCGGTGTCGCCGGGCGCGTAGGTCTCCGCACGCGACGACAGCTCCGCGAACGGGTCCTCCGTCGCGTACGTGTCCACGATCCGGCGCTGGCCGAGGGCACCCAGCGGGTCGCCCGCGACGTCCGCGGGCGCGCCCTCGGGCCACCACACGACCACCGGGGCGTCCGGCAGCAGCAGCGGCAGGACCACGGACTGCGCGTGGTTGACCAGCTCGCCGTGCAGACGCAGGACAACCGTTTCACCGGTGCCCGAGTCGGCGCCGACCCGCACCTCGGCGTCCAGGCGCGCGTCCCGCCGGCTGCGCGGCGAGCGGCTGACCCGCTTGATCACGACGATGATCCGCGAGGGGTGCTCGTGCGAGGCGTCGTTGGCCGACTTGAGCGCGTCGTACGCGTTCTCCTCGTCCGTGACGATGACCAGCGTGAGCACCATGCCGATGGCGGGCGTGCCGATGTCCCGGCGCGCCTGCACCAACGCGGCGTTGATCTTGCTGGAGGTGGTCTCCGTGAGATCGATCTTCATGGCCGGCGCCAGCTCCGTCCGTCTCGTGCGAGCATCTCGTCCGCCTCGACAGGACCCCACGTGCCCGCCGGGTACTGCGCCGGCTTGCCGTGCTCGTCCCAGTACTGCTCGATCGGGTCGAGGATGTTCCAGGACAGCTCGACCTCCTGGTGGCGCGGGAAGAGGTTCGCGTCACCGAGCAGGACGTCGAGGATCAGACGCTCGTACGCCTCGGGGCTGGACTCCGTGAAGGACTCGCCGTACGCGAAGTCCATGGTCACGTCCCGGACCTCCATGGAGGTGCCCGGCACCTTGGAGCCGAACCGCACCGTCACGCCCTCGTCCGGCTGCACCCGGATGACCAGGGCGTTCTCGCCCAGCTCCTCCGTGGCGCCGGACTCGAACGGCAGGTAGGGGGCCCGCTTGAAGACCACCGCGATCTCGGTGACCCGGCGGCCCAGGCGCTTGCCCGTGCGCAGGTAGAACGGCACGCCCGCCCAGCGGCGGTTGTTGATCTCCAGCCGGATGGCCGCGTACGTGTCGGTCTTCGACCCGGGGTCGATGCCGTCCTCTTCGAGGTAGCCGACGACCTTCTCGCCGCCCTGCCACGCGGAGGTGTACTGGCCGCGCACGGTGTGCTTGCCCAGGTCCTCGGGGATCTGGACGGCGCTGAGCACCTTGAGCTTCTCCGCCACCAGCGCCTTGGGGTGGAAGGAGCCGGGCTCCTCCATCGCGGTCAGCGCGAGCAGCTGGAGCAGGTGGTTCTGGATGACGTCACGGGCGGCGCCGATGCCGTCGTAGTAGCCGGCCCGGCCGCCGATGCCGATGTCCTCGGCCATGGTGATCTGCACGTGGTCGACGTACGACCGGTTCCAGATCGGCTCGAACATCGTGTTGGCGAAGCGGAGCGCCAGGATGTTCTGGACGGTCTCCTTGCCCAGGTAGTGGTCGATCCGGAAGACCTCGTCCCGGGGGAAGACCTCGTGGACGATCTTGTTGAGCTCCTGGGCGCTGGCCAGGTCGTGGCCGAAGGGCTTCTCGATGACGGCACGCCGCCAGGAGCCCTCCTTCTGGGCGAGTCCGTGGCTCTTGAGCTGCTGGACCACCTTGGGGAAGAACTTCGGCGGTACGGACAGGTAGAAGGCGAAGTTGCCGCCCGTGCCCTGTGCCTTGTCCAGGTCCTCGATCGTCGCCTTCAGCGTCTCGAACGCCTGGTCGTCGTCGAAGTCGCCCTGGACGAACCGGCAGCCCTGGACCAGCTGCTGCCAGACCTCCTCGCGGAAGGGGGTGCGCGAGTGCTCCTTGACGGCGTCGTGCACCTCCTGGGCGAAGTCCTCGTGCTCCCACTCGCGCCGGGCGAAGCCGATCAGCGAGAAGCCCGGGGGCAGCAGACCGCGGTTCGCGAGGTCGTAGACGGCGGGCATCAGCTTCTTGCGCGAGAGGTCGCCCGTAACGCCGAAAATGACCAGGCCGGACGGCCCCGCGATCCGCGGGAGCCGCCGGTCCTGTGCGTCACGAAGCGGGTTCGCTCCGTTTACAGACAAGGTTTTCAGGCCTCCGTGGGGGCGAGCTTCGACAGCTCCGCCTCGGTCGACTTCAGCAGGTCGTTCCAGGACGCCTCGAACTTCTCGACGCCCTCGTCCTCGAGCAGCTGAACCACATCGTCGTACGAGATGCCCAGCTTCGCGACCGCGTCGAGCTCCGCACGCGACTGCTCGTAGGTCCCGCGGACGGTGTCGCCGGTGACCTCGCCGTGGTCGGCGGTGGCCTCCAGGGTGGCCTCGGGCATGGTGTTGACCGTGCCCGGGGCGACCAGGTCCACCACGTACAGGGTGTCCTTGTACGCGGGGTCCTTGACGCCGGTGGAGGCCCACAGCGGGCGCTGCTTGTTGGCGTGCGCCTTGTCCAGGGCGGCCCAGCGCTCGGAGGAGAAGACCTCCTCGTAGGCCTCGTAGGCCAGACGGGCGTTGGCGAGGGCCGCCTTGCCCTTCAGGGCCTTCGCCTCGTCGGTGCCCAGCTCCTCCAGGCGCTTGTCGATCTCGCTGTCCACGCGGGACACGAAGAAGGACGCCACCGAGTGGATCTTGGACAGGTCCAGGCCGCGCGCCTTGGCCTTCTCCAGGCCCGCCAGGTACGCGTCCATGACCTCGCGGTAGCGCTCCAGCGAGAAGATCAGCGTGACGTTGACGCTGATGCCCAGGCCGATGACCTCGGTGATCGCCGGCAGGCCGGCCTTGGTCGCCGGGATCTTGATGAGCGTGTTCGGCCGGTCCACCAGCCAGGCCAGCTGCTTGGCCTCGGCCACGGTGGCCACGGTGTTGTGGGCCAGCCGGGGGTCGACCTCGATGGAGACCCGGCCGTCCTGGCCCTCGGTGGCGTCGTAGACCGGACGCAGGATGTCGGCGGCGTCGCGGACGTCCGCCGTCGTGATCATGCGGATGGCCTCGTCGACGGTGACCTTGCGGGCCGCGAGGTCCTTCAGCTGCTGCTCGTAGCCGTCGCCGCTGCTGATCGCCTTCTGGAAGATCGACGGGTTGGTGGTCACGCCCACCACGTGCTGCTGGTCGATCAGCTCGGCGAGGTTGCCGGACGTGATGCGCTTGCGCGACAGGTCGTCCAGCCAGATCGCCACGCCCTCGTCCGAGAGGCGCTTGAGTGCGTCTGTCATGGGAATTGCATCTCCTACCTGAGTTGCTGCCGGGCGTCAGCGCGCGGCGGCGATCGAGTCCTTGGCGGCGGCGGTCACGGCCTCTGCGGTGAAGCCGAACTCGCGGAACAGGACCTTCGCGTCCGCCGAGGCACCGAAGTGCTCCAGCGAGACGATCCGGCCGGCGTCGCCCACGTAGCGGTGCCAGGTCAGGCCGATGCCGGCCTCGACCGCGACGCGCGCCTTCACGGACGGCGGCAGGACGCTGTCCTTGTACGCCTGGTCCTGCTCCTCGAACCACTCGACGGACGGCATGGAGACCACGCGGGCCGGGATGCCCTCGGCCTGCAGCGCCTCGCGGGCCGCGACGGCCAGCTGGACCTCGGAGCCGGTGCCGATGAGGACGACCTGGGGGTCGGCGGTCTCGCCCTGCGGGCCCGTCGCCTCGAACAGCACGTAGCCGCCCTTGGCCGCGTCCTCGTTCGCCTCGTACGTCGGCACGCCCTGGCGGGTGAGGGCCAGGCCGTGCGGGGCACCCTTGCCGAACACCTTGGTGTGGCGCTTGAGGATCTCGCGCCAGGCGATGGCGGTCTCGTTGGCGTCGGCCGGGCGGACCACGTTCAGGCCCGGGATGGCGCGCAGCGAGGCGAGGTGCTCGACCGGCTGGTGGGTCGGGCCGTCCTCGCCGAGGCCGATGGAGTCGTGCGTCCACACGTACGTCACCGGCAGGTGCATCAGCGAGGACAGGCGGACGGCGTTGCGCATGTAGTCGGAGAACACCAGGAAGGTGCCGCCGTAGATGCGGGTGTGGCCGTGCAGCGCGATGCCGTTCATGGCCGCGGCCATGGCGTGCTCGCGGATGCCGAAGTGGATGGTGCGGCCGTACGGGTCGGCCTCCGGCAGGGGGTTGCCCTCCGGCAGGAACGAGGAGTTCTTGTCGATGGTGGTGTTGTTGGAGCCGGCCAGGTCGGCCGACCCGCCCCACAGCTCCGGGATGACCGCGCCGAGCGCCTGGAGGACCTTGCCGGAGGCCGCGCGGGTGGCGACGCCGGTGCCGGCCTCGAAGACCGGGAGCTTGTCCTCCCAGCCCGCGGGCAGCTCGTTGGCCTGGATGCGGTCGAACTCGGCGGCGCGCTCCGGGTTGGCGGTGCGCCAGGCGGCGAGCTCCTTGTCCCACTCGGCCTTGGCGTCGCGGCCGCGGTCGAGGGCCTTGCGGGTGTGCGCGATGACCTCGTCGGAGACCTCGAAGGTCTTCTCGGGGTCGAAGCCGAGGACGCGCTTGGTGGCCGCGACCTCCTCGTCGCCCAGGGCCGAGCCGTGCGCGGCCTCGGTGTTCTGCGCGTGCGGGGCCGGCCAGGCGATGATCGAGCGGGCCGCGATGAACGACGGCCGGTCGGTCACGGCCTTGGCGGCCTCCAGGGCGGCGTACAGGGCCTGGGGGTCCAGGTCGCCGTTGGCCTGCTGCTCGACGCGCTGGACGTGCCAGCCGTACGCCTCGTAGCGCTTGAGGGTGTCCTCGGAGACGGCCGTCTCGGTGTCGCCCTCGATCGAGATGTGGTTGTCGTCCCAGAGCAGGACGAGGTTGCCCAGCTTCTGGTGGCCGGCCAGCGAGGACGCCTCGGCGGAGATGCCCTCCTGGAGGCAGCCGTCACCGGCGATCACGTAGACCATGTGGTCGAACGGCGACGCGCCCGGCGCGGCCTCCGGGTCGAACAGACCGCGCTCGTAGCGGGCGGCCATGGCCATGCCCACGGCGTTGGCGACGCCCTGGCCGAGCGGGCCGGTGGTGGTCTCCACGCCCTTGGTGTGGCCGTACTCCGGGTGGCCCGGGGTCTTGGAGCCCCAGGTGCGGAAGGCCTTGAGGTCGTCCAGCTCCAGACCGAACCCGGCCAGGTACAGCTGGGTGTAGAGGGTCAGCGAGGAGTGGCCGGCGGACAGCACGAAACGGTCGCGGCCGACCCACTCGGGGTCCGCGGGGTCGTGACGCATGACCTTCTGGAACAGCACGTACGCGGCGGGCGCGAGGCTCATCGCCGTACCCGGGTGGCCGTTGCCCACCTTCTGTACGGCGTCCGCGGCGAGGACACGAGCGGTGTCAACGGCGCGCTGGTCCAACTCGGTCCAGTCGAGCTCTGTGGTGGTCGGCTTGGTGCTCACCCTGGGTCAGGGCTCCTCTCCACATGTCGAATCCCGGTGACGACGGGCGCACCGGTTCCCGGCGGCGAACCGCGCACCGGGTGCGTTTCCGAGCCTACCGTCGACGGGACGTGCAGCTATTCGAGTGCCTCCGCTCTGTCACTTCGAGATCACACTTCTCGCAGTTGAGCCGGTCGGTCCAACACGAGTGGACCCCGGCGCCGGACGACCTCTGGGCAACGTCTACAGTGGCGTGGTACGCGCAAGTCTTAACCGGGCATTCACGCCCGAACCAGGAAGACTTGCTGGGAGTCTTTCGTCAGGGGTGTGCGTGACGGCCGTCGAATCCCGTCCTGCGGGGGTGCTCGGGACGAGCCCCGGTGACCGGCCGTTCGGGGCCCGGGTCATGGCTTTCGTGGCTTTGACCAAGCCGCGGATCATCGAACTTCTGCTGATCACCACAGTGCCGGTGATGTTCCTCGCCGAGCAGGGGGTGCCCTCGCTCTGGCTGGTCCTCGCGACCTGCCTGGGCGGCTACCTCTCCGCCGGCGGCGCCAATGCGCTGAACATGTACATCGACCGCGACATCGACGCGCTGATGGACCGCACGTCGCAGCGTCCGCTGGTGACCGGCATGGTCAGCCCGCGCGAGGGCCTGGTCTTCGGACTGGTCCTGGCCGTGGTGTCGACCCTGTGGTTCGGACTCCTCGTCAACTGGCTGTCCGCCGCGCTGTCCCTCGGTGCGCTCCTCTTCTACGTGGTCGTCTACACGATGATCCTGAAGCGGCGCACCGCCCAGAACATCGTCTGGGGCGGCATCGCGGGCTGCATGCCGGTGCTCATCGGCTGGTCCTCGGTGACCAACTCGATGTCCTGGGCCGCGGTCATCCTCTTCCTCGTCATCTTCTTCTGGACGCCGCCGCACTACTGGCCGCTGTCCATGAAGGTCAAGGAGGACTACGCGCGGGTGGGCGTCCCGATGCTCCCCGTCGTCGCCTCCAACAAGGTCGTGGCGCGCCAGATCGTCCTCTACAGCTGGGTGATGGTCGCCGTCTCGCTGGCGCTCACCCCGCTGGGGTACACCGGCTGGTTCTACACGGCCGTGGCGCTCGCCGCGGGCGGCTGGTGGCTGTGGGAGGCGCACGCGCTCCAGGCGCGCGCCAAGGCGGGCGCGACGGGCGGCAAGCTCAAGGAGATGCGCCTGTTCCACTGGTCCATCACGTACGTGTCGCTGCTCTTCGTCGCCGTGGCCGTGGACCCCTTCCTGCGTTGACCCGCGTCCGCCGCCCGTGCACGGCCGGGCGGCGGTGACGGGCGTCTCTTCCTCCGCCGACCTACTCGTCGGTAGCATGCCGTTCATGGCAGACACGAAGCAGCAGGAGCGCAAGGCGGCCAGGCTGGCCAGGCAGATCGGCGCCTTCTCCAAGGAGCACGGCGGCGCCGAGGGGCAGCTCGCCTACATCGGACAGATGGGCACCCGGATCGTCCTCGTCGGCGAGGACGGCGGCTGGGGCGACCTGGTCGCCCCCTCGTACGAGATCGCACAGCAGGCCGCCGAGAAGGCCGGGCTGACCCTCCACGAGGACTTCGACGGCGAGCTGGCCGCCAAGGTCCGCACCAGCGCGTACGAGTGGAAGCGGATGGCCGGCCTCCAGCTCGGCAGCCCCTCCTGACCCGCGGCACCCCGTCGAACAGCGGTACGCCCACCGGCGCCAGCAACACCTGACGCCCCGGTCACCCGTTAGGACGTGTGGAAGCTCGTCCCTCCCGGGCTCGCCCGGCCGAGGGATTCCCGACGTCCGCAACGGGATGCCCCGATGATCGACACGCCGTCGCTGGTGGACCAGTACTGCCACGGGGTGCTCCGCACGGAACTGGGCCTCGGCACGTTCGAGGCCCACCTGGGCCGTGCCTCGGGCCCGCCCGCGCCCGGCACCACCTTCTTCGACACCCAGACCGGCTTCGCCGTGCGCCGCTGGTGCCCGCCCCTGCTCGGCCTCGAACCCCACTGCCCGCCGGCCCGCTACCTGGCCCGCCGGCGCGAGCTCGGGGTGCTCGAATCGGGCCGCCGGCTGCTGCGCGGCTCCGGGATCTCCACCTACCTGGTCGACACCGGGCTGCCCGGAGACCTCACAGGCCCCCGCGAACTCGCCGTCGCCGGGGACGCCGAGGCCCACGAGATCGTCCGGCTGGAGCTGCTGGCCGGCCAGGTCGCCGACACCTCCGGCACCGTCGAGGCCTTCCTGGCCAACCTCGCCGAGGCCGTCCACGCGGCCGCCGCCTCCGCGGTGGCCTTCACCTCCGTCGCGGGCGCCGGCCGCGCCCTGGCCTTCGCCCCCGAGCCGCCCGGCCCGGGAGAGGTGCGGGGCGCCGCCGGGCGCTGGCTGGAGCACCGGGCCCTGGCCCGGGCCACCCGGCGCGGAGCCCCCGCCGGCGGGGCGGACGTGCCGGGGGCGGGGGTGGACCCGGTGCTGCTGCGGCACCTGCTGTGGAGCGCCGTGGCGTCCGGCCTGCCGCTCCAGCTGCACGCCGGGGCGGGCGACCCGCGCCAGCGCATCGACCGCGCCGATCCGGCGCTGCTCACCGACTTCGTACGGGCCACCGCGGGCCTGGGCACCGACATCGTGCTGCTCCACGGCTCCCCGTACCACCGGCACGCCGCGCACCTCGCGGGCGCCTTCCCGCACGTGTACGCCGACCTGGGCTCCGCCCTCGCGCACACCGGGGCACGGGCCGCCGAGGTGCTCGCGGAGCTGCTGGAACTGGCGCCCTTCGGCAAGCTGCTGTTCTCCAGCGGCGGCCGGGAGCTGCCCGAACTCCACGTGGTCGGCGCCCGGGTGTTCCGCGAGGCACTCGCCCGCGTGCTCGGCGGCTGGGTGGGCGACGGGGCCTGGTCCCTGCGCGACGCCGAACGCGTGGCCGGCATGATCGCGGCCGGCAACGCCCGCCGCGTCTACCGCCTGGACCGCACCTGAGGGGCCCCGCGGCGGGGCGGGGCCGGGGTCCTGCGGACGCGCGCTAGCGGGCCGTGGAGAGGGCCGGGTCGGTCTGCGCCGGGATCTCCGGGACGGCCACCGGCCGCTCCCGCAGGCTCAGCACCAGCCGGACGACGGCGATCCACACCAGGCACGAGCCCAGCATGTGCGCGGACACCAGCGCCTCCGGCAGCTTCGTGAAGTACTGCACGTACCCGATCGCGCCCTGGGCCAGCAGCACCAGCAGCAGGTCGCGGGCGCGCGCCCGGGTGTCGTCCGGGGCGTCCACCACGCGCAGCACCAGCCACATCGCGACGGCCAGCGCGCAGACCACCCAGGCCGCGACGGCGTGGACGTGGGCCGTGGTGGCCCAGTCGAACGGCATCCGCGGGACCTCGCTGCTGTCACCCGCGTGCGGCCCCGAGCCGGTCACCACGGTGCCCGCGGCGATCAGCACGAGGGACGTGCCGAGGAGGGCCCAGCCGAGCTTGCGGACCGGCCGCGGGACCCGCGGCCTGGGGTCGGTTTCGCCCTCGCGGGTGCGCTGCCAGGTCAGGGTGGTGACCGTGATCAGGGAGGTGGCCAGCAGGAAGTGCCCCGCCACGCTGTAGGGGTTGAGCCCCGTCCACACCGTGATGCCGCCGAGCACGGCGTTGCCCATCACGATGAAGAACTGCGTCCAGCCCAGGCGCGTCAGCGAGCGCCGCCACGGCTTGGCCGAGCGGGCCGCGATGATGGCCCAGCCGACCGCCGCGCACAGCACGTACGTCAGCATCCGGTTGCCGAACTCGATGGCGCCGTGCACGCCCTGGGCGGGCGTCGCGAACAGGCTGTCGTCCGTGCACTTGGGCCAGGTGTCGCAGCCGAGACCGGATCCGGTCAGCCGCACCGCGCCACCCGTGACGACGATGACCACGCTCATGACGACGGCGGCGAGCGCGGCCCGCTGGAGCGTCCTGGGTGTGGGCGTCCAGCGCTGCGCGATGTATGCGAGGGGGTTCAACACGGGCCCTATCGTAGGGCGCCACTTGTGCAAACTTTCACGAGGGGGTGGCGCCCGGCCCCGCCGCGGCGGCCGACGTCAGCCGGAAGCGGGCACCCGCCGGATCGCCCTCCTCGTGCCACCACACCAGGATCCGCCAGTGAGTTGCCTCCTCGGGCCCCTCGGGGGACGCCAGGAACTGCCGGACGAGGCCGGTCCCGACCTCCTCCGCCGTGCGATCCGTCACGTCGGTGGTGCCCCGCCAGGGATGTCCTATTACGTCCCACAATCCGTCAGGGTTGCGCACCTCGAAGCGCCATGCCGCCCGCCAGGGTCGGGCGCTCAGGGTGGCCCGTACCGCGCCCTCGTCGACCGCGAGCCCCGCGGCGATCGCGGCCGGGTCCACGCCCTGGATCCGCGCGGCCACCACCGCGTGCGGCAGCAGCCGCCCCGGCAGCAGGCCCTCGGCCCGCAGGGCCACCAGCGACTCGAAGGTCAGGAAGCGCAGCCGCAGTTCGAGCTGGCGCCCGAGGTGGCCGACGGCCTCCTGGGCCTCCGCCTGACCCGGCCCGGGCGCCTGCGCCGCCCGCCGGAAATCGTTCTCCGCGTCGACCGCCCAGGCCACCGCGTCCTCGGTCAGCCCGAGTTCGGCGAGCCGGTCGCCCAGGAACACCTTCGCCTGGGCCAGGCCCCGCCGGTTGACCGGATCCTGCTGGTCCAGTCCCAGCCAGACGTCCACCGCGGCCCGGGTCAGATCACGGGCCCGCTCGCCGGCCACGCGCTCCATCGGCCCCGGCACCGCCTCGGCGGCCGGCCCCAGCGGGAAGCGCGGCAGCCGGCTGCCGTCGCTCAGCGGCCAGGCCAGCCACACCCCGTGGTTGATCAGCCCGCGGGCGTACCAGCGCGCGTACTCGGGGGAGTGCGGGGCCGCCTGCTCGGCGTACCGCAGCGCCTCCTCGATGGCACCCAGGGCGCCCGGCCGGTCCCCGGCCGAGAACCGCGCGGCGGCCAGGTCGCTCAGCCGCAGGCCCAGCCGGGCCGCGCACTCGGGGTCCGTACGGGCCGGCTCCCGCAGGGCCGCTATCAGCTCCGCCAGCAGTGCCTCACGCTCGGCGGGATCCGCCGGCGCCGCCCCCGACCTGATCCGTGTCCATTCCTCGTCCAGCCGTAGTACGGCCTCTCGCTGCACCATGTCCGCCCCCCGGAACCGTGGTCTGTGGTCCGGTCCATCCTGGCGGGAAGGTCACTCCCAACGGAAGTGGCGCGCCGCCAGGCCCAGGCCGAGCACGGACCAGCCGGCCAGCAGCCCGAGCTGCTGCCAGGGCATCCCGGCGCCGTGCAGGAGCACGTCGCGCAGCCCCTCGGAGAGCGCGGAGATCGGCAGCAGCTCCAGTACGGAGCGGACCCCCGCCGGGAACTTCTCCAGCGGCACGATCACCCCGCCGGCCACCAGCAGCAGCAGGAAGACCAGGTTCGCCGCGGCCAGCGTGACCTCGGCCTTGAGGGTGCCGGCCATCAGCAGGCCCAGGCCCGAGAAGGCGGCGGTGCCCAGCAGCAGCAGGGCCGCCACGGCGACCGGGCTGCCCTGCGGGGACCAGCCCAGGCCGAACGCGATGGCGGTCAGCAGTGCCACCTGGAGCACCTCGGTGACCAGGACGGACAGCGTCTTGGCCGCCATCAGCCCCCAGCGGGGCAGCGGCGAGGCGCCCAGCCGCTTGAGGACCCCGTAGCGGCGGTCGAAGCCCGTGGCGATGGCCTGGCCGGTGAAGGCGGTGGACATCACGGCGAGGGCCAGCACGCCGGGGGCCAGGAAGTCCACGCTGCGGCCCGCACCCGTGTCGACGATGTCCACGGAGGCGAACAGCACCAGGAGCAGGGCCGGGATGATCACGGTCAGCAGCAGCTGCTCGCCGTTGCGCAGCAGCATCCGGGTCTCCAGCGCCGCCTGGGCGCCGATCATGCGGGCCAGGGGGGCGGCCCCGGGCTTCGGGGCGAACGTGCCGGCGCTCATCCGCGCAGCTCCCTGCCAGTGAGTTCCAAGAAGACGTCCTCCAGGGTGTGCCGCTCGACGGAGATGCTGTCCGGCATCACGCCGTGCTGGGCGCACCAGGAGGTGACGGTGGCCAGCAGCTGGGGGTCGACGCTGCCGGTGATCCGGTAGGCGCCGGGGGTCAGCTCGGCGGCCGCGGTGCCGTCGGGCAGGGCCTTGAGCAGGGCGGCGAGGTCCAGGGCGGGCCGGCCGGTGAAGCGCAGGGTGTTCTCGGCGCCGCCGCGGCACAGCTCCTCGGGGCTGCCCTGGGCGATGACCCTGCCGGCGTCGATGATCGCCACGTCGTCGGCCAGCTGTTCGGCCTCGTCCATGTGGTGGGTGGTGAGGACCACGGTCACGCCGTCGGCGCGCAGCTCCCGCACCAGGTCCCAGGTCGCCCGGCGGGCCTGCGGGTCGAGGCCCGCGGTGGGCTCGTCCAGGAAGACCAGCTCCGGGCGGCCCACGACGGCCATGGCGAGGGCCAGCCGCTGCTGCTGGCCGCCGGACAGGCGGCGGTAGGGGGTGCGGCCGCAGCCGCCCAGGCCGAGGCGCTCGACCAGGGACCCGACGTCGAGGGGGTGCGCGTACAGCTTCGCCATGTGGCGGAGCATCTCCACGGCGCGGGCGCCGGAGTAGACGCCGCCGGACTGGAGCATCACGCCGACGCGCGGCCGCAGGGCCTCGGCGTCGGCGTACGGGTCGAGGCCGAGGACGCGGACGGTGCCGGCGGCCGGGGGGCGGTAGCCCTCGCAGGTCTCGACGGTGGTGGTCTTGCCGGCCCCGTTGGGGCCGAGGACGGCGGTCACGGTGCCGGTCAGGACGTCCAGGTCCAGCCCGTCCACCGCGGTCTTGTCGCCGTAACGCTGGACCAGGCCGCGTACGCGGACGGCGGCGGCCGGGGATTCACTCATGGGGGCGAGTCTACGGAGCCCGGAGGGGGTCCTAGGTCCCGGGGGCGCGGGGTCCCGGGGCCCGGAATTGGTGACCTTTTCGCGCGGGCCGGCTCCTCGCCGAAACCTAGTGTCGAATGGTGAACAGCATTGCGCAGAACGTGGAAGAGACCTCTGGCCAGGCCGAACACAAGGCGCACGACCTCGCGCACCGGCCCCGCTATTTCGTCTCCGCCATGCTGGCGGGCGCGTACATCGGCATCGGCGAGGTGCTGCTGCTCGTGGCGATCTCGCCGTTCGTGGCCCGGGGCTCGGCGGCGGTGAAGCTGCTGGAGGGCGCGGTCTTCCCGGTCGCGCTGACCATCGTGATGTTCGCCGGGGCCCAGCTGTTCACGAGCAACGTGATGGTGATGCTGGTGGGCGCCCTGTCGGGACGCACCGGGCTCAGGGACCTGGCGGCCGGCTGGTCCCTCTCGCTCGTCGGCAACCTCGCCGGCGCCTTCCTCTTCGGCGCGATGGTGCACGCCTCGGGGGTGGTGTCGGGCGGCCCGGCCCGGGCGATGCTGGCGGAGATGGTGCACGGCAAGACGGCGCTGTCGGGCGGGCAGCTCTTCTGGCGGGCGGTGCTCTGCAACATGCTCGTCTGCCTGGCGATCTGGATGTTCACCCGGGCGCGGGGCGACGCGGCGAAGATCTTCGTCCTGTGGCTGCCGGTGGCCGTCTTCGTGGCCGTGGGTTTCGAGCACTGCGTGGCGAACATGGCTCTTTTCAGTCTCGCGATCCTGGACGGAAGCGCCGGATTCGGTGACCTTCTGCGCAATCTCGTCTTCACCGTGCCGGGCAACGTGGTGGGCGGAGGATTGCTGGTGGGAGCCGTTTACTGGTTCGCCGGAGGGTCCCGCAGGGTGCCCGGAAGAACACATTCCGAATAACTCTGCGTCGACAGATTAGGTAACCCTTAGTGATGGAGGCCACCAGGAGTGGTCTCCATCACGGCTTGTCCGGGCTCGATGAATTAAGCAACAATGGCGTTGTGAAAAACGGTGCACGGACGATCGAGACCCCCCAGGGGGACCTCGCGACCGGGGAGCGGTCCACCCGCAACCGGGTCGCGCGCTCGATCCTGGACCACGGTCCGTCCACGGTCGCCGACCTCGCACAGCGTCTCGGCCTCACCCAGGCCGCGGTGCGCCGCCACCTCGACACGCTCGTCGCCGACGACGTGGTCGAGGCCCGGGAACAGCGCGTGTACGGCACGCGGACCCGCGGGCGGCCCGCCAAGGTGTTCGCGCTGACCGACTGCGGCCGCGACGCCTTCGACCAGTCGTACGACAAGCTCGCCGTCGACGCCCTGCGCTGGATCGCGCAGGCCGCGGGCGGCGGGGAGCGCGGCGAGGCGGCGGTGGCCGCATTCGCCAAGGCGCGGCTGGCCGCACAGGCCGAGACCTACCGGGAGGCCGTCGACGCGGCGGACCCCGCGGAGCGCACCGAGGCCCTGGCCAAGGCGTTGACCGTGGACGGGTACGCTGCTACGGCGAAGAGCGCTCCCGGTCCGCACAGCGGTGAACAGCTCTGTCAGCACCACTGCCCGGTCGCCCACGTCGCCGAGCAGTTCCCGCAGCTCTGTGAGGCGGAGACCGAGGTCTTCTCCCGACTGCTCGGGACGCACGTGCAGCGACTCGCCACGATCGCCCACGGCGATGGGGTGTGCACCACCTTCATTCCGCGAAGCGCCGCACAGGCAACCACATCAGCATCTGCAAGCACGGCCGGGAGGAACCCCGCATGACCACGGAGATTGCTCACCCTGAGCTCGAGGGCCTGGGCAAGTACGAGTACGGCTGGGCCGACTCCGACGCGGCCGGTGCCGCGGCCAAGCGGGGTCTGAACGAGGACGTCGTCCGCGACATCTCGGCGAAGAAGAACGAGCCCGAGTGGATGCTGAAGCTCCGCCTCAAGGGCCTGAAGCTCTTCGACAAGAAGCCCATGCCGACCTGGGGCTCCGACCTGTCGGGCATCGACTTCGACAACATCAAGTACTTCGTGCGTTCCACCGAGAAGCAGGCCGCTTCCTGGGAGGAACTGCCCGAGGACATCAAGAACACGTACGACAAGCTCGGCATCCCGGAGGCGGAGAAGCAGCGCCTCGTCGCCGGTGTCGCGGCCCAGTACGAGTCCGAGGTCGTCTACCACCAGATCCGCGAGGACCTGGAGGAGCAGGGCGTCATCTTCGTCGACACCGACACCGCGCTGAAGGAGCACGAGGAGCTCTTCAAGGAGTACTTCGGCACCGTCATCCCGGTCGGCGACAACAAGTTCGCCTCGCTGAACACCGCCGTGTGGTCCGGCGGCTCCTTCATCTACGTGCCGAAGGGCGTGCACGTCGAGATCCCGCTGCAGGCCTACTTCCGCATCAACACGGAGAACATGGGCCAGTTCGAGCGGACGCTGATCATCGTCGACGAGGACGCCTACGTCCACTACGTCGAGGGCTGCACCGCGCCGATCTACTCCTCGGACTCGCTGCACAGCGCCGTGGTCGAGATCATCGTGAAGAAGGGCGGCCGCTGCCGCTACACGACCATCCAGAACTGGTCGAACAACGTCTACAACCTGGTCACCAAGCGCGCCGTGGCGTACGAGGGCGCGACCATGGAGTGGATCGACGGCAACATCGGCTCCAAGGTCACCATGAAGTACCCGGCCGTCTACCTGATGGGCGAGCACGCCAAGGGCGAGACCCTGTCCATCGCCTTCGCGGGCGAGGGCCAGCACCAGGACGCCGGCTCCAAGATGGTCCACATGGCGCCGAACACCTCCTCCAACATCGTCTCCAAGTCGGTGGCCCGAGGCGGCGGCCGCACCTCCTACCGCGGCCTGGTCGAGATCGGCGAGGGTGCCCCCGGCTCCAAGTCCAACGTGCTCTGCGACGCCCTGCTGGTGGACCAGATCTCCCGCTCGGACACGTACCCGTACGTCGACGTCCGCGAGGACGACGTGACCATGGGCCACGAGGCGACCGTCTCCAAGGTCTCCGACGACCAGCTCTTCTACCTCATGCAGCGCGGCATGACCGAGTTCGAGGCCATGGCCATGATCGTGCGCGGCTTCGTCGAGCCCATCGCGAAGGAGCTGCCGATGGAGTACGCGCTGGAGCTCAACCGGCTGATCGAGCTGCAGATGGAGGGCGCGGTCGGCTGATCGCCGCCGGAGCCCCCGCAGCACATCGACACCTTTCGACGTAGGAAGAGAGCAGAACGACAGCCATGGCTGAGGCTCAGAACATTCCGGCCGGTTCGACCACGGCCGGCGCGATCGCGGTGGCCGCAGAGTCCACCGTCGCCACCCGGATGAGCGCCCCCCCGTCCTTCGACGTGGCGGACTTCCCCGTGCCCCACGGGCGCGAGGAGGAGTGGCGCTTCACCCCGCTGGAGCGCCTGCGCGGCCTCCACGACGGCACCGCGGTCGCCAACGGCACGATGAAGGCCCAGATCGACGCGCCCGAGGGCGTCACCGTCGAGTCCGTCGACCGTGACGACGAGCGCGTCGGCAAGGCCGGCACCCCGGTGGACCGGGTCGCCGCCCAGGCCTTCTCCTCGTTCGCCAAGGCCACGGTCGTCACCGTGCCCAAGGAGACCGTCCTCGCCGACCCGATCCGCGTCGCCCTGCACGGCGAGGGCGGCACGACCTTCGGCCACACGGTCTTCGACATCAAGCCCTTCGCCGAAGCGGTCATCGTCATCGACCACACCGGTGACGGCGTGCGCGCCGCCAACGTCGACATCCTGGTCGGCGACGGCGCCAAGGTCACCTTCGTGTCGGTGCAGGACTGGGACGACACCGCCGTCCACACCTCCCAGCACAACGCGCTGATCGGCCGCGACGCCTCCTTCAAGTCCGTGGTCGTCACCTTCGGCGGCGACCTGGTCCGCATCCACCCCCGGGTGAACTACGCGGGCACCGGCGGCGAGGCCGAGCTGCTCGGCCTGTACTTCACGGACGCCGGCCAGCACCAGGAGCACCGCCTCCTGGTCGACCACGACGTGCCGCACTGCACCTCCAACGTGACCTACAAGGGCGCGCTGCAGGGCGAGGGCGCGCACGCGGTCTGGATCGGCGACGTCCTGATCGAGAAGACCGCCGAGGGCACCGACACCTACGAGCTCAACCGCAACCTCGTCCTCACCGACGGCGCGCGGGTCGACTCCGTCCCGAACCTGGAGATCGAGACCGGCGAGATCGTCGGCGCCGGCCACGCCTCCGCCACCGGCCGCTTCGACGACGAGCAGCTCTTCTACCTCCAGGCCCGCGGCATCCCGGCCGACGAGGCCCGCCGCCTGGTGGTCCGCGGCTTCTTCGCCGAGCTGGTCCAGCAGATCGGTGTCGAGGACGTCGAGGAGCGCCTGATCGCCAAGATCGAGGCAGAGCTCGAGGCGTCCGTCTGATGACCTACGTCAAGGCCTGCGCGCTGAGCGAGCTCGAGGAGAACACCCCCAAGCGGGTGGAACTCGACGGTACGCCCCTGTCCATCGTGTCCACCGAGGGGGAGGTGTTCGCGATCCACGACGTCTGCTCGCACGCGAACGTCTCGCTGTCGGAGGGCGAGGTCGACGACTGCCAGATCGAGTGCTGGCTGCACGGATCGGCCTTCGACCTGCGCACCGGCAAGCCGTCCGGGCTCCCCGCGACGCGCCCCGTCCCCGTTTACCCCGTAAAGATCGAAGGGGACGACGTGCTCGTCTCCCTCACCCAGGAGTCCTGAGGCACCCATGGCTACGCTTGAAATCAACGACCTGCGCGTCTCCGTCGAGACGGAGAACGGCTCCCGCGAGATCCTCAAGGGCGTCGACCTGACCGTCAAGCAGGGCGAGACGCACGCCATCATGGGCCCGAACGGCTCCGGCAAGTCCACCCTGGCGTACTCCCTCGCGGGTCACCCGAAGTACACCGTCACCGGTGGCACCGTGACCCTCGACGGCGAGGACGTCCTGGAGATGTCCGTCGACGAGCGCGCCCGCGCCGGCGTCTTCCTCGCCATGCAGTACCCGGTCGAGGTCCCCGGTGTCTCCGTCTCCAACTTCCTGCGGACCTCGGCCACGGCCGTCCGCGGCGAGGCCCCCAAGCTGCGCACCTGGGTCAAGGAGGTCAAGGAGGCCATGGAGCGTCTCTCCATGGACCCCGCCTTCGCCGAGCGCAACGTCAACGAGGGCTTCTCCGGCGGTGAGAAGAAGCGCCACGAGATCCTCCAGCTGGAGCTCCTCAAGCCGAAGATCGCGATCCTCGACGAGACCGACTCCGGCCTCGACGTCGACGCGCTCCGCATCGTGTCCGAGGGCGTCAACCGCGTCCGCGAGACCGGCGAGGTCGGCACCCTGCTGATCACGCACTACACGCGCATCCTGCGCTACATCAAGCCCGACTTCGTGCACGTGTTCGCGAACGGCCGCATCGCCGAGTCCGGCGGCGCCGAGCTCGCCGACCAGCTGGAGGCCGAGGGCTACGACAAGTACGTGAAGGGTGGCACGACCGCGTGACACAGCTGCCTGGCCTCCTCGACATCGAGGCGATCCGCAAGGACTTCCCCCTGCTGGATCGTGTGGTCCACGACGGGAAGAAGATCGTTTACCTGGACAACGCGGCGACCTCGCAGAAGCCGCGCCAGGTGCTCGACGCGCTGAACGCCTACTACGAGCGTCACAACGCCAACGTCCACCGTGGCGTCCACGTGCTCGCCGAGGAGGCCACGGCACTGTACGAGGGCGCCCGCGACAAGGTCGCCGCCTTCATCAACGCGCCGAGCCGCGACGAGGTGATCTTCACGAAGAACGCCTCGGAGTCGCTCAACCTGGTCGCCAACATGCTCGGCTGGGCCGACGAGCCCTACCGGGTGGACCGCGAGACCGAGATCGTCATCACGGAGATGGAGCACCACTCCAACATCGTGCCGTGGCAGCTGCTCGGGCAGCGCACGGGCGCGAAGCTGAAGTGGTTCGGCCTCACCGACGACGGCCGGCTCGACCTGTCGAACATCGAAGAGATCATCACGGAGAAGACGAAGATCGTCTCCTTCACGCTGGTCTCCAACATCCTGGGCACGGTCAACCCGGTCGAGGCGATCGTGCGCCGCGCCCAGGAGGTCGGCGCGCTCGTCCTGATCGACGCCTCCCAGGCCGCCCCCCACATGCCGCTCGACGTGCAGGAGCTCGGCGCCGACTTCGTGGCCTTCACCGGCCACAAGATGTGCGGCCCGACCGGCATCGGCGTCCTGTGGGGCCGCCAGGAGCTGCTGGAGGACCTGCCCCCGTTCCTCGGTGGCGGCGAGATGATCGAGACCGTCTCGATGCACTCCTCCACGTACGCCCCGGCGCCGCACAAGTTCGAGGCGGGCACGCCTCCGATCGCGCAGGCCGTCGGCCTCGGCGCGGCCGTGGACTACCTCACCGCGATCGGCATGGACAAGATCGCCGCGCACGAGCACGCGATCACCGAGTACGCGGTCAAGCGCCTCTCCGAGGTGCCCGACCTGCGGATCATCGGCCCGGCCACGGCCGAGGACCGCGGTGCCGCGATCTCCTTCACGCTCGGGGACATCCACCCGCACGACGTCGGCCAGGTGCTGGACGAGCAGGGCATCGCGGTCCGCGTGGGACACCACTGCGCGCGCCCCGTCTGCCTGCGGTACGGAATTCCTGCGACCACGCGGGCGTCGTTCTACCTGTACTCCTCTCCGTCGGACGTCGACGCGCTGATCGACGGCCTGGAGCACGTACGGAACTTCTTCGGATGACGGACGACCACGAGGGCGACGAGGCGACGAGGCCGCTGTGAAGCTGGATTCGATGTACCAGGAACTGATCCTGGACCACTACAAGCACCCGCACGGGCGTGGCCTGCGCGAAGGTGACGCCGAGGTGCACCACGTCAACCCGACGTGCGGCGACGAGATCACCCTGCGCGTGAAGTACGACGGCGAGACGCTCACCGACGTCTCGTACGAGGGCCAGGGCTGCTCCATCAGCCAGGCCAGCGCGTCGGTGCTGAACGAGCTGCTGGTCGGCAAGGAGCTGGCCGAGGCGCAGAAGATCCAGGCCACCTTCCTGGAGCTGATGCAGTCGAAGGGCCGGATCGAGCCCGACGACGCGATGGAGGAGGTGCTGGAGGACGCGGTCGCGTTCGCCGGCGTCTCGAAGTACCCGGCACGGGTGAAGTGCGCCCTGCTGAGCTGGATGGCGTGGAAGGACGCGACCGCCCAGGCGCTGGGCGACGGCGCCGAGAGGAAGACGGCATGAGCGAGACCACGAACGACCAGACCGAGGGCGTCGTCACGACGAAGCCGGCCACCGAGGAGGAGGTCCGCGAGGCCCTCTACGACGTGGTCGACCCCGAGCTCGGCATCGACGTCGTCAACCTGGGGCTGATCTACGGCATCCACATCGACGACGCCAACATCGCGACCCTCGACATGACGCTGACGTCCGCGGCCTGCCCGCTGACCGACGTGATCGAGGACCAGGCGAAGTCGGCCACCGACGGCATCGTCAACGAGCTCCGGATCAACTGGGTCTGGATGCCGCCGTGGGGTCCCGACAAGATCACCGACGACGGCCGCGAGCAGCTCCGCGCGCTCGGCTTCAACGTCTGAGCGGATCCGTCCGCACGAAGGCCCCGGCACCCCGTGTGCCGGGGCCTTCGGCCTTTCCGGCGTGCGGAGTTCGCCCGCCGTACCGGGGGTGTGTGCCGGGAGTTGGGGTGCGGGGCCGAGTCTGCTCGTCGTCGGCAGGCCGCCGCAGGGGGAGGCCGTCGCCCCGGACGAGAGGCTCGCGGTGCACCGTCACGTTTCCCATGTCACCCGTCGGACGGCGGTCGCCGCGACCGCCCTCGCCCTCGGAGCCGTCGCGCTGGGCGGCCCGGCCGACGCCGCGAGCTACGGGACACCGACGATCACCCTGTCGTCCGCGGCCCTGTCGGGTGCGGTCGGCGCGGTCGGCGACCCCGTCGTGACGGTCACCGTGGGCCAGAGCGGCGCCGACGCCTCGGCACTCACCGTCGCCGCGTCGGCGAGCAGCCGCTCCTCCGTGGCGGGGCCCGGGGACGTGACGGTCACCGGCACCGGCGCCGTGCGGCAGCTCGCCGTCACCGCGCGGGGCCGCGGCTACGCCAACCTGACCGTCAAGGTCACCGGCCTGGGCGGCAAGACCGCCACGAAGACCCTGTACTACGCCGCCTCCGCGGCGGTGCAGAACCCCGCCGACGCCCGCCACCTGACCGGATCCGCCGACGCGTCGGCCGCCGTGGACCTCGGCGGCGGCCACGTGGTCGTGGCCGACGACGAGTCCAACGTGCTGCGCCTGTACGACCGTTCGCGGTCCGGCGCTCCCGTGCGGACCTGGGACTTCACCGCGCAGCTGGGGGTCGCCAAGGAGGTCGACATCGAGGGTGCCGCCCGGGTGGGCGACACGATCTACTGGACCGGCTCCCTGGGCAACAACAAGGACGGCGCGTACCGGCCCGACCGGGACACCGTCTTCACGACCAGGGTCACCGGCTCCGGCTCCACCGCCCAGCTCACCTTCGGCCGCGCCTACCAGGGCCTCCGCGGGGACCTCGTGGCCTGGGACCGGGCCAACGGCGACCGCTACGGCTTCGCGGCCGGCACCGCCACCGGCCAGGTGCCCAAGCAGATCGACGGCTTCAACGTGGAGGGCCTGGAGTTCGCCCCCGGCTCGACCGGTACCGCCTACCTCGGCTTCCGCGCGCCGCTGGCCCCCGCGGTACCGGGCGGGAAGGCACTGCTGGTGCCTGTCACCAACCTCGACCAGGTGCTGGCCACCGGCGCCGAGCCGGTGTTCGGCGCCCCGGTCGAGCTGGACCTCGGCGGGCTGTCCGTCCGCGACCTGCGCCGGAACGCCGCCGGCCAGTACCTGATCCTGGCCGGGTCCTGGGCAGCCGACGACAACACCGACCCGTACGCCCTCTACGCGTGGGACGGGGTGCCCGGCCACGCCCCGGTCAAGCGCGCCGACCTGCCGACGTCCGACGCGGGAGGCTGGGAGGCCGTGGTCGACGTGCCCGACCTGACGCAGCCCGGCGCGCGGGTGCAGCTGCTCACGGACAACGGGTCGGCGGACCTGTACGGGGACGGGACCGAGGCCAAGGACCTCACCCGCCCGGAGTGGAAGAAGTCCCGGGCCGCCTGGTTCACCCTCGGCTAGGCCCTGTCTTTCGGATCAGGCCGGATCAGGGAGCGGGGCCTGGTGCGTGCGATCGCAAGGCGGAGGAGGGAGTCAACGCGGAGCGTTGGCGACCGACGACAACGCGGCGAGCGCGCGTGCCAGGCCCCGCGAGCCCGGCGTGATCCGAAAGACAGGGCCTAGAACGGTCCCGCCGGGGCGGGGCCGCCCGGAGGTACGGGCGGTGCCGCCGCGGCGGCCATGAGCGCGGGGGCCAGGTCCTCGCGCCGGATCCGCTGGTCGATGTACAGCAGGCCGCTGGCCAGCTGGGGGAAGCCCACCTGGAACAGCTGGCTCACCACGCCGCCGAGCATGATGCAGGCGAAGTAGACGACCATGCCGCCGACCATCGCGGCCACGTCGGGCTCGGAGCTTCCGGCGCCGACCATCAGCGTGGGGAAGAACGCGAACATCCCGACGAAGGTGAAGGGCAGCTGGATCATGTACCCGATGACCGTGGCGATCAGGGCGGTCAGCAGGGTGATGCCGAAGACCCGCCACCAGGTGCCGCTCACCAGCTGCGAGGAGCGCCGGAGCGCGGCGACCGGGCCGAGGTTCTCGCAGACCACGGCGGCCGGGGCGAAGCTGAGCTTGACGCCCAGCCAGACGCTCACCGGCATCGCGATCAGCAGGGCCAGCGGCAGCAGCAGGACGATGGCACCGGGGTCGCCGTGCGCCGAGTTCGCCGCGGCCGTGACGACCAGGGCGACGGACACTCCGAGGGCCACCAGCAGCGGCCCGCCGGCCACCAGACCGGTGAGCAGCAGGGTGCCGAGCATCGAGGGCAGCCGGGACCAGGCGCGGCGGAACATCGCCCGGTACGTGGTGCGCCGGCCCAGCACGGCCTCCTGGAGGACGGCGGGCGTCAGTGCGCTGATCATGGCCCAGCCGAGCAGCAGCACGGCGGCCAGCAGCACGCCCACCGGGACGAGCGCGAACAGCACGGGGTCGAGGTCCTCGGCGGCCGGGCTCTCGCCGGCCGGGAGGTCGAACACGCCGGGCAGGTGCGGGTGGACCACCGCGACCCCGATGCCGACCGCGAGGGTCACGACCAGGATGCCGACGCCCTGGACGGTCAGCATGACGCCGACCAGCTGCTTCCAGTAGCGGCCGAAGGTGGTGAAGGAGCCGCCGAGCACCTCGCCGACGCCGAGCGGGCGCAGGGGTATCACACCGGGCTGCGGGGGCGGGGGCGGTGCCCAGCCGCCGCCCCAGGCGCCGGGGTACCCGTAGGGCGACCCGTACGGGGGAGGCTGCTGCTGTCCGTGTGGCGGGGGTGCGCCCTGGGGGCCGCCGTGCGGTGCTCCGCCGTTCGGCTCCGGCGGACCCCACCCCTGGTTCTGCTTCATGCCAGCACCGTATATGCCGTGGTCGCCGGGGTGGAGGGGTGGTGCGCCAGGTACTTTGCGTACGCCCGTACACATCGTTGTGTACGGGCGTACGCATGCCCTACGTTCTGCTGGCCGCGGCCATAGCGGCAGAGGTCGCCGGAACCACCGCCATGAAGTACAGCGACGGCTTCAGCCGGCTGTGGCCCTCGCTGGGCACCCTGCTCGGCTACGCCATCGCCTTCACGCTGCTCGCGCAGACCCTGAAGTCGATGTCGGTGGGCACGGCGTACGCGATCTGGGCGGGCGTCGGCACGGCCGCGATCGCCGCCATCGGCATGATCTTCCTGGGGGAGGCCGCCACCGCCGCCAGACTGGTCGGCATCGCGCTGGTCATCGCGGGCGTGGTGCTGCTGAACCTGGGCGGTGCGCACTGATGCGGGGCGCGCGCTGATGGCCGCCGCGCGACGGTACGACCCCGGCCGGCGGTCCCGGATCATCGACGCGGCGATCCGCGTGGTGGGCGCGAAGGGCATCGCGGGGCTGAGCCACCGCTCGGTGGCGGCGGAGGCGGACGTGCCGCTCGGCTCGACCACGTACCACTTCGCCACCCTGGACGAGCTGCTGGTCGCCGCGCTGCGGCAGATCAACGAGGGCTTCGCGGAGCGGGTGGCGGCCAGCGCCGCGCTGGACGACCCGTACGTGGACCTCGCGGACGAACTGGCGCGGCTGCTGGGGGAGTGGCTCGCGGGCGACCGCACCGGTGTGGAGCTGGAGTACGAGCTCTACCTCGCCGCCCTGCGGCGGCCCGCGCTCCGGCCGGTGGCGGCGGAGTGGTGCGAGGCGGTGGCGGCCCTGCTGGCCCCGCGCACCGACCCCGCCACGGCGCGGGCGCTGGTGGCCATGATGGACGGCCTCTCGCTCCAGGCGCTGCTCACGGACACCCCGTACGACCGGGCCTACGCCGCCGAGATGCTCCGCAGGGTGCTGGGCCGGGCGGTGCGGGACCGGCACTAGCGGGGCGGAACGGGCGGTGCGGGACCGGCACTAGCGGGGCGGCGCGGGCGGTGCGGGACCGGCGCTAGCGGGGCGGCGCGGGCGGTGCGGGCGAGGGCCCGGAGGGTCCCGTGGGCACGGGCGTGGGTCCGGCGGTCCGGGCCCGCGCACCCACCGCCGCCAGCGCCGCGCCGATGCTCGCCTCGACGTCCTGGACCGGGTAGAGCACCTCGCGCACCGTGCGGGCGGGATCGACGACCAGCGTCAGCCGCTTGAGGCGGCTCACGCCGGCCGCCCGGAACGTCGGCAGCCGGAGGGCGGCCACCAGCGCCAGGTCCGCGTCCGACAGCAGCGGGAAGGTCAGGGCCTCCGACTCGGCGAACTCCCGCTGCTCGTCCGGCCGCTGGGTGGAGACGCCGCGTACCGCCGCGCCCGCCGCCGTGAACTCCGCCAGCCGGTCCCGGTAGCTGCGCGACTCCAGCGTGCACCCCCGCGCCCCCGGGATGCCGCCCCAGCCCGGCGGGTACGACTCCACCCGTGCGTACGCCCCCGGGAAGCAGTACAGCACCGTCCAGGCGCCCTCCGGCCCGAGGGGGTCCCGTGCCTCCCCGTCCTGGTCCGGCAGCAGCAGCTCCGGCACCCGCGTGCCCACGAGCGCGTGCACCCGCTCCGCCTCGCGCGAGGACCCTGCCGCCGTGGCCGTCAGCTCCCCCTCGCCCAGCACCCAGGTGTCGCCCCAGTCCTGGAGGGCCACCAGCACCGGCAGCAGGGCCCGCCCCCGCGCGGTCAGCCGGTAGGCGTGCCGCACCGGCCGCTCCTGGTACGGCTCCCGCGCCAGCACGCCCGCCTCCTCCAGCAGGCGCAGCCGCTCCGTGAGGACCTTCCGGGAGACCCCGAGCTCCCGCTGGAACTCCTCGAACCGCGAGAGCCCGCGCGCCGCGTCGCGCACGATCAGCAGCGTCCACCAATCGCCGACCACGTCGAGGGCCTGCGCGATCGCACAGTCCGCGCCGTCCAGCCGTGTCCGCTGCGCCATGACCACTCCCCACAAGATCGCCCGGTGCCGCGCGGGCGTTGACCCGAGGGTTTCATGCTGGCAGAGTCAGTTCCCAAAAGGAACTCACCCGGGGGGAGAGCACATGCTGCGGGGGCTCAAGGACGTACCGAGGCCGGTCTGGCTGCTCGCGGGAGGCGTCTTCGTCAACGCCGTGGTCAGCTTCACCTTCGTCTTCGTGTTCGTGTACCTGACCGGCCCGCGGGGCCTCGGCACCGCGCAGGCCGGCCTGATCGTCGGCCTCGGCGGCGCCGGCCTGATCGCCGGCAACTTCACCGGCGGCTGGTTCGGCGACCGCCACGGCCACCGCCGCGCCCTGCTCACCGCCTCGGCCCTCGGCGGAGCCGTCCTGGTCACCCTCCCCGCACTGCCGCTGCCCCTGCTCTGTGCCGCCCTGCCCGCGGCCCAGTACGCCGCCGGCGTCATCCGTGCCGCCAACTCCGCCCTGGTCGCCGTCACCGTCCCCGAAGGCGCCCGCCGCCAGGCCTTCGCCGTCATCCGCGCGGTCTCCAACGGCGGGTTCACCGTCGGCCCGCCCCTCGGCGCCCTGGTCGCGACCGGCCTCTCGTACGACTGGCTGTTCGTCGCCGACGGCATCGGCACCCTCTTCTTCGCCGTCTGGACCGCCCGCGTCGTCCCCGCGCGCGGCGCCGCCCGAACCGCCGCGGCCCCGGACGGGGGTCGGGGCCGCGGCATCCGCCACGAACTGCGCGCCCGGCCCGCCCTGCTCGTACTCCTCGGCGCCATCCTCGTCATCGACGTCGTCTACCGGCAGCAGTACTCGACCTTCCCGGCCTTCCTCGCCGACCACGGCATGGACACCCGGGTCTACGGCCTCCTGATCGCCGTCAACGGCGGCGTCATCCTGCTCCTGGAGATCCCGGCCGCCCTCGCCCTGCGCGCACGCCCGCCGCTCCACATCATCGGCACCGGCCTCGTCCTCGTCGGCAGCGGCTACGCGGCCCTGCTCCTCGGCGCCGCCACCTCCACCACCGTCGCGATGATGGTGCTGGTCAGCCTCGGCGAGATCCTCTACAAGACCACCGCCACCGCATACGTCGCCGACGTCGCCCCCGCCCACGCCGTGGGCCGCTTCCAGAGCCTGTACGCCGGGGTCTCCGTCAGCGGCGTCGTACTCTCCGCGCCGCTCGGCGGACTCCTGTACGGGGCCGCCCCCGGCCTGCTCTGGCCCCTCTGCGCCCTGCTCGGCGTCGCGGCCGGCGGCACCGTGCTGGCGCTCGGCGCCCGTACCGTACGGCGCGCCGCGCGACCGGCACATGAGACCGGTTCGCCCGCGGCGGCCGTCGTTGGTTAGCGTGCCTGCATGACTACGCGTACCACCGGCGCCGTCGCCGCCGGACTTGCCACCCTCACCGCCGACGGCACCGTCCTCGACACCTGGTTCCCCGCCCCCGCGCTGGCCGAGGAGGCCGGCCCGGCCGGGACCGAGCGCCTGACCGCCGAGCAGGCCGCCGAGCTGCTCGGCCCGGCCGCCGCCAAGGCCGTCCGCACGGACGCCGTCCGTGGCGTCGAGGTCGTCGCCGTCCGTACCGTCATCTCCTCCCTGGACGACAAGCCGCTCGACGCGCACGACGCCTACCTGCGCCTGCACCTGCTCAGCCACCGCCTGGTCAAGCCGCACGGCCAGAACCTGGACGGCGTCTTCGGCCTGCTCACCAACGTCGCCTGGACCTCGCTCGGCCCGGTCGCCGTGGACCAGCTGGAGACCGTGCGCCTGAACGCCCGCGCCGAGGGCCTGCACCTCCAGGTCACCTCGGTCGACAAGTTCCCGCGCATGACCGACTACGTCGCCCCCAAGGGCGTGCGCATCGCCGACGCCGACCGCGTCCGCCTCGGCGCGCACCTCGCCGAGGGCACCACCGTCATGCACGAGGGCTTCGTCAACTTCAACGCCGGCACCCTCGGCACCTCGATGGTCGAGGGCCGCATCTCCGCGGGCGTCGTCATCGGCGACGGCTCCGACATCGGCGGCGGCGCCTCCACCATGGGCACCCTGTCCGGCGGCGGCAAGCAGATCATCTCGGTCGGCGAGCGCTGCCTGATCGGCGCCGAGGCGGGCATCGGCATCGCGCTGGGCGACGAGTGCGTCGTCGAGGCCGGCCTCTACCTCACCGCGGGCACCCGCGTCACGCTGCCGGACGGCGAGGTCGTCAAGGCCCTCACCCTGTCCGGTGCGAGCAACATCCTCTTCCGCCGCAACTCGGTCACCGGTGCCGTCGAGGCCCGCCCGAACAACGCGGTCTGGGGCGGCCTCAACGAGGTCCTGCACAGCCACAACTGACCCGCGGCGCCGCGGGTTCTCCGCCGGTACGCGCGAAGCCCCCGCCCGGGAGTCCGGGACGGGGGCTTCGCGCGTACCGCGTGCGGTACGGCGTGTCGGGCGCCGAGGGCGGGTCAGTGCAGCGGGATCGAGCGGACCAGGCCCGCGAACGCCCGCTCCTCCTCTTCCGTCAGCTCCACGCTCTCCATCGGGTGCGAGGCGGTGCCGCGCTGCGCCGGGATGAAGGCGAGCCCCTCGAAGGCGCCGGGCTCCGGGTGGTGGAACCGGCTGTCCCACAGCATGTGGCCGAGGCCGATGACCCAGACGAGGGCGGCGACCACCAGGACGGCCAGGCCGATCTCCTGAACGAGCGACATGGAGGTGAACACGCGGTCCTCCGACGGGGTGGTGGGGGCGGAACGGGTCGGGCGTTCAGGACACTCAACACCAACATCGCGCGATTGCTTGAGCAATGTGGCGCAGATCACGCCAGGGTCCAAAGTCCCGACTTCACGCCCCGAGGGCCCGTTTCGGAGGCTTTCCTCTTCTTTCGGTGCGTTTCAGCGGCATGTCCGACAGCCTTCCGGAGGGCCCACGCGTGCCGGCACGACTCTTCAGGCGTCCAGCCGCAGCTTGAACCCCTCGTGGCTGCGCGCGTATCCGAGGGACTCGTAGAAGCGGTGCGCGTCCGCCCGCCGCATCAGCTCCCGCCCGAGTCCACCAGCCGCTCCTCGTCGGCGAGCAGCGCGAGCACGGCGGGCAGGTCACGGCGGATCGCGGTACGGAAGATCATGGTCCGGAGCGTGGCAGGGGCCCCGGTCGGGACGGCGACCGGGGCCCCTGGCCGGGAGCCGGGCGGAACGTTCCGCCCGGCGGCTACGGGACGAAGCGGCTACGGGATGAAGCGCAGCACCTGCGGGTCGTGGTCGCTGTTCTGGTCCGCGAACTCCGCGTTGATGTGGACGCTGTCGTACTGGAACTTCTTGATCCCGGGGCTCACCAGGATCTGGTCCAGGACCTGCGCGTTGCCCTGGTACACGTACGAGTACCGCTCCGCGCGCGGCAGCGACTTGACCGCCGAGTACAGCGCGCCGCCGTCCTCCAGCGCCTGCGCGGTCGCCGAGAACTCGAAGTCGTTGATGTCGCCCAGCACCACGACGTTGGCGTTGTGCTGCGCCGCGGTGATCTCCTTCACGAAGGAGTTCACGGACTGCGCCTGGAGCAGCCGCTTGGCCTCCGAGGAGCGGACCGGCGGCTGGTGGTGGGAGGTCAGGCCCTCGTCGCCGCCCTTCGAGCCGAAGTGGTTGGCGATGACGATGACCTTGCGCCCGCGGAAGACGAACTCGCCGGCGAGCGGCTTGCGGCTGTTCTCCCAGGCGGCGTTGGCCGGGTCGACGCGGCCGGGGGAGTGGGTCAGCGCGGCGTGGCCGTTCTCCGTCACGACACCGGTGGCGGTGGTGGCGCCGCCCGCGTCGCGGTCGGTGAACGAGACGCGCTCCGGGTTGAACAGGAAGACCTGGCGGATGTTGCCGCCGGGCTCGCCGCCGTCCTTGTTGTTCTCCGGGTCGACCGAGCGCCACTGGTACGCCGGGCCGCCCGCGGCCACGATGGCCTCGGTGAACTTCCGCAGCGTCTCGCCCGCGGCGACCGTGCCGTCGTTCTTCGCGCCGTTGTCGTCCTGGATCTCCTCCAGGGCCACGATGTCGGGGGAGGCCAGGTTCTCCACGACCGCCTTGGCGAGCGCGTCGAACTTCTCCTGCGGGTCGGTCGGGTCGAGGTTCTCGACGTTGTACGTCGCTACCGCCAGCTCGCCCGGCTTCTGCGCCTTGGTCTTCTCGCGCTGCAGGCCCTTGGACTCGACGGTGCCGAGGGTGCGGGCGACGAGGGTGTAGCCGCCGAACTGGTTGAAGTCCAGCGGGCCCTCGGTGGTGCCGGTCAGCCTGTCGCCGACGTCCGCCTTGGGGAACGGCTGCTGGGCCAGCGGAGCGAGCTGCTGGATCTGGAGGCGGCCGGTGTTCTGGGACTCGTACGAGCCGTAGACCGTGCCGCCGCGGGGGGCGCGGTGCTCCCAGCCCTTCACGGTGACCCACAGCTCGGCGTACGGGTCGGTGGCGCCCACGACGCGGGAGTCGCCGATGCGGACGTTCATGCCCTCCAGCGACTCGTAGTAGTCGAGCGCGTAGGTGGCCGGGTCCAGGGCCAGGCCGTTGATGCTGCCGCCGTTGGCCGGGTCGCCCTGGGGCGCGTACTCGGCCGGGACGCCGTACTCGTTGACGAGCACGGCCTCGGGCAGTGCGTTGCCCGAGGACAGCACGGTCACCTTGGGCTTGGAGATCTGGGTGACCGACTGGTTGCCCGAGTTCAGGCCGCCGGGCACGTACTCGCCGACCAGACCGGAGACGGAGACCGCGTCGCCGACGGCGACGGTCGGGACGGAGCTGGTGAAGACGAAGACGCCCTCGCTCGTGGCGTCGCTGTCGTCGGCCTGCGGGTCCTGGATCCAGAAGCCGCGGGAGCCGTACGTACGGACGCCGGTGACGATGCCCTCGACGCCGGTGACCTGCTGGCCGGCGAGCGGGGATATCCGGGTGGTGCCCTGGATGTCGTGGACGCGTATCGCGGCGGAGGTGCCCTCTTCGGACAGTTCGGCGGCGGACGCGCTGCCGGCGAGCAGGCCGGCGGCCAGGGCGGCGGCCACCACGGAGGCCACGGCGGCGGAACGGGAGTGGGATCCAGTCACGGTGGGACGGGAACGCATGGGCAGGACTCCGGTATGGGATGAGGGGCGGAGTGGAGGTGGTCTGTGGATCCGGTGTTGAGATCTACGCGCGTCAATGTCTTGTGTCTACTGGCCGGTTGTCAAGGCCTGGCGGGTGGACGGGGGTTGACGTCTGTATGAACCGGACGGGATGGGGCGAATTGCGTCTACGCTGGGCGCGCCGACTTCACTCCCGCCCGTGTGATCCGAGGAGAACCAGCCATGTCCGCAGAGCGCCCCACGCTGCCGCGAGTGCTGTCGCCGGTCGAGTCGCCGGTGCTGCCGCCGGTGCGGCTGCCGTCCGAGGCGGAGCTGGCCCGGGATGCCCTGGGGGCACCGCTGTTGACGCGCGCGGTGCGGGTGGCGCGGTGGGTGGGGGACGGGATGCGCGTGGGGGCGGGGGGTGAGCTCGATGACGGGCGGTTGCGCGATGCGGCCCGGGTCCTGGGGCTGGTACCGGGGCTGGATGGTGCGGATGCGGATGCGGATGCGGATGCCGGGGAAGGTGAGGGCGCCGCGTACGCGAGTGAGGCGTGGCGGGTGGCCGTTGACACCGGCCTGGTCGAGCTGACCGATCCGGAGCCCGGCCGCGAGGGGGAGGGCGGCACGGCTCGTGCCGGGGAGGAACTCGCCCTGGTCACCGGCGGGTCGCCGGTCGACGTGCTGAACCTGTGGCTGGGTGTTCTGGAGGCCGTGCTCGCGGACGCCGCTGTTCCGGATCTGGACGCCCTCGTGGACGCGCTGGACGAGGGCGGCGAGATCGACTTCGAGCGGCTGGACTGGGATCCCCGCCGCGAGGCGGAGTTCCTCGACGGAGTGCTGGCCAACCTGTACCTGCTGACCGTTGGCGAGGGTGGCGCGGGGCCGGGGGCCGGTGGTGCCGGCCTGGAGGAGGGTGGTGCCGGGCCGGGTGTGCCGTTGCCCGTGCTCGCCGCTTCGATGGTCGTGCCGGAGGACATGGACGAGGCCACCGACGAGGTGCTGGAGCGGGTCTCCGAGGTGATGATGCGGCTCGACGACCAGTTCCGGATGCTGGAGCCGGTGGGGCTCGTGGAGTTCCGGCCGGTCGACGCGGAGCTGCTGGCCGAGGCGGACGACGAGCCCGTCGACAACCTCGACGCCGGGGACCCGGAGGACGTGGCCCGCTACGGCATGGTGCGCCTCACCCCGCTCGGTCTGTTCGGCGTGCGGGCCCGGATGCTGGAGGCGGGGATCGCCGCGCCCGCCGTGGGCGACCTCGCGGGCAAGGGGGCCGACGTGCTGCTGGACGCGCTCCCGGGCTTCCCCGAGGCGGCGGCGCGTGCCGAGGTGGAGCACTGGCTGGCCGGACGCGAAACGGTCGGGGCCGCCGCGGAGCTGCTGGCCGCGGCCCGGGGCGGCGACGCGGGTGGCCCGCTGCGGCGGCTCGGCTGCCAGCAGGCCCTCGCGCTGGTCGGGCCGGCCGCGGAGCCCGCCGTACGGGCGGTGCTGGACGATCCCGAGCTGGGCGGGCTGGCCCGGGTGTGGCTGGCCGAGCGGGGTGCGGCCGATGTGCCTCCGCCGGGCGAGGAGCTGGTGTTCTGGCTCGCGCTCGACACGCTCGCCGCTCAACTGGCCGCGGACGGGGACGCGGCGGAGCTGGTGGAGCTGATGTCCGGGCTGACCGGGGGCCACAGCGGCTTCTTCGAGGCCGCCTGGCGGGTGGACCACCCCGCCGCGGCGGACGTGCTGGAGGCGATGGGGCGGCTGCACCCGGATCGGAAGGCTGCCAAGGAGGCGCGTAAGGCCGCCTTCAAGGCTCGCTCGCGGGGGTAGCGGGGGATTCCGGGCGGGCCGCGGGGTGCCGCCGGCGGAGGGAGGGATCGCCGCCGGGGCGGTGTTCCCATAGCACGGGGTGGGGCTCCGGGGAGCGGGGTGGACCGGTCTCGTGGTGGCCGGAGGAGCGGTTCCGCAGAGCGGGCGGTGGTGCTTCGGTGGGTGTCCGGCTCCCGTAGGGGAGGCTTCCCACTCAGGTTTGCGAGGAGAACCGATGCCGCTCAGTCGCAGGGAATTCACCGCCGGGGTTGCGCTCACCGGTGTGGTGGGCGCGCTTGCCAGTGCTCCGGGGGCGCTGGCCGCCGAGGAGGACGGGACGGCGTGCGAGCTCGGGTACGGGCCGCTCCTGCCGGATCCCGCGGGGATCCTCGCGCTGCCCGCCGGATTCTCGTACCGGGTGCTCACCCACAGCGGTGTGACGCGGTTGGAGGGCGGGGAGCCGACGCCGTCCAACCACGACGGGACGGCCGCCTTCGCGGGGGCGCGGGGTGTCACGCTGCTGGTCAACAACCATGAGCTGAGGGGTGAGAGGTCGCGGTGGGAGCGGCCCGTGCCGCTCGCCGAGGGGCTGGTGTACGACCCGGCCGCCGCGGGCGGCTGCACCGTCGTCGAGGTGCGGCGTGGGGGTGAGGTCGCGGAGTGGGTCGGGATCGCCGGCACGTCCACCAACTGCGCGGGCGGGAGCACCCCGTGGGGAACCTGGCTGACCTGTGAGGAGACCGAGGACCTCGCGGGGAAGAACGGCATGACCAAGGACCACGGGTACGTGTTCGAGGTCGACCCCGCGGACCGGCGGGCCAACCGGGATCCGCAGCCCGTCAAGGCCTTCGGGCGGTACGCGCACGAGGCGGTGGTCGTCGACCCGCGTGCCGGGCACGTCTACCTGACCGAGGACGCCTCGGGGCCCAACGGGCTCCTCTACCGGTGGGTGCCGCCGGAGGGCTTCCGGCACGGGCGGGGGCGGCTGCGGACGCTTGCCGGTGACGCGGGCCGGCTCCAGGCGCCCAAGTGCTACGACAGCACGGGGCGGTTGGTGGACGACCTGTCGCGTGCCACGCGGATCGGCACCGTCTACGGGGTGGACTGGGTGGACGTGCCGGACCGGGACGCGCGTGCCGTGCCGGTGCGCAGGCAGTTCGCGGACGGGACGATCACCCGGGGCCGGAAGCTGGAGGGCATGTGGTGGGCGGACGGGGGAGCGTACTTCGTCTCCTCGTACGCCCGCGAGGAGAGCCCGGGCGCCCCGCACGACGGGCAGGTGTGGTTCTACGACCCGAAGCGGCGGACCGTCCGGCTGACCGTGCTGCTCGGCGTGAGCGGCGATCCGGAGGCGTACGACGGGCCGGACAACATCACCGTCTCGCCGTACGGCGGGCTGGTCATCGCCGAGGACGGCGAGGGCGTGCAGCACCTCTTCGGGGCGACGGAGAGCGGCCGCACCTACCCGCTGGCGCGGAACGAGCTGAACATCGGCACTCCCGAGGAGCCGGAGTTCTCCGAGTTCGCCGGGGTCTGCTTCTCGCCGGACGGCCGCACGCTCTTCGCCTGCCTCCAGTCCCCGGGGATCCTGCTGGCGATCACCGGTCCGTGGCGGCGACCGGCTCGGCCGCCGCGCTGACGCCCTCGGCCCACTCGGCCAGCAGGAACGCGTACGCCTCCGCCGGCCACTCCTCCCCCTCCTCACGGGTCGCCACGAGCAGCCGTATCGCCTCGTTCGCCTCGGCGACGGACGGACGGGCGGGACCCGTGGGCGGGGGAGTCTCGTACATGCCTACAAGGCTACGGGCGGGCACTGACAGTGACCTCCGGCTGGTGGGTGGAATGTGTCACCTGACGGCCCGCCCGGGGTCAAAGTGCCTGCGCCGCGGGCTTGACCATGCCCCGCACTGTGCGGGACTTCACAAACTCGCCCATGGCCGTCATCTCCCATTCGCCCGAGAACTGCCGGATCAGCTTGGCCATCATCACGCCGGTCTGCGGCTCGGCCGTGGTGAGGTCGAAGCGGACCAGCTCCTCGCCGCTGGCGGCGTCGATGAGCCGGCAGTAGGCCTTGGCCACCTCGGTGAACTTCTGCCCGGAGAAGGAGTTGACGGTGAAGACGAGGCCGGTCACCTCGGCGGGCAGCCGGCCCAGGTCGACCACGATCACCTCGTCGTCCCCGGCGCCCTCGCCGGTGAGGTTGTCGCCCGAGTGCTTGACGGCACCGCCGAGGATGGAGAGCCGGCCGAAGTAGCAGCTGTCGAGGTGGTTGCGCTGGGGGCCGTAGGCGATCACGGAGGCGTCGAGGTCGATGTCGCGGCCGCGGAACGCGGGCTCCCAGCCCAGGCCCATCTTGACCTGGGAGAGCAGCGGGCGGCCGCCCTTGACCAGGGAGACCGTCTGGTTCTTCTGGAGGCTGACCCGGCCCTTGTCGAGGTTGATCTTGCCCCCGGTGCCGGCGGGGGGCGCGGCCGGGGGTGCCGGCGGGGCGGGCGGGGCGGCCGCGGCGGGGGAGCCCCAGGCCGGGGTCGCGGCGGGCGGGGCGGGCGGGGCGGCCGGCGGTGCCTGGGGTGCCGCCGGGGCCGGAGCGGCCGCCGCGGGCTCCTCGTCCACCGAGACGCCGAAGTCGGTGGCGATGCCGGCGAGCCCGTTGGCGTACCCCTGGCCGACCGCGCGGACCTTCCACACCCCGCCGCGCAGGTAGACCTCGACGACCACGAGGGCGGTCTCGGTGCCGAGCTGCGGCGGCGTGAACGTGGCGATCACGCTGTTGTCGTCGGCGTTGCGCACCGTGGCGGTGGGCTCGATGCCCTGGAAGGTCTGGCCCGCCGCGTCCGGGCTGGCGGTGACCACGATCTTCTCGATGCCCGCGGGGACGGCCGAGGTGTCGACGGTGATCGCGTCGGGCGCGGCCCCGCCGCCGGACCGGTAGCTGACTCCGGGGCCGGACGGCTGGTTGTAGAAGATGAAGTCGGCGTCGGAGCGCACCTTGCCGTCCGCGGTGAGCAGGAGTCCCGATACGTCCAGTCGTACCGGAGCGGCCACGTCCACCGTCACGCGGACGGAGTTCAGCGGCAGGTTCGAGCCAGGGGTCATAGCGGTCATGCCAGGTCAACGACCGAGTGGTCGCCGCCGTTCCCCCGCCTTGAGGCCGCCCAGGTGAATTCTCCGGCGGTCCTCCAGCGGGGTCGCGCGGGCGCCGCGGGGTGCTCAGCGGCGGTTGCGCGGGTGGTTGCGGGCCAGGCGCTCGTTGCCGAACTTGTACGCGCCGGTCCAGCGGGCCATCACCGTCTGGCCGTCGCCCGCCTCGACCTCGGCGAGGAACTTGTCGGCGCGCGCGCCGCGCAGGGTGCCCGCGGCGCGTCCGCGGTGGGTGATGACGACGGTTCCGTCGCCGCGCTGCTCGTACGTGAATCCGGAGGCTCGTGACATGCCGCCCAGCCTGGCGGCACCGGCCCGGGCCGGGCAACGGAATTCCGGGCGGGGCGGGTGGGGTGCGGGGCGGGTGCGTGCGGCGCCGCGGCGGGCGGTGACCGGACCGGGCCCCGCACGGCCGGTCCGGTCGGCCTCCGACCGCCGGGGCCGTGGCGCCCCCGGCGGTCCCGGGGTGCGGCCCGGTGCCGCCCCGGGGACGGTCAGACCGCTTCGGGGCGCCCGTCGACGCGGCGCGGGAGGCCGAGCGGGTTGGCCTCGCGCAGCTCCGGCGGGAGCAGCGGGTCCGGCACGGACTGGTACGCCACGGGGCGCAGCCACCGCTCGATGGCCGTGCCGCCCACGGAGGTGGAGTGGGAGGTCGCGGCGGGGTACGGGCCGCCGTGGTGCTGGGCGGGGGCCACGGCGACACCGGTCGGCCAGCCGTTCACCAGCACCCGGCCGGCCAGCGTGGTCAGTTGCGCCAGCAGGTCCGCGGCCGTGCCCTCCCGGCCCTCGGCCTCGGCCGCCGACAGCTGGAGGGTGGCGCTGAGGTTGCCGGGCAGCCGGGACAGGACCGCTCCGGCCTCGGCCTGGTCGGCGTACCGTGCGAGGACCGTCACCGGCCCGAAGCACTCCTCCAGGAGCAGTTCGTGCCCGTCGCCCTCGGCCAGCCGCCGGGCGGGCACGGACAGGAAGCCGGCGCCGACCGTGTGCTCGCCGCCCGCACCGGGCGTGACCGGCGAGGTGACCTCGGGGAGCGCGCCCCGCTCGCGTACGCCGCTGATGAAGTTGTCCCGCATCCGGTGGTCGAGCAGCACGCCGGCCTCCGTCTCGCTGACCGCCTTGGTCAGCGCGGCGGCCAGCCGGTCGCCGTGCTCGCCCTCGGGCACCAGGACCAGGCCCGGCTTCACGCAGAACTGGCCGACCCCGAGCGTCATCGCGCCGGCCAGCCCGGCGCCGATCTCCTCGGCGCGCTCCGCGGCGGCGGCGGGGGTGACGAGGACGGGGTTCAGGGAGCCGAGCTCACCGTGGAAGGGGATCGGCACCGGCCGGGCGGCGGCGGCGTCGAACAGCGCCCGCCCGCCGCGGACGGAGCCGGTGAACCCGGCGGCGGCGACGAGCGGGTGGCGGATCAGCTCCAGGCCGGCGTCGAACCCGTGGACCACGGCCACCACGTCCTCGGGCAGGCCCGTCGTGGCGGCCGCGCGCCGCAGCAGCGCGGCGCACAGCTCGGAGGTCGCGGGGTGGTCCGGGTGGGCCTTGACCACCACGGGGCAGCCGGCGGCCAGGGCGCTGGCGGTGTCGCCGCCGGGCACGGAGAAGGCGAGGGGGAAGTTGGAGGCCGCGTAGACGGCGACCACGCCCAGCGGGACCTTGTAGCGGCGCAGCTCGGGACGCGGCGGGGTGAGCGCGGGGTCCGGGCGGTCGATGCGGACGTCGAGGTAGGAGCCCTCCTCGACGGCGTCGGCGAAGGCGCGCAGCTGGTAGGTGGTGCGGGCGAGTTCGCCGGTCAGCCGGACGGGGCCGAGGGCGGTCTCGGCGTCGGAGGCCTCCACCACCTGCCCGGCGGCCTCGTCGAGCAGGTCCGCCGCGGCGCGCAGGAAGGCGACGCGGGCGGTGCGGTCCGCCAGGGCGGGGCGGGCGTCGTGGGCGGCGCGCACGGCGGCGTCCACCTCCTGGGATGTGGCCTCCACCGCAACCTGTTCGCGTTGCTTCCCGGTGCGGGGGTCCACACTCCAGACTGGTGTTGCTGCCATCGCGCACTGCCTCCTGGATCGTCGCTGACCCCGGTGGACGTCGTTCAGTATTCTGAACGACGTTCCGATAGGTGAATCAGTTGAATATGCTGCGGACTCTATTTCCGCGCGATCGAGATTGACAAGAGGGGCAAGGGCGCACATGACGTCTGCCGAGTCCGGCGCGGCGCCGGTGAAGTCCGCCGTGCGCACGGTGGTGTTGCTGGAGTGGTTCGCGTCCCGGCCCGGGCTGCACAGCCTGGCCGAGGTGCAGGAGGGGCTCGGCTACCCCAAGTCCAGCCTCTACATGCTGCTGCGCACCCTGGTCGACCTGGGCTGGGTCGAGACCGACGCGACCGGCACGCGCTACGGCATCGGCGTCCGGGCGCTGCTCGTCGGCAACTCGTACATCGAGGGCGACGAGGTCGTGGCCGCGGCACGCCCCACGCTGGACCGGCTCTCGGACGACACCACCGAGACCATCCACCTGGCCCGGCTCGACGGCACCAGCGTGGTGTACCTGGCCACCCGTCAGTCCCAGCACTTCCTGCGGCCGTTCACGCGGGTGGGGCGGCGGCTGCCGGCCTACTCCACCGCGCTCGGCAAGGCGCTGCTGGCCACGCACACGGACGAGGAGGTGCGGGCCCTGCTGCCGGAGCGGCTGGAGCCGGTGACCGAGCACACGATCACCGACCGGGAGGTGCTGATCGCGGAGCTGGCGCTGGTGCGGGAGCAGGGGTATGCGGTGGACCGGGAGGAGAACACGCTGGGGCTGCGCTGCTTCGGCGTGGCGATCCCGTACCGGACCCCGGCGCGGGACGCGATCAGCTGCTCGGTGCCGGTGGCGCGGCTGACCGGCGGGCACGAACAGGCCATTCGGGCGGCGCTGTTCGACGCGCGGGACCGCCTGCTGATGGCGACGCGGCGGCTTTGAGGGCGTCCCGGAGGATGTGAGGACGTCGCGCCGGCCCGGGCTTCGAGGGCCTCGCGCCGGCTTCCGGGACGTCGCGCCGGCTTCCGGGACGTCGCTGCGGCTTCCAGGGCGTCGCTGCGGCTTCGAGGGCGTCGCGGCGCGTCAGCCGCGGGCGGCCCAGCGGCGGATGCGGGCCACCTGGTGGCGCTTGGCCGCCGTGATCCTGGCGAGCTCGCCGGGGCCGGCCTGGAAGGCGGTCAGCGGGGTCCAGCGGGCCCGGCCGGAGCGGCCGGTCCAGCGGATGGCGGGGAAGTCGGTGACGGCGGTGACCGCCGCGCGGTCGATCACCCGCGTACGGAACAGGCCCCGCACCGTGACCTGGTGCGGGCCGCAGCGCACGCCCACCCGGTAGCCGCGCAGCGCCAGGCCCAGGCAGGCGAGGACCACGCAGAGTGCGACGGCCAGGGCCCGGCCCTCGGCCTGGGCCGCGTACGCGGCGCCTCCGGCGGCGAGCGCGGCGCCGATGCTGGAGTGGGCGACACGGGCCGCGAGCGGCGGGAACAGCTCCATCACCCGCACCTTTCCGCGTGACGACGGGGTGGACCGGGCCGCCTCGGGCTGCCGGTGACGGCGCGTCGCGCCGGTCCGGCCGGGGGAGGCCCGTGCGGGACCCTAGCGCGGGTCCGGGAGAAGCGGAAGGGGTCACTCCCTGTCGCGGCCGGGGGAAGGCGCGGGGCGCGCCCCGGCGCGGGGGTGACGGGTGTCTCCCCCGCACGGGGGAGGGGGTTCCCCATGGCGGGGGAGGTGGCGGGGCGGGGGCCGGCGGGATCGTGGGGCCATGACGACACGAACCGCTCACGACCGGTCCGGCGCCACGGCCCCGGATGCCGGCGACGACTCTTCCAACTCCCGCTCGGACGGCCGAGGTTCCGGCAGCGGAGGTTCCGGTGGGGGCTGGGTGCCCGGCCGGGGGCTGCGGGCCCTGCGCGCGGTCGCCGTGGCCGCCACCGTCCCGTACCTCCTGCTCAAGTCCGCCTGGCTCGCGGGCAGTCACCTCGGCATACCCGAGGGCAGCGTGCTGCGCGAGCCGGGCCTGTTCTTCACCGTCGCCAACGCGGTGACGCTGGCCATGGACGCCACGCTCGTGGTGCTCGTGCTGCTGCTGACCCAGGCCTGGGGGATGCGGATACGGGCCTGGCTGCTGACCGTGCCGGTGTTCGTGGCCGCCGGCCTGCTCGCCCCGATCGTCATCGCCTTCCCCGCGCAGCTGCTGGGCGGGCTGGTCGGCGGCGGGGCGTCGGAGGCCGCCGCAGCCCGGGAGCCCTTCCTGGACGGCTGGGTGCACGACGTCGTCTACACCGGGTTCGGGCTCCAGGCCCTGGCGCTGGCCGGGCTGTTCCTGCCGTACGCCCGGCGGCGGTGGGGGCGGCGTTGGCAGGGGCGGGCCGCGATACCCGGGGGCCGGGCGACGCGGCCGGCGGCCGTGCTCGCCGCGCTGACCGGCCTGGCGGTCGCCGGGGTGCAGGGCTACTGGGCGCTGGGCGGTTCCGCGGGGCTGGACGCGGGCATGCGGGACCGGCGCGACTGGAACACCGCGGTGCTGTGCGGCACGTACGGGCTGCTGGCGCTGGCGGCGGCCGTCGGCGGGGTGCTGCTGGTGTACGGGGCGCGGCTCGGCCTGCGCCGGGTGCGGGGGCCGCTGGCGCTGGCCTGGATCGGGGCGGGCTCCTCGCTGACCTGGGGTGCCTGGCTGACGCTGGCGTCGCTCTCGGTCACCGATCCCGCCAAGCAGAGCACGCTTGAGATGTACCTGACCTACGCTGGTCAGATGATCACTGGACTGCTCGTGGCGGGGGTGCTGGCCCGCTGTCTGACGGCCCGGCAGGCGGAGTGAGGCCGTTCTTCGGGCCCCGGGCCCGGCTGCGCTGGGTCCACCTGATCCTCGGCGGGGCGCTGCTGATGCCGTACTTCCTGCTGGCCTCGGTGGTGGTGGGCGCCCTGAACGACGGGGCGGACGCGTTCTCCTCCCTCCCGGTGATGCTGACCTCGTACGCGGTGGCCCTGCCCCTGGCAGCCGTGAGCGCCCTGTTCCCGCCGGCCCGGCCCATGTCGGTGGCGGCGGTGCGGATGCTGTGCGCGGTGCCCGCCGAGCTGCTGGCCGAGGGGCCCGCCGGGACCTGGGCCGCGCGGGCCAGGACCGCCGCCTGGTGGACGGCCCACCTGGGGACCGGCGCCGTGCTGAGCGGCATGACCCTGGCGGTGCCGCCGATGGCGCTGGTGCTGCTGGCCACGCCGTTCTCCGCGGCGCTGCGCGAGTCGGAGTACGAGCTGTACCCCTGGCTGTCGGCCCTGCCCGGCCGGCTGGTCGCCCCGCTCCTCGGTGCGGCGCTGCTGGTGGTGCTCGCGCTGTGCGCGGCGGCCGCCGGTGCCCTGCTGGCCCGCCTCGCCCCGGTGCTGCTCGGGCCCACCCCCGCCGACCGGCTGGCCGCGGCCGAGGAGCGGGCTGCGGACCTGGCCGTGCGCAACCGGCTCGCCAGGGAGCTGCACGACTCCGTCGGCCACGCCCTCAGTGCCGTCACCCTCCAGGCCGCGGCGGCCCGCCGGGTGCTCGACACGGACCCGCGGTTCGTACGGGAGGCCCTGGCCGCGATCGAGGACACCACCCGGCGCACCGTCGGCGAGCTGGACGCGGTCCTCGGCCTGCTGCGCGACGGGGACGAGCGGGCCGGGCCGGGGGCGCCCGCCCCCACCCTCGCCGCCGACCTCGCCGGGCTGCTCGGCCGCACCCGGGCCGGTGGGGTCGAGGTGGCGGCGGAAGAGGATCCCGGCCCCGTGGGCGACTGGGGGCGGCTGCCCGCCATCGCCTCCCGCGAGGCCTACCGCATCGTCCAGGAGGGACTGAGCAACGTGCTGAAACACGGAAGCGGACCGGTGCGGCTGCGGATCGCCGCGGCCGGCACGGAACTGGAGATCACGATGACCAACCCCCTGGCCACCCCGGCGACCGGCCGGCCCCGCGCGGGCGGCGGGCGCGGGCTGCGCGGCATAGCCGAGCGGGCCGCCCTGCTCGGCGGCCGCGCCGAGGCCGGCGAGCACGACGGCGGCTGGCGCCTGCGCGCCTCCCTGCCCCTCGGCACCCCCTCAGGAGACCCCCGATGACCCCACCCCCAGGAACCCACGGCCAGGGCACGCAGACGGACCCCGCAGAGGGCGCCTCCGCCCAGGGCGCCGAGGGCGGCCCCGCGGGCGGCGCCCCCGCCCAGGGCACGCCCCCGCCCGTGCGCATCGTGCTGGCCGACGACGAGCGCATGGTCCGCACCGCGCTGCGGATGATCCTCGACGCGGAACCCGGGCTGGAGGTCGTCGCCGAGGCCGCCACGGGCGCCGAGGCCGTCTCCGTGGTCCGCGCCCACCGCCCCGACGTGGTCCTGATGGACGTCCGGATGCCCGAGGTCGACGGCATCCGCGCCACCGAGCAGATCCTCGGCTCGATGCCGGACCCGCCCCGGGTCGTGGTCGTCACCACATTCGAGAACGACGCCTACGTCTACGACGCCCTGCGCGTGGGCGCGGCCGGGTTCCTCCTGAAGCGCGCCGAGCCCGACGAGCTGATCGCCGCGGTCCGGCTGGTCGCCCGGAGCGACTCGCTGCTCTACCCCGCCGCCGTGCGCGGCCTGGCCGCCGCGCACGCGCGCCGCTCACCCGCCGCCCCAGCCTGGGCGGCCCGGCTCACCGGGCGCGAGGCGGACGTCCTGCGCCTGATCGCCCAGGGCCTGACCAACACCGAGATGAGCACCCGGCTCGGCGTCGGCCCGGCCACGGTCAAGACGCACGTGGCGGCGGTCCTGGCCAAGACCGGGGCGCGCGACCGCACCCAGGCGGTGATCGCCGCCTACGAGACGGGCTTCATCACGCCCGGGTGAGGAGGACGGCCGGCCCGCCCGGATGAAGAAAACCTGAGAACTCCGCCACAACCGGTGCAGAACGGAACGCGGGGCCCACCCGACGCGTCCTCCCCAGGGATGAACAAGACGATCAGGCGCGCCTCGGTCTTCTGTCTGCTGCTGGTGCTGGCCCTGCTGGTGCGGGTCACCTGGGTGCAGGCGTACGAAGGCAAGGCCCTCGCAGAGAACAAGAACAACCGCCGGACGAAGATCGCGCAGTACGCGGCCCCGCTCGGGAACATCATCGTGGGCGGAAAGGCCATCACCGGATCGAAGAAGGTGGACGCGGGAGACTTCGCCTACAAACGCACCTACACGGACGGGCCGCTCTACGCGCCCGTCACCGGATACAGCTCGCAGGTCTACGGCGCGACCCAGCTGGAGAAGCTCTACCAGGACGTCCTCAACGGCTCCGACAACCGGCTGAAGAACCCGCTCGACGCCCTCACCGGCAAGCGGGCCGACCCCGGCAACGTCCTGACCACCATCGACCCCGAGGTCCAGAAGGCCGGCTACGCGGCGCTCAAGGGCAAGACCGGAGCCGCCGTCGCCATCGACCCCGCCACCGGCGAGATCCTCGGCGTCGTCAGCAACCCCTCCTACGACCCCGGCCGGATCTCCGGCAGCAACGACAAGGAGGCCTGGGCCGAGCTGTCCGCCCACGAGGGCGCCGCCATGACCAACCGCGCCCTGCGCCAGCCGCTGTCGCCCGGCTCCACGTTCAAGCTGGTCACCGCCGCGGCCGCCCTGGAGAACGGCCTGTACGACTCGGTCGACACCCCGACCGACAGCCCCAACCCGTACACCCTCCCCGGCACCCGCACGGTCCTGCAGAACGAGAACAGGTCCGCACCCTGCGAGAACGCCACCCTGCGCACCGCCATGCGCTACTCGTGCAACAACGTCTTCGCGAACATCGCCTACAAGCTGGGCCAGGACAAGATGCGCGAGATGGCGGAGAAGTTCGGGTTCAACGACCGGAAGCAGGACACCCCCGTCCGCGCCTACCCGAGCGTCTACCCCGAGAAGAAGGCCTCGCCCGACCTGGTCGCGCAGACCGGCATCGGCCAGTTCGACGTCACCGCCACCCCGCTCCAGATGGCGATGGTCGCGGCGGCCCTGGAGAACGGCGGGAAGCTCGTCGCCCCGCACATGGTCTCCGAGGTCACCGATGCCGACGGCAACGTCCTGGAGAGCCACCGGGACGCCGCGACGAAGCAGGTGGTCAGCGAGCGGACCGCCGAGCTGCTCCGCGAGACCATGAAGACCGTCGTCGAGGAGGGCGGCGGCAAGCCCGCCCAGGTGGACGGCGCGGAGGTCGGCGGCAAGACCGGCACCGCCCAGCACGGCGTGAACAACAGCAAGAACCCGTACGCCTGGTTCACCGCCTACGGCAAGGCGGGCGGCAAGTCCGTCGCCGTCGCCGTGATCATCGAGAACTCGGACACCGACCGCTCCGAGATCGGCGGCGGCAAGCTGGCCGCCCCGGTCGCCCAGAAGATGATCGCGGCCGCCCTCGGCACGTAGGCCCGCGGCCCCGGGCGGCGGGGCGGACGGGGGAGCGCGCCGGGAACCGCACCGCTGCCCGGCGCGTTCCTCTACCCATGATCAGGACCGCGTACCCCGCAGACCTCGACCCCATCGCCGCCCTCCACACCCGGGCCCGGGCCACCTACTACTCCGGCCGCATCCCGGAGGAGGCCTACCTCGGCGACGCCGAACAGGCCCGCACCCGCGAGGGCTGGGCCCGCGCCATCGAGCGCGCCGACGGCGGGGTGCTCTGCGCGGAACGCGACGGCGAGATAGCCGGCGTCGCCGCCTTCCGCACCGTCGACGGCGCCACCACCCTCACCCAGCTCCACGTCGACCCCGTCCACTGGCGGCTCGGCATCGGCGGGGCGCTCCACGCCGCCTGCGTCGCCGTCTGGCGCGACACCGGTGTGGCCCGCGCCCGGCTGGAGGTCTACGAGCACAACCTCCGCGCCCGGGCCTTCTACGCCGCCCAGGGCTGGCGCCCCGGCCCGGACCCGGCCCCGCGCACCGGATCGCACCGGACGCTCTGGCTGGACGTGACGCGCGCCACGGAATGAGCGGCCCGCCCCGGAGGTTGCCCACCAGTGACGGAGGCGATCCCTCCGCGTCCGACGACCGGGAGACGAGAAGGAACATGCGCGTCGAGATCTGGAGCGACATCACCTGCCCGTGGTGCTACATCGGCAAGGCCCGCTTCGAGCAGGGGCTCGCGGCCTTCGCCCACCGCGACGAGGTCGAGATCGTCCACCGCTCCTTCGAGCTCGACCCGAACGCCCCCCAGGAGGCGGTGCCCACCCTGGAGATGCTGGCCAGGAAGTTCGGCCGCACCCTCGACGAGGCCCGCGCCATGCAGGAGCACGTCGCCGGCACGGCGCGCGCCGAGGGCCTGGAGTACCGCACCGAGGGCCGGGTCAACGGCAACACCTTCGACATCCACCGGATGCTCCACTTCGCCGCCGCGCACGGCCGCCGCGACGCGCTGCTCGACCTCGCCTACCGGGCCAACTTCGCCGGGGAGCGCTCCGTCTTCGACGACGACACCCTGGTCGCCCTGGCCGTCGAGGCCGGCCTCGACGAGGCCGCCGCCCGCGCGGTGCTGGCCGACGGGGACGCGTACGCCGCCGAGGTGCGCGCCGACGAGCGCGAGGCGGCCGAACTCGGCGCGAACGCCGTGCCGTTCTTCGTCCTGGACCGGCGGTACGGGATCTCCGGCGGCCAGCCCGCCGAGGTGTTCACCCAGGCCTTGGAGCAGGCCTGGCAGGGCCGTCAGGTGCTCGCCCCGGCGGCGCCGGAGGGCGAGGTCTGCGAGCCGGACGGGGCGTGTGCCGTCCCGCAGTCATAAGACTTCCTTATTGGTGGCATGTAAAACTCGTCAATAGACTTTTAGTCGCTCCTGGCGCAGGCTGGCGCCATGGAGCGACTTCCCCTTGCCGACGTGACCCGCGCGGAGTTCGCGCAGCAGACCACCTACCTCAACACCGCCACCTGCGGCGTGCTGCCCCAGCGGGCCCTGGCGGCCGTACGGGAGCTCGCCGGGGCGGCCGCCGCCGGCCGCCCCGAGGGCTTCGGCAGCTTCGACTCCGTCACCGCCGCCCGGACCGCCTTCGCCCGGCTCGTGGGCGTCCCCGCCGCGCGCGTGGCCGTCGGCTCCGCCGTCGCCACGCACACCGGCCTGATCGCCGCCTCCCTGCCGGCCGGAGCCGAAGTCCTGTTCGCGGAAGGGGACTTCGCCTCCGTCATCAACCCCTTCCACCTCCGCGGCGACCTCAAGACCCGCTTCGCGCCCCTGGAGAGCCTGGCCGAGGCCGTGCGGCCGACCACGGCCCTGGTGGCCCTGAGCGCCGTCCAGTCCGCCGACGGCCGCATCGCCGACCTCGACGCCGTCCGCGGGGCGGCCGCCGCCCACGGCGCGCGCACCCTGGTCGACGCCACCCAGGCGGCCGGCTGGCTGCCCTTCGACGCGAGCAGGTACGACTACACCGTCACCGCCGGCTACAAGTGGCTGCTGGGCGCGCGCGGAGCCTCGTACCTCACGGTGGGTGAAGAGGCCCAGCCGGGCCTCGTCCCGCTGCACGCCGGCTGGGTGGCCGCCGCGTCCATGTGGGACGCCACCTACGGCCCGATGCGGGAACTCGCCCACGACGCCCGGCGGTTCGACGAATCGCCCGCGTTCCTCGCCTACCACGCGGCGGAGCGCTCGCTGGAGCTCCTCGCGTCCGTCGGCGTCGAGGCCGTGCACGCCCACAACACCCGGCTCGCCGCGCGCTGCCGCGCCGGACTCGAGTCGCTCGGGCACGCGCCCGTACCCGCCCCCGGCTCGGCGATCGTCTCCGTGCCCGGGCTGGGGCACCGGCAGGCGGAGCTGGCGGCCGCGGGTATCCTCACCGCCGCCCGGGCCGGCCACCTGCGGGCCTCGTTCCACCTCTACAACACGGAGGCGGAGGTGGACCGCCTGCTGGACGCCCTGTCCGCGTAGCGGGTGCGGAAGCGGCCGGGGCCGCGGCCGGGCGGCCCCCGCCGGCCACCGGGGCCTGCCGCCCGCTTCCGGGGCCTGCCGCCCGCTTCCGGGGCTTCCCGTCCGCGGCCGGTGCCGACCGTCAGGCCTGCAGCGCCGCCCACGCGTCGGCCGCCGCGGCCACCGCGCCCTCCGCGGGCACCTCCAGGGCCGCCGCCAGCGCCGTCAGCGAGTCCGTGACCACCGCCAGGCTCGCGTCCCGCCCGTAGTGGTTCACCCGCAGCATCTCCGCGGCCAGCGCCCCGCCGCCCGCGGCCAGCGGCACGGCCGGGGCGGCGGCCAGCGCCTTCGCCACCACGGCCGCGGCGTCCAGCCCCGGCGCGGTACGCAGCGTCGTGGCCACCGGCGCAGCAGCCTCCGCCGCGCCCACGTACGGGGCCAGCCCCGGCAGGGCCTCCGCGCCCGCCCGGGTCGCCGCCGCGGCCGCCGCGTGCCGCCGCATCACCACCGGGAGCCCCTCCGCCGCGATCCGGTCCAGGCAGGCCTCCAGCGCCAGCATCTCCAGTTGCGCCGGCGCGTGCAGCAGCGCCCTGCGGCCCCCGTCGATCCAGCGCTCCTTCCAGTCCAGCAGCGACAGGTAGGAGCGGCGCGGGGCCGCCGGGTTGGCCGCGAACCGCTCCCAGGCCCGCTCCGAGACCGACACCGCCGAGACGCCCGCCGGCCCGCCCATCGCCTTCTGCGCGCCGATCACGCACAGGTCCACGCCCCACGCGTCCGGCAGCAGCGGCTCCGCGCCCACCGACGCGACGGCGTCCAGCATGAACAGGGCGCCGTGGGCCCGTACGACCTCACCGATCGCGGCGGCCGGATTGGTGTTGCCCGTCGCCGCCTCCGCGTGCACCAGCGACACGAAGTCGGTCTCCGGATGCGCGGTCAGCGCCGCGTCCACCTGCTCCGCCGTCACCGCGGTGTCGAACGGGACGGCCAGGTCCACCACCCGCGCCCCGCAGTCCCGCAGCCAGTTGCCGAAGGTGTTCCCGTACGGACCCGTCACCACGTTCAGCGCCGTCGACCCCGCCCGCGCGCCGGACCGGATGCACCCCTCCAGCGGCAGCAGCGCCTCCCCCTGGGTGACCACCACGTCCTGCCCGGTGCCCAGCAGCGCGGCGACCCCCCTCTCGATCGACGCGAAACGCTCCGCGGTCAGCGGTGCCAGGTCAAGGAGGGGGTGGCTCACGGCGGTGCTCTCTTCGTCGGGGACTACCCGGTCGACCCTAGCCCGCGCGTGCGTAAAGTGCCGCCATGAGCGATCACGCCGTACTGCACGTGAAGGGGCGGGTGCTCGTCGGGCCCGACGACGTCCGCGACGAGCTGTGGGTGGTCGGCGGCCGGGTCTCGTACGAACGCCCGCGCGCCGCCCGCGAGATCACCACGGTCGAGGGCTGGGCGCTGCCCGGCCTGGTCGACGCCCACTGCCACGTCGGCCTCGACCGCCACGGTCCCGTCGACGACACCACCAGCGAGGAGCAGGCCCTCACCGACCGCGCCGCCGGCACGCTGCTGATCCGTGACGCCGGATCGCCCTCCGACACCCGCTGGATCGACGCCCGCGAGGACCTCCCCAAGATCATCAGGGCCGGCCGCCACATCGCCCGCACCCGCCGCTACATCCGCAACTACGCCCACGAGATCGAGCCCGAGGACCTGGTCGCGTACGTCGCCCGGGAGGCGCGGCGCGGCGACGGCTGGGTCAAGCTCGTCGGCGACTGGATCGACCGCGACGCGGGCGACCTCACCGCCTGCTGGCCCCGTGCCGAGGCCGAGGCGGCCATCGCCGAGGCCCACCGCCTCGGGGCCCGCGTCACCGCCCACTGCTTCGCCGAGGACTCCCTGCGCGACCTCGTCGAGGCGGGCATCGACTGCATCGAGCACGCCACCGGCCTGACGGAGGAGACCATCCCGCTCTTCGCGGAGCGGGGGGTCGCGATCGTCCCCACCCTCGTCAACATCGCCACCTTCCCCCGGCTGGCCGAGGGCGGCGAGGCCAAGTTCCCGCGCTGGTCCGCCCACATGCGCCGGCTCCACGAGCGCCGCTACGACACCGTGCGCGCCGCCTACGACGCGGGCGTCCCGGTCTACGTCGGCACCGACGCGGGCGGCTCCCTCCCGCACGGCCTGGTCGCCGAGGAGGTCGCCGAACTCGTCAAGGCCGGCATCCCCGCCCTCGACGCCCTCTCGGCCACCGCCTGGGGAGCGCGCCGCTGGCTGGGCCGCCCCGGCCTCGACGAGGGCGCCCCGGCCGACCTCGTCGTCTACGGGACCGATCCGCGGGCGGACGTCCGGGTGCTCGCCGCGCCCCGGCGGATCGTCCTCGACGGCCGGGTCGTCGCCTGACGCGCGCCGTCCAACGAGCGCAGGTCACGGGCCCGCCCGCGCGTTACGGGCCCGGTTGACGAACCGTTACCACCGGCCCCGCGCGGTCGTTGTGCTCGCCCGGCGGTGCCGCGTGCGGCCCGGCGTACGCGCCCGTTCCGTGTGACGGGCGGGACGTACGGGGAAGCGCGGACCCCGAGATTCGAAAGCCCGCACGGAAACCCCCCTTTGGAGTGAACTCACGCCAGGTCGCCACCCGTTCACTCTCAGTGCGTAAGGATTCCGGTGGTCGAGGCCGTCGGCGCGCGCAATGTCCCCCATTGGCGCCGCCGAGGGCTCCATATCTCGTTGGGGGTTCCACCACCTTGAACAGCAACACCTTCCGCCTGCCCGCACGCCGTTCCTCCGCCGCCCTGGCCGCCGCGGCCCTCGTCGCGGGTCCCACCGCGCTGCTGGCCGCCGCACCCGCGCACGCCACCGGAGGGGCCGGACGGGACGGCCGGGCGAGCGCCGTCGTACTGCGCACCGGGCTCGACGTCGGACTGCTCAACAAGACCGTCCACGTGCCCCTCAAGGCCACCCTGAACGAGGTCACCGCCCCGGCCAGTGCCGAGAAGACCGCGCTCACCGTCACCCTCGACGGGGTCGACCAGGGCCGCCCGGTCAGCGTCCTGCGCGCCGACGTGGCCAGCGCCAGGGCGACCGCGGACAAGCGCCGCGCCGAGGGTTCCGTCACCCTCGCCAACGCCCGGGTGCACGTCCCCGGCCTGCCGCTGCTCTCCGTGATCCAGGTCGAGAAGGTCACCGCCGAGGCCGTCTGCGTGAAGGGCCGCAAGCCCACGGCCGAGTCCAACGTGCTCGGCGCCGTCACCGTGCTCGGCAAGAAGGTCACGCTCTCCGCGGGCGGCACCACCAAGGTCGAGGTGCCCGGCGTCGGCGAGGTACGGCTCGACCTGTCCGGCACCGAGACCACCTCCCGCACGGCCGCCGCGACCGCGCTGAAGCTCAAGGTCTCCGTGAACCCGCTCAAGCTCAACGTCGCCGAGGTGGAGGGCGAACTGGTGCTGGCCGAGGCCACCTGCGCCACCCCGGCCGGCGGGGCGAGCCCCTCGCCCACCCCGACCGTGACCCACACCCCGCCCAAGCCCGGCGTGAAGCCGCAGACCGGCCCCGGCAAGGCCAACCTCGCCGAGACCGGCGGCAGTTCGGTCACGCCGTACGTCGCCGGCGGCGCCCTCATCCTGCTCGGCGTCGGCGCGGGGGCGCTCGTCATGAGCCGCGGCCGGGGGAACAGCGGCGCCTGACCGGCCCGAGGGGGGATCCCGTGACGGGATCGCAGGGGAGCTGAGGGGGAGGGCGCCGGTACAGGGCGCCCTCCCCCTCGGCATGTTCACCGCGTCACCGCGTCACCGCGTCACCGCGTCACCGCGTCACGGCGGCACGGTGCTCACGGCGTCATGGCGTCACGGCGGCACCGCGCTTCCGGCGTCACGCCGGCCGCCGGCGTCACCGCGTCGTCAGCGTCAGCGCCTGGTCCAGCGCCTGGAGGAACCGCCCGGTCGTCGCCCGGTCCCGCACCGCCAGCCGCAGCCAGTCGGGGCCCAGTCCCGGGAAGGTGTCACCGCGCCGGGCGGCGAAGCCCAGCGTCCGCAGCCGCGCCCGCACCTCGTCCGCCCGGTCCACCCGGATCAGCACGAACGGGCCCTCGGCCGGCCGCACCGCCCGGATCTCCTCGAACTCCGCCAGCCCCGCCAGCAGGTGGTCACGGTCCACCGCGATCTGCCGGGCCGCCTCCTCCGCCTCCGCGAGCGCCCGCTCCGACACGCACGCCTCGGCCGCCGCCAGCGCCGGCGTCGAGACCGGCCACAGCGGCTGCGCCCGCTCCAGCAGGGCGATCGTCTCCGGCTCCGCCAGCACGTAGCCGATCCGCAGCCCCGCGAGCCCCCAGGTCTTCGTCAGGCTCCGCAGCACCACGAGACCCGGCACGTCCGTCCGGCCCGCCAGGGCCTCCCGCTCGCCCGGCACCGCGTCCATGAACGCCTCGTCCACCACCAGCACCCGCCCCGGCCGCGCCAGCTTCACCAGCGTGGCGGCCGGGTGCAGCACCGACGTCGGGTTGGTGGGGTTGCCGACCACCACCAGATCCGCCTCCTCCGGCACGTCCGCCGGGTCCAGCCGGAAGCCGTCCTCCTCGCGCAGCAGCACCCGCTCCACCCGGTGCCCGGCGTCCAGCAGGGCGGCCTCGGGCTCGGTGAACTGCGGGTGCACCACCACCGGCCGCCGCACCCGCAGCGCCCGTGCCAGCAGCACGAACGCCTCCGCGGCGCCCGCAGTCAGCAGCACCCGCTCCACCGGCAGCCCGTGCCGCTCGGCCACCGCGGCCCGCGCCTCGCGCCCGTCGGGATACGCGGCCAGGGTGTCCAGCGACAGGGCGATGTGACGTCTCAGCCATTCCGGCGGGGTGTCCGCCCGCACGTTCACGGCCAGGTCCACCAGGCCCGCGATCCCGCGCACCTCCGCGTCCCCGTGGTGCCGCAGGTCGGGCCCGCCGTCCCCGCCGGACCCGGCCGCGGTCGCCACCGCGCAGGTGGCCCGCTCCGACCGCTGCTTCGGTACGAGGAGTTCGCCCCCCGCCGCCAGCGCGGCGGCCTCCGCCACCGACGGGGTACCCGCGGCCGACTCCACGGCGGCCGACGGATGCGGCACCGGCACCCCGGCCAGGGTCCGCGCGTCGTACGCCACCACGGGCACCCCGAACCGGGCGGCCGCACCGACGATCCCCGCCTCGCCCGCCTTCCCCTCGACCGTGGCGAGCGCCGTCACGGCGGCGGGCGTGAGCCCCACCCCGCGCAGGGCCTCCTCGACCACACCGCAGACCTCGTCCACGGACACGCCCTCGCGGGCACCGACACCGACGACGACCCGCGCGGCGCCCGCGCGGGATATGAGACCGATCAATCGAGTGGTCCTCTCGAAACTGTGGGGGGGGATCGGGTTCAGCGATGATTCACCGGCGTCAACCCGCCGGTCAACGGGGTGCCCCGCCGTGTCGCCGCCCGGAGGTGCGCGAATCGCCGCGGATCGGTAAGCAGGGGCCCATGGCGGTGATCGTCGCGCTGGGCGCGTTCCTGATGACGCTGGCGGGCGGGTGGACGGCGCAGCGCGTCACCGACCGCCGCCACCTCGTGCTCGGCCTCGCGGGCGGGCTGATGCTGGGCGTGGTCGGCCTCGACCTGCTGCCGGAGGCGCTCGACGCGGCCGGCACCGAGGTGTTCGGCGTGCCGGCCGCCCTGCTGCTCTTCGTGGCGGGCTTCCTGACGACGCACGTCGTGGAGCGCCTGCTGGCCGTGCGCCAGGCCGCCCACGGCGCCCAGGACGGGACCGGGGGCGGGGGCGGCAGGGGAGACAGGGCGCCCCAGGTCGGCCTCACGGCTGCCGCCGCGATGGTCGGCCACAGCCTCATGGACGGCGTGGCGCTCGGCGCGGCCTTCCAGGTCGGCGGCGGCATGGGCGTGGCCGTGGCGCTGGCCGTCATCACCCACGACTTCGCCGACGGCTTCAACACGTACACGCTGGCCAGCCTGTACGGGAACGACCGCCGCAAGGCCACGGCCATGCTGGTGGCGGACGCGCTGGCGCCGGTCGTCGGCGCCGCGTCCACCCTGCTGTTCACCCTCCCGGAGGAACCCCTCGGCGCGTACCTCGGCTTCTTCGGCGGCGCCCTGCTCTACCTCGCGGCGGCCGAGATCCTGCCCGAGGCGCACCACGATCACCCCGCCCTCTCCACGCTGCTGTGCACGACCGGGGGAGTGGGCGTCATCTGGCTGGTGGTCGGCATCGCGGAATGAGCGGAGCGACCGGGAGGAGCGGAACGGGTGGGAGGGGCAGAACGGGTGGGATGACCGGAACGGGCGGATCGCCCCGACCGCCTCGCCCGTGGACCGGAGCGCCCCGCCGCGGGTCACGCCGCCCCCGGACCGGAGCGCCCCGCCGCGGGTCACGCCGGAGCCGGACCGGAGCGCCCCGCCGGCCCGCGGTCCTCCGGCCGCGGGCCCCCCACCGGGCATCAGGATCCCGCCGGTCTCGCCCGGCCGGGCCCGTCCGCCGCGGCACGGCCCGCCGCCGCGGCCAGCCGCACCGCCACCGAGGGCGCCGCGGCCCAGTGCGTGTGCAGGTAGCTGGCGTGCACCCCGCCCCGTACGAAGCCCTCGACGCGCCGCTCCGGGTGCGTGAACCCCCACGCCGGCTCGGCACCCGCGCCGGGCTCGACCACTGTCCGGTGGAACTCGTGCCCGCGCAGCCGGCTGCCGGCCGCGGCCAGGGCGTTGTCGGTGAGGGCCACGGCCTCGCGGTAGCCCAGGGTGAGGCGCTCCGACATCCGCGCGTCCGCGTCGAGCACCCCGCACATCGGCTTGCCGTCCAGGGAACGGGCCAGGTAGAGCAGGCCGGCGCACTCCGCGGCCACCGGAGCACCGGAGGCCGCCAGTTCGGCCACGGCCTTCCGCAGGGGCTCGTTGGCGGCCAGCTCGGGGGCGTACACCTCGGGGAAGCCGCCGCCTATCACCAGACCGCTCGTGCCCTCGGGCAGCGCCTCGTCCCCGAGCGGGTCGAAGGCGACGACCTCCGCCCCGGCGGCGCGCAGCAGCTCGGTGTGCTCGGCGTACGAGAAGGTGAACGCCGGCCCGCCGGCCACGGCCACGACCGGCCGCCCGGCCGGGGTGCCCGCGCCATCCGCGGCACCAGCGCCATCCGCGGCACCCGCGACGGACGCCACCGCCTCCCCGGCCGACCACGCCTCCTCCGCCAGCGGCGGCGCGGACCGGGCCAGCGCCAGCAGCGCCTCCAGGTCGCAGCCCGCCCGCACCTGGTCCGCCAGGGCCCGTACGGAGTCCAGGGCGTCCGCACGGCGCTCGGCCACCGGCACCAGACCCAGGTGCCGGGACGGCGCCGCCACCTGCGGAGCGCGCCGCAGCACGCCCAGCACCGTGGCGCCCGCCTCCTCCAGGGCCTCCCGCAGCATCGCCTCGTGCCGGTCGGAACCGACCTTGTTCAGGATCACGCCCCCGAGCCGCACCTGCGGGTCGAAGGACGCGAAACCGTGCACCAGCGCCGCCACCGACCGGGACTGCGAGGACGCGTCCACGACCAGGACCACCGGCGCCCGCAGCAGCTTCGCCACCTGCGCGGTGGACGCCAGCTCGCCCTGCCCGGCCGCACCGTCGTACAGGCCCATCACGCCCTCGACCACGGCCAGGTCGCAGCCGGCCGCCCCGTGCGCGAACAGCGGGCCGACCATGCCGGTCCCGCACATGAAGGCGTCCAGGTTCCGGCCCGGCCGGCCGGTGGCCAGCGCGTGGTAGCCGGGGTCGATGTAGTCGGGGCCCACCTTGTGCGGGGAGACGGCGAGCCCGCGCTCGGCGAAGGCCGCCATCAGCCCCGTCGCGACGGTGGTCTTGCCGCTCCCCGACGAGGGAGCGGCGACGACCAGACGCGGGATCCTCACCACTCGATGCCCTTCTGGCCCTTCTGGCCGGCGTCCATCGGGTGCTTGACCTTGGTCATCTCGGTGACCAGGTCCGCGAACTCCACCAGCTTCTCCGGCGCGTTGCGGCCCGTGATCACCACGTGCTGCTGCCCCGGCCGGTCCCGCAGCACCTCGATGACCTCGTCCACGTCGATCCAGCCCCAGTGCAGCGGGTACGCGAACTCGTCCAGCACGTACAGCCGGTGGGTCTCCGCGGCCAGGTCGCGCTTGACCTGCTCCCAGCCCTCCCGCGCCGCCTGCTCGTTGTCGAGCTGCGCGTCGCGCTGCACCCAGGACCAGCCCTCGCCCATCTTGTGCCAGACGACCGTGCCGCCCTTGCCCGTCTCGCCGAGGGCCTTGAGGGCGTTCTCCTCGCCGACCTTCCACTTCGCGGACTTGACGAACTGGAACACCCCGATCGGCCAGCCCTGGTTCCAGGCCCGCAGCGCCAGGCCGAAGGCCGCGGTGGACTTGCCCTTGCCGGGGCCGGTGTGCACGAAGACCAGCGGGCGGTTGCGGCGCTGGCGCGTGGTCAGACCGTCGTCCGGGATGACGGTCGGCTGTCCCTGGGGCATTACGCGGCCCTCCTGTCCGTGTGGTGGAAACCGGGCGCCCGCCTGTCGGCGCGCCCGTCCGTACGCATGTCCTTCACCAGGCCCGCGAGGGCGTCGGCCCGCAGCCCCTCCAGGGTCACGGCCGTCCCGCCCAGGTCGGCGGCCAGCCGCCCGGCCAGGCCCAGCCGCACCGGGCCGGTCTCGCAGTCCACGACCACCGAGGCGGTCCCCTCGCCGGCCAGCAGCCGTGCGGCGCGCGCGGCCAGTCCCACCGCGTCCGGGCCGGCGGTGGCCCGCCCGTCGGTGACGACCACCAGCAGCGGCCGCCGGGACGGGTCGCGCAGCCGCTCGATCCGCAGCGTCTCGTGGGCCTTCAGCAGCCCCGCGGCGAGCGGGGTGCGGCCGCCCGTCGGCAGCAGTTCCAGCCGGGCCGCCGCCGCGTCCACCGACGAGGTGGGCGGCAGGGCGAGTTCGGCCCCGGCACCCCGGAACGTGATCAGCCCCACCTTGTCGCGCCGCTGGTAGGCGTCCAGCAGCAGCGACAGCACCGCGCCCTTGACCGCGCCCATCCGCTGCCGGGCCGCCATCGACCCCGACGCGTCGACCGCGAACAGCACGAGGTTGCCCTCGCGGCCCTCCCGCGTCGCCTGCCGCAGGTCGTCCCGGCGCACCACCAGGCCGGGCCCGGACCGCCCGCGGGCCCGCTGGTGCGGGGCCGCGGCCCGTACGGTGGCCGCCAGGTGGAGCTTCGTCAGCTGGCCCCGGGGGCGCTGGGACCCGGTGGTCCGCCCGTGCGCCGTACGCGCCCTGGACCGCCGCCCGGCCGCGCCCTCCCCGAGCCCCGGCACGCTCAGCATCCGGGTGCGGAAGGGCTCGGCGGCCCCCACGGCCGCCTGCTCGGGCGCGCCGGCCGCCGCGGGGGCGGGGGCGGTCTCGCCGGGGGCCGGCTCGCCGGTCGCGGGCGGCTCCGGCGCACCGTCGGCGCCCGTCTCCTCGGGACCGCCGCCCTGGGGCGGCACGCCGCCGCCGTCCGGACCGCCGTCACCGGGACCCCCGGGACCGCCCTCCGGACCGTCGCCGCCGCCGTCACCGTCCCCCGGCCCCTCCGGCTCCGGCTCGGGCTCCGGCTCGTCGTCGGGGAAGCCGTCCAGGATCCGGTCGAGCTTCTCCTCGTCCAGCCCCGGCGCGTCGAAGGGGTTGCGGCGCCGCCGGTGCGGCAGCGCCAGCAGCGCCGCCTGCCGCACGTCCTCCTTGCGCACGTCGGTCCGCCCCGCCCACGCGGCGAGCGCCGTCGCGGTGCGCGCCATCACGATGTCGGCGCGCATGCCGTCCACCTCGAAGCCCGCACAGGTCGCCGCGATCATCAGCAGCGCCCCGTCGCCCAGCCGCACCCGCGGTACGAGCGCCCGCGCGGCCACCACCCGGGCGCGCAGCTCCGCCTCCGCGCCGGCCCAGCGCACCGCGAAACCGGCCGGGTCCTCGTCGTACGCCAGCCGGCGGCGCACCACCTCGACGCGCAGCTCCGGCTCCCGGGAGGCGGCCACCTCCACGGTCAGCCCGAACCGGTCGAGCAGCTGCGGCCGCAGCTCGCCCTCCTCCGGGTTCATCGTGCCGACCAGCAGGAAGCGGGCCGCGTGCCGCACGGACACGCCCTCCCGCTCCACGTACGAGGCACCCATCGCCGCCGCGTCGAGCAGCAGGTCGATCAGGTGGTCGTGGAGCAGGTTGACCTCGTCGACGTACAGGATCCCGCGGTGGGCGTCGGCCAGCAGGCCCGGCTCGAAGGACTTCACGCCGTCCGCCAGGGCCCGTTCGATGTCCAGGGCGCCGACCAGACGGTCCTCGGAGGCGCCGACGGGCAGTTCGACCATCCGCGCGGGGCGCGCCTCGCCGGCCGCGTCGCCGTGCGGTCCGTCCGGGCAGCCCGGGTCGGGCGCCGCGGGATCGCAGCTGAACCGGCAGCCGCCCACCACGGCCACCTCGGGCAGCAGCGCCGACAGCGCGCGCACGGCGGTGGACTTGGCGGTGCCCTTCTCGCCCCGGACGAGCACGCCGCCGACCGCCGGGCTGACGGCGTTCAGCAGCAGCGCCAGCCGCAGGTCGTCCATCCCGACGACCGCGGTGAAGGGGTAGTGGGTCTGGACGGTCATCAGGGCGCCCCCGGAGCGATGAACGGGAGACCGGCCGGAGCGCCGGTCTCGATGAGCCGCAGCAGCGCGGCGGTGTCGGCGTGCTCCTCGACCAGGTCGCCGAGGAGGTCGAGCTGTTCTTCGCGCAGCGCCCCGAAGGACGTGTCGGGGGACGGCACGAACCGCCGCCCGGCCTGGGCCGCGACCTCCCGCAGGAACGCCCGGCGGAAGCCGTCCGACTCCAGCGAGCCGTGCCAGTGCGTGCCCCACACCGCACCCACCCGGCACCCGTCCAGGAACGGCTCGCCGCCCCGCACGTCGGCCACGCCGTGGTGGATCTCGTACCCCTCGACGGCCTCGCCCAGCGCCTCGCCGACCGGCCGCGCCAGGGTCTTCTCCCGCTCGAAGCGCACCCGTACGGGCAGCAGCCCGAGCCCCTGGACCGAGCCGGCCCGGGATTCCACCTCGTCCTCGATGTGCTCGCCCAGCGCCTGGAAGCCGCCGCAGATCCCGAGCACCGGCCGGCCCTCGGCGGCCCGCCGCAGCAGGGCGTCGGCCAGCCCGCGCTCGCGCAGCCACTGGAGCGCCTTCACCGTCCCGCGGGTGCCCGGTACGACGGCCAGGTCGGCGTCCGCCAGCTCCTCGGGACGGTCCACGAACCGCACCACCACGCCCGGCTCGGCGGCCAGCGCGTCCACGTCCGTGAAGTTCGACATCAGCGGCACCGCGCAGACCGCGACCCGCAGAACGTCCTCGCCGACCGGCGGGGCCACCACCGACTCGCGGACCGCGCCGCGCAGCGACACGCGCAGCCCGTCCTCCTCGTCGATGCCCAGCCCGTGCCGGAACGGCAGCACGCCGTACGTCGCCCGGCCGGTGAGCCCGCGCAGCATCTCCAGGCCAGGCTCCAGCAGCGAGACGTCGCCCCGGAACTTGTTGACCAGGTAGCCGGCCACCAGCTCCTGGTCCTCGGCGCCGAGCAGGGCGGTGGTGCCGAAGAACGACGCGAACACCCCGCCCCGGTCGATGTCGCCGACCACGACGACCGGGAACCGGGCGGCCCGCGCGATGCCCATGTTGACGATGTCCGTGCGCCGCAGGTTGATCTCCGCCGGACTGCCGGCCCCCTCGCAGATCACGGCGTCATACGTGCCCCGCAGCTGCTCCAGGCAGTCCGTCACCACGCCGAGCAGCTGCTCCTGGCGGCCGCCGTGGTAGCCGCGCGCGCTCATCTCGCCCACCGGGCGGCCCAGCAGCACGACCTGGCTGGAGCGGTCGCTGCCCGGCTTGAGCAGCACCGGGTTCATCAGCGCGGTCGGCTCCACCCGGGCCGCCTGGGCCTGCATGGCCTGGGCGCGGCCGATCTCGGCGCCCTCGCGCGTGACGAAGGAGTTGAGGGACATGTTCTGCGCCTTGAAGGGCGCGACCTTCACGCCCTGCCGGGCGAGCCAGCGGCAGATGCCGGCCGTGACGACGCTCTTGCCCGCGTCCGAGGTGGTGCCGGCGACCAGCAGTCCGCCGCCGAGCCGTGCCGAGGAGCCGCTCATGCCCTGCCTTCCTGGTGGGTGCGCGCGACGCGCGCCGCGAGGGTCCGGCCGGCCACGCAGGCGCCCAGCGCCAGCCAGGTGACCCGCCGGGAGAGCCGTACCGCCCGTTCGATGTCCGGGACGGCGACCGGGCGGCCGGCCGCGCCGTTGAGCACCGGCCGGTGCTCGACGCGTCCGCCGTACGCGAGGGTGCCGCCCATCCGTACGCCGAGCGCCCCCGCGAAGGCGGACTCGACCGGTCCGGCGTTGGGACTGGGGTGCTTGGCGGCGTCCTGCCGCCAGGCCCGGACCGCCCCCCGACGATCCGGGCCCGCCAGCACCGCCGCGGCGGCCGTGAGCCGGGCTCCCGGCCAGCCCGCGAGGTCGTCCAGCCGGGCCGAGGCCCAGCCGTAGCGCAGGTAACGGGGCGACTTGTGGCCCACCATGGCGTCCAGGGTGTTCACCGCGCGGAAGGCGGCGAGTCCCGGCACGCCCGCGACCGCGCCCCAGACCAGGGCCCCGACCACGGCGTCCGAGGTGTTCTCGGCGACCGACTCCACGACCGCCCGCGCGATCTGCTGCTCGTCCAGCGCGTGCGGGTCGCGCCCGCACAGGTGGGGCAGGCGTTCGCGGGCCACGTCGGTGTCGCCGGCGGCCAGCGCCCCGCCGATGGCCCGCGCCTCGCGGGCCAGCGAGGTGCCGCCGACCACCGCCCAGGTGGCGGTGGCGGTCAGCGCGATACGGAGGGGGGCGGGCCGGGAGCGCACGGCGCGGGCGCCGAGCGCGCCCAGGGCCGCCGCACCACCGGCGCAGAGGAGTGTGTGGAGTGCGCCGCGGCCCCGGTGGTCGCGCCAGAGGGCGCGTTCCACTGCGGCGGCGGCGCGACCGAAGGCGGCGACGGGGTGCCCGCGGCGCGGATCACCGAGGATCCGGTCGCCGATCAGGCCCGCCGCCGCGCCGTACGCGAACACGCGGTCGGCACGCATGGCAGGTATGTCCTCACTCAGGGTCCGCGCCCTGGTTCGACGTAAACCGGCGGTGAGAGTTCCTGGCTCCCGGGGCTGGTGTGCTCCCCGGTGACAGTGGCGGGACCGCGCCGGATTCGCACCGGACTTCCTCTCCTGCCGCCGTGATGGCTCGGGCAGTCCACCACGCACCGCGACAGCCCGTCAACTTGCCGTTGACCTGCCCTTAAGGGAACGCCCGGGGGAGTGCGGGCCCGACCGGGACGACGCGCCGCGGCACGCAAAAGAACTCCCCCGCGGGTGTCCCGCGGGGGAGTTCGGGCCGTCAGGTCAGCTGACGATGAGGTAGATGCCGTACGCCACGGCCGCCGCGCAGAGCGCGAAGGAGGCGTACGCGCCCGTGCGGGCCAGAGCTGCTCCCCCTCGGCCTTCGGCCTGGGAGGTACCCCCATCGCCCTGCTCGGTGGCCGCCTCGTGCTTCGAGAGGCCGACGATGCCGAGGGTGAACAGCGTCACCAGGAGCACGGTGGCCGACAGGCTCACGCCGAAGACGGAGCCGAGGGCTGCCCAGTCGATGTCCATACCGCTTGATCCTCTGTGGTTCAGACCGCGGCGGCCGGGGCCGCCGGGGACTCGGGGTGCTGGGAGGGGGCCGGGATGGTGGCCTTGAGGTCTTCGTCCGCGACGGCGGCGGTGGTGCCGGCCGGCGGCGGGGTCACGGCCGCGATGGCGGTGGTGACCACACCGGGCTCCTCGGCGTCCACGTCGTTGACGTTGTTGTGGTCGACGACCTGGCGGCGGGAGACCAGCCAGATGGCGAGGCAGGAGCCGACGAGGAAGACCGCGACGGCGGCGACGCCCCAGTCGCCCTGGCGGGTGACCAGCTCGGCGCCGGCGCTGACCAGCGCGGCGGCCGGCAGGGTCAGGCCCCACGCCACGAACATGCGGGTGGCGGTGGACCAGCGGACCACGCCGCCCTTGCGGCCGAGGCCGGCGCCCATGACCGCACCGGAGCACGAGTGGGTGGTGGAGAGGGAGAAGCCCAGGTTGGAGGAGGCCAGGATGACGCTCGCGGCCGAGGTCTGGGCGGCGAAGCCCTGCTGCGGCTGGAGGTCGGTCAGGCCCTTGCCCATGGTGCGGATGATGCGCCAGCCGCCGAGGTAGGTGCCGAGGGCGATGGCCAGACCGGCGGAGACGATGACCCAGACCGGCGGGTTCGCGTCGGGCGCGATGGCGCCGCCGGCGATCAGGGCCAGGGTGATGATGCCCATCGTCTTCTGCGCGTCGTTGGTGCCGTGCGCCAGGGAGACCAGGCCCGCGGAGGCGATCTGCCCGGCGCGGTAGCCCTTCGCGGAGGTCTTCTCGCCGACCTGGCTGCCCAGCTTGTACGTGACCTTGGTGGCCAGCATCGCTGCCACGCCGGCCACGATCGGGGCGGCGACGGCGGGGATGAGGACCTTGGTGACGACGACGCCGCCATTGACGGCGCCGATGCCCGCGGACGCGACCGCGGCACCGATCAGACCGCCCATCAGGGCGTGGGAGGAGCTGGACGGCAGTCCGACCAGCCAGGTCAGCAGGTTCCAGAGGATCGCGCCGACCAGGGCGGCGAAGATCACTTCGGGCTGGATGCCCTCCTCGTTGACCAGGCCCTTGGAGATCGTCTTGGCGACCTCCACGGACATGAACGCGCCGACGAGGTTGAGCACGGCGGACATGGCCACCGCCGTCTTGGGCTTGAGAGCGCCAGTCGAGATGGTGGTGGCCATCGCGTTGGCGGTGTCGTGGAAACCGTTCGTGAAGTCGAAGACGAGAGCGGTAACGATCACGATCCCGAGGAGAAGCGTTATGTGCTCCATTTACCCAGGCTTCTGTTTGAGGTCAGTGGCTTCGTTGAACGTAGGCAACCTGAGTGAACGGAAGATGAACTGAGGCGGGCGGACCGGTGTACCGGATCGGCGCCCCACGGGACATTTTGTGCCGATTGTCTGGTCGATGTCCGTAAATATGCACGTCAGGGCGAGGTGAGCGGCCCGCTCCCGTGATGGAAACGGAACCATCGGAGGGCCGCCGCGAGGCCCGCGGGAGACGCAGATCACGCGGCTGCCGGCGGCCCTCCGACCAGCCGTAACCGGACCGCTCCGGCCGGTGACCGTCATGCGGCGCCTCCCTTCCGCCCCACCCTCCCGAGCCGCTCCGCTGGCCGCCCGGCCCCCGCCCGCCGACACTGGAGCCGTGCGCACCGCTACAGCGACGGCAGCGGCCGTCACCACGCTCATAGGTGCCGGAGCGGCCGCGGTCGCCGTCGGCAGGTACGTCGGCGACGCGGCCCTCCGCCCCGCCCCCGGCCGCCCCCTCCCCGGCGGCCCCCGGCTCAGCGTCCACGGCGCGGCCGACGGGCAGGTGTCCCTGACCCGCTCCCTGGCCGCCCTGCGTCCCGGCCGGTACGGACTGGTCGCGCCCGGCGTGCACGCCGTCGTCGGCCAGGTGCTCGCGGAGGCCCCGCACGACCCCGACACGGTCGTCCGCCACCTCGAACGCGTCACCCACGGCAGCCTCGCCACCGGCAGCCGGGTCCACTTCACCCCCGCGCTCCACGTCGGCGACCCCGGCTCCGCGCTCGGCCTGGAGTACGCCGACGTCGACGTGCCCGGGGAGCTCGGCGCGCTGCCCGCCTGGTTCGTGCCCGCCCCCCGCCGCACCTGGGTGATCACGGTGCACGGCCTGGGCGCCACCCGCGAGCACCCGATGAACCTGATGCCGTTCCTGAACGCCGCACGGCTCCCGGTGCTCGACCTCGCCTACCGCAACGACCTCGGCGCCCCCGCCTCCCCGGACGGCCTCGGCCACCTCGGCGAGTCCGAGTGGCGGGACCTCGACGCGGCCATCCGCTACGCCGTCCGCTTCGGCGCCGACCGCGTGGTCCTCCACGGCTGGTCCACCGGGGCCTCGATGGCCCTGCACGCCGCCGCCCGCTCCGCGCTCCGCGACCGCATCGCCGGCCTGGTCCTCGACTCGCCCGTGCTCGACTGGCACCGCACCCTGCGCAACCTCGCCGCCGCCCGCCGCACCCCCGCCCCGCTGATTCCCCTCGCGGTCCGCGCCGCCGAGGGCCGCACCGGGCTGCGCGGCGACCGGCTGCCGGAAGCCGCCGACCCCGCGGGGCTGCGCGTCCCCGTCCTCGTGCTCCACGGCCCCGACGACGCCCTCGCCCCCTACGAGCTGTCGCGGAACCTGGCCGACCGCCGCCCCTCGCTCGTCACCCTCCACACCGTCCGGGACGCACCCCACGGGGCGATGTGGAACGCGGACCCCGCCGGCTACGAAGAGGCCCTGCGCCGCTTCCTCACGCCCCTCATGTGACCCCGCCCGCCACAGTTGGCGTGAACACGCCCGTGGTAACGGCCGGTTCCGTTTGGGCTTTCGGCCGGTGAAGGGCGAGACTGCTCCCCGTGACGTCCCGAAAGCCTGATGAGCAGTTGGCGCGCGACTCCAGACTCCGACTCGTCTCCCCGCGCTCGGTGGCCACCGCCCGCAAGGCGGTGACGAACCGGCGCACCCGGCCGGCCCCCCGCCCGCCCGCGGGCACCCCGGGCCCGGCCGAACTCGCCAACCGCGCCAGAGCCTCACTCGCGGACGAGGTACGCCTCACCCGCTGGGCGGCCGAGCACCTCGGCGGCGGCACCGGCGCACCCCACCCGCGCACCACGGGCACCCTCCCCTCCGACGCGGTCGAACGCGCCGCCGGAGAGCTGCGCCTGACCCCGGGCCAGATCCGCGCCGCCTGGGACCGCGCCCGCCTCGCCGGACTCGTCGAGGTCCACGGCACCAGCGCCCGCCCCGGCTGGCGGCTGCGCGCCTGGGACAGCGACGACGCCGCCGTACTGCGCGGCTGGGTCGCGCTGTTCGACGCCTGGTCCCTCATCCACCCCGCGCCCGACGGCGTCGCCCCCGCGGCGGTCGCCGAGGTGGTCGAGGCGATGCCCCAGCTGCTCTCCCTCCTCCAGCTCTCCGCGGGGCCGGTCACCGTCCCCGCGCTCCTGGACCTCCTCGGCCAGCGCGTCGCCGAACTCCACGACGAGCGGTGCGAGGTCCCGTACGAGGGCCCCGAGGACGAGGCCGCGGGGCCGGCCCCGGACACCGCCACCCTCTCCCGCCTGCTGCGCTGGGCCCTCGGCGCCCTCGCGGCCGTGGACGCGCTCACCCTCGGGCCCGCCCGCGCCACCCTCACCCCCCTCGGCAGCTGGGCGGTCTGGGTCAAGCTGGAGCAGATCTGCGTCGCCGCCCAGAGCCCGGCCGGGAACATCGAACAGCCCGCCGCCAACATGCTCCTGGGCTGCGCCCGGCTCACCCCCGGCCCGGCCCGCGCCGAGTACCGCGCGTGGCTCGCCGCCCGGCCGGTCGGCAGCGCCATCGCCGAACTCCTCCAGGCCGCCCGCGGCGAGGACGCCCTGCTGCGCGGCCTGGCCTTCGAGGCCCTGCGCGTGGTCGGCGCCCCCGCCGAACCCGAGGTGCGGGCCGCGCTGGGGGAGCCGGCGCTCCGCCCGTACGCGCTGCTCTGGCTCGCCGAGCACGAGGGCGCCGACCCCGAGGACGCGCAGGACGTGCTCACGCGCGAGGAGCAGACCTGGCTCTGGGTGGACACCGCCGCGGCCGTCGCCGACCACGGCGAGAACGAACTCCTGGTCCGCCACCTGGACTCGGCGGTGCGCACCACGGTGCCCCACCTGCTCGACGAGGTACGGGCCGTCGGCCACCCCCGCACCGTGCAGGTCCTGGTCGCCCTCGCCGCCGCCCACCCCGACCCGGCCCTGGCCAAGGCGGTCCGCCGCGCGGCCTTCCAGGTCCACACCGGGGGAGTCTGACACCGCCGCGCCCCCTGCGGCGGCTCCGTGTCCTGCGCCGGAGCCACCCCGCGAGTGGACCGGAGGGGCCCCGGCGAGGGGGCCGGCCGCGCGGGCCCGTGAGGAACGGGCGTGCCTGCACGGCCGGACCCCCTTCCGGGCATTCAGGCGCCCGGAGGCGAGGGAGCCCTAGAAGGAGGGCACGTAGGTGCCGAAGCTCCAGACGTTGCCCTCTTTGTCGCGGGCCAGGTAGTCCCGCGAGCCGTAGTCCTGGTCCGTGGGCTCCATGAGGATCTCCACGCCGTGTTCCACGGCCCGGCGGTGGTGCGCGTCGACGTCCTCCACCACGACGTACACGCCCGTCGGGCCGGCCCCGGCCATGGCCTTGTCGAAGGCGCTGCCCGTGCCCTTGCTGCCGAGCATCACCACGCCGTTCCCGTACGACAGCTCCGCGTGCGCCACCGCGCCGTCGTCCCCCTCGTACACCGCGACCCGGGTGAAGCCGAAGGCCTCGGTCAGCAGCTGGAGGGCGGCCTTGGCGTCCGCGTACAGCACCGTCGGACAGATGGAGGGACTGCCTGCCATGACGTCACTTCCTCTCGTGAACGTGACCCACGGCACAGTCTGCCAGCCGGGTGTGACAGTCAGCGGAAGGTGTTGCACTGGGCCATGTCGCCCGTCCGGTACCCCTGGTAGAACCACCGCTGGCGCTGCTCTGCCGAGCCGTGGGTCCACGCCTCCGGCATGACCCGGCCCTGGAACTTCTCCTGGATCCGGTCGTCGCCCACGGCCGCCGCCGCGCTCAGCCCGTCCTGGATGTCCTCGTCCGTCAGCCTGGTGATCAGCGTCCGGCCCTTCTCGTCCGGCGTGCGCGTCGCGTGGTGCGCCCACACGCCGGCGTAGCAGTCGGCCTGCAGCTCGACCCGCACCGCGTTGCTGTTCGCCCCCTGCCGCCCGTCCTGCGCCTTGGCCAGCGTGCCGGTCAGGTTCTGGATGTGGTGCCCGTACTCGTGCGCCACCACGTACGCCTGCGCGAACGGCCCGCCCGACGCCCCGAACTTGGTCCGCAGCTCCTCGAAGAACCCGAGGTCGAGGTACACCTTCCGGTCCGCCGGGCAGTAGAAGGGGCCCACCGCCGAGGTGGCCGCGCCGCACGCGGTGCCCACCCGGTTCGCGAAGAACACCGTCCGCGCCGGGCTGTACTCCCCGCCGCGCCGGGTGAACTCCTGCCGCCAGAAGTCCTGGGCGCTGTTGACCACCGCGACCATCCGGCAGTCCTCCCGCGCGTTCGCGTCCCGCCCCTTGAGGCAGGCCTGCTGCACCTCGGAGACCGTGGACGCCGTGGCCTGCGGCTCGGAGTCGCCGGACGAGAGGCCCAGCTGCTCCGGCCCCACGCCGAAGATCATCCCCAGGACCAGCGCGATCAGGGCGCCGATGCCGCCCCCGATCGTCGCCTTCCCGCCGGGGATACGGCTGCCGCGCACATCCTGGACCTCCGACGTGTCCAGGTCGGCGTCGTCGTCGAACTGCATCCCGCACCGCCCTCGCTCGGGTAACCCACCCCCTCATCCTGGGCCGCCCGGCGCCGCACGGCCCCGGACGGGCACCCGAACGGGGGACCCCGGACCCGCGCGCACCGGACGGCCCGGCCGGGGCGCGCCCCGGCCCCGCCGGCGCCACTAGGCTCGGCGCCCGTGTCCGCCCTTCCCCGAGGCGCCAGGGCCGCGTTCCCCGCGCTCCTCGCGCTCCTGCTCGCGCTCCCCGTCGCCGGTGCCGTCCACCGCTCCGGCGCCACCCCCTACGGGGACCGGCTCACCCGGCACCCCGCCCCGGCCGCCGCGGCGGGGGCGCCCGTGCTGCGCATCGAGGGCCCGGCCGTACGCGCCTACGGGCCCGGGCCCGGCCGCACCCCCCTGTGGACGTACCGGCGCGAGGCCAGGACCCCGGTGGCCGTCCTCGCCGCCCCGGGCCACGCCCTCGCCCTCTGGGACGACGGCATGGTCACCGACACCGACCCGCGCGGGGCGGTCCGCTGGCACCGGGTCGTGCCCGGAGCCGCCGAGGGCGCCCTGTGGGCCCTCGACCCCGGCACGCGGATGCTGGCCGTGGTCACGCCCGGCCGCGTCACCGCGTACCGCACCGACGACGGCGACCTGCGGTGGACCTTCCCCGCCCCCGCCGACTGCGCCTTCCGGCCCCGCGGCCTGCTGCGTCTCGGCCGGGTCCTGCTCGTCCCGCGCCCCTGCCGGGACCCGGCCCGCCCCTGGACCGAGGGCCTGGTCGCCGTCGATGCGCTGGGCCGCGTCAGCCCGACCCGCCGCCCGCTCGGCAACGAGCGCCCGCGTGAGGCCACTCACAGCCCCGAAAAGCAGTTGCGCACCGCCGTTAGACTTAACCCCATGGCAAATCTCCTCGCGGATTAGCGGCGTCGAAGCTCGCTCCCGCCCCCTTCCGTCCCGTCCGCACTGGAGTATTTCCGTGATCACCGCTTCCGGCATCGAGCTGCGCGCCGGCGCCCGCATCCTCATCGAGAACGCCTCGTTCCGCGTCGCCAAGGGCGACCGCATCGGCCTGGTCGGCCGCAACGGAGCCGGCAAGACCACCCTCACCAAGTGCCTGGCCGGCGAGGGCCAGCCCGCCGGCGGCACCATCTCCCGCTCCGGCGAGGTCGGCTACCTCCCGCAGGACCCGCGCACCGGCGACCTCGACGTCCTCGCCCGCGACCGGATCCTGTCCGCGCGCGGCCTCGACGTGCTGCTCAAGAAGATGCGCGCCAACGAGGACCGCATCGCCAACGGCACCGGCGCCACCCGAGACAAGGCCCTCAAGCAGTACGAGCGCCAGGAGACCGAGTTCCTCACCAAGGGCGGGTACGCGGCCGAGTCCGAGGCCGCCACCATCTCGGCCGCCCTCGGCCTGCCCGACCGGGTGCTCGGCCAGCCGCTGCACACGCTCTCCGGCGGTCAGCGCCGCCGCGTGGAGCTGGCCCGGATCCTGTTCTCGGACGCCGACACCCTGCTCCTCGACGAGCCGACCAACCACCTCGACGCCGACTCGATCACCTGGCTGCGGGACTACCTCAAGACCTACCGCGGCGGCTTCATCGTGATCTCCCACGACGTCGAGCTGGTCGAGACGGTGGTCAACAAGGTCTTCTACCTTGACGCCAACCGCTCGGTGATCGACGTCTACAACATGGGCTGGAAGCTCTACCAGCAGCAGCGCGAGGCCGACGAGAAGCGCCGCAAGCGGGAGCGCCAGAACGCCGAGAAGAAGGCCGCGGCCCTCAACGCCCAGGCCGACAAGATGCGTGCCAAGGCCACCAAGACCGTGGCCGCCCAGAACATGGCCAAGCGCGCCGACCGCCTGCTCGCCGGCCTGGACGCCGTACGCGTCTCCGACAAGGTCGCCAAGCTGCGCTTCCCCGAGCCGGCGCCCTGCGGCAAGACCCCGCTGACGGCCGAGGGCCTGTCGAAGTCCTACGGCTCCCTGGAGATCTTCACCGACGTCGACCTGGCCATCGACAAGGGCTCCCGCGTCGTCATCCTCGGCCTCAACGGCGCCGGCAAGACCACGCTGCTGCGCCTCCTCGGGGGCGTCGAGGAGCCGGACACCGGCCAGGTCACCCCCGGTCACGGCCTGAAGCTCGGGTACTACGCCCAGGAGCACGAGACCCTCGACCCCGAGCGGAGCGTCCTGGAGAACATGCGCTCCTCCGCGCCGGACCTCGACCTCGTCGAGGTCCGCAAGGTGCTGGGCTCGTTCCTGTTCTCCGGCGACGACGTGGACAAGCCGGCCGGCGTGCTCTCCGGCGGCGAGAAGACCCGGCTGGCCCTGGCCACGCTGGTGGTCTCCTCCGCCAACGTGCTGCTGCTCGACGAGCCCACCAACAACCTCGACCCGGCCAGCCGCGAGGAGATCCTCGGCGCGCTGCGCACGTACAAGGGCGCCGTCATCCTCGTCACGCACGACGAGGGCGCCGTGGACGCCCTGGAGCCGGAGCGGATCATCCTGCTGCCGGACGGCGTCGAGGACCTGTGGGGTCCGGACTACAAGGACCTGGTCGCCCTCGCCTGAGTCCCGGCGGCGGCCCCGGGTCCCGGCGCCCGGGTCCCGGCTGCGGCCGGTGCCGCCTCCCTGCCGAATGATCCAGAGCGTTCTGGATCATTCGGCTCATGCGTGATCCATCATCTGAGTGAGACCGTCTGGTACCTCTGCGTGCACGGCGTCGCTCCCCGCCTCCCGGCGGGGAAAAGAATCACCAGGTCAGGGCCGTCAAAGATCCGGAGCAGTTGATTCCGCTCGTGACGGCCGCAGCACCCGCGGAAAAAGCCCCCCGACGGACCTTGTCGAATGGGTGGCCAGGAAGGCCACGAGGGGTGATCATGAGAAGTCCAGAGCGCACTTCCCATGAGGAGGCACGGGTGGCCGAGACTCTGAAGAAGGGCAGCCGGGTGACCGGCGCCGCGCGCGACAAGCTCGCGGCAGACCTGAAGAAGAAGTACGACTCCGGTGCGAGCATCCGGGCGCTGGCCGAGGAGACCGGCCGTTCCTACGGCTTCGTCCACCGGATGCTCAGCGAGTCCGGAGTCACGCTGCGCGGTCGCGGTGGCGCCACGCGCGGCAAGAAGGCTGCCACGGCCTGACCGGGCCGCGACCAGCCGCGGATCACAACCCGCCGTCACGACCTTCGGTGACCCCCGGCCGCCCCCACGGTCGGCTGGGTGGTTACTGTGCAGTCACTTATACGTGTGGCTGCTCTCCCGGAGGCGCTGATGGCTCTGCTCGACAAGGACGGCGTACGGCTTACCGTCGAAGACACGGTCGCCACGGTGACACTGACCAATCCGGCCAAGCGAAACGCTCAGTCCCCCGCGCTCTGGCGGGCGTTGACGGAGGCCGGACGGCTGCTGCCGGGTACCGTGCGGGTCGTCGTCCTGAGCGGTGAGGGCAAGTCCTTCTCCGCCGGACTCGACCGGCAGGGGTTCACGCCCGAGGGCTTCGAGGGAGAGCCGTCCTTCCTCGACCTGGCCCGGGGCTCGGACGAGCGCCTCGACGCGACCATCGCCGAGTACCAGGAGGCTTTCACCTGGTGGCGTCGGAACGACATCATCACCATCGCCGCCGTACAGGGGCATGCCGTCGGCGCGGGCTTCCAGCTGGCCCTCGCCTGCGATCTGCGCGTCGTCGCCGATGACGTGCAGTTCGCCATGCGCGAGACGAGTCTGGGCCTCGTGCCGGACCTGACCGGCACGCACCCGCTGGTCTCCCTGGTGGGCTACGCCCGCGCCCTGGAGATCTGCGCCACCGGCCGCTTCGTCCAGGCGGAGGAGGCCGAGCGGATCGGCCTCGCCAACCTGGTCGTCCCCGGGGAGGAGCTCGGCGCCGCGGTCCAGGACCTCGCCGCCGCGCTGCTCGCCGCCCCGCGGGACGCGGTGATCGAGACCAAGAACCTGCTGCGGGGTGCCGTCGCGCGCTCGTACGAGGACCAGCGCGCCGCCGAGCGTGCCGCACAGGCCCGCCGCCTGCGCGACCTGGCGGGCCTCTCGGACTGACCCCGGACCCGGTCCCGGCCGCCGTACGGGCGTCCGGGGCCGGACGCCCGTACCACCGCCGCGCGTGCCGGCGGACCGCACCGCCGGTCCGCCGGCACGCGCGCGTTCGCGGCCGTCCGAGGTTTTCGCGAGGCGCGTCCGGGCAACCGCGCTTACGGTGGGTGGAGCCCCGAACACCCAGGAGGGATCGCGATGACCGAAAGCGACACGGGCAAGCGCCTCCCCGAGCCCGGCAGCCGCGGGCGCACCACCATCGCCGACGGCGTGGTCGAGAAGATCGCCGGACTGGCGGCCCGCGAGGTGGTCGGCGTCCACGCCATGGGCAGCGGGATGTCCCGCACCTTCGGCGCCGTACGGGACCGCGTCCCCGGGGCGGCGAAATCCGTCTCGCGCGGCGTCAAGGCCGAGGTCGGCGAGGTGCAGACCGCGCTCGACCTGGAGATCGTCGTCGACTACGGCGTGTCGATCAGGGACGTGGCCCGGGCCGTCCGTGAGAACGTCATCTCGTCGGTGGAGCGGATGACCGGCCTGGAGGTCGTCGAGGTCAACATCGCCGTCACCGACGTCAAGCTGCCCGACGAGGAAGACGAGGAGCCGGAGTCCCGGCTCCAGTAGCGCACCGACATCGCGGCGGGCCTGACCCGCCGGAACGCCGTCCGCCGAAGAGCGTGACCCGCCGAGAGGAGCTCTCGCGATGAGCATGGCCGTGGTCGGCCTGTTGGCCGGGATGGGGCTGGGGTTCGCCGGGTACTTCGGCGGCTTCGGTGCCTTCCTGCTGGTGGCGGCGCTGGGCGCCGTCGGCTTCGTACTGGGCCGGTTCCTCGACGGGGACCTGGAACCGGGCGACTTCTTCCGCCCCCGCGACGACCGGCGCAGGTGACGGGGTGACCACGTCCACGCCCGCACCCCGGCCCTCCCGCACCGCCGCCGTCCCGGTCGCCGAGCGCGGGTCCACCCGGATCGCCGACCGCGTCGTCGCCAAGATCGCCGCCCAGGCCGCGCGCGAGGCGCTGCCCAGGGCGGCGCGCGTCGGCACGGCACCGCACGCGACCGTCACCGTGCACCACGACATCGCACGCGTACGGATCAGCCTGGAACTGCCGTACCCCGGCGACCTCGGTGCCCAGTGCGCCGCCGTACGCCGGCACGTCGCCGCCCGCGTCGAGGAGCTCGCCGGCATGGCCGTGCCCGAGGTGGACATCGACGTCGAGCACCTGCACTCCGTCCACACCCAGCCGTCACCGCGGGCCGGGCTCCGGTGACCGGCCCGGTCCCGACCCTCGGCGGGCCGGAGACGGCGGAGGACGCCGCGGCCCCGGCCCCGGCCCGCGCCCGGCGGTTCTGGTCCGCCCGCCGGATCCCGGCTGCCCTCACCGCGCTGGTCCTGCTCGGCGGGTCCGCCCTCCTCCTCTACGACGTGGCCGCGGTACGCGCCGACCGCCCCGGCATGGAGTGGCGGCACTCCCTCGCCGACTTCCTGGAGCGGCACACCCTCGACGATACGGCCGTGACGGCGGGCGCCGCGGTGCTGGTCGCGGCCGGCGTGCTGCTGCTGGTCCTGGCCCTCACCCCGGGGCTGCGCCGCCTGCTGCCGATGCGTTCGCTGCCGGGGGTGCGTGCCGGGCTCACCCGCAAGGCCGCGTCCCTGGTGCTGCGGGACCGGGCCATGGAGGTGTCCGGGGTGCAGTCGGCGCGGGTGGCGGTGGGCCGGAAGCGGGTCACGGTGCGCGCCGCCTCGCACTTCCGCGAACTGGACGACGTACGCGAGGACCTGGACCACGTACTGGCCGTCGGCATGGCCGAGCTCGGGCTGGCGCACGCCCCCCGGCTGCACGTACGGGTCACCCGTCCCGCGGGGAAGAGGTGAGCGGATGCGGCGGCTCGGGGTGGTCAACCGGATCGTGCTCGGGCTGCTGGGCCTGCTCCTGGTGGCCCTCGGCGCGGCGCTGCTGGGCGGGCTGTGGCCCTGGTCCGGCCGCGCCGACGTCGTGCTGAGCCAGGCGGAGCGGGAGCGGTACCAGGCCGAGGGCTGGTGGTGGTGGGCGGTGCTGGGCGGACTGGCGCTGTGCGTCCTGCTCGCCCTGTGGTGGTTCCTGTCCCAGCTGCGCCGGTCCCGGCTGGCGGCGCTGCTGGTCGACACCGGCGACGGGGCCTTCGCCCTGCTGCGGGGGAAGGCCATGGAGCGGGTGGTGTCGGCGGAACTGGCCGCGGTGGACGGCGTGGCACGGTCGCATGTCACCCTGCACGGCCGGCGCAGCGCGCCCTCGGCGCGGGTACGGGTGCTGCTCGCCCCGCACGCCGTGCCGGCGGACGCCCTGGACGTGCTGGCCGACCAGGCCCTCGCCCACGCGCGCGAGGCGACGGGCCTCGCGGAGCTGCCCGCGGAGGCCCGCTTCGACGCGGAGTCCCACCACGCCCGACGCGTCACCTGACCGGCCGGGCGCGGTGTCCGGTCGCCCCGTCAGAAGCCGCGCAGGGCTCCGCCGTCCACCGGCAGCATGACGCCGGTCACGTACGAGGCGGCGGGGGACAGCAGGAAGGCGGCCGTACGGCCGAACTCCTCCGGGGTGCCGTAGCGGCGCAGCGGGATGCCGGCCTCGTTCCGGGCGCGGCTGGCCTCGGCGTCGCCGGACAGCTCGTCCAGCGCCCGCATCCGGTCGGTGGAGATCCGCCCGGGCAGCAGGCCCACCACCCGGATGCCGCGCGGCCCCAGGTCGGCGGCCAGCGACTTGGCGAACCCGGCGAGCCCGGGGCGCAGGCCGTTGGAGATGGCGAGCCCGGGGATCGGCTCGTACACCGAGGACGACAGCACGAAGCCGATGACCCCGCCCTTCTCCAGCTCGGCGGCGGCCGCGCGGGCCAGGCGCACCGCGCCGAGGAAGACGGACTCGAAGGCCGCCGTCCACTGTTCGTCGGTGTTGTCGGCGGAGAAGCCCGGCGCCGGGCCGCCGACGCTGACGAGCACCCCGTCGAAGCGGCCGAACCGCTCGCGGGCGGCGGCGATCAGGCGCCCGGCGGCGGCCGGGTCGGCGTTGTCGGCCGCGACGCCGAGGGCCACGTCCGCGCCGAGACCGGCGGCGGCCTGCGCGACCCCCTCGGCGTCACGCCCGGTGACGACCACCTTCGCGCCCTCCGCGACCAGCTCGCGGGCGGTGGCCAGGCCGAGGCCGCGCGAGGCCCCGGTGACGACGTACACACGGTCCTTCAGTCCAAGATCCATGGCCCCATCCTGCCGTGTCCGCCTCCGCGAAGGGAGCGGCGCGGGCGCCCGGGACGCCGGACGGGGGTGAACCGGGGACGCCGGACGGGGGTGACCCGGGGACGCCGGACGGGCGTCACGCCGGGGCGGGCTGCTCCGCGCCACCGGACGGGTCACCGCCGGACGGGTCGGCACCTGACGCACCGGCACCGGCCGCAGCTGCCGCCGCCTGCTCGCGGTCCCGCTTCTCACGCCGTACCAGGATCACCCAGCCCAGCGGCACGCCCGCCGTGAACAGCCACCACTGCACGGCGTAGGCCATGTGCGGGCCGATGGAGTCGTGGTCCGGCTCCCCGATGGGCTCGGGTCCGCCGGCGGCCGGCACCGGGTCGGTGAGTTCGACGTACCCGCCGAGCACCGGCTCGTGCAGCAGCGCGGACTGCTGGGCGCTGTTGATGAGCATGACCTGGCGGTCGGGCAGGCCCTTGAGGTCCTTGATGCCGCTGGCGCCGGTGGTCTCGTCCGCCTTGAGCCGCCCGGTCACGGTCACCTGCCCCCGGGGGGCGGGCGGTACGGCCGGGTAGGCCCGCTGGTCGTCCGCGGCCGGCACCCAGCCGCGGTTGACGAGCAGCACCCGGCCGTCCGTCAGGACCAGGGGCGTGAGCACGTGGACGCCGAGCCGGTCGTCGGAGGAGGTGCGGCGGCGTACGACGACCTCGTGCGCGGTGTCGTACGTGCCGGTGGCGGTGACCCGGCGCCAGAGGTCGGCGCGCGGCACGGTGTGGCCGGGGGAGGTGAGGGAGGTGACCGGAACGGGCGGCGCGGCGAGGTTCCGCGCGATCAGCCCGTTCTGCGCGACCCGGTTCTCGTGGCGGTGGAACTGCCAGAAGCCCAGCTCGATCATCACCGGGACGAGGAGGAGGGCGAGGAGGGTGAGGCACACCCACTGCCGGGTCAGTACAAAGCGGTACACGCCACCGACGGTACCCGGAGCGCGGAAGACCCCGGCGAGCGGCCCCCACCCACACCTGCTGGGCGGTGGGGCGGGAGACCGTCCTCCGGGGTCGCGATCGGGTGCCCGTGCGGCGGCCCGGGACCGTCACACGTGGTCGACGATGCCCACCTTCCCCTCCGCGCGGGCGCAGTGCCCGCCGCAGTACCAGTGGCCCTCGACCTCGACGCCCTGCCCGATGATCTGGACCCGGCAGTGCTCGCAGATGGGCGCCATGCGGTGGATGGCGCAGGAGAAGCAGTCGAAGACGTGCACGGCGCCCTGCGCGTGCACCTCGAAGGACATGCCGTAATCGTTTCCGCAGACCTCACAACGTGCCATGCGCCACAGGGTGGGACCCGCGGGTCGCGGCCGCCCGGCGCGCGGCGGCGAGTCGTCCGACCGTCACCCGTCTGCCGGAGCCACGTCCCGCAGCAGCTGGGTGTAGGCGGCCTCGTCGACGACGGGCGTGCCGAAGGACCTGGCCTTGAGGATCTTGGAGGTGGCCGAGTCGGGGTCGTTCGTCACCAGCAGGCTGGTGAGCCGCGACACACTCGTCGCCACGTGCAGTCCGGCCTCGGCGGTCCGGTCCTCCAGCAGGTCCCGGTCCACCGAGGTGTCACCCGAGAAGGCGATGCGCATGCCCTGCTTGAGCGGTTTGCCGTCTTCGTACCGCCCCGGGTTCGGGTGCGGGCACGGCGGCCGCTTGCGCGAGGGCCGCCAGCTGACGGACCGGTAGGAGGCCTGGTGGCCGATGCGGGGGGTGACCGGGGTGTCCGACCACTCCGTCAGCGGCCGGCACTCCAGCAGCGGCAGGCGCACGCCGTCCCGGGCGGCCGCGTGCAGCGACGGCCGGAACGCCTCGGCCAGCACCCGGGCGTCGTCCAGCGCGTGGTGCGCGCGCTGCTGGACGACGCCGAAGTGGGCGGCCAGCGACTCCAGCTTGTGGTTGGGCAGCGGCAGCCGCAGCTCCTTCGACAGGGCGATGGTGCACAGCCGCTGCCGCACCGGTGCCGCCCCGGCGGCCCGCGCGTACTCGCGGGCGATCATCTGCCAGTCGAACATGGCGTTGTGCGCGACGAGCACGCGGTCGGCCAGCCGCTCGGCGAACTCCTCGGCGATGTCCCGGAAGAGCGGCGCGCCCTCCAGCACCTCACTGGTGAGTCCGTGGATCCACACCGGTCCCGGGTCCCGCTCGGGATTGACCAGCGTGTACCAGTGGTCCTCCACGTTGCCCTGCGCGTCGAGCCGGTAGACGGCGGCGGACACTATCCGGTCGTCGCGAGCGAGCCCGGTGGTCTCCACGTCGACGACCGCGTACCCCTGCGGGTACGCGGCCGGCCACGTCGTCTCTGCGGTCGTACGGTCGTCGAGCATGGTCACAGAGGATACGGGCCCCCACCGACACCCCGCTGCCCGCATCAGGCAGCCGGGTTCCGCGACGAGCCCCCGGCGCTCACCGGGACGGCGGGCCGAGCAGGGCCGTCGCCAGGGCTCCGACCGAGAGGAGGAAGAGGCGTTCGGGGTCGGGCGGGCGGGACAGGGCGCGGGAGAGGGCAGGGTCGCCGGGGAGGGCGCCCGGTTCCCACAGGTCGGTCTCGGCGGGGGACTGGACCGGGGACCGCTCGCGGTTGCGCTCCACCAGCACGAAGCCGACGACCTGGAACTGGATGGCCCGTACGGCGTCCGCGGCGCGGGTGCCGTGCAGACCGGCCGCCCGCACCTCGTGCACCAGGGCCTGCTGGGCCGGCAGGAACATCCGCTCCGTCAGGCCGCGTTCGTGGACCATCGCGATCAGGTGGGGCCGCGCGCGCAGCTCGCGGCGCAGCCGCCGGGCCACCGAGACCACGCGCTCGGCGGGGGTGCGGCCGGTGGGGGAGATGGCGCCCATGTCCTGGACCGTGCGTGCGACCAGGGCGTCGAGCAGCGACTCGCGGTTGCCGACGTGCCAGTAGATCGACGTGACGGCCGTGCCCAGTTCCGCGGCCAGCTTGCGCATCGTCAGGGCGGCCGGACCGTGCTGTTTGACCAGCGCGGCGGCGGCCTCCAGGACCTCGTCGCGGGTCAGCGAGCTTCTGGCCATCGTGCCTCCCGGTGGCTCCGGCCCGCGACGGCGGCCGGATCTGGCGGAGCGTCAGTTTTGGTGCGTGCAGCGGTCTTTACCCTTCATCGGTGCCGGTGTAACTGTGTTACAGAACCGACGACGAAGGGGTGGTACACCCATGGCACGCGTACGGTACGGAGCGCGCACCGAGGCCGAGATCGCCGCGTCACGCGCCAAGAGTTCCCAGCTCCCCGACATCTGGTCCACCGGCGTGGTGGCCGTCTGGGAGACCGACCCCGACGTGGTGGCGGCCGTCCTGCCGCCGCCCCTCAAGCCGGCCGAGCGCCCCCTGGTGCGGGCCAACATCAGCAAGGTCGACCTCCCCGGCTACCCCCTCGGCGCCGGATCGGTGGCCGTCGCCGCCCGGCACGGAGGCGTCGACGGCTGGTACCCGCTGGTGATGCCGATGACCCACGAGCGCGCGCTGACCGGCGGCCGCGAGGTGTTCGGCGAGCCGAAGAAGCTGGGCGAGGTCACCGTCGAGCGCGACGGCCTCGTCGTACGCGCCTCACTCGCCCGGCACGGCATCGCCTTCGTGGAGGTGCGCGGTGCCGTCGGCGGCGCCCTGCCGCTCCCCGAGCCGGTCCGGAAGACCGACTTCTACTTCAAGTTCCTGCCCGCCGTCGACGGCTCCGGCTTCGACGCCGACCCCGTGCTCGTGCACTGCACGCGCAACGAGAAGGTCCGCAGGCTGGAGAGCGTCACCGGTGACGTGGTGCTCCGCGAGTCGATGTACGACCCCGTCGCCGACCTCCCGGTCCGCCGCCTCGTCGAGATCACCATCGGCGAGAAGACCACCGACCAGCAGGGCCGCGTCGTCGAGCGGGTCAGCGCCCAGGCCCTCCTGCCGTACCTCCACCAGCGCTACGACGACCCGCAGCAGGCATTCGACGCACCCCCTCCGGGAAGTGCGGAAGGGAGCGTGTGACATGCGCCTCGAAGCAGGCCAGACCGCCGTCGTCACCGGCGCCGCCGGCGGCATCGGACTCGCCATGGCCCGCCGCTTCGCCGCCGAGGGCCTCCGGGTCGTCCTCGGAGACGTCGAGGAGGGCGCGCTCGCCAAGGCCGCCGGCGAACTCGCCGCCGACGGCGCGGAGGTGCTCGCCAACGTGGTCGACGTCAGCGACCGCGACTCCGTCGTCTCGCTCGCCGACGCCGCGTACGAGACCTTCGGCGCCGTCCACGTCCTGTGCAACAACGCCGGCGTCGGCTCCGGCGCCGAGGGCCGCATGTGGGAGCACGAGCCCAACGACTGGAAGTGGGCCTTCTCCGTCAACGTCTGGGGCGTCTTCCACGGCATCCAGGCCTTCGTCCCGCGCATGCTGGCCGGCGGCGCCCCCGGGCACGTCGTCAACACCTCCTCCGGTGACGGCGGCATCGCCCCGCTGCCCACCGCCTCCGTCTACGCCGTCACGAAGGCCGCCGTCGTGACCATGACCGAGTCGCTGTACGCCCACCTCAAGGCCGAGGGCGCGGGCATCGGGGCCTCCGTCCTCTTCCCCGGACCCCACATGCTGCGCACCGGCCTGTGGGAGTCCCACCGCAACCGCCCCGAGCGGTACGCGAAGCAGCGCCCGCGCAAGACCCCGTACCGCAGCCTCGACCAGTACGAGGCCGCCATGCGCGCGGCCGGCCACGAGGTCCACTTCACCCCGGTCGAGGAGGTCGCCGAGCACGTCGTCGACGGCATCCGCGCCGACCGCTTCTGGATGCTCCCGGCCAGCGAGCACAGCGACCGGCAGATCCGCGCCCGGTCGCAGTCGATGCTCGACCGCGCCAACCCCGCGTACCTGGAGAGCTTCATCCTCGACTGAGAGGCCCCCGTGAACGACGAGACCGCGCACGACGGCACGTACGAAGACCCCTACCTGATCATCTCCTCCGACTGCCACGCGGGCCTGCCCACCGAGCAGTACCGCCCGTACCTCGACTCCCGCTTCCACCCGCAGTTCGACGAGTTCCTCGGCGAGCGCGACGCCCGCCGCGAGGAGGCCACCCGGCTGGGCATCCGCAACGAGGCCTTCGCCGAGAAGTGGTTCCAGGACAACGAGGAGGGCCTCAGGGGCGGCTGGGACACCGCCCAGCGCCTGAAGGAGCTCGACGGCGACGGCGTGGCCGGCGAGGTCGTCTTCCCCGACGCGGACGCCGTCGACAGCCAGACCGCCGCCCCCTTCGGCGTCGGCCTCGGCCTCTCCGGCGACCAGGACCCCGACCTCGGCATGGCCGGCGCACAGGCGCACAACCGCTGGCTCGCCGAGTTCGTCTCCGAGCACCCCGAACGCCACTGCGGCGTCGCCCTGCTCCCCGTCACCGGCGACCCCGACGCGGTCGTCGCCGAGATCCACCGCGCCAAGGAGTCCGGCCTCGGCGCCCTGATGATCCCCTCGATGTGGGTCGACAAGGCCCCGTACCACGACCGCCGCTACGACCGGATCTGGGCCGCCGCCGCCGAGACCGCCATGCCGGTGGTCACCCACTCCGGCGCCGCGCCCCGCCACGAGTACGGCGACCACCTCGGCATCTACGTCTCCGAGGTCACCTGGTGGCCCGCCCGCCCGCTGTGGTTCCTGCTCTGGTCGGGCGTCTTCGAGCGCCACCCCGGCCTGAAGTTCGGCGTGGCCGAGTCCGGCTGCTGGTGGCTGCCCAACCAGCTGTGGTTCATGGACCGCCTCTACCTCGGCGCCCACGGCGGCAAGAAGCTCTCGCCCTTCGCCGAGCTGAAGCGCCCCCCGAGCGAATACCTGGACCGCCAGGTGTTCGTCTGCGCCACCAACACCAAGCGCCGCGAACTCGCCCAGCGCTACGAGATCGGCGTCGACAACATCCTCTGGGGCTCGGACTTCCCGCACCCCGAGGGCACCTGGCCCACCACCCGCCAGTGGCTCCGCAACACCTTCCACGACATCCCGGTCGCCGAGACCCGGCGCATGCTCGGCCTCGCCGCCGCCGAGGTCTTCGGCTTCGACACCGCCGAGCTCGCGCCCCTCGCCCGCCGCATCGGCCCCACCCCGGCGGACCTCGGCCAGTCGCCCGACCAGCCTGCCGTCGAGGCCTCCTGGGCCCGCTCCCGCGAGACCGGCCGCCACTGGCTGACCGGCGGCGACTTCCCGGTCCTGGGGGTGAACGGATGACGGCCGCCCGCCCGGACGGCACCGGCGACGAGCGCTACACGGTCATCTCGGCGGACTGCCACGCCGGCGCCGACCTCCTCGACTACAAGCCGTACCTGGAGAAGAAGCACCACGACGACTTCGACGCCTGGGCTGCCACGTACGTCAACCCGTACGAGGACCTCCTCGCCGACACCGCCGACCGCAACTGGAACTCCGACCGCCGGCTCGCCGAACTGGAGGCGGACGGCATCGTCGCGGAGGTCGTGTTCCCCAACACCATCCCGCCCTTCTTCCCCAACGCCTCCCTGATGGCGCAGCCGCCCACCCGCGCCGAGTACGAGCAGCGCTGGGCCGGGCTGCAGGCCCACAACCGCTGGCTCGCCGACTTCTGCGCGCAGGCGCCGGGCCGGCGCGCCGGTGTGGTCCAGATCCTCCTGAACGACGTGGACGCGGCCGTGGCGGAGATCCGCCGCACCCGCGAGGCCGGCCTGACCGGCGGCATCCTGCTGCCGGGTGTCCCGCCCGGCTCGGCCGTCCCCGAGCTGTACTCCGAGGTCTACGACCCGATCTGGGCGGTCTGCGCCGAACTGGACGTCCCCGTCAACCACCACGGCGGCTCCGCCTCGCCGCCCCTCGGCCCGGAACCCGCGGCCCGCGCGGTCTTCATGGTGGAGACCACCTGGTTCTCGCACCGCGCCCTGTGGCACCTGGTCTTCGGCGGCGCCTTCCGGCGCCACCCGGAGCTCAGGCTGGTGCTGACCGAGCAGGGCTCCGGCTGGATCCCGGGCGTGCTCGACATGCTGGACTACTACCACGGCCGCCTGGTCTCCGCCGCGACCCGGGCCGCCACCGCGGAGTCCAAGTTCGGCGCGGGCCTGGCGGACGCGATGGGCAAGGGCCCGAGCGAGGTCTGGCGGGACAACTGCTTCGTGGGGGCGAGCTTCATGCGCCCGCACGAGGTGCCGCTGCGGGAGCGGATCGGCCTGGACAAGATCATGTGGGGCAGCGACTACCCGCACGACGAGGGCACCACGCCGTACTCCCGCGAAGGCCTCCGCATCGCCTACGCGGGCCTCCCGCGGGAGGAGGTCGCGGCCATGGCCGGCGGCAACGCGGCCCGCGTCTACGGCTTCGACCTCACGCTGCTGGACGCCCTGGCCGCCGAACACGGCCCGACGGTCGCGGAGATCGCCGAGCCGCTGACCCGCACCCCACCGGAAGCCACCAGCCCGGCCTTCGCAGTGGGGGGCTCGGTCCGGGTCTGGTGAGGGTCCCGCGCGGAGCGGCCCGAGCCCCGTACCCGAGCCGCTCCCGCGGGACGCGCCCCGCCCCGCGGCCGGCCGTGCCCCCGTATCCCGAACCCCCGGTAACCCCGCCGGATACCGATCGGTAACAACCCCTGGCGCCCCCGCAGCGGCGGCTCTATCTTTCGCTCATGCCGAACCTGCCCGACGTGGTGCTGTGGTCCATACCCGCCTTCGTGCTGCTCACGGTCGTCGAGGTGGTGAGCTACCGGATCCGTCCCGACGACGAGGCCGCCGGCTACGAGGCCAGGGACGCGGCCACCAGCATCACCATGGGGCTCGGCAGCCTCGGGTTCGACCTCCTCTGGAAGGTCCCCGTCGTCGCCGTCTACGGCGCGGTGTACGAACTGACCCCGCTGCGCGTGCCGTTCCTCTGGTGGACCGTCCCGCTCATGCTCCTCGCGCAGGACTTCTGCTACTACTGGCAGCACCGCGGCCACCACGTGGTCCGCCTCCTGTGGGCCTCTCACGTGGTCCACCACAGCAGCCGGAAGTTCAACCTCTCCACCGCTCTGCGGCAGCCCTGGACCGGCGCCACCTCCTGGCCCTTCTACCTGCCGCTGATCGCCCTCGGCGTGCACCCGGCGGCCCTGGCCTTCTGCTACTCGGTCAACCTCGTCTACCAGTTCTGGATCCACACCGAGCGGATCGGGAAGCTGCCCCGCCCCGTCGAGTACCTCTTCAACACCCCCTCGCACCACCGCGTCCACCACGCCTCCCAGGGCGGCTACCTGGACCGGAACTTCGGCGGGATCCTCATCCTCTGGGACCGCGTCTTCGGCACCTGGACGGGCGAGACGGCCAAGCCCGTCTACGGCCTGACCAAGAACATCACCACCTACAACCCGCTGCGCGTCGCCACCCACGAGTACGCCGCCATCGCCCGCGACGTACGGACCGCCGCCTCCTGGCGCGAGCGCGCCGGCCGCCTCTTCGCCGGCCCCGGCTGGCAGCCGCAGCCCGTCCCCACGGCCGAGCCCGTCCCCACCGCCGGGCCCGTTCCCACGGCCGGGCCCGTCCTCACCGCCGAGCCCGTCCCCACGGCCCAGCCCGTCCCCACCGCCGGGCCCCGCATCGCCCCCGCCCCCGCGCCCACCCCCACGGAGTCCCCCGCATGACCGCCCCAGCCCCCTCCGCCCCGCGCCCCGCCGGGCCCCGGATCCCCTCCTGGGCCCAGCCCCGGCTCGCCGGGCGGCGCGAGAGCGTCGGCCGCGCCCTGCTGTACGCCTTCGGCGCCGCGAGCGCCCTCGACCTGGCCGCACTGCTGGCCGGCTGGCACCCGGGGCACCTGATCGCCAAGCCGCTGCTGATGCCGCTGCTCGTGGCGTACGTACTCACCCGCCGCGCCCCGCGCCTGCTGGTCGCGGCCCTCGCGTTCGGCTGGGGCGGCGACGTGGCCCTCCTCTTCGACGCCGACGCGGCCTTCCTCGTCGGCATGGGCTCCTTCGCCCTCGGCCACGTCTGCTACCTCTTCCTCTTCGGCACCGGCCCCGGCAGGAGCCGCGTCCACCCGCTCGTCGGCGCCGGGTACGCCGTCGCGCTGGTCACCACCGTCGCCCTGCTCTGGTCCGGCCTCCCCGCCGAGCTGCGCGGCCCCGTCGCCGGGTACAGCCTGCTGCTCACCGCCATGGCCTGGCGGTCCGGCGCCCTCGGCCGCACCGCCGCCGCGGGCGGAGCCCTCTTCCTGCTCTCCGACACCCTGATCGCGACCGGCGTCGCCGGGTGGCCCCAGCTCCCCGGCACCGGCGTCTGGATCATGGCCACGTACCTGGCGGCCCAGTACCTGCTGGCCGCCGGAACCCTCACCGCGCGGCGGGGCGTACGGTAGGGAGGTCACACCCCGACACCCCGACCGACCCCGAGGAACGCCGAACATGCGCGCCACCGTCATCCACGCCCCGCACGACATCCGCGTGGAGGAGGTGCCGGACGCAGCCGTACGCGAGCCGAAGGACGCCGTCGTCCGCGTCCTGCGCGCCTGCATCTGCGGCAGCGACCTGTGGGCCTACCGCGGCGAGGCCCAGCGCCAGCCCGGGCAGCGCATCGGCCACGAGTTCCTCGGCATCGTCGAGGAGACCGGCTCCGAGGTCTCGGGCTTCCGCGCCGGCGACCTCGTCGTCGCGCCCTTCATGTGGTCCGACGGCGTGTGCGACTACTGCACCGAGGGCCTGCACACCTCCTGCGTGCACGGCGGCTTCTGGGGCTCGGTCGGCTACGACGGCGGCCAGGGCGAGGCCGTCCGCGTCCCGCATGCCGACGGCACGCTCGTGAAGCTGCCCGCCGACGCCGCCTCCGACGACCACCTGCTCACCGCCCTGCTCGCCCTCTCCGACGTCATGGGCACCGGCCACCACGCGGCGCTGGGCGCCGGGGTCCGCGAGGGCGCCACCGTCGCCGTGGTCGGCGACGGCGCGGTCGGGCTGTGCGGCGTGCTCGCCGCCAAGCGGCTGGGCGCCGGGCGCATCATCGCCATGGGCCGGCACGCCGCCCGTACCGACATCGCCAAGCTGTTCGGCGCGACCGACGTCGTCGCCGAGCGCGGCGAGGCCGCCGAGGCCGCCGTGCGGGAGCTGACGGGCGGCCAGGGCGCGCACTGCGTCATCGAGGCCGTCGGCACCGAGCAGTCCATGCGGACCGCCGTGAACATCACCCGCGACGGCGGGGCCGTCGGCTACGTCGGCGTCCCGCACGGCAGCGGCACCGGCCTGGACCTCGGCGTGATGTTCGACCGCAACATCACCCTGCGCGGCGGCGTGGCACCGGTCCGCGCCTACCTGCCCGAGCTGCTGAAGGACGTCCTCGACGGCACCATCGACCCGTCCCCGGTCTTCGACCGCGCCGTCTCCCTCGACGAGGTGCCGGACGGCTACCGCGCGATGGACGACCGCAGCGCCCTGAAGGTCCTCATCAAGCCCTGACCGGCCCGGGACACGGCGACGCACGGCGAGGGGCCCGGGCGGGATCGCATCCCGCCCGGGCCCCTCGTGTTCCGTCACCCGGCTCGTGCCGGCGCCGGCGGTGTGCCGGCGCCGTCCCTCCAGAGAGCCGTGGTCCCGTCGTGCCGGTCCCGTCGCCGGGGCCGTGGCCCGACTGCTACTCGACGGCGCGCAGCGCGTTGACGATGCCCGCGCCGTAGTAGCCCGTCTGGGTGCCGTACGACTCGCAGGTGGTCGCGTCGACCAGCACGCCGGCGGCGTTGTAGATCTTGTCCGGGCACTCGGCCTGGTCGGCCTGCGCCTTCATCAGACCCTGCACCTGGCCCGGCGTCAGCCAGGGGCGCTTGCTCTTGATGAGCGCGGCGACGGCGGCCACGTGCGGGCCGGCCATCGAGGTGCCCTGCTTGTAGCCGTAGCCGCCGCCCGGGAGGGTCGACAGCACGCGGCCGTTCTTGTCCGGGGTGTCCGGGATCTGCCACTTGTCGCCGCCGGGGCCGGCGACGTCGATGACACCGAGGCCGTACGACGAGTAGTACGAGCGCAGGCCCTGGACGCCCGTGGCCGAGACCGACACGACGCCCGGGAGCTGCGTGGGCAGGTCCAGGCACTTGCTCGGGTCGATCGTGCGCGGCACCGGGGTGGTGTCGTTCGGGCTGGTGGTGTCCTCGATCGAGTCCGCCGCCAGGTCCCAGTTCGAGTTGCCGGCGGAGGCCACGTTGAGCGTGCCCTTGCGCTCGGCGTACTTCGTGGCGCGGCCGATCGCCTCGACCAGGGCCTTCTGGTCGGCGTCGTCCTTGCAGTTGAAGTACCACGGGTCGACGTAGTAGCTGTTGTTCGTGACCTCGATGCCGTGGTCGGCGGCGAAGACGAAGCCGCAGACGACCGCCTCGGTGTAGAACAGGCTGGTGGCGGGCTCGGAGACCTTGATGCCCGCGACCTTCACGCCCGGCGCGACGCCGCTGATGCCGATGCCGTTGCGCGCGGCGGCGATGGTGCCCGCCACGTGCGTGCCGTGGTCGCTGCCGTCCGCGTACGGGCGCCAGGCGCCGTCCGTGGTGTCCGCGACGCCGCCGACACAGTTGGCCGACTGCTCCTTGGAGAAGTTCGGGGCCAGATCGGGGTGGGTGTCGTCGACACCCGTGTCGATGACGCCGACGGTGACCGACTGGCTGCCATCGTTGATCTTGTGCGCCTCGTCGGCCTTGATCGTCCGCAGGTCCCACTGGTTGGGCTCCAGCGGCTCCTCGCCCGGGGCGGCCTCGGCGGCCGCCTTGGCGGCGTCCTCCGCGCTCAGCACCTGGGTGGCGCCCTCGTCGGTGGTCTGCACGACCGACAGCGGGGCCGTACGGGTGGCGCCCGCGGAGCTCACGCCCTTGACGGCGCGGACCTGCCGGGCGAAGTCCGGGTTCTGGGAGTGCGCGACGATGACGCCGATCTGCTCATACGCCGTCACCACGGTGCCGCCGGCCAGCTCGATCGCGCGCTGTACGTGCTTCGACGTGCCGGGGCCGTAGCGGTCGAGGTTCACCACGTACGAGAGCTTGGGACCGGTGGTGTCGGAGGCGGCCGCGGTGACCTCGTCCAGGGTGGCGGCGGAGGCCGACACCGAGGGCAGGAAACCGAGCGAGGCCGTGAGCGCCAGGCCGACCGGCAGCGCGAGGGCGCGCCGTCGTCTGGATCCCAGATGAGCCATGGGTTCTCCACATCATCCGTGAAAAAGCCGTCCTCACGCAGGTCGCGTTGGACGGGTACATGACGAGTGAAGCTAGCGCCGATCTTCCCGCACAAGCAATGAATTCCGAAAGAAAAATCGGGTGTTGAACCGTCCTGCCCCGTCAGCCGTGCCGTTGACAGGGGGAGGGCGCCATTCCGTCCCCCCTCGGAGGTCGTTTTGTCCGTTCCCACCGCACCCGCCCCGCAGGGAGAACCCGTGAGCACCGAAGCGCCCCCGCCCCGCAGCACCGAGGACGGCCGCCCGCCCGGCCCGTCCCCCGAGGAGTTCGCGGCCGTCCAGGAGAGCCCGGAGTTCGCCGAGCTGCGCCGCTCGTACCGGTCCTTCGCCTTCCCCCTGACCGTGGCGTTCATCGCCTGGTACCTGCTGTACGTGCTGCTGTCCAACTACGCGGGCGGCTTCATGGGCATCAAGATCTACGGCAACGTGAACGTCGCCCTGGTGCTCGGCCTCGCCCAGTTCGCGACCACCTTCCTCATCGCCTGGTGGTACTCCCGGCACGCCGCGACCGCCCTGGACCCCAAGTCCGAGGCCATCAAGTCCCGCATGGAAGGCACGGAATGAGCCACCCCCTCCTCGCCCCGGCCGTCCCGCTCGCGACCGGATCGGCGACCGAGCACCGCCCCCTGATCATCACGCTCTTCGGGCTCTTCGTCGTCGCCACCCTGATCATCACCGTCTGGGCCGGCCGCCAGACCCGCGACGCCGCCGACTTCTACGCGGGCGGCCGCCAGTTCACCGGCTTCCAGAACGGCCTGGCCATCTCCGGCGACTACATGTCCGCCGCCTCGTTCCTCGGCATCGCCGGAGCCATCGCGCTCTTCGGCTACGACGGCTTCCTCTACTCCATCGGCTTCCTGGTGGCCTGGCTCGTGGCCCTGCTGCTGGTCGCCGAGCCCCTGCGCAACTCCGGCCGCTACACGATGGGCGACGTCCTCGCCTACCGGATGCGCCAGCGGCCCGTACGCACCGCCGCCGGCGTCTCCACCATCGTCGTCTCCATCTTCTATTTGCTCGCGCAGATGGCCGGCGCCGGCGTGCTCGTCTCCCTGCTGCTCGGCATCACCAGCGACGGCGGCAAGGTCGCGATCGTCGCGCTGGTCGGCGTACTCATGATCGTCTACGTGACGATCGGCGGCATGAAGGGCACCACCTGGGTCCAGATGGTCAAGGCCGTCCTGCTGATCGCCGGCGCCCTGCTCATCACCTTCCTGGTGCTGCTCAAGTTCGACTTCAGCGTCTCCGAGCTGCTCGGCAAGGCCGCGGAGAACAGCGGCAAGGGCGCCGCCTTCCTGGAGCCCGGCCTGAAGTACGGCGCCACCGCGCTCTCCAAGCTCGACTTCATCTCCCTCGGCATCGCCCTCGTCCTCGGCACCGCCGGCCTGCCCCACATCCTGATCCGCTTCTACACCGTCCCCACGGCCAAGGCCGCCCGGAAGTCGGTGAACTGGGCAATCGGCATCATCGGCGCCTTCTACCTGATGACCATCGCCCTCGGCTTCGGCGCCGCCGCCCTGCTCGACCGGGACGCGATCATCGCCTCCAACAAGGCCGGCAACACCGCGGCGCCCATGCTCGCCGAGGCCGTCGGCGGCGGGGCCGGCTCCACCGGCGGCGCCGTCCTGCTGGCCGTCATCTCCGCCGTGGCCTTCGCGACCATCCTCGCCGTGGTCGCCGGCCTCACCCTGGCCTCCTCCTCGTCCTTCGCCCACGACCTCTACGCCAACGTGATTCGCAAGGGCAACGCCACCGAGAAGGAAGAGGTACGGGCCGCCCGCTGGGCCACCGTCGGCATCGGCGCCGTCGCGATCGGCCTCGGCGCGCTCGCCCGCGACCTCAACGTCGCCGGCCTCGTCGCGCTCGCCTTCGCCGTGGCCGCCTCCGCCAACCTGCCGACGATCCTCTACAGCCTCTTCTGGAAGCGCTTCACGACCCAGGGCGCTCTCTGGTCGATTTACGGTGGCCTGATCTCGTCGGTCGTCCTGGTGCTCTTCTCCCCGGTCGTCTCCGGCAAGCCCACCTCGATGTTCAAGGACGCCGACTTCTCCTGGTTCCCCCTGGAGAACCCCGGCATCATCTCCATCCCCCTGGGCTTCCTGCTCGGCTGGCTCGGCACCGTCCTCTCCAAGGAACCCGCCGACCCGCAGAAGTACGCCGAGCTGGAGGTGCGCTCCCTCACCGGCACCGGAGCCCACTGACACCGCCCGCACACCCAGCGTGACCGCGTCGTACTTCTCTACGACGCGGTCGCGCCACGTCTCGTTCCTTTGGGCACCTCTCCCTGTAACACGCGTCGCGTAGGCTCGAACATGTAGTGATCCTCTACAGATTCCGGACACGGGAGGGGGCCCACAGTGCTCATCGACACCTTCGGCCGAGTGGCCACTGACCTGCGTGTCTCGCTCACCGACCGGTGCAACCTGCGCTGTACGTACTGCATGCCGGAAGAGGGCCTGCAGTGGCTGGGCAAGTCCGACCTGCTGACCGACGAGGAGATCGTCCGCCTGGTCCGGATCGCGGTCACCCACCTCGGCATCACCGAGGTCCGCTTCACCGGCGGCGAGCCCCTGCTCCGCCCCGGCCTGGTCGGCATCGTGGAGCAGTGCGCCGCCCTGGAGCCGCGCCCCAGGATGTCCCTCACCACCAACGGCATCGGCCTCAAGCGCACCGCCACGGCCCTCAAGACCGCCGGCCTCGACCGCGTGAACGTTTCGCTCGACACCCTGCGCCCCGAGGTCTTCAAGACCCTCACCCGCCGCGACCGCCACCACGACGTGATCGACGGCATGGCCGCCGCCCGCGACGCCGGCCTCACCCCCGTCAAGGTCAACGCCGTCCTGATGCCCGGCCTCAACGACGACGAGGCCCCCGACCTGCTGGCCTGGGCCGTCGCCGAGGGCTACGAGCTGCGCTTCATCGAGCAGATGCCGCTGGACGCCCAGCACGGCTGGAAGCGCGACGGCATGATCACCGCGGGGGACATCCTCGCCTCGCTGCGCACGCGCTTCACCCTCACCGAGGAAGGCTCCGAGGAGCGCGGCTCCGCCCCCGCCGAGCGCTGGATCGTCGACGGGGGCCCGGCGACCGTGGGCGTCATCGCCTCCGTCACCCGGCCCTTCTGCGGGGCCTGCGACCGGACCCGGCTCACCGCGGACGGCCAGGTGCGCACCTGCCTGTTCGCCACCGAGGAGTCGGACCTGCGCGGCGCACTGCGCTCGGGCGCCCCGGACGAGGAGATCGCCCGCCTGTGGAAGGTGGCGATGTGGGGGAAGAAGGCCGGCTCCGGACTCGATGACCCGTCCTTCCTCCAGCCCGACCGGCCGATGTCGGCGATCGGCGGCTGACCCGGGACCACCGGCTACGGCGCCTCCGGCTCCCGCCACTCCGACAGCTCCACCACGTCCTTCAGGAAGCCGCGCACGCCGAGGAACTGCGACAGGTGCTCGCGGTGCTCCTCACAGGCCAGCCACGTCTTGCGCCGCTCGGGCGTGTGCAGCTTCGGGTTGTTCCAGGCCAGCACCCAGACGGCCGGCGCGCGGCAGCCCTTGGCGGAGCAGATCGGTTCGGAGGGGGATTCGGTGGGGGAGATCACGCCTCAACCCTAGAAGACGAAACGACGACGCCGAGCAGCCACGGGGGGAGCTGCCCGGCGTCGGTCTGTCGCTCCGACGGGGGATGCGGAGCGCGTAGGCAGTATGTCACGCAGGACCCGGTGCGGTGCACCGGAACTTCATGATTGATCTGAGCTTTTCTTGAGGTTTCCCGCCTCCAGCGCCGGGCGCACCGGCGCCGGGACGAAGTGGGAGGGCAGCGAAGGCGCCCGCTCGCGGCCCGCGTTGGCGATGACCACCGCCACGTAGGGGAGCAGCGCGCCCGCGACCAGCGTCACGACCGCGATGTGCCGCTCCACGTTCCAGAGCACCACCGTGAGGATCACCGAGATGGTCCGGATGCCCATGGAGATGACGTAACGGCGCTGGCGGCCGCGCACGTCCTCGGCCAGTCCCTGCCGGGCCCCGGTGATCCGGAAGACCTCGGCTCCGTTCCGCTTCCGCATCGTTGCACCACCCGTTCCGCACGCCGGACACTCCCTTGTCCGGACACCCCTCCACGGTACGCCGGGCCGGCGGGGACGAGGAGAGGGGGGTACCGCCGACGGCGCAGGCACCCTCCGCCGTCCCCCGGACGGACGTGCCCGACATGCGGCATTCGGCGGACCGGACGAGACTGGCCGCACATGCGCATCAGCGCGCGCGAGGAGGCGACATGAGCTGGTTGTGGGCGATCATCGTCGGATTCGTGCTGGGTCTGATTGCCAGGGCCATCCTGCCCGGCAAGCAGCACCAGCCGCTCTGGCTCACCACGGTGTTCGGCATCCTGGGCGGTGTCCTCGGCAACGCGGTCGCCGGCTGGATCGGGGTCGGCGAGACCCGCGGCATCGACTGGACGCGCCACCTGCTCCAGCTGGCCGGTGCCGTCGCCGTCGTGGGGCTGGGCGACATGCTCTACCTGCAGCTCCGCGGCAAACGCCGGACGGCCTAGGGGCGCGGGTACGCCGAGGGGGCCGGCCCGGACGTCACGTCCGGACCGGCCCCCTCGGCGTGTTCCGCCGGCCTCGCGGCCGGATCAGCCGGTGACCTCCACCGCGGCCAGGCTCTTCTTGCCCCGGCGCAGCACCAGCCAGCGGCCGTGCAGCAGGTCCTCCTTGGCGACGGCGGCCTCCTCGGAGGCGACCTTGGCGTTGTTCACGTACGCGCCGCCCTCCTTGACCGTCCGCCGCGCGGCCGACTTGCTCGCGACCAGGCCGGTCTCCGCGAACAGGTCCACGACCAGGCCCGGCTCCGCCACCTTGGCGTGCGGCAGCTCCGACAGGGCGGCGGCCAGCGTCGCCTCGTCCAGCTCCGCCAGGTCGCCCTGGCCGAACAGCGCCTTCGACGCCGCGATCACGGCGGCGCACTGGTCCGCACCGTGCACCAGCGCCGTCAGCTCCTCGGCGAGCGCCCGCTGCGCGGCGCGCGCCTGCGGCCGCTCGGCGGTCTGCGCCTCCAGCTCCTCCAGCTCCTCGCGGCTCTTGAAGGACAGGATGCGCATGTACGTCGAGATGTCCCGGTCGTCCACGTTCAGCCAGAACTGGTAGAACGCGTACGGCGTGGTCATCTCCGGGTCCAGCCAGACGGCGCCGCTCTCGGTCTTGCCGAACTTGGTGCCGTCCGCCTTGACCATCAGCGGCGTCGCCAGCGCGTGGACCTGCGCCTCCGGCTCCAGCTTGTGGATCAGGTCGAGGCCGGCCACCAGGTTGCCCCACTGGTCGGACCCGCCCTGCTGGAGCGTGCAGCCGTACCGGCGGTAGAGCTCCAGGAAGTCCATGCCCTGGAGCAGCTGGTAGCTGAACTCCGTGTAGCTGATGCCCTCCTGCGACTCCAGCCGGCGCGCGACCGAGTCCTTGGTGAGCATCTTGTTGACCCGGAAGTGCTTGCCGATGTCCCGCAGGAACTCGATCGCGGACAGCCCGGCCGTCCAGTCCAGGTTGTTCACCATGACCGCCGCGTTCTCGCCCTCGAAGGACAGGTACGGCTCGATCTGGCCGCGCAGCCGGTTCACCCAGTTCGCGACCGTCTCCGGGTCGTTCAGGGTGCGCTCGGCGGTCGGCCGCGGGTCACCGATCTGCCCGGTGGCCCCGCCGACCAGCGCCAGCGGCCGGTGACCGGCCTGCTGGAGCCGCCGGACGGTCAGCACCTGCACCAGGTGGCCGACGTGGAGCGAGGCCGCGGTCGGGTCGAAGCCGCAATAGAACGTGACCGGGCCGTCCGCGAACGCCTTGCGCAGCGCGTCCTCGTCGGTGGACTGGGAGAACAGTCCGCGCCACTTCAGTTCGTCGACGATGTCCGTCACGATCTCTCGACTCCTCGATCAGCTGGGAAAACTACAAAATCGCGCCCGGATCAGTCTATGGGCGTCACACGCCCTTGCTGACCGAGCTCATGTTGAAGTCCGGAATGCGCAGCGCGGGCATCGCGGCCCTGGTGAACCAGTCGCTCCACTCGCGCGGCAGGGTCCGCTCCGTCCGCCCGGCCTCCGTGGCCCGCGACAGCAGGTCCACCGGAGACTCGTTGAAGCGGAAGTTGTTCACCTCGCCCACGACCTCGCCGTTCTCCACCAGGTACACCCCGTCCCGGGTCAGGCCGGTCAGCAGGAGCGTCGCCGGGTCGACCTCGCGGATGTACCAGAGGCAGGTCAGCAGCAGACCCCGCCCGGTGGCCGCCACCATCTCGTCCAGGGACTTCTCGCCGCCCCCGTCCAGGATCAGGTTCCCGAAGCCCGGCGCCTGGGGGAGGCCCGTCAGCGCCGCGGTGTGCCGGGTCGTGGTGAGGTGGGCCAGCTCGCCCCGCCGCACCCACTCCACCTCCGGCACCGGCAGCCCGTTGTCGAACACCGACGCGTCGTCCCCGGAGCTGTGCGCGATCACGAACGGCGCCGACTCCAGGCCCGGCTCCGACGGGTCGCTGCGCAGCGTCAGCGGCAGCTCGGTCAGCCGCTCGCCGAGCCGGGTGCCGCCGCCCGGCTTCGAGAACACCGTCCGGCCCTCCACCGCGTCCCGCGCCGACGCCGACCACATCTGGTAGATCAGCAGGTCCGCCACCGCCGTCGGCGGCAGCAGCGTCTCGTACCGCCCGGCCGGCAGCTCGATCCGCCGCTCCGCCCAGCCCAGCCGTACGGCCAGCTCCGCGTCCAGCGCCGCCGGGTCCACGTCCTTGAAGTCCCGGGTGGCCCGCCCGGCCCATGCCGACCGCTGCCGGTCCGGCGACTTGGCGTTCAGCTCCAGCGTGCCGTTGGGCTGGTCGTGGCGCAGCCGCAGCCCCGTCGACGTTCCCACGTACGTGGAGACCAGCTCGTGGTTGGCGAAGCCGTACAGCTCCCGGCCGCCCGCCCGGGCTCGGGCGAAGGCCTCGCCCAGCGCCGGGGCGAAGTCCCCGAACACCGCGGACGAGGTCTCGGCCGGCGCCTCCGTGAAGTCCGCCGACACCGGCACCCCGGACACCAGCGGCTGGGCGTCCTCGGCGGCGCCCGCACCCCGCGCGGCCGCCTCGGCGGCCCGTACCAGCGGCTCCAGGTCCGCCTCCGTGACCGCGGACCGGGAGACCACGCCCGAGGCGGTGCCCTCCTTGCCGTCCACCGTCGCGATCACCGTGAGCGTGCGGCCGCGGGTGACGCCGTTGGTGGTCAGCGCGTTCCCGGCCCAGCGCAGGTTGGCCGTCGACTCCTCGTCGGCGATCACCACGCAGCCGTCGGCCGTGGACAGCTCCAGGGCCCGCTCGACGATCTCGTGGGGCTTCGTGCTCCGGGTCATCGACCGGCCTCCTGCGTGGTGTTCAAGATGTTGACGCCGCGGAACAGCGCGGACGGGCAGCCGTGCGACACGGCCGCGACCTGGCCCGGCTGGGCCTTGCCGCAGTTGAAGGCACCGCCCAGCACGTACGTCTGCGGGCCGCCGACCGCCTCCATCGACCCCCAGAAGTCCGTGGTGGTCGCCTGGTACGCCACGTCGCGCAGCTGGCCCGCCAGCCGCCCGTTCTCGATCCGGAAGAACCGCTGGCCGGTGAACTGGAAGTTGTACCGCTGCATGTCGATCGACCAGGACCGGTCGCCGACCACGTAGATGCCCCGCTCGACCCCGCCGATCAGGTCCTCCGTGGACAGCCCGCCCGGGTCCGGCTGCAGCGACACGTTCGCCATCCGCTGCACGGGGACGTGCCCGGGGGAGTCCGCGTACGCGCAGCCGTTCGACCGGCCCAGGCCGGTCAGCTTCGCGATCCGCCGGTCCAGCTGGTAGCCGACCAGCGTGCCGTCCTTCACCAGGTCCCAGGACTGCGCCTCGACGCCCTCGTCGTCGTACCCGATGGTCGCCAGGCCGTGCTCGGCCGTCCGGTCGCCCGTCACGTTCATGATCGGCGAGCCGTAGACCAGCTTGCCCAGCTGGTCGAAGGTGGCGAAGGAGGTGCCCGCGTACGCCGCCTCGTAGCCCAGCGCGCGGTCCAGCTCGGTGGCGTGCCCGATCGACTCGTGGATGGTCAGCCACAGGTTGGACGGGTCGACCACCAGGTCGTACCGGCCGGCCTCCACGCTCGGCGCGCGCATCTTCTCCGCCAGCAGCGACGGGATGGTCTCCAGCTCGCCGTCCCAGTCCCAGCCGGTGCCGGTCAGGTACTCCCAGCCGCGGCCGGCCGGCGGCGCCAGCGTCCGCATCGAGTCGAACTCGCCGCTCTTGTCGTCCACCGCCACCGCGGTGATCGAGGGGTGCACCCGCACGCGCTGCTGCGTCGTGACGGTGCCCGCGGTGTCCGCGTAGAACTTGTTCTCGTGCACGGCGAGCAGCGCGGCGTCCACGTGCGCCACCCCGTCCGCCCGCAGCAGCCGGGAGCTCCAGTCGGCCAGCAGCGCCGACTTCTCCTCGTCCGGCACGGAGAAGGGGTCGACGTCGTACGCGGAGACCCAGGTCCGGTCGGCGTGCACCGGCTCGTCCGCCAGCTCCACCCGCTCGTCGGACCCCGCCGCCTTGATCACCTTGGCGGACAGCTGCGCCATCGCGACGGCCTGCGAGGCCACCCGGGCCGCGCCGTCCATGGTCAGGTCCACGCCCGAGGCGAAGCCCCAGCTGCCGCCGTGCACCACGCGCACGGCGTAGCCGAGGTCGGTGGTGTCCGAGGAGCCGGACGGCTTGGCGTCGCGCAGCCGCCACGAGGCGCTGCGGATCCGCTCCAGCCGGAAGTCGGCGTGCTCGGCGCCCAGGGCACGGGCGCGCGCGAGCGCCGCGTCGGCGAGCGCGCGCAGCGGCAGCGCCGTGAACGACGCGTCGATGGAATGAGGCACGGATGTCCTCCTGTGGTCGGGACCGGTCGCCCCGATCATGTCGCTTCCGCGGCCCGCTTGCCTACCGCTTTCTGTAGGGACTCGACAGAGCCCGTCACGATGCCCTGTCGAGGCCCGATTCCTCGTACGCACGACCGGACCGATAGGTTTCCGGTATCCAGACAGCTAGGGAAAGGGTGATCCGTTGAGCCGCTCGGTTCTCGTCACCGGAGGAAACCGGGGCATCGGCCTCGCCATCGCCCGCGCCTTCGCCGAGTCCGGCGACAAGGTGGCGATCACGTACCGCTCGGGCGAGCCCCCGCAGGAGCTCACCGGTCTCGGTGTCCTGGCGGTGCGGTGCGACATCACCGACCCCGAGCAGGTGGAGCAGGCCTACAAGGAGATCGAGGAGAAGCACGGGGCGGTCGAGGTGCTGGTGGCCAACGCCGGCATCACCAAGGACCAGCTCCTGATGCGCATGTCCGAGGACGACTTCACCTCCGTCCTCGACACCAACCTCACCGGCACCTTCCGGGTCGTCAAGCGCGCCAACCGCGGCATGCTGCGCGCCAAGAAGGGCCGCGTCGTCCTGATCTCCTCGGTCGTGGGCCTGCTGGGCTCCGCCGGGCAGGCGAACTACGCCGCCTCCAAGGCCGGCCTCGTCGGCTTCGCCCGCTCCCTCGCCCGCGAGCTGGGCTCCCGCAACATCACCTTCAACGTCGTCGCGCCCGGCTTCGTCGACACCGACATGACGAAGGTGCTGACCGACGAGCAGCGCGCCGGGATCGTCTCCCAGGTCCCGCTGGGCCGCTACGCGCAGCCCGAGGAGATCGCCGCGGCCGTAAGCTTCCTGGCCTCCGACGAAGCCTCTTACATCACCGGAGCCGTCATTCCCGTTGACGGCGGATTGGGCATGGGTCACTGATCACATGAGCGGAATTCTCGACGGCAAGCGCATCCTCATCACGGGTGTGCTGATGGAGTCCTCCATCGCCTTCCACGCCGCGAAGCTGGCCCAGGAGCAGGGCGCCGAGGTCATCCTGACCGCTTTCCCCCGGCCCACCCTGACCGAGCGCATCGCCCGGAAGCTTCCCAAGCCCGCCAAGGTCATCGAGCTGGACGTCACCAACGACGAGCACCTCGGCCGCCTGGAGCAGCTGGTCCGCGACGAGCTCGGCGGCCTCGACGGAGTGCTGCACTCCATCGGCTTCGCCCCGCAGGACGCGCTCGGCGGCAACTTCCTGAACACCCCGTTCGAGTCGGTCGCCACGGCCATGCACGTCTCGGCGTTCTCACTGAAGTCGCTGACCATGGCCTGCAAGCCGCTGTTCCCCGCCGAGGGCGGCGCGGTCGTCGGCCTCACCTTCGACGCGCAGTTCGCGTGGCCGCAGTACGACTGGATGGGCCCGGCCAAGGCCGCCCTGGAGGCCACCAGCCGCTACCTGGCGCGCGACCTGGGCAAGGAGGGGATCCGCTGCAACCTGGTCTCCGCCGGCCCGATCGGCTCGATGGCCGCCAAGTCCATCCCGGGCTTCTCCGGCCTGGCCGACGTCTGGAACGACCGCTCCCCGCTGGAGTGGGACATGGCCGACCCGGAGCCGGCCGGCAAGGCGATCGTCGCCCTGCTGTCGGACTGGTTCCCGAAGACCACCGGCGAGATCGTGCACGTCGACGGCGGCGTCCACGCCATGGGTGCCTGATCCCGCACGGCTTCCTCCGTACGGCCCAGCAGGGTCCGCGTACGCACCGGGCCGCGCCTCCTCCGGGAGGCGCGGCCCTCGCGTTTCGCGCAGACTGATCACGCCGGGAGGGGCCCGGCGTACTGCGGGAGGGAGTACGGGGTGCGTCCGAGGCCGAGCCGGTTCGCGTCGCTGCTGGTCACCTCCGCGGTGCTCACCGGCTTCCTGGCGCCGACCGCCGCCGCCCGCCCGTACGAGGGCCCGTACGAGGGCCCGTACGACGGCGCGGAGGCGGGCCCCGGGCCGGGGTACGGGGGAGCGCCGGCCGCGGTGGACGTCCGCGAGCTGCCCGAGGAGCCCCCGAGCCGGCCGGACCCGCCGCGGAACCCACGCGGCAGGGACCTCTTCGGCGCCGACTGCGACACCGAGGTCACCGGGTCGCGTGTCACCGCGTACTGCCACAACCGCTACCCGCGGACCGACCTGGTGCGGCTGCACGTCGAGTGCGAGCGCTGGTGGGACGTGGACAGCGACAGCGTGGCCGTGGCCGTGGCCCCGGCGGACCACGTGCAGCTCACCAGCCGGTGCTGGAAGGAGATCCGCTCGGCCTGGGTGAGCCACCAGCCGGGGTAGGCCGCCTCAGGGTCCGCCTGCCGTCCCGGCTCCCGGTCCGCCTGCGCTGCTTCGGACCCGTCTCCGGCCCGACGTCGGGCCCGGCTCCGGCCGGTCAGTCCCGGTCGCGGCCTGGCGCGTGCCGCAGCCACTCGAAGGGGTAGCCGGCGGCCTCCGAGGCCGCCGCGTCCGCGTCCCCGCGGCGGATCGCCTCGACCAGCCGCGCGTGGTCCATGTGGGTGGCCGGGGTCAGCTCGGTGCCGACGTCGTCGCGCAGCCAGTCCCGCAGCAGGTCGCCGAGGTCCGAGTAGAGACCGATCAGCACGTCGTTGTGCGACGCCGCCACCACCGCCATGTGCAGGCTCACGTCCGCGGCGACGAACAGCTCGGCGTCCCCGGAGTCCCAGGCCTCCTCGCGCCGCGCCAGCAGCGTGTCGAGCTGGGCCACGTCCCGTTCGGTACGCCGCTCCGCCGCCAGCCGGGCCGCCGACGACTCCAGCGTCGACCGCAGCTCCGCGATGTGCCGCGGGTCCGCGCCGGCGAACCGCCGGTGCATCACGCCCGCCAGCTCGCTGGTCGCGATCACGTACGTGCCCGAGCCCTGCCGGATGTCCAGCAGCCCGTTGTGCGCGAGCGCCCGTACGGCCTCGCGGACCGTGTTGCGGGCCACGCCCAGCAGCTCCACCAGCTCCGGTTCCGTCGGGATGCGCGAGCCCACCGGCCACTCGCCCGAGGTGATCTGGTTCCTGAGCTGGGCGATCACCTGGTCGACGAGCGCGGAGCGCCGGGGCGTGGTCAGCGGCATGGGCACATCCTCCTCGAAAACGTCGTGATCCAGAAACAGCCGGAGGCCGAATCCCCCACACCAGACTGGACAACCAATCATCCCATGAATTTATAGTGGAGCATGCACGACGAAGAGACCCGCACCCTCGACCGCCCCACGGCGGCCCGCACCACCCCCGCCGAGGCCCCCGCGACCGGCCGGGAGACCCCCTCCTGGCTCGGCCCCGTCCTCGTCGTCGCCATCGTCCTGGCCGCCCTCAACCTCCGCCCGGCCATCACCAGCCTCGGCGCCCTGCTGGAGGAGACCCGCGAGGGACTCGGCATGAGCGGCACCGTCGCCGGACTCCTCACCTCCATGCCGGCCCTTTGCTTCGCCGTCTTCGGCGTCACCGCACCCCGGCTGTCCCGCCGCTTCGGCCCCGGCGCCGTGGTCTGCGCCGGCATGGCCGCCATCGCCGCGGGCATGGTCGTCCGCCCCTTCGCCGGGGGCACCGCCGGCTTCCTCGCCGCCAGCGCCCTCTCCCTGGCCGGCATCGCGCTCACCAACGTGCTGCTGCCGGTGATCGTCAAGCGCTGGTTCCCCGACCGCGTCGGCACCATGACCGGCCTCTACTCCATGGCCCTGGCCGTCGGCACCTCCCTGGCCGCCGCGGCCACCGTGCCCATGACCCAGGCCCTGGGCGGCAGTTGGCGCACCGGCCTGCTGATCTGGGCCGTCCTCGCCGTCGCCGCCGTACTGCCCTGGCTGCCCGTCGCCCGGGAGGCCCGCCGCGAGCGCGCCGCCGCGGCCGCCCACGGCGGCGGGGCACCCGAGGCCGCGGGGTCTGCCCGTACGGCCGGTGCGCGCCCCGACGCGGCCGGCCCCCGCGTCATCCGCAGCCGCACCGCCTGGGCCCTCGCCGGCTACTTCGGCCTCCAGGCCACCGGCGCCTACGTGACCATGGGCTGGCTCCCGCAGATCTTCCGCGACGCCGGCGTCTCGCCCGGCACCGCCGGCGTGCTCCTCGCCGTCACCATGGTCATGGGCGTGCCCTTGGCCTTCGTCATCCCGCGCCTCGCCGGCGCCGGACGCAACCAGGGCGTCATCGCCCTCGCCCTCGGCGTCTTCGGCCTCACCGGATACGCCGGCCTCTACTTCGCCCCCGCCGCCGGAGCCTGGGCCTGGGCCCTCCTCCTCGGCGTCTCGAACTGCGCCTTCCCCCTGGCCATCACCATGATCGGGCTGCGCGCCCGGTCCGCCGCGGGCGTCGCCAAGCTCTCCGCCTTCGCCCAGAGCACCGGCTACCTGATCTCCATCCCCGGCCCCCTGGTCATCGGCGTGCTCTACCAGCACAGCGGCGGCTGGGACCTGCCCCTCGCCCTCATGGCCGGGCTGATGGTGCCCCAGATCTTCGTCGGCATCCTGGCCGGCCGGGACCGCACGATCGAGGACGAATGCCGCATGGGAGACTGACCCCATGCCCGTGCTCGAACCGAACCCCCAGAACGGCCGCAAGAAGCTGGCCATCGTCCTCGGCGCCATGTTCGGCGTCACCGTGATCGTTGCGATCATCGCCACCATCGCGGCGCCGTAATTCTGTGGGCTCGTTCGCCTCCGGGCGCTTCAATGCCGGGGTCGGGACGGCCTCGGGACGGCCCGCTCGTTCCTCACGGCCCGTCCCGAGGCCGTCCCGACCCCAGCGCGCCCTTCGGCTCACTCGCCGGCAGCCGATGCGACCCACCCGGCACACGCTCGCCCGGGGGCGGGGTTAACCCCCCATCCCCTAGGGGGTCAGGGTCAGGGTCAAGTGGGTGGATCACCTGATGGGAACCGCCGCCTCGGATCCGTAGATTCGAAGCAGCGAGGAACACCAGGCCCGAACACCCACGGAGGCGGTCATGTCGGCCCCCACCCAGACCCGCGTGAGCCACCCCGCCCGGGCGCTGACCCGCCCGCCGCTCACCCGCGGCGCCGCCGCCACGACCCGGGCCCGCACTCCGGGCACCGGGGCGGACACCCGGCTGCGCTGGTGGACCCTGCTGCTGCCCGCCGTCGCCTTCGCCGCGCTCCTCCTGCTCCTGTCCGGATCCGGAGACGCCCACGCGGCCACCACCGGAGAGGGCTCGGCGCTCGCCCACCTCGTCGACGGCCTCCTCCGCGCACTGCCCTGACGACGCGCGCCGGAGCGCGCCCTTCCGCCCCGGGTGAGCCCATCAACACCCTGCGCCCCGTGGCTCATTTCGTGCGAAGCTGGGACCCATGAGCGCCGATACACCTCGCAGGATCGTCCTCCTCCGGCACGCGAAGGCCGACTGGCCGCAGGTGTCCGACCACGACCGGCCGCTGGCCGAGCGCGGCAGGAAGGACGCCCCCGCCGTCGGACTGAAGCTGGCCGAAACCGGCATCACCTTCGACCTGGCCCTGTGCTCCACCGCCGCCCGCACGCGCGAGACCTGGAAGCTCGCCGTCCAGGAACTCCCGCACCGGCCCAAGACCGTCTACGAAGAGCGCCTGTACGAGGCTTCGCTCGGCGAGCTGATCGCGCTGCTCAACGAGACCTCGGACGACGTGGCCGACCTCCTCGTCATCGGCCACAACCCCGGCATGCACGCCCTGGCCGACGCCCTCTCCGGCCGCGCCGAGGGCGACACCCTCCAGCGCATGGCCCGCTCCGGCTTCCCCACCGCGGCCGTCGCCGTCGTCGGCTTCACCGGCAGCTGGAAGTCCGTGGAGCACGGCGTCGGCACCCTGCTCGACTTCTGGACGCCCCAGCACTGACCGGCCCGCACCGGCCCCCGGAGCCCGGCACCGACGCCCGGACCCCGGCTCCGGCCCCGGACACACGGAGGCCCCCGGCATCCCGCCGGGGGCCTCCGTCGTGGTCGAGCGGCCGGCTAGTCTATGTCGGCCGCCTCGACCTCCTCGCGCGTGATGCCCAGCAGGTACAGCACGGTGTCCAGGAACGGCACGTTCACCGCCGTGTGCGCGGCCTCCCGCACCACCGGCTTCGCGCAGAACGCCACACCCAGGCCCGCCGCGTTCAGCATGTCCAGGTCGTTCGCGCCGTCACCGATCGCCACGGTCTGCGCCAGCGGCACCCCGGCCTCGCCCGCGAACCGCCGCAGCAGCCGCGCCTTGCCCGCCCGGTCCACGATCTCGCCGGTCACCCGGCCGGTCAGCTTCCCGTCGACGATCTCCAGCGTGTTGGCGGAGGCGAAGTCCAGCCCCAGCCGCTCCTTGAGATCGTCCGTCACCTGCGTGAAGCCGCCCGAGACCACACCCACCTGGTAGCCCAGCCGCTTCAGCGTCCGGATCAGCGTCCGCGCACCCGGCGTGAGCCGCACCTCGGCCCGCACCTTGTCCACCACCGACGCGTCGAGCCCGGCCAGCAGCGCCACCCGGGCGTGCAGCGACTGCTCGAAGTCCAGCTCGCCGCGCATCGCCTGGGCCGTGACCTCGGCGACCTTGTCCTCGCAGCCCGCGTGCGCCGCGAACAGCTCGATGACCTCGTCCTGGATCAGCGTCGAGTCCACGTCCATCACGACCAGCCGCTGCGCCCGCCGGTGCAGACCGGCCGAGACCACCGCGATGTCCACCCCGATCCGCGCCGCCTCGGTGGCCAGCGCGGTGCGCAGCGGCTCCGTCTCCGTACCCGAGACGGCGAACTCCACCGCGGTCACCGGGTACTTCGCCAGCCGGAAGATGCGGTCGATGTTGCCGCCCGTGGAGGTGATCGTGGCGGCCACCGAGGCCGTGGACTCGGCCGTCAGCGGGTGGCCCAGCACGGTGACGTGGGAGCGGCCGGAGCCGCGCGGCCGGTTGTCACCGGTACCCGAGATGATCTCCGCCTGGAGCTTGAGCGACTCGGCCCAGCTGTGCACGGTGGCCCGCAGCTCACCCTCCCCGCCGGCGGCGGGCTTGGTGACCAGGGCGCACAGGACGATACGGCCGCGGGTGACGACCTGTTCGATGTCCACGACATCGACGGAGTACGCGGCGAGGGTGTCGAACAGCCCGGCGGTGATCCCGGGACGGTCCTTGCCGAAGATCTTGACGAGGAGGGTGGGGACGTCGGAGGTCTGCGAAGCACTCATGGTGTGCTCACCGTATCCTCCCGCCCACGATGTGGCGCCCCCCGTCCCACCCCCCGGGACACCCTGTCCCTCAGCTGGTGCTTTCCGGCGGCCGCGGGGCGGACGGCGGGGGACCCGGCGGTGGCGGGGGAGTGAACGGAGGCTTCACCGGCCGCCTCCGCGGGGGCGGGGGCGGCGGCGGGCCCGCGATCGTCTCGTCCGCCGAACGGTCCGCCCCGCCGGGCCGGCGCGGCCACGGCGGCGGCGTCCCGGCGATGGTCGCCTCCCCCGACACGTCCCGCCCGGCCCCACCGCCCTCCGTCCCACCGCCCCCGGCACCCCTCCCGCCCCCCGGCCCGCCGCCACGCGCCGGCCCCCCGCTCCCGTACCCCCCGGCACCGGGCGCCCCGCTGCCGGCGCCGCCGGTCCCGGCCGCGCCCCCCGGACCGCCGCCCGCACCACCCGGCCCGCCCCGGTACGGGTTCAGCCCCGGCTCCCCGTACACCGGCGACGGCCGGTACGGCCCCACCGCCCCCGGCGGCCACCCCGCACCCGCGCCCCCCACCACCCCCGCACACCCCGGGACCCCGGCCGGCACGGCCCGCACCACCGGAGCCCGCGCCCACCGCCACGCCACCAGCGCCCCCACCCCGCCGGACACCGCCCCCCACACGCCCCCCAGCACCACCGCCGGCCCCACCCGCCCCCGCAGCTCCACCCCGGCACCGAAGGCATCCACCCCCAGCACCGACAGGGAGGCGTCCACCGACACCCGCGTCAGCCACACCAGCACCGGCACCACCAGCGCCCATGCCACCCCCATCCGCGCCGCCCCCCGCAGCGCGAAGCCCCCCGGCCCGGCCACCCGGGGCGACCGCACCGCCGCCAGCACCCCCGCGTACAGCAGCGCCGCCGCCACGGCCACCACCAGCAGCCAGGCCCGCCCGTCGTACCCCGCCAGCCGCCCCACCGTCACCGGCTCCCGGGCCGACACCGCCAGCAGCTCGTCCAGTGGATCCGGCAGCACCCGGGCCAGCTCCCCGGTCGCCCGGCCGTCGAACGGCACCAGCATCCCCAGGGGCACCGCCAGCCACGTCGCGTTCGGCGCCCCCAGCAGCGCGGCGCCCGCGATCCGCTCCGGGTGCCCGTCACCGGCCGCCGCCCACCCGGCAGCGGCCAGCCCGGCCACCACCGTCACCAGCAGCACCGCCACCACCGCGGACGCCACCGGCCGCACCACGGACAGCAGCGCACCCGACGGGTGCCGGCGCCGCCCCGCGCACGCCGCGACCACCAGCACCGCCACCACCCACACCGCGGCCCCCCACAGCGTCGGCACGGTGTCCACGGTGAACCCCACCCGGGCCTTGGCGTCCACGAGGTCGCCCACCCGGTCCGGCAGCAGCCCCCCGAGGTCGCCCAGGTCCCCGATCCCCGGCAGCTCCAGCCCGCCCGGCCCCCCGCCACCCCCGCCACCCGACCCCGGCAGCTCCAGCCCGTCCAGCGTGACCGCGTCGTGCCCCACCCACGCCAGCCCGCCCGCCGTCGCGACGAACAGCACCGTCACCGCCGCACCGCGAGCCAGCAGTTGGCGTGCCCCCCGGCCGGCCGCGCCGCCGGTCCGCAGGAACAGGAAACCGAGCACCAGCGCCCCCGCCAGCCCGACCCCCAGTGGCGTGATGTCGACGGCCGTGTCCGCGGCCGCACCCTCCAGACCGAACGCCGACACGTCCCCCGAGGGCGTCACCGAGCCCCCAACGGCCAGCACCACCACGGCCGCTGTCATCGGCCCCAGCGAACCGCCCGTCGCGTCCGCCCCCAGCAGGTGCAGCCCCAGCGCGGCCACCCCCGCCATCGCCACCAACGACCAGCCCACCGCCGCGATCGCGGCCGGCACCACGTCACCCCAGCGGACAGCGGGCGTTGGCCCCGCCCCGCCGTCCGGACCCACCCTGACGGAACCCATGCGCGGACCCCCCGATTCGTGCCGAGTCATCACGCATCTCCCCTCTGCGTATGATCCGTACGCACTCGGCGGGGCCCGGATTCCACTTCTGCGCCCGGGCCTGAAATAGTTCCCCCCGAAGTTCGCCATCCCTAGACTCCCTGCCGTCAGGGGGAATCGGGGGACAACAAGTGGGGCGTGGAGTGCCGGAACTCGTACTGGAATTGAACGGAAGGACCTGGGCCCTCGATCCGTCCAGGTCGTACACCCTGGGGCGCGATCCGCAGGGCGACGTGGTGATCGACGACGCCCGGGTCTCGTGGCGGCACGCCACCGTCAGCTGGACGGGCCGCGGCTGGGCCATCGAGGACCACGGCAGCACCAACGGCACGTACGTGCAGGGCCAGCGGGTCCAGCGCGCCGAGCTGGCCGCAGGCAGCGCCGTGCACCTCGGCAACGCGACCGACGGGCCGCGCCTGAACCTCACGGCCGCCGTCGCGCACGCCCAGCAGGGCGCGCCCGCGGCCTGGCCCGGCCAGGCACCCGCCGGCGGCCCCGCCCAGCCGGGCGGCTTCCCGCCCCAGGGCACGCCGCAGGCACACGTACCGCAGCAGGGCGGGGCCCCGGCCCACCAGGCCCCGGCCGGCCGGCAGTACCAGGCGCCCGCCTCCGGCGGCCCGGCCTACGGCGACCGCAGCCCGACGACCTTCCACCACATCGACCTCGGCCGCGTCATGCGCATCGGCCGTGCGCTCGACAACGAACTGGTCGTCTCCGACCTCCAGGTCTCGCGCCACCACGCCGAGTTCCGCTCGACCGGCGGCCGCTTCGAGATCAAGGACCTCGGCAGCCACAACGGCACCTACGTCAACGGCCAGCCGCTGCCCAAGTCCGGCACCGCGCTGCTCGGCCCGAACGACATCGTCGGCGTCGGCCACTCCACCTTCCGCATCGTCGGCGACCGCCTCGAGGAGTTCGTCGACACCGGTGAGGTCTCCTTCTCCGCGCGCCACCTGACCGTCACGGTCGACGGCGGCAAGCAGATCCTCAAGGACGTCTCCTTCGGCGTCCCGGAGAAGTCCCTCATCGCGGTCATCGGCCCCTCGGGCTCCGGCAAGTCGACGCTCCTCAAGGCGCTCACCGGCTACCGGCCCGCCAACCAGGGCGACGTCCTCTACGACAACCGCAACCTGTACAAGCAGTTCGCCGAACTGCGCCAGCGCATCGGTCTGGTCCCGCAGGACGACATCCTGCACAAGGAGCTGACCGTCCGCACCGCCCTCAAGTACGCGGCCAAGCTCCGCTTCCCCGGCGACACCGCCGAGGAGGAGCGCACGGCCCGCATCGACGAGGTGCTGCGCGAGCTCAAGCTCGACATCCACAAGGACAAGAAGATCACCTCCCTCTCGGGCGGTCAGCGCAAGCGCGTGTCCGTCGCCCTGGAGCTGCTCACCAAGCCGTCGCTGATCTTCCTCGACGAGCCCACCTCCGGCCTCGACCCGGGCATGGACCGCGACGTCATGCAGCTGCTGCGCGGCCTCGCCGACGACGGCCGCACCGTGCTGGTCGTCACCCACTCCGTGGCCGAGCTGGCGATCTGCGACAAGCTGCTCGTCATGGCCCCCGGCGGTTCCGTGGCCTACTTCGGCCCGCCCGCCGAGGCGCTGAACTTCTTCGGCTACCAGACCTGGGCCGACGTCTTCTCCGCCTTCGAGAACTACCGCGACTACGACTGGGCGGGCCGCTGGAAGGGCTCGCAGCACTACCAGATGTACGCCGCGGACATCGACGCGGTCGCCCCGCAGTCGGTGCAGATGCCGCCCGTGCAGCAGATGCAGCCGCCCAAGCCGCAGGCCTGGGGCTCGCAGCTGCGGACGCTGATCCGCCGCTACGTCTCGGTGATCGCGTCCGACAAGGGCTTCATGGGCCTGATGCTGATCCTGCCGGCCGTCCTGGGCGTGGTCTCCACGGTCATCCCGGCCGACTTCGGCCTCGCGCCGCCCACCGGCAAGGCCCGCTTCAACGGCGACGCCGGCACCATCATGCTGATCCTCGCAGTCGGCATGTGCTTCTCCGGCGCCGCGAACTCCGTCCGTGAGCTGATCAAGGAACGGGTCATCTACGAGCGCGAGCGCGCCACCGGCCTGTCCCGCTCCGCGTACCTGATGTCCAAGGTCATCGTCCTCGGCGTGATCACGGCCCTCCAGGGCGTGATCATCTGCGGCATCGGCTTCGCCACCCGCCAGCTCCCCGCCGAGGGCCTGATCATGCCGCCGGCCGTCGAGCTGTGCGTGGCCGTGATCGCACTGGGCTTCACCTCGATGATGTTCGGCCTGGTGATCTCCTCGCTGGTGAAGACCGCCGAGAAGACCATGCCGCTGCTCGTGATGTTCGCGATCGTCCAGGTCGTGTTCACCGGCATCCTCTTCCAGGTGTACGACTCGCCGGGCCTGGAGCAGTTCGCCTGGCTGATGCCCTCCCGCTGGGCCATCGGCGCCGCCGGCACCACGCTGGACCTCGGCCACCTGATGCCGCCGTGGGACCACGACAACCCGGGGAACACCGACCCGCTGTGGGAGGCCACCGCCGGCCAGTGGACCCTCGACATCACCGTCCTGCTGCTCATCGGCATCGCCTGCGGCTTCGCGGTGGCGCGCCTGCTGCGCCGCCACGAGCCCGAGGTCATGCGCAAGTAGCGGGCCCGTCCGTACGGCCCGCAGCGGCCGTACGGACACGACCAACGCCGCGGGGCGGCACCCGGAGATCCGGGTGCCGCCCCGCGGCGCATGGGGGTCTGGCGGGTGCGCGGCTCAGTAGGCGCTGTTGACGTTGTCCATCGAGCCGTAGCGGTCGGCCGCGTAGTTGCAGGCGGCGACGATGTTGGCGACCGGGTCGTACAGGTCGAACTTCGTGCCCTTGACGTGGTAGGCGTTGAAGGTCGGCTGGATGACCTGGAGCAGGCCCTTGGACGGGATGCCGTTCCTGGCGTTGATGTCCCAGAGGTTGATCGCGCGGGGGTTGCCGCTCGACTCGCGCATGATGTTGCGGTGGATGCCGGCGTAGCTGCCGGGAATGCCCTCGCGCTTCATGATGGACAGCGCCTCGCGGATCCAGCCGTCCAGGTTGTTCGCGTAGACGGGCTTGCGGGCGGCGGCACGGCTGGCCGCCTCCTTCTTCGCCCGCTCCTTCTTGGCGGCGGCCTCGGCCTTGGCCTTCGCCTCGGCGTCCTTCTTGGCCTTGGCGGCCTTGGCGTCGGCGATCTTCTTGGCCTCGGCGGCCTTGACGGCCTTCTCGACGACCTGGTGCTGCTGGGTCAGGCCCTGCACGTTCTTGGTGTGCACCGCGTCGACCGCCTGCGTCCAGGACACCGGCTCCGCTGCGACCGTCGTGGCGTCGGCCTGCTCGGCGGGCACCAGGGAGAAGGCGAGGGCGGCGGCACCGAGAACGGAGACACCGGCGATCGACATCTTGTGGGTCTTGGTCAGACGGCTATGACCGGGAGTGCTGGACGCAGACATGCAGGCAACCTCTTCGAATAGCGGGGTCCGCAGGAATGCGCCGGGGGTTCGGAAACCCGCAGCACCGTGCGGCGGCAGCCATTCTTAGCGGCGGCAAAATCCTGTGGCAAAGGTGTGACGTACGATGCCGCTTAGTGGATCAAGCCCGCCCGCACGGGCCGGATTTTCGCCCCTCACACTGCTCGGAGCAGCATTGATGGCGTCTTTATCTATCCACTAGGTCACTTCGTAAGTGACATGCGTCCTATGCGCGGGCTCACATCGACCACGTAACAGTATTACCATGCGTTGCTTCAGCAATGCGGAATGTTACTACCCTCATTCCTGAGTAGCAGATGCGTATCACCGAAGTAGCAGATGTGTGTCACCGAACTCGTGCCACAGATAGCGCCGCCCGACCGCCTCGGCGTAGCCCCGCCGCACCGCCTCGGCGCCCGCCACCGCCTCCAGCATCAGCAGGTGCGAGGCCTCCGGCTCGTGCAGCCCGGTCAGCAGACCGTCCACCACCCGCACCCCGCGCTCCGGCGTCACCACCAGTTCCGTCCACCCCCGCGCGGCCGCCACCACCCCCGACGGCCCCGCCGCCGACTCCAGCGCCCGCACCGCCGTGGTGCCCACCCCCACTACCCGGCCGCCCCCCGCCCGAGCCGCGTTCACCAGCCGGGCCGTCGCCCCGGGCACCTCGAAGCGCTCCGGGTACGGCGGCTCGTGCGCCTCCGGCGACGACACCCCCGTATGAAGGGTGAGCGGAGCGAACTGCACGCCCCGCCGCACCAGCGCCGCCACCAGCTCCGCCGTGAAGGGCCGCGCCGCACTCGGCATCTCCGCGCTGCCCGCCCCGTCGGGCGACGGCACCGCGAACACCGTCTGGTACGCGGCCAGCGGCTGGTCCCGCTCCGTGTAGCGGTACCGGACCGGCCGCCCGTACCGGTGCAGCAGCGCCGTCACCCCCGCCACGGACACCCGCGCCCACCACAGCCGCTCCGCCCCCGGCACCAGCGGCTCCCGCAGCACCAGCCGCGCCCCGCCCGGCAGCAGCAGCTCCGCCCCCGCCGGACCACCCGGCCGCGGGCCCGTCGTACCCCGGCCGTCCGGCTCCCGCAGCTCCACCGCCCAGCGCCCGTCGTCGCCCCGCGCGGAGAAGTGCACCACCACCGGCGCACCGTCCAGCCGCGCGTCCACCGCGGCCGGCAGCGTGGCCGACGTGTTGACCACCAGGACGTCCCCGGCCCGCAGCAGCTCCGGCAGCGCACCGAACCGGTGGTGCGAGACCTCCGTACCGCGCGAGACCAGCAGCCGCACCGCGTCCCGCCCCCGACCGGGCCCCCGCCGCTCGGCCGGCACCCGCGCCGACAGCTCCTCCGGCACCGCCGGGATCCCCAGCACGCCGTGCGATGTCACAGGTCACCCTCCACCGTCACACCGCCGGCCCCGCGGGCCCCCGCCGTCACACCGCCCTCACCGCCGCCCCGCGCCAGCCCCTCCGCCGTGTACCGCCCGCTCGGCAGCCCGGCACCCCCGCCGCCCCCGTCCAGCAGCCGCAGCAGCACCGGCGCCACCTCCTCGGGCTCCGGCACCCCGCCCAGGTCCTCGTCCGGCTCCGCCGCGGCCAGCATCGCGGTCCGCATCGACCCCGGATCCGCCCACCACACCCGCAGCCCCGGCTCCTCCACCGCCAGCACCGCCGACAGCAGGTCCAGCGCCGCCTTCGAGGCCCCGTACGCCCCCCACGTCCGGTACGCCACCACCGCGGCGTCCGAGCTGACGTTCAGCACCGCGCCGCGCCCCGAGGCCCGCAGCAGCGGCAGCGCCTCCTGCAGCAGCCCCAGCGGAGCCACCACGTTCACCTCCAGCGCCGCCCGCAGCCCCGCCAGCGCGTGCACCCCCAGCGGCACCAGCGGCTCGCCGCCCAGCACCCCCGCGTTGTTCACCAGCAGGTCGAGACCGCCCAGCTCCCGCGCCGCGGCCACCAGGTCCGCCCGGTGCCCGGCCGACGTCACGTCCCCCGGCACCGCCACCACCCGCACCCCGGAACCGGCCAGCTCCTCGGCCACCCCCTCCAAAGGCCCCGCCGACCTCGCGTCCAGCACCAGGTCCCAGCCCCGCCCCGCCAGCTCCCGGGCCAACGCCCGGCCCAGCCCCCGCGACGCACCCGTCACGACCGCCACCGACACGACAACCACCCCTCGATCCGTATCCGACGCCCTCAACGTAGGTACGGACCGCCCCCGCCCGGATCGGCCCCGCGGCCGCACCCCCAGGGTCCTTCGGCCTAGGCCCCAGGGCCCTCCGCCGCAGGTCCCGGGCCCTGCGACCGACGCCCCCCGCCCCCCGACCCCGGTCCGATCCGGACCGCACCCCCCGCGGGTACGGTGAGCCCATGAGCCACCGACCCCGCACCGGCCTCGCCGCCGTCTCCACGGCGCTCCTCGCGATGAGCCGCCACCTGGAGGTCCGGGACGTGCTCAAGACGATCGTCGCCTCGGCCCGGGAACTCCTCGACGCCGAATACGCCGCCCTCGGCGTCCCCGACGACCACGGCGGCTTCGCACAGTTCGTCGTCGACGGCGTCAGCGACGAGCAGTGGCGGGCCATCGGCCCCCTGCCCCGGCAGCACGGCATCCTCGCCGCGATGCTCCACCAGGCCACCCCGGAGCGGCTCGCCGACGTCCGCGAGGACCCCCGCTTCGAGGGCTGGCCCGCCGCCCACCCCGAGATGTCCGACTTCCTCGGCCTGCCCGTCCGCGACGGCGACGACGTCATCGGCGCGCTCTTCCTCGCCAACAAGCGGTGCCCCCGCCCCGGCGGAGGATGCGGCTTCACGGAGGAGGACGAGGAACTGCTCGGCATCCTCGCCCAGCACGCCGCCATCGCCCTCACCAACGCCCGCCTCTACGAACGCAGCCGCGAGCTCACCATCGCCGAGGAGCGCTCCCGCCTCGCCCACGAGCTGCACGACGCCGTCAGCCAGAAGCTCTTCTCCCTGCGCCTGACCGCCCAGGCCGCCACCGCCCTCGTGGACCGCGACCCGGCCCGCGCCAAGGAGGAGCTCCACCAGGTCACCGCGCTCGCCGCCGAGGCGGCCGACGAGCTGCGCGCCGCCGTCGTGGAACTCCGTCCCGCCGCCCTCGACGAGGACGGCCTGGTCGCCACCCTGCGCACCCAGATCCAGGTCCTCGACCGCGCCCACGCCTCCCACGTCACCTTCCGGTGCGACGGCGTACGCGCACTCCCCGCCGCCCAGGAGGAAGCCCTCCTCCGGGTCGCCCAGGAAGCCCTCCACAACGCCCTGCGCCACTCGGGCGCCGGACTCGTCGAGGTCACCCTCACCCGCCGCGGCACCGGTGCCCTGCTCCGCGTCACCGACGACGGCCGCGGCTTCGACCCCCGCACGGTCCGCCGCGCCGGCCGGCACCTCGGCCTCGTCTCCATGCGCGACCGCGCCGGCGGCGTCGGCGGCAGGCTCACCGTGCAATCGGAGCCCGGCACGGGCACCACGATCGAGATGGAGGTCCCCGGTGGCTGACACGGCGGCCCGCCCCACCACCGCACGCGCACCCAGGATCAGGGTCCTGCTCGTCGACGACCACCAGGTCGTCCGCCGGGGGCTGCGCACCTTCCTGGAGGTCCAGGACGACATCGAGGTCGTCGGCGAGGCCGCCGACGGCGAAACCGGCGTCGCGCACGCCGAGGAGCTCCGCCCCGACGTCATCCTGATGGACGTCAAGATGCCCGGCACCGACGGCATCGACGCCCTGCGCCGCCTCCGCGAGCTGGCCAACCCCGCCCGCGTCCTGATCGTCACCAGCTTCACCGAGCAGCGCACCGTCGTCCCCGCCCTCCGCGCGGGCGCCGCCGGATACGTCTACAAGGACATCGACCCCGACGCCCTGGCCGGCGCCATCCGCTCCGTCCACGCCGGCCACGTCCTGCTCCAGCCCGAGGTCGCCGGCGCCCTGCTCGCCCAGGAGGACCAGGCCCCGGCCGGCAGCCGCGGCGGCACCCTCACCGAGCGCGAGCGCGAGGTCCTCGGCCTCATCGCCGACGGCCGCTCCAACCGGGAGATCGCCCGTGCCCTCGTGCTGTCCGAGAAGACCGTCAAGACCCACGTCTCGAACATCCTCATGAAGCTGGACCTCGCCGACCGGACCCAGGCCGCGCTGTGGGCCGTACGTCACGGTCTGACCGATTCCTGACCGGATCGCCGCCGCACCCTGACCGGACCGCCGCGGGTCACGGTCCGGGCTGAGATTCATACCGTCGGGTGGATGTACCCCACATGGCGCATCCTGACCGGCGGGCGACCGTTTCCCATGGCGTGCCGCGGCGGCCGGCCGCGGCGAAGACCAGTGAGGACGTCGAACGTGAAGAACTTCAAGAAGGCCACCGCCGTCACCATGATCGCCGGCGGCCTGGTCGCCGCCGCCGCCGGTGTCTCCTCCGCCCACGGCGGCGCCCACGCCCACGGCGAGGCCCTGAACTCCCCCGGCGTGGGTTCCGGCAACCTCGTCCAGGTACCCGTCCACGTCCCCGTGAACGTGGTCGGCAACGCCGTCACCGTCATCGGCGCCCTGAACCCCGCCTTCGGCAACTCCGGCCTCAACGCCTGACGCCACCTCGAACCCGTCGGCCCCCGTACCTCCTGGCGGTACGGGGGCCGGCGCGCGCCCCGGCCCAACGCGCCCCGCACACCCCGGGGGACACCCCCGGCCACAGCCGGGGGGAGCACCCCCGAACCGGCCCCCGCCGCCCCGCGAGCCCGACGTGATCCGAAACAGGGCCTAACCCCGCCGCCGCTCCTGCTCCTCGACGTACGCGTTGTACGCCGCGACCTGCGCCCGCCGCGCCACCCGCTCCACCGGCCGCAGCGCCTCCGTCCGCGCCGCCATCTCCGAGGCCGCCACCGCGCCCCCGTGCCCGGTGCCCACCGCCAGCTCCGTCATCAGCGCGATCCGCTGCGCCAGCTCCAGCACCCGCACCGCCCGCGGCGGATACCCCGGCGCCAGCACCTCGCGCCCCGCCTCCGCCCGTGCCCGGTACGCGTCCAGCGCCGCCTCCGCCACCGGCCCCGACGCCGCCACGTCCAGCCGCGTCAGCACCACCGTCGCCTCCCGCAGCGCCTCCGCCAGCTCCCGCTCCGCCTCGCCCAGCGACGGCACGTCCGCCGGCGGCGCCTCCCGCACCGGCAGGCAGTGCCACACCACCTCCACGTGCACGTCACCCGCCGGCCCGGCCTCGGACACCTCCGGCACCAGCCCCAGCGCCGCCCCCACCGCGACGACCGCCTCCTCCGCCTCCAGCGCCCGCGCGTTGAACTCCGGCGGACCGCTCAGCCCCAGCGGATGCCCCGGCGCCGGCAGCGCCACCCGCAGACCCGTCACCCCCAGCGCCCGCAACCGGCCGAGCCCCAGCGTCAGACCGACCGGCGCCGGCTCGCCGGGCAGCCCCTCCACGCGGTGCACCGCATCGTCCCCGACCACCGCGAGCACGGCGTCGTCCGGCGACACCAGCCCACCCAGCAAAGCGTTTCCCCAGGCGGCCAGCCGCCCTGAACGTGGTTCCGAAAGCATGCGACCACCCTACGGACCTGACGCCAGGCGGGGCCCGAGTCCCCGGACCCCACCCCGAGTGGCGTAGGTTTTCCCTGGGGGCTGCGCCTGAAGGCGGCGGCTGGGACAACCAAGACTGCAATGGGAGACAACGCGCTCATGAGCGATGTACTGGAGCTGGTGGACGTATCCGTGGTCCGCGAGGGCCGGGCTCTGGTGGACCAGGTCTCCTGGTCGGTCAAGGAGGGGGAGCGCTGGGTGATCCTCGGCCCCAACGGCGCCGGCAAGACCACCCTCCTCAACGTCGCCTCCAGCTACCTCTTCCCCACCAAGGGCACCGCCAGCATCCTCGGCAGCACCCTCGGCAAGCCCGGCACCGACGTCTTCGAGCTGCGCCCCCGCATCGGCGTCGCCGGCATCGCCCTCGCCGACAAGCTGCCCAAGCGCCAGACCGTCCTCCAGACCGTCCTCACCGCCGCCTACGGCATGACGGCCACCTGGCAGGAGGACTACGAGGAGATCGACGAGCAGCGCGCCCGCGCCTTCCTCGACCGCCTCGGCATGTCCGACTACCTCGACCGCAAGTTCGGCACCCTCTCCGAGGGCGAGCGCAAGCGCACCCTCATCGCCCGCGCCCTGATGACCGACCCCGAGCTCCTCCTCCTCGACGAGCCCGCCGCCGGCCTCGACCTCGGCGGCCGCGAGGACCTCGTACGCCGCCTCGGCCGCCTCGCGCGCGACCCGCTCGCCCCCTCCATGGCGATGGTCACCCACCATGTCGAGGAGATCGCCCCCGGCTTCACCCACGTCCTGATGATCCGTCAGGGCAAGGTCGTCACCGCCGGACCGATCGACCTCGAACTCACGTCCCGCAACCTCTCCCTCTGCTTCGGCCTCCCGCTCGTCGTCGAGCGCACCGACGGCGACCGCTGGACCGCCCAGGGCCTCCCCCTGCGCTGAACCCCGACGTCCTCTGTCCGGACCGCGCCCGACCGAATTACCATGACCATGTGGAAATCGACGCGTGGGTGTGGTGGCTCATCGGCGCGGCCGGACTGGGCATTCCGCTCGTCCTGACCGCGATGCCCGAGTTCGGTATGTTCGCCGTCGGCGCCCTCGCGGCGTCCGTCACGGCCGCCCTCGGCGCCGGAGTCACCGGTCAGGTCCTCGTCTTCACCGCCGTATCCGTCGCGCTCATCGCCGTCGTACGGCCCATCGCCAACCGCCACCGCTCCCAGCGGCCCGAATTCGCCAGCGGGGTCGACGCGTTGCGCGGCAGAACCGCCGTCGTCCTCGAACGCGTCGACGGCACCGGCGGACGCATCAAACTGGCCGGCGAGATCTGGTCCGCCCGCACGCTCGACGCGGACGCCAGCTTCGAACCCGGCCGGCAGGTCGACGTCGTCGAGATCGACGGCGCCACCGCAGTCGTCATGTGACCCCAGGTCACCGAAACCCCGCGCCCCACGGGCCCCGCGTCTGCGAGACTCCGTAACCGACGGGGCAGCAAGAGGCCGGACAGGCAGTCAGAAGGGTACGGGGGAACCGTATGCAACCGATCATCATCGTCCTGATCATCCTGGTGGTGCTGGTCTTCATCGCCCTGGTCAAGACGATCCAGGTCATCCCGCAGGCCAGCGCGGCGATCGTCGAACGCTTCGGCCGCTACACCCGCACCCTCAACGCGGGACTGAACATCGTCGTCCCGTTCATCGACTCCATCCGCAACCGCATCGACCTCCGCGAACAGGTCGTGCCCTTCCCCCCGCAGCCGGTCATCACCCAGGACAACCTGGTCGTCAACATCGACACCGTCATCTACTACCAGGTGACCGACGCCCGCGCCGCGACCTACGAAGTGGCCAGCTACATCCAGGCCATCGAGCAGCTCACCGTCACCACCCTCCGCAACATCATCGGCGGCATGGACCTGGAACGGACCCTCACCTCCCGCGAGGAGATCAACGCCGCCCTCCGCGGCGTCCTCGACGAGGCCACCGGCAAGTGGGGAATCCGCGTCAACCGCGTCGAGCTCAAGGCCATCGAACCGCCCACCTCCATCCAGGACTCGATGGAGAAGCAGATGCGCGCCGACCGCGACAAGCGCGCCGCCATCCTCCAGGCCGAAGGCGTCCGCCAGTCCGAGATCCTCCGCGCCGAGGGCGAGAAGCAGTCCTCCATCCTCCGCGCCGAGGGCGAGGCCAAGGCCGCCGCGCTCCGCGCCGAGGGCGAGGCCCAGGCCGTCCGCACCGTCTTCGAGGCCATCCACGCCGGCGACGCCGACCAGAAGCTGCTCTCCTACCAGTACCTCCAGATGCTCCCGAAGATCGCCGAAGGCGACGCCAACAAGCTCTGGATCGTCCCCAGCGAGATCGGCGACGCCCTCAAGGGCCTCAGCGGCGCCATCGGCAACTTCGGCGGCCCCAGCGGCAGTTCACCCCTGCGCAAGGAAGAGCCCCCGGCCCCCCGCCGCGAACAGCCCCCCATCGACTGACACCCCGCACCGGCCACCCGCCGACGCACCACCCGGCCGTCAGACCACCCCACGGGCGACCTGACGACCGGACGCGGACACCCCGACGACCGGGCCCACCCCTCGTGCATGATCAGTGAGGCCCCCCGACCTTCATGGCGGGGAGGCGACTCACCGAACGAAGGGGCTGGCCCGGTCCATGTCCATCTGGGAACAACTCGCGGTCTTCGCCGCCGGCATCGGCGCCGGCACCATCAACGCCATCGTCGGCTCCGGCACCCTGATCACCTTCCCGGTGCTCCTCGCCACCGGACTCCCACCGGTCACCGCCAACGTCTCCAACACCCTCGGCCTGGTCCCCGGCGCCATCAGCGGAGCCATCGGCTACCGCAAGGAACTCGCCGGCCAGCGCGCCCGCATCCTCCGCCTCGCCTCCGTGTCCCTCGTCGGAGGCCTCGCCGGCGCCACCCTCCTCCTCACCCTCCCCTCCGACTCCTTCGACACGATCGTCCCCGTACTCATCGGGCTCGCCCTCGTCCTCGTCGTCGCCCAGCCCCGCCTCGCCGCCGCACTCCGCCGCCGCCGGGAAGCCGCCGGAACCGACCCCGCCCACCCCGACGGCGGCCCCGCCCTCCTCGCCGGCATGACCGTCGCCAGCGCCTACGGCGGCTACTTCGGCGCCGCCCAGGGCGTCCTCTACCTCGGCCTGATGGGCCTCTTCCTCAACGACGACCTCCAGCGCACCAACGCCGTCAAGAACGTCATCGCCGCCCTGGTCAACGGCATCGCCGCCGTCTTCTTCCTCTTCGTCGCCGAGTTCGACTGGACCGCCGTCCTCCTCATCGCCATCGGCTCCACCCTCGGCGGCCAGATCGGCGCCAAGGTCGGCCGCCGCCTCCCACCCACCGTCCTGCGCGGCGTCATCGTCACCGTCGGCCTCGCCGCCATCGCCCAGCTCGTCCTGCGCTGACCTCCCGCACACGGCACAGGGCCCGCCCCCACCCCGGGGACGGGCCCTGCCCACCGATCGGCACGTACGTACGTACGGCTACGCCGGCTGCGCCAGCCACTCCGGCAGCGCCGCCCGCGGCCCCGCACCCAGCGAGAACAGCATCGCGTCCGCCGGAGTCGGCACGAACGGCCGCCGCAGCAACGGCATCCCCGCCTGCTCCGGCGTCCGGTCCGCCTTGCGGTGGTTGTCCTCCGCACACGACGCCACCGTGTTCAGCCACGTGTCCCCGCCACCCTGCGCCCGCGGCACCACGTGGTCCACCGTCGTCGCCCGCGCACCGCAGTACGCGCACCGGTGCTGGTCCCGCACCAGCACCCCCCTCCGCGACCACGGCGCGTGTCTTCGGAAGGGCACCCGCACGTACCTGCACAGCCTGATCACCCGCGGTACCGGAAGCTCCACCGCGGCCGCACGCACCCGCAGTTCGGGATGCGACTGCTCGACGACGGCCTTGTCCTGCAGCACGAGCACCACCGCACGGTTCAGAGTCACCGTCGACAGCGGCTCGAAGCTCGCGTTCAGTACCAGCGTGTCCCGCATCTCGCCCACCTCCCGTGTGCAGGCCCGCACCCCTCGGCGCCCAAGGCCCGTAACCACTCTGTCCGGGTGCGCCACGCGGGACAACGCAATAAAAATGCCCGGTCCTGGCCACCTTTAGACCAGGACCGGGCGAACCCCCGGCGAACGATCAGTTGTCCGCGGGGGCCTCGTACTCACCGATGAGCTGCGCACGCCCCACCGCGTGGAAGCGCAGATGGAACCCGACGGCCGCACACGAGGCGTCCGCGTCGGGACCCAGCCGCTCACGGTCCACCGCGTACACGGTGAACACGTACCGGTGCCGCTCGCCCGCCGGCGGAGCGGCACCGCCGAAGTCCTTCGTCCCGTAGTCGTTGCGCACCTGCACCGCGCCCTCGGGCAGCCCCGTGAACTTCCCGCTGCCCGCACCGGCGGGCAGCTCGGTCACCGACGCCGGGATGTCGAAGACCACCCAGTGCCAGAAACCGCTGCCGGTCGGCGCGTCCGGGTCGAAGCACGTCACCGCGTAGCTCTTCGTCCCGTCCGGAGCCCCCTCCCACCGCAGGTGCGGCGACACGTTCCCGCCCGCGTACACCTGGTCGGGCCCCAGATCCGCACCCGGAGCCAGGTCCTCGCTCACCACGGTGAACGAGGCGACCTCCGGGTGGAAGTCGTGGGGGAGCGGCGGCCTGCTGAGCTGGGTCACGGAAAACCTCCTGATCACGCGGACACGGCTGTCGGAACTGCTGCGGGCAGCCTAGAACCAGTTGCGCTTCGAACCGACCGACGCGATCCACTCGTTGAGGTACGCCGCCCAGTTCGTGCCCTGGTAGTCGTGCAGCCCCACCGTGAACGAGCGGAACGTGTCGCTGCCCTCCGAGAACAGACCCGGCTTCTTGTCCATCTCCAGCACGACGTCCATCTCGCGGTCGTCCGCCACGAACGTCAGCTCCACCTGGTTCAGACCGTGGTACTGCTGCGGCGGCAGGAACTCGATCTCCTGGTAGAACGGCAGCCGCTGCCGCGTACCGCGGATGTGCCCGCGCTCCATGTCCGCACTGCGGAAGCGGAAGCCCAGCTGACCGAAGGCGTCCAGGATCGCCTGCTGCGCCGGCAGCGGGTGCACGTTGATCGGGTCCAGATCGCCGGCGTCCACCGCACGCGCGATCTCCAGCTCCGTGGTCACACCGATGTTCATGCCGTGCAGGTGCTGCCCGGCGAAGTGGGTGATCGGCGTCTCCCACGGGATCTCCAGACCGAACGGCACCGCGTGCACCGCCCCCGCCTGCACCTCGAAGGCACCGCCCAGCCGCAGCTTCGAGAACTCGACGTCCTGCTTGTACTCCTGGTCACCGCCCTCGACCTCGACGCGCGCCTGGAGCCCCACCGACAGCCCCTCGATCTGCTGCGGCACCGAACCACCCTGGATCCGGACCTCGCCCTGGACGACACCGCCCGGGACGACGTTGACCTCCGACAGGACGGTCTCCACGGACGCACCGCCGGCACCCATGGCCGCGAGCAGCTTCTTGAACCCCATGCTCTGTCTCCCCTTGTACTGGACCTGTGCGGGACTGACCTCTACAAACGCGGAAACCCTAGAGCCCGGTTCCGCCCGGGCGGCAGTCCACTACGCTCGGACGGATGAGCGCACGTTTCGACCGTACGCCCCTGCCCCGGTCCTTCTTCGACCGGCCGGTCCTCTCCGTAGCCCCCGACCTCCTCGGCCGCACCCTCGTGCGCACCACCGACGAGGGCCCCATCGAACTCCGCATCACCGAGGTCGAGGCCTACGACGGCGAGACCGACCCGGGCTCCCACGCCTACCGCGGCCGCACCGCACGCAACGCCTCCATGTTCGGACCGCCCGGACACGCGTACGTCTACTTCATCTACGGCATGTGGTTCAGCCTGAACCTGGAGTGCGGGCCCGAGGGCAAGGCCAGTGGAGTCCTCCTCCGCGCCGGCGAGATCACCACCGGCGCCGAGCTCGCCCGTAAACGTCGACTTTCGGCCCGCAACGACAAGGAACTGGCCAAAGGCCCCGCCCGCCTCGCCACCGCCCTCGACGTCACCCGGGCCCTGGACGGCACGGACCTCTGCGGCGACCCCGCATCCCCCCTGACCGTCCTGACGGGGGAGGAGCCCGCCCCCGACCTGCTGCGCACCGGTCCGCGCACCGGAGTGGGCGGCGACGGCGCCCACCACCCCTGGCGCTTCTGGCTCTACGGCGAGCCCACCGTCAGCCCCTACCGGGCCCACGCGCCGCGCCGCCGCTCGACTTGACTCGGCTTGGCGAGACGCCTAACGTAGCCCGAGCCGTAAGAAACGAGCACTGCTCTTGGCAGACCCCATCGGGGCCGACCGGGCAACTCGCAAGCGGCCAACCACTACCTACGATTCACCCTGGCGGGAATGAATTCGGCATGCCCGAATTCGACGCCGACGGCTCGATTATGCGCCGCAGGGGAAATCCGCTAACGTAGTGACCGCCGAAAGGGAAAAGCGTCGGAAACGCCGCTGGAACCGGAAAGCACCGAGGAAATCGGGTCGGAAAGATCTGATAGAGTCGGAAACGAAGGAAGCGCCCGGAGGGCCCGGAAACGGGAACAAAGGAAGCGACCGCACCTTGAGAACTCAACAGCGTGC
>NZ_JBIVYX010000004.1:0-54969 GCF_044759225.1 Streptomyces sp. NPDC101132
GTTGCGGGCTCGTCTGCCGGGGGGTGGGGGGGGGGGGGCCCCGGGGTGTGGGGGGGGGGGGGGGGGGTGGGGGGGGGGGGGGGGGGCGCCCCGGGGGGGGGGGGGCCCCCGGGGGCCGGGGGGCCCCACAACCGTCGATCATGGGATCAGCTGTCGAAGCCGAGACCGAAGCGGTCCAGCGTCTTCAGCCAGAGGTTGCGGTGCCCGCTGCGCTCGTCGGCCCGGGCCAGCGACCACTTGGTCAGCGCGATGCCGGTCCACTTGAACGGCTCGGGCGGGAAGGGCATCGGCTTCGTGCGGACCATCTTCAGCTCGGTCCGCTCGGTCCGCTCCCCCGCCAGCAGGTCCAGCATCACGTCCGCGCCGAAGCGCGTGGAGCCGACGCCGAGGCCGGTGTAGCCCGCGGCGTACGCGACCTTGCCGGAGTACGCCTTGCCGAAGAAGGCCGAGAAGCGGGAGCAGGTGTCGATGGCGCCGCCCCAGGCGTGGCTGAAGCGGATCCCCTCCAGCTGCGGGAAGCAGGTGAAGAAGTGCCCGGCCAGCTTGAGGTAGGTCTCCGGCCGGTGGTCGTACTCGGAGTCGAGCTTGCCGCCGTAGGGGTAGATGGCGTCGTAGCCGCCCCAGAGGATGCGGTTGTCGGCGGTGATCCGGAAGTAGTGGAACTGGTTGGCGCTGTCGCCCAGGCCCTGCCGGTTCTTCCAGCCGACGGCCGCGAGCTGCCCCGGCGTGAGCGGCTCGGTCATCAGCGCGTAGTCGTAGACCGGGACGGTGTACGGGCGGATGCGCTTGACCAGCGACGGGAAGATGTTGGTGCCCAGCGCCACCCGGCGGGCCAGCACCCGGCCGTACGGGGTGCGGACGGCCATCCCGGCGCCGGAGGAGGTGAGCTCCAGGCCGCGGGTGTTCTCGTAGATCCGTACGCCGAGCCCGAGGCAGGCCTCCTTGAGGCCCCAGGCGAGCTTGGCGGGGTGCAGCATGGCGACGCCGTCGCGGTCCCACACGCCGCCGAGGAAGGTGGGCGAGTCGACCTCGGCGCGTACGGCGTCCTGGTCGAGGAAGACCGAGCCCTCGCCCAGGCCCAGGCGCTCGGCCTCGGCGTGCAGCTCCTTGAGCTCCTCCACCTGGTGCGGCTCGGTGGCCACGTCGATCTCGCCGGTGCGCTCGAAGTCGCAGTCGATGCCGTAGCGGGCGACGGCCGCCTCGATGGCGTCGAGGTTGCGGGCGCCCAGCTCCTCCAGTCTCGGCAGCTCCTCGGGCCAGCGGGCGATGCCGTTGGCCAGGCCGTGGGTGAGGGAAGCGGCGCAGAAGCCGCCGTTCCGGCCGGAGGCGGCCCAGCCCGCCTCCTTGCTCTCGATCAGTACGACGTCCCGCCCGGGGTCGCGCTCCTTGGCCAGGAGCGCGGTCCACAGACCGGTGTAGCCACCGCCGATGACGAGCAGGTCGCAGTGCTCGTCGCCGGTGAGGGCCGGCTGCGGGGCGGGCCTGCCGGGGTCGTCCAGCCAGTACGAGACCGGCAGTGCGTCGGAAAGGGATTGTGCAACGGTACGCATGGCGACTGGGGCCATGGCTTCCAACTCCTTACGGAACTGCTTGGTTCTGCGCGCTGAGTCCTGTGCTCAGTTCCGCGCTTGTTTCCTGCGCCGGCTGCTGACCATCTGGCCGGCGAGCACCACCAGCACCGCGATGACGAACATCGCCGTACCGATGACGTTGATCTGCACGGGCGTGCCGCGCTGGGCCGATCCCCACACGAACATGGGGAAGGTGACCGTGTTGCCCGAGTTGAAGTTCGTGATGATGAAGTCGTCGAACGACAGGGCGAAGGAGAGCAGGGCACCGGCCGCGATGCCGGGGGCGGCGATCGGGAGGGTGACCCGGAGGAAGGTCTGCACGGGGCTCGCGTAGAGGTCCCGGGCGGCCTCCTCCAGCCTCGGGTCCATCGAGAGCACGCGCGCCTTGACGGCGGCCACGACGAAGCTGAGGCAGAACATGATGTGGGCGATCAGGATGGTCCAGAAGCCCAGCTCGATGCCCATGTTGAGGAAGAGGGCGAGCAGCGAGGCCGCCATCACGATCTCGGGCATCGCCATCGGCAGGAAGATCAGCGAGTTCACCGCGCCGCGCGCCCGGAAGCGGTACCGGACCAGGGCGAAGGCGATCATCGTGCCGAGGACGGTCGCGCCGATGGTCGACCAGAGGGCGATCTGGAGGGACAGCGAGAGGGAGCCGCACATGTCGGCGACGCCGCACGGGTCCTCCCAGGCCTCCAGGGAGAACTCCTGCCAGGCGTAGTTGAACCGCCCGGCGGGGTTGTTGAAGGAGAAGACCGTCACCACGACGTTCGGCAGGATCAGGTACGCGAGCGTGCCGAGGCCGGCGATGACGACGAAGTTGCGTCGGAGCCACTGCATCAGACCAGGTCCTCCGTTCCGGCGCGGCGGATGTAGACGGTGACCATGATCAGCACGATGGCCATCAGGATGAACGACAGCGCGGCCGCCGTGGGGTAGTCCAGGATCCGCAGGTACTGCGACTGGATGACGTTGCCGATCATGCGGGTGTCCGCCGAGCCGAGCAGCTCGGCGTTGACGTAGTCGCCGCTCGCCGGGATGAAGGTGAGCAGCGTGCCCGAGACCACGCCCGGCATCGACAGCGGGAAGGTCACCTTGCGGAAGGTGGTGGCCGGGGTGGCGTACAGGTCGCCGGCCGCCTCGTGCAGACGGGTGTCGATGCGCTCCAGCGAGGTGTAGAGCGGCAGGATCATGAAGGGCAGGAAGTTGTACGTCAGACCGCAGACCACCGCCAGGGGCGTGGCCAGCACGCGGTCGCCCTCGGTCATCCCCAGCCAGCTGGTGACGTCCAGGACGTGCAGGGTGTTGAGCACGTCCACCACGACGCTGTCGTCCGCGAGGATCGTCTTCCAGGCGAGCGTGCGGATCAGGAAGCTGGTGAAGAACGGCGCGATCACCAGGATCAGCAGCAGGTTGCGCCAGCGGCCGGCCCGGAAGGCGATCAGGTACGCGAGCGGGTAGCCGAGCAGCAGGCACAGCACGGTCGCGGTGCCGGCGTACAGCAGCGAGCGCAGGAACTGCGGGAAGTACTCGGTGAAGGCGTCCCAGTAGGTCTGGAAGTGCCAGGTGACCTCGAAGCCCTGCTCCAGCGAGCCGGTCTGCACGGAGGTGGAGGCCTGGTAGACCATCGGCAGGACGAAGAAGACCAGCAGCCACAGGATGCCGGGGAGCAGCAGCCAGTACGGGACCAGCTTGCGCCGTACGGAGGTCTTGTGGACCGGCGGCTCCGCCTGCGGCGCGGCGGGGGGCGCTTCGGTCGCGGTCGTCATGCGCTCTCCCCGACCGTCTCGACGCCCGCGTCGATGTCCTGGGAGGCATCGAGGCCGAAGGTGTGCGCCGGGTTCCAGTGGAGGACGACCTCGGCGCCGGGGACCAGGCGCGCGTCCCGCTCGATGTTCTGGACGTACACCTCCAGCTCGGGGCAGACCGGGCTGTCGATGACGAACTGGGTGGAGACACCGATGAAGGAGGAGTTCACGATCCGGCCGGTCACCTTGTTGCGGCCGTCGGGCACGGTGTGCTCCTCGTCCGCCGGGACCAGGGAGATCTTCTCGGGGCGGACGCCGACCAGCAGCCGGCCGCCGGCGTGGGGGGTGGTGGAACATCGTTCCGCCGGCAGGCGGAGCTTCGCGCCGGCCGCGGAGACGACCACGTCGCCGGAGCCGGTCTCCTCCACCGAGGTCTCGATCAGGTTCGAGGTGCCGAGGAAGTTGGCCACGAAGGTGGTGCGCGGGTTCTCGTACAGCTCCGCGGGGGCGCCGAGCTGCTCGACCCGGCCGCCGTTCATCACCGCGACGGTGTCGGCCATGGTCATGGCCTCCTCCTGGTCGTGGGTGACGTGCACGAAGGTGATGCCGACCTCGGTCTGGATGCGCTTGAGCTCCAGCTGCATCTGACGGCGCAGCTTGAGGTCGAGGGCGCCGAGGGGCTCGTCGAGGAGGAGCACCTGCGGGTGGTTGATCAGGGCGCGGGCGACGGCGACGCGCTGCTGCTGGCCGCCGGAGAGCTGGTGGGGCTTCTTGCGCGCGTGCTCGCCGAGCTGGACGAGCTCGATCATCTCGTCCACCTGCTTCTTGACCGACTTGATGCCGCGGCGGCGCAGTCCGAAGGCGATGTTCTCGAAGATGTCCATGTGCGGGAAGAGCGCGTAGCTCTGGAACACCGTGTTCACCGGGCGCTTGTACGGCGCCAGGCCGGTGACGTCGCGGTCGCCGAGGTGGACCGTGCCGGTGGAGGGTTCCTCCAGGCCGGCGATCATGCGCAGCGTGGTGGTCTTGCCGCAGCCGGAGGCGCCCAGCAGGGCGAAGAAGGAGCCCTGGGGGATGGTCAGGTCGAGCGGGTGCACGGCGGTGAAGGAGCCGTAGTGCTTGCTGATCCCGGTGAGGCGGACGTCGCCGCCCGCGGTCTTTTCAGTCATGGGTCGCGGTCCCGTGGTGTGGAATTCGGAAAGGGGGGCGGGCTCAGGCACCGATGAGCTTGGCGAACTTCTCCTCGTAGTCCCGCTCCTCGGCGACGGTGAGGGAACGGAACGCGTGGGACTTCGCGGCCATGGCCTTGTCCGGGATGATCAGGGGGTTGTCCGCCAGCGCCGGGTCGATCTTGGCCAGCTCGGGCTTGACGCCCTCGACCGGGCAGACGTAGTTGATGTACGCGGCCAGCTGGGCGGCGACCGGGGGCTCGTAGTAGTAGTCGATGAGCCGCTCGGCGTTGGTCTTGTGCCGGGCCTTCGCCGGGACCAGGAGGTTGTCCGTGGAGGTCATGTAGCCGGCGGCCGGGATCGCGTACTGGATGTCCGGGTTGTCGGCCTGGAGCTGGATGATGTCGCCGGCCCAGGCCAGACAGGCGGCGAGGTCGCCCTTGTCCAGGTCCGAGGTGTAGTCGTTGCCGGTGAAGCGGCGGATCTGCTTCTTGTCGACGCCCTTCTGGAGGCGGGCGATCGCGGCGTCGTAGTCCGGGGTGGTGAAGGTGGCGGGGTCCTTGCCCATGTCGAGCAGGGTCATGCCGACCGTGTCGCGCATCTCCGTCAGGAAGCCGACGCGGCCCTTCAGGGTCGGGTCGTCGAGCATCTGGGTGACGGAGTCGACCTTCTTGCCGCCGGTGGCCTTCGTGTTGTACGCGATGACCGTCGAGATGCCGGTCCACGGGTAGGAGAAGGCGCGGCCCGGGTCCCAGTCGGGCATCCGGAACTGCTGCGACAGGTTGGCGAAGGCGTGCGGCAGGTGGGCCGGGTCGAGCTGCTGCACCCAGCCGAGCTTGATCATGCGCGCGGCCAGCCAGTCGGTGACGACGATGAGGTCGCGGCCGGTCTCCTGGCCCGCGGCGAGCTGCGGCCTGATCTTCCCGAAGAACTCGACGTTGTCGTTGATGTCCTCGGTGTACTTGACCTTGATCCCGGTGCGTTTGGTGAACTCCTCCAGGGTCGGCCGGTGCTTCTCGTCCTCGCTGGTGTCCATGTACTCGGTCCAGTTGGAGAAGTTGATCACCTTCTCCTGGGCCGAATGGTCGTCGTCAGCGGGGGCGGAGCCGTCGTTCCGCTTGGCCGGCGGGATGCCGCAGGCGCTCAGGGTGCCGAGGCCGCCCAGAGTCAGCGCGCCGATCCCCGACGCGCGCAGCAGCGAGCGGCGCGTCAGGGCGCCCCGCCCGCTGGTGAGGCTGCGTCGCATCGCCGCGACTTCCGCCGAGGAGAGCTCGGGCTCGTGGTGCTCCATGCGCTGGGCCCTTTCCCATGTGTCGTGTTCCGCTGGTCGGGCGGAGCGCTGTTTATCGGTCCCCGAAGATCGTGCGGTGCCAGTCCTTGCGCGGCACCCCGGTGTTGTCGTACATCACGTGCTTGACCTGCGTGTACTCCTCGAAGGAGTACGCCGACATGTCCTTTCCGTAGCCGCTGGCCTTGTAGCCGCCGTGCGGCATCTCGCTGATGATCGGGATGTGGTCGTTGACCCAGACGCAACCCGCCTTGATCTCGCGGGTGGCGCGGTTGGCCCGGTACACGTCGCGGCTCCAGGCGGAGGCGGCGAGCCCGTACGGGGTGTCGTTGGCGAGTTCGATGCCCTCGTCGTCCGTGTCGAAGGGCAGCACGGCGAGGACCGGGCCGAAGATCTCGGACTGGACGACCTCGCTGTCCTGGGCCGCGTCCGCGATCAGCGTGGGCAGATAGTACGCGCCGTCCGCCAGATCCCCTCCGGGCGCCTCGCCGCCGGTCACGACGGTGGCGTATCCGCGGGCGCGCTCGACGAAGGCGGCGACCCGGTCGCGCTGGACGTGGGAGACGAGCGGGCCGAGGTCGGTGCCGGGGGCGAAGGGGTCGCCGACGCGGACGGACGCCATCAGCTCCGCGACACGGGCCACGAAGGCGTCGTACACGGGGCGCTGGACGTACGCGCGGGTGGCGGCGGTGCAGTCCTGGCCGGTGTTGATGAGGGAGGCGGCGACCGCGCCGTTGGCGGCGGCCTCCAGGTCCGCGTCGTCGAAGACCACGAAGGGGGCCTTGCCGCCGAGCTCCAGGTGGAGCCGCTTGACGGTGGCGGTGGCGATCTCGGCGACCCGCTTGCCGACCGCGGTGGAGCCGGTGAAGGAGGTCATGGCCACGTCGGGGTGGCCCACCAGGCGCTCGCCCGCCTCGCGGCCGGCGCCCGTGACGATGTTGATCACACCGTCGGGGATGCCCGCCTCCTTCGCCGCCTGGGCGAACATCAGGGAGGTCAGGGGCGTCAGCTCGGCCGGCTTGAGGACGATCGTGTTGCCCGCGGCGACGGCCGGGAGGATCTTCCAGGCGGCCATCTGGAGCGGGTAGTTCCAGGGGGCGATGGAGCCGACTACGCCGATCGGCTCGCGGCGTACGTACGAGGTGTGGTCGCCGGAGTACTCGCCGGCGGCCTGGCCCTGGAGGTGGCGGGCGGCACCGGCGAAGAAGGCGGTGTTGTCGATCGTGCCCGGCACGTCGAACTCGGTGCTCAGCTTGAGCGGCTTGCCGCACTGCAGGGACTCGGCGTACGCGAAGTCCTCGGCCTGCTCGGCGAGGACCGCGGCGAGGCGGTGCAGGGCGTCGGAGCGCTCCCCGGGGGTGGCGGCGGCCCAGGCCGGGAAGGCGGCCTTGGCGGCGGCCACGGCCTCGTCCACGTCGGCGGTGGACGCGAGGGCGTAGGTGAGTACCTCCTCGCCGGTGGCGGGGTTCACCACGGTGTGTGATTGTCCGGAGGTTCCGGTCCTCAGCTTTCCGTCGATGAATTGTGCGCCGTCCGCGAAGCGGTCCGTAACCTGGAAGCGGTTGCCCATCACGCTCTCCGTAGCTCCAGCTCGAATTGAGTGCCGATCCTGACAGAGGCCTTCTCCTCCAACAAGTGATTCCGTTGTTGCCTTTTGGTTACGCGACGGAATCGGTCGACCATGTGTCGCGTGGGAGGAGAAATCCCGTACGAAGTGTCAGTGGCGACTGCCAGACTCGCGTGCATGGCGAAGATCGACAAGTTGATCGAGCAGGTCAACCGGGGTGAGCGAGTGAAGTACCTGCCCTTCTGGGGGCACCGTCCGCGGGCCGACGGGACGCTCGGGCCGAGCTGTCTCTCGCAGTGGTGGCCGTCGCCGTTCACTGTGGGTGACGTGCGGTACGCGACGGCGGAGCACTGGATGATGGCCGGCAAGGCGCGGCTCTTCGGGGACGAGGAGGCGCTGGCCGTCGCGCTGGCCGCGCCGACTCCGGCCGAGGCCAAGAAGGCCGGGCGGCTGGTGCGCGGGTTCGACGACGCGGTGTGGGAGCGCGAGCGGTACGCCCTCGTGGTCGAGGGCAGCGTGCACAAGTTCGGCTCCGACCCGGCGCTGCGTTCCTTCCTGCTGGGGACGGGCGAGCGCGTGCTGGTGGAGGCGAGCCCGCTGGACCGGTTCTGGGGCATCGGGCTGGCCGCCGACTCGCCGGACGCGCTGGTGCCCCAGCGGTGGCGGGGACTGAACCTGCTGGGCTTCGCGCTGATGGACGCGCGGGAGCGGCTGCGGGCGGGCGAGTAGCAGGGCCCGCCGCCGGTTCGGGGGGACCGGCGGCGGGCCGTCCTTTATTCGGTGGCGGCGGCGCGGGGGGCGCGCCTAGGCTCCGCGTCGTTGCCACGCGCCTCCCGGTGCGCGGGCTGCGGTTACTTCCTTTTCTGACACGAGTGACGCCGCCGCCCCTTTCCGATCTCGGGAGGCCGCCGTGCGCGGCCCGCGGCCCGGCGGCCGGTTCCACCGTCCGCCGGGCCGGGCTCCGCCTTCGTCTTCACCTTCACCCACCTTCACCTTCACCTTCGCCGAGACTGAATCCGGGGGGATTCGCCTGCCTCGCTTCCACCGCCGCGAATCGAAGATGTGGTCCACCATGCTCGTGTCGCCCTCCGTGGCGGCGGCCGCCCGGATGCCCGCCCTGCTGAGGGAGGGCGGCGGCATGTGGCGGGGCGCCTACACCGACCAGGGCGGCAAGGGATACGTCCGCGACCCGCGCTCAGAGCTGTTCGTCCTCGCCGTCGCCCTCTTCGCGGGTGAGGAGACCTCCGCCGAAACGGCCGCCGCCCGCGAGCACCGCTACACCCTCCTCGTCCGGCGGCTCGCCGTCGAGGACCCGGAGTGGACCGCGGGACTGCTGGCCTGGCTGCGCGGCAGTGCCCACATGCGCCGGGCGTCCCTCGTCGGAGCGGCCGCCTACGTCAAGGCCCGCCTCGACGCCGGAGCCACCGCGGGCCCCTCCAACCGGGGCGTCGTCGACTCCGTGCTCCAGCGGGCCGACGAGCCCGGGGCGCTGCTGGCCCACTGGACGGCCACGTACGGGCGGGCCCTGCCCAAGCCCCTGAAGCGCGGCGTCGCCGACGCCGTGCGGCGGCTGTACCACGGACGGTCCCTGCTCAAGTACGACACCGCCGCGCACGAGTTCCGCTTCGGCGACGTCCTCAACCTCACGCACGCCGCGCCCGACCCGGCCAAGCCCTGGCAGGGCGACCTGTTCCGGTACGCCCTGGACCGCCGGCACCGTCCCGCGCGGGCCGTCCCGCCCGCCTCGGTTCCGGTGCTGGGCGCGCACCGGGAGCTGATGGAGCTCCCGGTGGCGGAGCGGCGGCCGGTCGTCACGGGGGCCGGCGGCGCCGAACGGCTGGCGCGGGCCGGGCTGACCTGGGAGGCGCTGGCCGGCTGGCTCCAGGGCCCGCTGGACGCCGCGGTCTGGGAGGCGATGATCCCGTCCATGGGCCCGATGGCGCTCGTGCGGAACCTGCGGAACTTCGACGGGGCGGGCGTCTCCGACGAGGTGGCCGCCCGGGTCGCCGAGAGGATCGCGGACCCGGAGGTGGTGGCCGCCTCGCGGCAGTTCCCCTTCCGCTACCTGGCCGCGCACCGCCATGCGCCCTCGGCGCGCTGGGCGGAGCCGCTGGAACGGGCGCTGGGCCACTCGCTGGCGAACGTACCGGCCCTGCCGGGGCGGACGCTGGTGCTGGTGGACCGCTCCGGGTCGATGTGGGAACCGCTGTCGGAGCGCTCTCAGCTGAACCGGGCCGACGCGGCCGCCGTGTTCGGCACGGCGCTGGCGCTGCGGGCCGAGGCGGCGGACCTGGTGCAGTTCGGCTCGTACAGCCACCGCGTGCGGTACGAGCCCGGCGAGGGCGTGCTGCGCATCCTGGAGCGCTTCCGGGAACTCGGGGGCACCGAGACGGTCGCCGCCGTGCTCAAGCACTACGACCGGCACGACCGGGTCCTGATCATCACCGACGAGCAGGCCGCCCCGCACCGCCGCCTGGGCCACCCGGCCTCCCGGATCCCCTCCCGCGTCCCCGTCTACACCTGGAACCTGGGGGGCCACCGGATCGGCCACGTGCCCGCCGACCTGCCGACCCGGCACACCTTCGGCGGGCTCGGCGACGCGGCCTTCCGCATGGTGCCGCTCCTGGAGGCCGGCCTCCGCGGGGCCTGGCCCTGGCTCGCCGACGACCGAGCCGGACGGTCCGCCGGCGACCAGGCCTAGGCCCTGTCTTTCGGATCAGGCCGGATCAGGGAGCGGGGCCTGGTGCGTGCGATCGCAAGGCGGAGGAGGGAGTCAACGCGGTGGGGGTACCCCCAGCGGTAGCTGGGGGACGTTGACGACCGACGACAACGCGGCGAGCGTGCGTGCCAGGCCCCGCGAGCCCGGCGTGATCCGAAAGACAGGGCCTAACGCTCGACGACCAGGCTGGTCGAGAACGCCGGCGGGTCCTCGTCGTAGTCGTACTCGCCGCCGCCCCCGCTCTCGAACATCGCGCCCGCGATGATCAGCCCGAACATCACCGCGCCCAGCACGATGCCCACGGCCCCGAGGATGATGCCGGCCAGCGCCTGGCCGGCGTTGTCGGCCTCGCCCCGCTTGGCGCGGGACCGGCCGAGCACCCCGAAGACCACCGCCGTCACGCCGATGAGCACCGCGAAGATGCTGGCGCAGAAGAGGACGACCGCGAGGATGCCCAGCACCAGCGCCGTCACGCCGAAGCCGTTCCTCGGCTGGGGGCCGCCCCAGCCCTGGCCTTGGCCCGGGTATCCGGGGTAACCGGGGTAGCCCGGGTATCCGGGGTACTGCTGCGCCGGGCCGCCGGGGTAGCCGTACCCCTGCTCCGGGCCCGGAGCGCCGTACGCCGGTACGGCCGGCTGGGCGTAGGCAGGCGTGCCCGGACCCGGCACCGGCGGCCGGCCGTACGCCGGGGTCGGCTGCCCGGCACCCGGCAGACCCCCGGCCATGGTCGGCTGGTCGTGGACCCCCTGGCGCGGCGGCTCCGCGGCCGGCTGCTTCTCCAGCGGCACGCTCGGGCTCTCCGGCGGCGCCCATGGATCCCGCGCCCCCGCTCCCGGGTTCTCTTCGGACATTTCGGAGCCCCCCTCTCTCGTACGGCCATGCTAAGCGCTGCCCCTGACACCCCGGCGGCCTGCCTACGATGAGGGCGACCTGCCCGCACCGCCGTCATCCCGGAGGACCCCGTGCCCGATCTCCACTCCTTCATCGCTGGGCTGCCGAAGGCGGAACTCCACGTGCACCACGTCGGGTCCGCCTCCCCGCGCATCGTGGCCGAACTGGCCGCGCGGCACCCCGACTCGAAGGTGCCGACGGACCCGGAGGCGCTGGCGGACTACTTCACCTTCACCGACTTCGCCCACTTCATCGAGGTCTACCTCTCGGTCGTCGACCTCATCCGCACCCCCGAGGACGTCCGGCTGCTGACCTACGAGGTCGCCCGCGACATGGCCCGCCAGAACATCCGGTACGCCGAGCTGACCATCACCCCGTACAGCTCCACCCGCCGCGGCATCGACGAGCGCGCCTTCATGGACGCCATCGAGGACGCGCGGAAGGCGGCCGAGGCCGAGCTCGGCGTCGTCCTGCGCTGGTGCTTCGACATCCCCGGCGAGGCCGGGCTGGAGGCGGCCGAGGAGACCGCGCGGCTCGCCGTCGACCTGCGCCCGGAGGGCCTGGTCTCGTTCGGCCTCGGCGGCCCCGAGATCGGCGTACCGCGCCCGCAGTTCAAGCCGTACTTCGACCGCGCCCGCGCCGCCGGCCTGCACAGCGTGCCGCACGCGGGCGAGACCACCGGCCCGGAGACCATCTGGGACGCGCTGCGCGTGCTCGGTGCCGAGCGGATCGGCCACGGCACGAGCGCCCCGATGGACCCGGAGCTGCTCGCGTACCTGGCCGAGCACCGGATCGCGCTGGAGGTCTGCCCGACCTCGAACATCGCCACCCGCGCGGTCACCGACCTGGACCGGCACCCGGTGAAGCAGATGGTGGAGGCCGGCGTGCTGGTCACCATCAACAGCGACGACCCGCCGATGTTCGGCACCGACCTCAACAACGAGTACGCGGTGGCCGCGCGCCTGCTGGAGCTGGACGAGAAGGGGCTCGCCGCCCTGGCGAAGAACGCCGTCGAGGCCTCCTTCCTGGACCCGGCGGGCAAGGCGCGGCTGACCGAGGAGATCGACACGTACACGAACGCCTGGCTGGCCCGCTGACCTGAGCCGAGAATGGGGCGCATGCGCACCGACCACGCCCCCGTCGCGTATCCCGCCTCCCGTACCGTCCACGCCGTCGGCCACCGCGGCGACCCGTACCTCGTCCGCGAGAACACGTTGGCCTCGCTGCGCTCCGCGGTCGCGCGCGGCGCGGACGCGGTGGAGGTCGACGTCCGGCTGACCAGCGACGGGGTGCCGGTGCTGCTGCACGACGAGTCGTTCCGGCGGCTGTGGCGCGACGCCCGTCCGGTGGTCTCGCTGACCGCGGCCGAGGTGCGCGAGCTGTCGGACGGCGGGGTGCCGACGCTGCGGGAGGCGCTGGAGGCCACCGGGCCGGCACGGGTGATGATCGACCTGCCGGGCGCGATGGCCGGCACGGTGCGCGAGGTGGTGGGCCTGGTCCGGGAGTGCGGGGCGCGCGACCGCGTGTACTACTGCGCCGGGGCCACCACCATGCTGGCCGTGCGGGCCGCCGATCCGGGCGCGGAGATCGCGATGACCTGGACCTCGGTGTGCCCGCCGAGCCGGTCGCTGGTGGAGGCGGTGGCGCCGCGCTGGCTGAACTACCGCTTCGGGGTGCTCAGCCGGGAGCTGGTGGAGGCGCTGCACGCGGACGGGTTCCTGGTGTCCGCCTGGACCGCCGACACGAAGCGGACGATGCGCAGGCTGATCGCCATGGGCGTGGACTCGGTGACCACGAACCGGGTGGCCGCGCTGGTCGGGGTGCGGGCGGCGGCCGGTGCCGTCGGGCTGCCGCGGTGATCCCGGCGGCGCGCTGCGGGACGTGACGGTCTGGCGGAGATGTTCACCGTGCCGCAGGTCAAGGACTTCGTGTCGCGCAGGCCCGTCCAGCTGACGGCGGGGATGTCGCGGCTGGTCCTGCCGGACGGCACGGTGGTCTGGGGCAAGTCGGGCGGGCGCTTCGGCTACAGCACGGGGATGGGTGCCACCCGCGACCTCTCCCGCACGCTGGTCCACTCGGTCAACTCCACGGACGCCAAGGGCCAGGACGTGAACCCGGTGGCGCTGTCGGTCACCCCGGCGGCGTTCCGGAGGTGATCCCGCGGATCAGAGACCCACGATGGAGTTCCAGCGGCGGGCCAGTTCGGGCCGCTCGTCCGGGGCGATGTCGCGGGCGACGGTCAGGCGCTTGCGCATCTCGCGGTCGGGGAAGATCAGCGGGTCCTCGGCGAGGGCCGCCGTCTCCGCGTCGTCGGAGTCCGCCAGGACGGCCTGCGCGGCCGGGACCGGGCAGACGTAGTTGACGTAGGCGGCCAGCTCGGCGGCGACCTCCGGCCGGTAGTAGTGGTCGACGAGCGACTCGGCGTTGGCCTTGTGGGGCGCGAGGTTGGGCACGATCAGGCTCTCCGACCAGAGCTCCGCGCCCTCCTCGGGGACCACGAACTCGATGTCCGGGTTGTCGGCCTGGAGCTGGATGGCGTCGCCGGAGTAGGCCTGGCAGGCCAGCACGTCGCCCTTGCTCAGGTCGGAGGTGTAGTCGTTGCCGGTGAAGCGGCGGATGTGGCCCTTGCGGACCATGCGCTCGACCTGGTCGCAGGCGCGGTGGAAGTCGCCCGTGGTCCAGCGGGCGGTGTCGACGCCGTCGCCCTGCATCAGCAGCGCGAACGACTCGTCGAGGCCGGAGAAGAGCGTCACCTTGCCGGCGAGGTCGGGGTGCCAGAGGTCCGACACGGACTTCAGCTCCCGGCCCAGGGCGCGCCGGTTGTAGGCGATGCCGGTGATGCCGCTCTGCCAGGGCACGGTGTGGGCGCGGCCCTCGTCGAAGGCGGGCGAGCGCAGCTGGGGGTCGAGGTGGCGGGCCACGTTCGGCTGCGCGGCGCGGTCCATCTTCTGGGCCCAGCCCAGGCGTACGAACCGGGCGGCCATCCAGTCGCTGACGACGACCAGGTCGTGGCCGGTCTGCTGGCGGTTCATCAGGGCCGGGCTGACCTTGCCGAAGAACTCGTCGTTGTCGTTGATCTCCTCGGTGTACCGCACGGAGATCCCGGTGCTCCGGGAGAAGGACTCCAGCGTGGGCCGGCGGGTCTCGTCCTCCTCGTCGACGTCGATGTAGAGCGGCCAGTTGGAGAAGCTGACGCTCTTGTCGCGGGCGGAGCGGTCCGCGGCGGACCGCTGGTCCTCCGCAACGTAGGCGGCGGGCACCCCGCAACCGGTGAGGGCGGCCAGCAGGCCCGTCGCGCCGAGCCCGCGCAGTGCGGTGCGCCGGGAGAAACCGAGTTCAGGCATGGGCCAAGACTCGCCGCACGCCGAAGGGGCGGGCAATAGACAAGGTGTCTACCGCCCGCCCCTCCAGGGCTCAGAGTTGATCAGTACGGCGCGGGGCCGCGGGGATCAGCCGTCGAGCGAGGTCATCACGTGCTTGATGCGCGTGTAGTCCTCGAAGCCGTACGCGGAGAGGTCCTTGCCGTAGCCGGACTTCTTGTAGCCGCCGTGCGGCATCTCGGCGACGAGCGGGATGTGGGTGTTGATCCACACGCAGCCGAAGTCGAGGTTCTTGGACATGCGCATGGCGCGGGCGTGGTCCTTGGTCCACACGGAGGACGCGAGGGCGTACTCGACGTCGTTCGCGTACTCCAGGGCCTGGGCCTCGTCCGAGAAGGACTGGACGGTGATGACCGGGCCGAAGACCTCGTTCTGGATGATCTCGTCGTCCTGCTTGAGGCCCGAGACGACGGTCGGGGCGTAGAAGTAGCCCTTGTCGCCGACCTGGTGGCCGCCCGCCTCGACCTTGGCGTGGGCGGGGAGGCGCTCGATGAAGCCCGCGACCTGCTTGAGCTGGTTCGGGTTGTTCAGCGGGCCGTACAGCACGTCCTCGTCGTCCGGCTGGCCGGTCTTGGTGTCGGCGGCCTGCTTGGCGAGCGCGGTCACGAACTCGTCGTGGATGGACTGGTGGACGAGCACGCGGGTCGCGGCCGTACAGTCCTGGCCGGCGTTGAAGTAGCCCGCCACCGCGATGTCCTCGACGGCCTTGGCGATGTCGGCGTCCTCGAAGACGACGACCGGCGCCTTGCCGCCGAGCTCCAGGTGGACGCGCTTGACGTCCTTGGAGGCGCTCTCGGCGACCTGCATGCCGGCGCGCACCGAGCCGGTGATGGAGGCCATCGCCGGTACGGGGTGCTCGACCATGGCCTTGCCGGTCTCGCGGTCACCGCAGATGACGTTGAAGACGCCCTTGGGCAGCAGGTCGCCGAAGATCTCCGCCATCAGGATGGTGGAGGCCGGGGTGGTGTCCGAGGGCTTGAGGACCACGGTGTTGCCGGCGGCGATGGCCGGGGCGAACTTCCACACGGCCATCATCATCGGGTAGTTCCAGGGCGCGACCTGGGCGCAGACGCCGACCGGCTCGCGGCGGATGATCGAGGTCATGCCGTCCATGTACTCGCCGGCCGAGCGGCCCTCGAGCATGCGCGCGGCACCCGCGAAGAAGCGGATCTGGTCGACCATCGGCGGCAGCTCCTCGCTGGCCGTCAGGCCCAGCGGCTTGCCGGTGTTCTCGGACTCGGCGGCGACGAGCTCGTCGGCACGGGCCTCGATCGCGTCCGCGATCTTCAGCAGGGCCTTCTGGCGCTCGGCCGGAGTGGTGTCGCGCCAGCCCGGGAAGGCGGCAGCGGCAGCGGCCATGGCGGCGTCGACGTCGGCCTGGCCCGAGAGCGGCGCCGTGGCGAAGACCTCGCCGGTGGCGGGGTTGACCACCTCGGTGGTCCGCCCGTCGGCGGCGTCCTTGAACTCCCCGCCGATGTAGTTGCGCAGACGACGCAGTTCGGTGGTCACTACAGCCACACTCCTGATCACATGTCCAATGGTTGAGACGGTTCCCTAGCCTAGCTCGTGTGGTGACGCTTTCGACAGAGCCGACGGCCACCAACTACGAAATCAGTGAGATCACGTCGCCCGAACAACGAATTTCATCGATTCCGGGTTGCGGAACTGTCGACTCCTCGTGCACAGTGAGGTCGTGGTCAGTCGAAGCGCAGATTCCAGGAACCGGCACCCGTCCCCGTCGGTCGATGCTGTATCCCTGGCGATCATCGAGCAACTGCAGGAGGACGGACGCCGTCCCTACGCAGCCATCGGCAAGGCCGTCGGCCTGTCCGAGGCCGCCGTGCGCCAGCGAGTGCAGAAGCTCCTGGACCAGGGCGTCATGCAGATCGTCGCCGTCACGGACCCGCTCACCGTGGGTCTGCGGCGCCAGGCGATGGTCGGCATCAACGTCGAGGGCGACCTCGACCCCGTGGCCGACGCGCTGACCGCGATGGCCGAGTGCGAGTACGTCGTGATGACCGCCGGCTCGTTCGACCTGATGGTGGAGATCGTCTGCGAGGACGACGACCACCTGCTGGAAACCATCAACAAGCGGATCCGCACGCTCCCCGGCGTGCGGTCCACCGAAAGCTTCGTTTACCTGAAGCTGAAGAAGCAGACCTACATGTGGGGAACTCGATAACCGTGACCCAGGACCTGTCCAAGACCGCGTACGACCACCTGTGGATGCACTTCACCCGCATGTCCTCGTACGAGAAGAACCCCGTCCCCACCATCGTGCGTGGTGAGGGCGCCTACATCTACGACGACAAGGGCAAGCGCTACCTGGACGGTCTCGCCGGACTGTTCGTGGTCAACGCCGGACACGGCCGCAAGGAGCTGGCCGAGGTCGCGTACAAGCAGGCCCAGGAGCTCGCGTTCTTCCCCGTGTGGTCGTACGCGCACCCCAAGGCCGTCGAGCTGGCCGAGCGTCTGGCCAACTACGCCCCGGGCGACCTGAACAAGGTCTTCTTCACCACCGGCGGCGGCGAGGCGGTCGAGACCGCCTGGAAGCTCGCCAAGCAGTACTTCAAGCTCAAGGGCAAGCCGACCAAGTACAAGGTCATCTCCCGCGCGGTCGCCTACCACGGCACCCCGCAGGGCGCCCTGTCCATCACCGGCCTGCCGGCCCTGAAGGCCCCCTTCGAGCCGCTGGTCCCGGGCACCCACAAGGTCCCGAACACCAACATCTACCGCGCCCCGATCCACGGCGACGACCCCGAGGCCTTCGGCCGCTGGGCCGCCGACCAGATCGAGCAGCAGATCCTCTTCGAGGGCCCCGACACCGTCGCCGCGGTCTTCCTGGAGCCGGTGCAGAACGCCGGTGGCTGCTTCCCGCCGCCGCCCAGCTACTTCCAGCGCGTGCGCGAGATCTGCGACACGTACGACGTGCTGCTCGTCTCCGACGAGGTCATCTGCGCCTTCGGCCGCCTCGGCACGATGTTCGGCTGCGACAAGTTCGGCTACGTGCCGGACATGATCACCTGCGCCAAGGGCATGACCTCGGGCTACTCCCCGATCGGTGCCTGCATCGTCTCGGACCGCGTCGCGGAGCCGTTCTACAAGGGTGACAACACCTTCCTGCACGGCTACACCTTCGGTGGCCACCCGGTGTCGTCGGCGGTGGCCCTGGCCAACCTCGACATCTTCGACAAGGAAGGCCTCAACCAGCACGTGCTGGACAACGAGTCCGCCTTCCTGAAGACGCTGCAGAAGCTGCACGACCTGCCGATCGTCGGCGACGTCCGCGGCAACGGCTACTTCTACGGCATCGAGCTCGTGAAGGACAAGCACACCAAGGAGTCCTTCAACGACGACGAGATCGAGCGCGTGCTCTACGGCTTCCTCTCGAAGGCGCTGTACGACGCCGGCCTCTACTGCCGCGCCGACGACCGCGGTGACCCGGTCGTCCAGCTGGCCCCGCCGCTGATCGCCACGCAGCAGCAGTTCGACGAGATCGAGCAGATCCTGCGTTCGGTGTTCACCGAGGCCTGGACCAAGCTGTAAGGAAACCTGCCGAGGTTCGTCCAGGCACCCGTCCCGCCTGACGAACCCATGCGGGCACACGGCCCGGATCCTCCGTTCGAGTGAGAACGCGAGGGTCCGGGCCGTGTGCTGTCCGGACTCGGCCGTCCCCCCTGCTTACGGTCCTCACGGTGCCCAGTGACCGATCGGCCCGCTGCTTCGTTCCCCCGGACGGGGGAAACGCACAGAGCGGCCGTCCGATCCGCAGTCGAAGTGAACCGAGGTGTACGTGATGGTGGCCCCGCCGGACAACGACGTGCTCTGGGCACGGTCCCTGCACCACACCCACCGGGGGTCCTCCCGGACGGAGCCCGCGGGAAGCGGCGCGCCCGCCCTCTCCGGCGTCTCCGTCGGCGTGCGCGAAGGCGAGATCCTCGCCGTGACCGGCCCCCGCGGCAGCGGCAAGACGACCCTGCTGCGCTGCCTCTCCGGACAGCTCAGGCCCGACGAGGGCGAGGTCTGGTTCAACAGCGTCCCGGTCCACACGATGACCGCCCTCGTCCGCGAGCGCCTGCGCCGCGACCGCTTCGGCTGGATCGGCCCCGAGCCCCGGCTCGTCCCCGAACTCAACGTCTGGGAGAACGCCGCACTCCCCCTGCTGATCGCCGGCACCCCCCACCGCGCCGCCAAGCGGGCCGCCTCCGAATGGCTGGACCGGCTCGACATGGACGGCTACGCCCGCCGCCGGCCCGGCGCCCTCAGCCACGCCGAGGCCCAGCGCGTCGCGCTCGCCCGCGCCCTGGTCAACCAGCCCGCCGTGGTCTTCGCCGACGAGCCCACCGCCCCGCTGCACCTGGCCGACCGCGCCCTGCTCCTGCGCACGCTGACCACGGCCGCCCGCTCGCACGACATCACCGTCGTCCTGGCCACCCACGACACCGAGACCGCCGCCCAGGCCGACCGCACGGTCGCCCTCTGCGACGGCCGCCTCGCCGGAGCCGTCCCGCACACCACGGCCGGCTCCCCCGCCGGCCCCGGCGATGCGGAGGGCCGCGCCGCATGCTCACTCTCCGCCTAGCCCGGGGCTCCCGCCCCCTCGTCCAGGTGCGCCGGCTGCTGGTGGCCGCCGCCTCCGCCGGCACCGGCTTCCTGCTGCTCTTCATCCTGGCCTGCGCGGTCGCCCGCCCCGAGGGACAGCTGCCCAGGCTGCTGTGGTGCCTGGTCCCGCTGGCGCTCACCGTGCAGTTCGCCGTGGCCGTGGCCCGTACCGACCCGGCGACCCGCCCCCGCGAGGGACTCTCCGCCGTCGGCCTCGGCCCGGTCCGGCTCACCGTCGTCGCCGCCGTCTCGACCGCCATCGCCTGCACCCTCGGCAGCACCCTGGCGCTGCTCCTCTTCCTCCACCTGAGGGGCGACCTCTCGGGCCTGCCGTTCGACGGCGCCGCAGCCGCGGTGCTCCGGGCCGACCAGCCGTTCCCCGTCGCCGCCGGCCTGACGCTGCTCGCCGTCGTGCCGCTCGCCGGGGCCGCCGCGGCCGCCCTCGTCCCGCACACCCGGACCGTGCGCCCGCCGCAGGAAGGCCTGCCCTGGGGGGTGGCCGCCTTCGCCGGCGGCCTCGCCGTCCTCGCGTCCGCCGGCGGCGGGACCGCCGGCGGCCTGCCCGGCTGGGTCCTGGTCACCGCCGGCCTCGCCCTGGCCGGGCCCGCGCTGGCCCACGGCTGCGGAGCGCTGGTGCAGCTGGTGAGGCCCGGCGCCGTACGGCTGCTCGCCGGGCGGGCGCTCCAGGAGGAGGCCGGCCGGATCGGGCGTCCCCTCGGGGTGCTGTGCGCCGTCGCCGCCGGTGCCCTGGTCTCCCTGACCGGCGGCCCCCTGACCCTGCTGCCGCTGGGCCCGCTCACGCGGGTCGCCGCCGCACTGGTCGGGGCGTGCGCCGCCGCGACCCTGCTGACCTCGGCCGTCGAGTCGTACCAGGAGCGGGAGGCCACCCGGGCCGCGCTGCTGGAGCTCGGCACCCCGGCCCGCGTGCTGCGCTCCGCGGCCCTGCTGCGGTCCGGCGCCCTCGCCACGCTGTGCGTGCCGGTGGTCTGGGGTGTGGCGGAGCTGACGCGGCTGGCCCTCACCCGTTAGGGGGGACCGCCCGTAGGGTTGCCGGATGGCCAGTGCAGACATCGAGATCGAGACCCTCGCCGAATTCGACCAGGTCGTCGCCCGGGGCTCACTGAGCGGCTACCGCGTCCAGTCGGTCAACCTGCTGGAACGCACCTTCGCGCTGCTGTCGGCGGACACCTCCTCGGCGGTGTTCCTCGGCTGCGCGATGGAGCCCGATGCCGCGGCCAAGGTCCGGGCCGACGGCGCGCTGGTCTTCCCGCCCGTCCCCGACCTGCCCTTCAACCCGTACCGCGGGCTGCTCTACACGCCCGGCGAGCTGTACGAGGGCCTGCCCGAGGGCTACGAGGCCACGCCGGACGCCCTCTCGTACGCCTGGTTCCAGCAGACCAAGGCCGACGGCGACGTCTTCTCCTCCATGCTCCGCTCCCTCCACGACGACGCCGTCTCCGACGCCCTCGACGAGCACCTCGCCGGCGCGCGCGTGGCCGGGGTGATGGGCGGCCACGCGATGGCCCGCGGCGGGGACGCGTACGCGGGCGCCGCCCGGCTCGGCCGCACGCTGGCCCGTACCGGTCTGACCGTGGCCACCGGCGGCGGTCCCGGCGCGATGGAGGCGGCCAACCTCGGCGCGTACCTCGCCCCCTTCGAGGACGACGCCCTCGACCTCGCGCTCGACCTGCTGGCCAAGGCGCCCTCTTTCGAGCCGTCGGTCACCGACTGGGCGCAGGCCGCCTTCGCGGTCCGCGAGCGCTGGCCCGCGGGCGGCGACTCGATCGGCATCCCGACCTGGTTCTACGGCCACGAGCCGCCGAACGCCTTCGCCGGGCACATCGCGAAGTACTTCGCCAACGCCACCCGCGAGGACGGGCTGCTGGCCCGGTGCACGGCCGGTGTGGTGTTCCTCTCGGGTGCCGCGGGCACGCTCCAGGAGATCTTCGACAACGCGACCCCGAACTACTACGGATCGCGCGGCGAGCCCACCCCCATGGTGCTGGTCGACCGCCGCCACTGGACCGAGCACCTGCCCGCGTGGCCGCTGCTCCGGTCGCTGGCCCGCGGCCGCGCGATGGAGTCGCGGATCGCGCTGGTCGACTCCGTCGACGAGGTCCCGGAGGCGCTGGCCCGCCTGTCCTGACCCGCGGTCCCGCCGCCGGAGGCAACCCCGGGCCCCGAAGACACGTCTGGCAGTCGTACCGCAAAACCTGCCAGACGCGAACGGAGCCCCCCGTGCTCATAGGCCTGCTGACCGCTGTGGCGGCGTCGATCTGCTACGGCACGGGATCCGTGCTGCAAGCCGTGGGCTCCCGGCGGGCCGCCCGGGCCGAGCCGGGCGCCGGCCTGACCCAGCACGGCGGCCCGAACCTGTCCTCCACCGCCAAGGCCGCGCTGACCTGGGAGTTCATCGTCGGCACGATCCTGGACTTCGTGGGCTTCGGGCTCGGCGCGCTGGCCGCCAGGCTGCTCCCGCTCTTCCTCTCCCAGACGGTGATCAGCGCGAACCTGGTGATCACCGCGGTCCTGAGCGTGAAGCTGCTGGGCATCCGGCTGAGCCGCAAGGAGTGGGCGTCCATCGGCGTGGTCTGCGGGGCGCTGGTGCTGCTGGCGACCGCCGCGGGACACGAGGGGGGCCACCACGCCGAGCGGTCGACGCACTGGTGGCTGCTGGCCGTCACCGTCCTGCTGATGCTGGGCGGCACCGTCGCCGTACGCCTCCTCGGCGGCCGGGCCGCGATCCTCGCCGGTCTGCTGTCCGGCCTGGGCTTCGGCGCGCTGGGCGTCGGCGTGCGGATCCTGGACGGCATCGACCCGTTCGACCCGCCGGCGCTGCTGGCCGACCCGGCCCTGTACGCCATCGTGATCGCGGGCGTCGGCGGCATGTACCTGCACACGGTGGCCCTGCAGATCGGCTCGGTGAACGGCGCCACCGCGGCACTGGTCGTCGGCGAGACCGTGCTCCCGGGCGCGATCGGCGTCCTCTGGCTCGGCGATGCCTCCCGCCCCGGCTTCGCCTGGCTCGCGGCCGTGGGCTTCGCCCTGGCCGTGGCGGGCGCGGTGGCCGTCGCCTGGTACGGCAACCACGACGCCCCGGCACCGGCGCAGACCCCCGCCGACCTCAGGGTCCCGGTCCCGGCGCCCTGAGCGGGACGCGCCGGACCTGCCGGACGCAGTCCTAGGCGTCCGGCAGGACGACCACCTCCGACGGGGTGAAGGCGGCGCCCACCCGGGTGCCCGGGTCCGCCGCCGACGCCAGGTCGCACTCGGCCTCCAGCTCCGGTCCCCCGCACTCCGGCCGCAGGGTCAGCGCCACGTGCGTGCCCCGGAACGTACGGGAGACCACCGCGCAGGGCAGGCCCTCGTCCGGCCGTACCAGCCGCACGCCCGCGGGCCGCACCAGCAGCCGGCCGGCGCCCTCCGGGGAGCCCTCCGGCACCGGGACCTTGCCCCACGGGGTGTCGGCGGCGGGGCCGGTCACGGTGGCCGGCACCACGTTGTCGAAGCCGAGGAACCGGGCCACGAACTCCGAGGCGGGCCGCTGCCAGACCTCCAGCGGCGTCCCCGCCTGGGCGATCCGCCCGTCCCGCATCACGACCACCCGGTCGGCGAGCGCGAAGGCCTCGCCCTGGTCGTGCGTCACGGCCAGCACGGTCGTACCGAGCCGGGAGAACAGCCCCCGCAGCTCGACCACCAGCCGCTCACGCAGCCCGCGGTCCAGCTGGCCCAGCGGCTCGTCCAGCATCAGCAGCCGCGGCCGCGGCGCCAGCGCCCGGGCCAGGGCCACCCGCTGCTGCTCGCCCCCGGACAGCGAGGCGACGGCCCGGCGCCCCGCACCCGGCAGCCCCACCAGCTCCAGCAGCTCGGCGACCCGCGCCTCCCGCTCGGCCCGCCCGACCCCCCGCATCCGCAGCCCGAAGGCGACGTTGCCGCCCACGTCGCGCTGCGGGAACAGCTGGTGGTCCTGGAACATCAGGCCGACCCCGCGCCGGTGCACGGGCACGCCGCTCTGGTCGGCCCCGCCCAGCAGCACGCGCCCGGCCGCGGGCTGGAGCCCGGCGACCACCCGCAGCAGCGTGGACTTGCCGCTCCCGCTCGGACCCAGCACACAGACGGTCTCGTGCTCGGCCACCGCCAGGTCCACGACGTCCAGCACCGTCCGCGACCCGAAGCGGACCGACACCGCGTCCAGTTCCAGCAACGTCATCAGAACTCCCCGGACCGCTCGGGCCGCAGCCGCTCCAGCACCAGCAGGGACACCGCGCACACCCCCATCAGAATCGTGCTCAGCGCCATCGCCTGCCCGTAGTTCAGCTCACCCGCGCGCCCCAGCAGCCGCGCCACGGCCACCGGCAGCGTCGGCCGGTCGGGCCGCGCGATGAACACGGTGGCCCCGAACTCGCCGAGGGACACCGCGAAGGCGAACCCGGCGGCGATCAGCAGCGCCCGCCGCACCATCGGCAGGTCCACCTCCCGCCAGGCCCGCAGCGGCGAGGCGCCGAGCGTCGCCGCCGCCTCCCGCAGCCGCCCGTCCACGGCACGCAGTACGGGCAGCATCGTCCGCACCACGAAGGGCACCCCGACCAGCGCCTGCGCCAGCGGCACCAGGATCCAGGAGGTGCGCAGGTCGAGCGGCGGCTCGTCCAGCGTGATCAGGAACCCGAAGCCCACCGTCACCGCGGACACGCCCAGCGGCAGCATCAGCAGGGCGTCGAAGCCCCGCACCAGGCGGCCGGCGCGCCGGGTGAGCGCCGCCGCGGCCAGGCCGCCGATCAGCAGCGCGATGCCGGTGGCGGCCAGCGCGTACCGGAGGGAGTTCCAGACCGCCTCCAGCGGCGGGACCAGGAAGGTGCCGCCGTCGGCGGACTGGAGTGCCCGGTAGAAGTCGGTGCCGTGGCCGCCGGGCGCGTCGAAGGAGCGTTCCACCAGCACGCCCAGGGGCAGCACGATCAGCAGCAGGACCGTCAGGAGCACCCCGCCGAGCAGCGCCCACTGCCCGGGGCCGGCGGGCCGGTGGGCCGTGCGGGCGGGGTCGACCAGCCGGAGCGCGGTCTCGCGCCGGCGCACCGTCACGGCGTGCACGGCGAGGATCGCACCGACGGCGGCGAACTGCACCAGCGTCAGCACGGCGGCGGTCGGCAGGTCCAGCAGCTGGGCGGTCTGCCGGTAGACCTCCACCTCCAGCGTGGCGTACCCCGGTCCGCCGAGGATCTGGACGACGCCGAAGGAGGTGAAGGTGAAGAGGAAGACCATCAGGGCGGCCGCGGCGACGGCCGGCCCGAGGGCGGGCAGCGTCACGCGCCGCCAGGCGCCGAACCGGCCGGCGCCCAGCACGCGGGCGGCCTCCTCCTGGCGCGGGTCCAGCTGGGACCACAGGCCGCCGACGGTGCGTACCACGACGGCGTAGTTGAAGAAGACGTGCGCGAGGAGGATGGCCCACACGGTGGTGTCGAGGCGTACGCCCCACAGCTCGTCCAGCATCCCGCCCCGGCCCAGTAGCGCCAGGAAGGCCGTGCCCACCACGACGGTCGGCAGCACGAAGGGGACGGTGACCACGGCCCGCAGCAGCTGCTTGCCGGGGAACTCGAAGCGCGCGAAGACGTACGCGCCGGGGAGCGCGATCAGCAGCGTGAGTGCCGTGGAGGCGAGCGCCTGCCAGGTGGTGAACCACAGCACCCCGGCGATGTCGGGCCGGGTGAGCACCTCGCCGATCCGGCCGAACTGCCAGCCGGTGCCGGTCCTGATCCCGCGGCCCACGATCGCGGCCACGGGCCAGGCGAAGAAGATCGCGAAGAAGGCGAGCGGCAGGGCCATCAGGCCCAGCCGCACCGCCGTCGCGCGCCGGGAGGAGCCCGCGGGCACCTCCCGGACCGCGTCCTCCGCTACTTCAGCACGAGCGAGGTCCATGCCCCGACCCACTGCTCACGGTTCTTGGCGATCGCGTCCGGAGCGACGGTCTCCGGCTTCTCGACCACCACGCCGTGCTTGGTGAAGATCTCCGGCAGCTTCGCGTCCTTGACCACCGGGTTCACGAACATCTGGAGCGGCATGTCCTCCTGGAACTTCTTGCTGATCAGGAAGTCCAGCAGGGCCTTGCCGCCCGCCTCGTTCTTCGCGCCCCGGAGCAGGCCGGCGAACTCGGTCTGGCGGAAGCAGGTGCCGGTGGAGACGCCGGTGGGCGCCACGGCCGGCTGCGGCTCGCCGTACAGCACCTCGACCGGCGGGCTGGAGGCGTAGGAGACGACCAGCGGGCGGTCGCCCTTGGCCTTCTTGCCGCCCGCGGAGCCGGAGAAGCGCTCGTTGTAGGCCTGCTCCCAGCCGTCGACGACCTCGACGCCGTTGGCCTTGAGCCTGGTCCAGTAGTCCTTCCAGCCGTCCTCGCCGTACTTGCCGACGGTCGCGAGGAGGAAGCCGAGGCCGGGCGACGAGGTCGAGGCGTTCTCGGTGACCAGGAGGTTCTTGTACTCGGGCTTGACCAGGTCGTCGAGGGTGACCGGCGGGGCCAGCTTCTTGTCGGCGAAGAACTTCTTGTCGTAGTTGACGCAGATGTCGCCGGAGTCGACCGGGGTGACGCGGTGCTCGGCCTTGTCCAGCTGGTACTGCTCGGGGACCTCCGCCAGGCCCTTGGCCTCGTACGGGACGAAGATGCCGTTGTCGAGGGCGCGGGAGAGCAGCGTGTTGTCGACGCCGAAGAAGACGTCGCCGCGCGGGGAGCCCTTGGTGAGGATCTCCTGGTTGAGGGCCGCGCCCGCGTCACCGCTCTTGAGGACCTTGACCGTGTAGCCGCTCTGCTGCTCGAACTCCTTCAGCACGGCCGGGGTGGCGTTGAAGGAGTCGTGGCTGACGAGGGTGACCGTCTTGGACTTCGGCCCGCCGCCCGGCGCCGCACCGTCCTTCTCGTCACCGTTGCCGCAGCCGGCGAGCGCGGCCGCGCCCAGGGCGGTGGCCAGCACGGCGCCCGCCATCTTCTTGGTGGTGCTCACGGAACATTCCTCCTGGAGTGACCAGGAGAAGACGCGGCCCCGCCCCGGCGCTCTGGGAGCGGACGCCGGGGCAGGGCGCAACAGCTTGAGTGATGACCGAACTTCCTACCCGGAATGACCCGGGCGAGGTTCAGAGGGTCTGCGGCGTGACGGTGCCCGCACTCTCAGCGCTGTGGCGCTCCCCTGTCGGAATATGCAGATGTACGGGGCCAGGTTACCGCTCGCTGGCGGCGAGCTGTCCGCACGCTCCGTCGATCTCCTGGCCACGGGTGTCGCGGACGGTCACCGGGACGCCGTGGCCGGCGATGGCCTGGACGAAGGCCCGCTCGTCCTCGGGGCGGGAGGCCGTCCACTTGGAGCCCGGGGTCGGGTTGAGCGGGATCAGGTTGACGTGCACACGCTTGCCCTTGAGGAGGCGTCCCAGCAGGTCGCCGCGCCAGGCCTGGTCGTTGATGTCGCGGATCAGCGCGTACTCGATGGAGATGCGGCGGCCGGACTTCTCGGCGTACTCCCAGGCCGCGTCGAGGACCTCGCGGACCTTCCAGCGGGTGTTCACGGGGACGAGGGTGTCGCGCAGCTCGTCGTCGGGAGCGTGCAGGGAGACGGCGAGGCGGCACTTGAAGCCCTCGTCGGCGAACCGCAGCATGGCCGGGACCAGGCCGACGGTGGAGACGGTGATGCCGCGCTGCGACAGGCCCAGGCCGTCGGGCTCGGGGTCGGTCAGGCGGCGGATGGCGCCGACGACCCGCTTGTAGTTGGCCAGCGGCTCGCCCATGCCCATGAAGACGATGTTCGACAGGCGGGCCGGGCCGCCCGGGACCTCGCCGTCGCGCAGGGCGCGCATGCCGTCGACGATCTGGTGGACGATCTCGGCGGTGGACAGGTTGCGGTCCAGGCCCGCCTGTCCGGTGGCGCAGAACGGGCAGTTCATGCCGCAGCCGGCCTGCGAGGAGATGCACATGGTGACCCGGTCCGGGTAGCGCATCAGGACGGACTCGACCAGCGTGCCGTCGTGCAGCTTCCAGAGGGTCTTGCGGGTGGTGTCGTCGTCACAGCTGATGTGCCGGACCACGCTCATCAGGTCGGGCAGCAGCTCCTGCTGGAGCTTCTCGCGCGCGGCGGCCGGGATGTCGGTCCACTCGGCCGGGTCGTGCGCGTAGCGGGCGAAGTAGTGCTGCGAGAGCTGCTTCGCGCGGAACGGCTTCTCGCCGATCGCGGCCACGGCCTCGCGCCGCTCGGCGGGCGAGAGGTCGGCGAGGTGCCGGGGCGGCTTCTTCGCCCCCTTGGGCGCGACGAAGGTCAGTTCTCCCGGAAGGGGGCGGGCCATGATCGGTTTCTCCTCAGTACGACGAGGCCTGGCCGGCCTCCGCGGAAAACGGAGCCGATGGCATTGGCGCGACCGGCGCCAGGAGACCTCACAGGGCGTCCCCCCGCGGCTCGCGGGGGACGAGAAAGGCGCGCCACTCGGGAGTGACGCGCCTTCCAGGATACCCGGGACGGCTCAGCCGGTGCCCACGAAGAGCGCCAGCAGCAGCCACACCACCGGCGCGGTGGGCAGCAGCGAGTCCAGCCGGTCCATGATCCCGCCGTGACCGGGCAGCAGGGTGCCCATGTCCTTGATGCCGAGGTCCCGCTTGATCATCGACTCACCGAGGTCGCCCAGGGTGGCGCTGACCGCGACCGCGAGGCCCAGCAGCAGGCCCTGCCACCAGCTGCCCCCGTCGATCAGGAACTCCATGCACAGCGCACCGGCCGCCATCGCGAAGGCCACGGCGCCGAAGAGTCCCTCCCGGGTCTTCCCGGGGCTGATCCGCGGGGCGAGCTTGTGCTTGCCGAAGCGCCAGCCCACCGCGTAGGCGCCGGTGTCGCTGACCACCGTGAGGACCAGGAAGGTGAGCACCCGCTGCGGGCCGTCGTCGGCGGTCAGCAGCATCGCCACGAAGGTCGCGAGGAACGGCACGTAGAACGCGGCGAACACGCCGGCCGTGACGTCCTTCAGGTAGCCCTCGGGGGGCTCCGTCATCCGCCACACGAGCACGGCGAGCGCGGTCAGGGCCATCGCGACCCAGGCGCCCTCGGCCCCGCGCACGTACCCGGCGACGACCATCGCGGCGCCGCCGACGGCGAGCGGGACCAGGGGCGCGTTGATGCCCTTGCGCTCCTGGAGCCGGGAGGTCAGCTCCCACAGCCCGACGACCACCGCGACCGCGATGACGCCGACGAAGACCGCCTTCACGATGAAGAGCGAGGCGAAGATCACGGCGCCGAGGCCGACGCCGACCCCTATGGCGGCGCGCAGGTCCCGCCCCGCACGCTTCTTCGGCGGCGGGGAGGAGGCCTCCTGCGGGGCCTGGGGCGGGGGCGTGGGCATGGGCTCCTGCGGCGGCGTCTCGTCGCGGAACAGGGGGCCGCTCGGCTGAGCCGCCCCCCGGTCGCGTGGTTCCCGGTCTTCGAAGTCTCGACCGGCGGCGTCGGGCACGATGGGCATGGGCCGAGTCTGCGGCCCTCCGAGCACATCGTATGCGGGACCCGCCGGTACCGGCTCCGCCGCCCAGGAAGAGTCGTTCATCAGACCTCGAGGAGCTCGGCTTCCTTGTGCTTGAGCAGCTCGTCCACCTGCGCGACGTACTTCGCGGTGGTGTCGTCGAGCTCCTTCTCGGCGCGGCGCACCTCGTCCTCGCCGGACTCCTTGTCCTTCACGAGCTTGTCGAGGGCGTCCTTGGCCTTGCGGCGCACGGAGCGGATGGAGACCTTCGAGTCCTCGGCCTTGCCGCGGGCGACCTTGATGTAGTCGCGGCGGCGCTCCTCGGTGAGCTCCGGGAAGTTGACCCGGATGATGCGGCCGTCGTTGCTCGGGTTGACGCCGAGGTCCGAGTCGCGGATGGCCTGCTCGATGTTGCGCAGCGCGCTCGCGTCGAACGGGGTCACCACGGCCATGCGCGGCTCGGGCACCGAGAAGGACGCGAGCTGGTTGATGGGGGTCAGCGCGCCGTAGTAGTCGGCCACGATCTTGTTGAACATCGCCGGGTGCGCACGGCCGGTGCGGATCGCGGCGAAGTCCTCCTTGGCGACCACGACGGCCTTCTCCATCTTCTCCTCGGCCTCGAGGAGGATTTCTTCGATCACCACGTGCTCCTGCATGTCTTGAGTGGATGGTTCGGGCGGGGTGGGTCGCTCAGGCCCGGGTGCCCTGGTCGCTCACGAGCGTGCCGATCTTCTCACCCTTCACGGCGCGCGCGATATTGCCCTCCGCGAGCAGCTCGAAGACGAGGATCGGCAGCTTGTTGTCACGGCAGAGCGTGATGGCGGTGGCGTCGGCGACCTTGAGGTCGCGGGACAGCACCTCGCCGTACTCCAGGGCGTCGAACTTGACCGCGTCGGGGTTGGCCTTGGGGTCGGAGTCGTAGACGCCGTCGACACCGTTCTTGCCCATGAGCAGGGCCTCGGCGTCGATCTCCAGGGCGCGCTGGGCGGCCGTGGTGTCGGTGGAGAAGTACGGCATGCCCATGCCGGCGCCGAAGATGACGACGCGGCCCTTCTCCAGGTGGCGCACGGCGCGCAGCGGGATGTACGGCTCCGCGACCTGGCCCATGGTGATGGCGGTCTGCACGCGGGAGTCGATGCCCTCCTTCTCCAGGAAGTCCTGGAGGGCGAGGCAGTTCATCACGGTGCCGAGCATGCCCATGTAGTCGGAGCGGGCCCGGTCCATGCCGCGCTGCTGGAGCTCGGCGCCGCGGAAGAAGTTGCCGCCGCCGATGACGACGGCGATCTCGGCGCCGTCGCGGACGACCGCCGCGATCTCGCGCGCGATCGCGTGCACGACGTCGGGGTCGACGCCCAGTCCCCCGCCGCCGGAGAAGGCCTCGCCGGACAGCTTCAGCATGAAGCGGCGGCCCTTCTTGTCGTGGTCGCTCTTGTCGTCGGAAGCGGTGTGGGGGTCCACGCCCTGATTCATGGAGATCTCCTCGTGCACATACGAAGAAGGCCATTGCCGGGGTCCTTGCGGTTCCCTGTGCGGCAATGGCCTCCTCGTCAGATCTGCGGTCGACCGGCGCGAACGCGGACGACTGCCTCAGACCCTACCGGGGTCCGGTGTCCGTCGCGTACGGACTCAGATGCCGACCTTGATGCGGGTGAAGCGCTTCAGGGTGACACCGGCCTCGTCCAGGATCTGCTGGACGGACTTCTTGTTGTCCAGCGCGTAGGGCTGGCCCAGGAGCGTGGCGTCCTTGAAGAAGCCGTTGAGGCGACCCTCGACGATCTTCGGCAGGGCGGCCTCGGGCTTGCCCTCGGCGCGGGTGGTCTCCTCGGCGACGCGGCGCTCGGACTCGACGACCTCGGCCGGGACGTCCTCCTTGGCCAGGTACTTCGGGGCGAACGCGGCGATGTGCTGCGCGACGCCCTTGGCGAGGTTGGCGTCGGCCTTGTCCAGCTCGACCAGGACACCGATCTGCGGGGGCAGGTCGGGCATGGTGCGGTGCATGTACGAGTAGACGAAACCGTCGGCGTACTGCGCGAAGCGGTCCAGGACGATCTTCTCGCCGAGGTTGGCGTTGGCCTCGTCCACGAACGCCTGGACGGTCTTGCCGGCCTCGATCTCGGAGGCGAGCAGCGCCGCGATGTCCGCCGGGGAGGTGGCGGCCACGTGCTTGGCGATCTCGGCGGCGACGGCCTGGAACTTGTCACCCTTGGCGACGAAGTCGGTCTCGCACTTCAGCTCGACGAGCACACCGGAGGTGTTGTCGTCGGCGAGCAGGGAGACGACGGCGCCGTTCTCGGCGGAGCGGCCCTCGCGCTTGGCGACGCCCTTCTGGCCCTTGATGCGCAGGGCCTCGACGGCCTTGTCGACGTTGCCGTCCGACTCGTCCAGGGCCTTCTTGCAGTCCATCATGCCGGCGCCGGTGAGCTCGCGGAGCTTCTTGACGTCAGCGGCGGTGTAGTTCGCCATGAGTCTGTGATTCTCTCTCGAAGTCGTAGATCTACGGGTGAACGGCGGGGGCCGGTGCCTCGTGAGCACCGTCCCCCGTCGTCATCGTCCGTGCTGGGAGTGCCCGGCAGGTGAACGCCGGGCTCTCTCAGTGGGTCAGGCCTGCTCGGCGTCCGCGGCCGGGGCCTCGGCCTCGGCGGCGGGGGCCTCGGCGGCGGCCGGGGCCTCGTCGGCCTTCTTCTCGCCCTCGAGCAGGTCGCGCTCCCACTCGGCCAGCGGCTCGCCGACGGTCTTGTCGCCCGGCTTCGAGTCACCGGCGGCAACGCCGGAACGGGCGATGAGGCCCTCGGCGACGGCGTCGGCGATCACGCGGGTGAGCAGGGTGACGGAGCGGATCGCGTCGTCGTTGCCCGGGATCTTGTAGTCGACCTCGTCGGGGTCGCAGTTGGTGTCGAGGATCGCGACGACCGGGATGTGGAGCTTGCGCGCCTCACCGACGGCGATGTGCTCCTTCTTGGTGTCGACGATCCAGACGGCGCTCGGCACCTTCTGCATCTCGCGGATGCCACCGAGGGTCTTCTCCAGCTTGGCCTTCTCGCGGGAGAGGACCAGGAGCTCCTTCTTGGTGAGGCCGGAGGCGGCCACGTCCTCGAAGTCGATCTGCTCGAGCTCCTTGAGGCGCTGCAGACGCTTGTAGACGGTGGAGAAGTTGGTGAGCATGCCACCCAGCCAGCGCTGGTTGACGTACGGCATGCCGACGCGGGTCGCCTGCTCGGCGATGGCCTCCTGGGCCTGCTTCTTCGTGCCGACGAACATGATGGAGCCGCCGTGCGCGACGGTCTCCTTGACGAACTCGTAGGCGCGGTCGATGTACGACAGCGACTGGAGCAGGTCGATGATGTAGATGCCGTTGCGCTCGGTGAAGATGAAGCGCTTCATCTTCGGGTTCCAGCGACGGGTCTGGTGACCGAAGTGGACGCCGCTCTCCAGCAGCTCCCGCATCGTGACGACGGCCATGGCCGTACTCCTTGATTGCTCGGTTACCGCGACCACCGGACGGCGGTCGCGCCTGACGCCCCGACGCGCCGTGCCACGAGGGACCGAGGAGCGCGGCCACCGGTCGTGATCGACCAGGTGGCGGGGCGTGCGAAGTCGACCCGGTGACCCGGATCGCCACAAGAAGTGTACGGGACCCGGGAGCGTGCCGGGTGACGCGCCTGTCCACAGGCGGCCGCCCGTCCACAGGCCCGCGCGCGCGGACGGCGCCCGGCGGGATGCTGCGGGACATGACTCCCCTGCTGCTCGGCCTGGTCCTGACCCTGCTCCTGCCGTTCTCCGGATACGGCGCACCCGCCGCCGCGTCCGCCGGGTACGGGCTCCCACGCGCCGCTCGCGCGGTGCCGGCCCCCGTACCCGGGGCGCCGGCCGCCGTCCGCCCGGCGCCCGCGGCGGTGCGGCCGCTCCCGGCGCCGCTGCGGTTGCTGCGCGGCTGGCTGCCGCCGCCGACGCCGTACGCGGCGGGACACCGCGGGGTGGACCTGGCCGCGGCACCGGGCACGGAGGTCCGCGCGGTGGCCGCGGGGCGGGTGCACCACGCCGGGCCGGTGGCGGGGCGCGGGGTGCTCTCGCTGACCGTCGCGGGCACGCCGCTGCGCACCACGTACGAGCCGGTGCGTCCGCTGGTCGCCGAGGGCGAGGCGGTGGCCCGGGGGCAGGTGGTGGCGGTGACGACCGCCGGCGGCCACTGCACCGCGCCGTGCCTGCACTGGGGGCTGCTCGCCGGAGAGGTCTACCTGGACCCGCTGTCCCTGCTCCCGCGGACGGCGCCGCGGCTGCTGCCGCTGTCCGGCGGCCCGGGACCCGGGACCGGGCGGGTCAGCCCCGTACGCCCCGCATCGCCATGGCCACGGCCACGTCGGTGATCGCGGAGGGGTCCTCGGCGGCGCCGAGTTCGATGCGGCGGACGGCGGCGTCGACGATGCCCTGGAGCAGGGTCGCGGCCAGCCTGGGCTGGTCGTGGCCGAGCGCCGCCAGCGCCTCGACGATCATCGCGACCAGTCCGCCGTGCGCGGCGCGGATCTTCTCGCGGGCCCCGGCGTCCAGTTCGCTGGCGGAGATCGCGACGACGGCGCGGTGCCGCCGGTCGCCGACGAGGGCCAGCTGGCTCCGCACGTAGGCCTCGATCTTGCCCTCGGGGGTCCCGGCCGCCTGCATGGCGGCCTCGATCTCGGCGGCCCAGACCGGGAAGTCGACGGCGCACAGCTCTTCGACGACCGCGGCGCGGGAGCGGAAGTACTCGTACACGGAGGAACGGGCCAGGCCGGTCCGCTCGGCGAGGGCGGGGAAGGTCAGCGCCTCCGTACCGCCTTCGGACAGCAGGGAACGCGCGGCATCCAGCAGGGCGCCGCGCTGCATCGTCCGGTGCTCGGCCACGGAGGCCGCTCGAATCCTTGGCACGCTTCCACTCTACGGAGGGGGCGCAAGGTCAGCGGCCGACGTCCGCCAGTTTGGCGCGCAGCTGGAGCACGGACTTGGTGTGGATCTGGCTCACCCGGCTCTCGGTCACGCCGAGGACGTTGCCGATCTCGGCCAGCGTGAGGCCCTCGTAGTAGTAGAGGGTGACCACGGTCTTCTCGCGCTCGGGCAGGGTGTTGATGGCCCGCGCCAGCAGCCTGCGCAGCTCGCGGTCCTCGGCCACCTCGACCGGGTTGTCCGCGGCGGTGTCCTCCAGGGTGTCCATGAGCGACAGGCGGTCGCCGCCCTCGCCGCCCACGTGCAGCAGCTCTTCCAGGGCCACCACGTTCGCCAGGGACAACTGGCTGAAAACAGCGTGCAGTTCCTCCACGCCGATGCCCATTTCCGAGGCGACCTCCGTCTCGGTGGGAGTGCGCCGCAGCTGGGCCTCCAGCGTGGCGTACGCCCGCTCGACGGCCCGGGCCTTCTGCCGCACCGAGCGCGGGATCCAGTCCAGGGCCCGCAGTTCGTCGATCATCGCGCCGCGGATCCGGGTGATCGCGTAGGTCTCGAACTTGATCGAGCGGTCGATGTCGAACTTCTCGATGGCGTCGATCAGTCCGAACACCCCGGAGGAGACGAAGTCGGCCTGCTCCACGTTGGGCGGGAGGCCGACGCTCACCCGGCCGGCCACGTACTTCACCAGGGGCGAGTAGTGCAGGATCAGCTGCTCGCGCAGGCGCTCGTCGGCGGTCTCCTTGTACGACCGCCACAGCTCGTCCAGGGAGGAGGGTGCGGGTGCCCGGACGCCCTCTCGGGCGGCGGGGGGTGCCGCGGCGCGGTCAGACCCGGAGGTGTGCTGGGGCATGCGTCGCCTTGAGCCGTTCTGCAGTCGGGATCCTTGGGAGCGTAGCGTGACTGGAGTGTCGCGGTGCGCGAAGAGTACGGGATCGCGCGTGGGTACAGGGGCGTCCGCGGTGACGCCGACGGCCCTGGGCCCGCGCCTCGCACACGGGCCCCGAGGGTGCCACCGGGAAGACGGCGTATCTCATCGCCTTCACCCTTTCACCGGATCGCCCCAGGTCAAGGACCGCCTCGCCGGGGGCCTGCGGATTGCCCGGCCGCGTCATCCGCCGGAGTGGTCAACCGCCAGTCATCGCCCTGCCGTTCGACGAACCCCAGGGAGTGAAGTTCGTACAGTCTGCCGATGACTTCATCGGTGCTGGTGCCCGCGCCGAGGGCGAGTTCCCGCACCCCCGCCGGCCGTCCGGCCGGCAGTGCTTCGAGCACCCGCGCGGCGGCGGGGTGCAGCAGGTCCCGGGCGACGACGGGGCCGCGCCGGCCGGGCGCCAGTTCGCCCATGGCGCCGACCTGTTCGGCCACCTCCGCCGCGTCCGTGACCAGCACCGCGCCGCCCCTGATCAGCTCGTGCACCCCGGCCGAGAGCCCGCTGGTGGCGGGTCCCGGCACGCCCATGGTGTGCCGCCCCAGCCGCTGCGCGGCGCGGGCGGTGACCAGCGAGCCGCTGCGGTAGGCGGCCTCGACGACCACCGTGCCGCGAGTCAGGGCCGCGATCACGCGGTTGCGCAGGACGAACCTGCTGGGCGTGGGATGGCTGCCGGGCGGCAGCTCCCCGACGACCAGGCCCTGGGTGGCGATCCGCCGCAGGAGCCCGTCGTGGCCGCGGGGGTAGCTGGTGTCGACCCCGCAGGCCAGCACCGCCGCCGTGGCCCCCTCGGCCGCGAGCACGCCCCGGTGCACGGCCGCGTCGATCCCGTACGCCGCGCCCGAGACGACGACCCAGCCGCGCTCGGCCAGCCCGGCAGCCAGCGTGGTCGCCATGTGTGCCCCGTACGGAGTACACGCCCGGGCTCCGACGAGTGCCACGGACCGGAGCGCCCAGGTGCGGAGGTCGTGCGGTCCCCGCAGCCAGAGGCCCACCGGCCGGGCGTCGCCCAGGTCGTCCAGCTGGCTCGGCCACTCCGGACCGCCGGGGGTGACGAACCGTCCGCCCACCGCCGCGACCGCCGCCAGGTCCCTGCCCGGCTCGGCCGCCGCGGCCCGCCTGCGGTACCCGGCGAGCCGGTCCGGCCCCACGCCCGTGAGCGCGCCCCCGGCCGCGTCCGGGTCCCGCAGGAGGCGCACCAGCTCCTCCGCGCCGAACCGCCGCAACCAGCGCCCCCCGTGCTCCTCTCCGGGCTCCAGTACGCGGGTCAGCGCGGCCCGCGCCGTCAGCTCGTCCACCGCGCCACCCCACTCCACCCCCGCCGCCGGCGCACGCGGCATGCCTCCCGCGCGCTCACACCCGCTCCCCCACGGCCTGGGGCGTCCCACGGGCCACGCCGGTGCGCAGCTCCAGGGCGACGGCCACGTCCAGCGCCTCCGGGCGGTCCCGCCCGCGCAGGTCGGCCACGGTCCAGGCGACCCGCAGCACCCGGTCGAGCCCACGGGCCGTCAGGAGCCCCCGGTCGAGGTCGCGCTCGGCCGGGCCGAGGGCGCCGGGTGCCACCTGCCAGCGGGTGCGCAACTCGTGCCCCGGCACCTCGGCGTTGACCGCCCAGGGGGTGCCGGCCAGCCGGGCGGCGGCGCGGGCCCTGGCCTCCCGCACCCGGGCGGCGACGGCTTCGGTGGGCTCCCCGCCGCTCCGGCCCAGCAGGTCGGCGCGGCTGACCGGCTCGGCCTCGACGCGGAGGTCGACGCGGTCCAGCAGCGGCCCCGAGAGCCGTGCCTGGTACCGGCGGATCGCGGACGAGGGGCACTCGCACCCGGTGCCGTGCCGCGAGAACCGCCCGCACGGGCAGGGGTTCGCGGCCAGCACCATCAGGAACCGGGCCGGCAGCCGGACCACCCCCGCGGCCCGTGCGATGACCACCTGGCCGGACTCCAGGGGCTGGCGGAGCGCGTCCAGCACCTTGGGGCTGAACTCGGGGGCCTCGTCCAGGAAGAGCACCCCGCAGTGGGCCAGGGACACGGCGCCCGGCCTGGGCATGCCGTTCCCCCCGCCGACCAGGGACTGCATGGTGGCCGAGTGGTGGGGCGCGCAGTAGGGCGCGCGGGCCACCATGGGCTCCCCGGGCGGGAGGATGCCGGCGACGGAGTGGACGGCGGTCACCTCCAGGGACTGCCGCCGGGAGAGCGGCGGCAGGATCGCGGGGATCCGCTCCGCGAGCATCGTCTTCCCCGCGCCGGGCGGTCCGCTCAGGAAGAGGTGGTGGCCCCCGGCCGCGGCCACCTCCAGGGCCCTCCGTGCCACCGGCTGGCCCGCGACGTCCGCGAGGTCGGGCGGCACCCCGTCCGCTCCCGCCGCCCCGGTGCCCGCTCCCGCGCCGGGCACCAGCAGGCCCGCCAGCATCGGGTCCGGCCGCCCGGGCTCCTCCGGCGCCTCCTCGGGCACCTCGCCGTCGGTGAGCACGGCGATCAGCTGCCGCAGGCTGCGCACCCCGAGCACCGACACCTCGGGGACCAGGGAGGCCTCGGCGGCGGACTGCTCGGCGACGACCACCTGGCGGTACCCGGCCTCGGCCGCGGCGAGCACCGCCGGCAGCACCCCGCGCACCGGCCGCACCCGGCCGTCCAGTCCCAGTTCGCCGATCAGCACCAGGTCCTCGATCGCCCGGGGGTCCACCCGCTCCGCCGCCGCGAGCACCGCGGCGGCCACGGCCAGGTCGAAGCCGGAGCCCGACTTGGGCACGGCGGCCGGACTGAGCCCGACGGTGAGCTTCTTCTGCGGCCAGTCGGCACCGGAGTTCACGACGGCGGCCCTGACCCGGTCCCGGCTCTCGACCAGCGTCTTGTCGGGCAGCCCCACCAGCGTGAACGCGGCCACCCCGGGCTCCAGGTCGGCCTGGACCTCCACCACCACGCCGTCGACGCCGACGAGGGCCACCGAACAGGTCCGTGCGAACCCCATCAGGCCACCCCCCTGACGTGCTCCACCACGGGGGCTCCGCGCCGCGGCAGCACCACCCCGACCAGGTCGATCCTGACCCCGCCGCCGGGTGGCCCCCCGTGGTCGGCCAGCCAGCGGCCGGCGAGCCGGCGCAGCCGGGCGGCCTTGGCGGGGCGGACCGCCTCCATGGGGTGCTCGAAGGCACCCTCCCGGCGGGTCTTCACCTCGCAGACCACCAGGGCGTCGCCCTCGCGGGCCACGATGTCGATCTCCCCGCCCCGGCACCGCCAGTTCCGCGCGATCACCGTCATCCCGGCCTCGGCCAGCCGCCGCGCGGCCAGCTCCTCGCCGTACCGTCCCAGCGCCCGCCGGGCCCGGTCCCCCCGCGGGTCGGGCCCTCCGGTCTCGTGTGCGTCCATCCGGCACCACCTCCGGCACCGAATGTCCCGCACCCACCGCCCCGAAGTGGATCTTGGTGGACAGTCCGCCCGATGTGGACAACCTCGTCACCCACACGGGCTAACGCCCCCCGCCGCCAGGTCCTGAACGGCCCCACGGCCTCACGGCCCCACTGCCCCAGCGGCCGCCGGGCCACGGCCCGGCGGCCCCCGCGATCAGCTCCCCGGAAGTTCGAGGTCGCTCTTGTTGAGCTCCTCGATGTTCACGTCCTTGAAGGTCAGCACCCGCACCTGCTTCACGAACCGCGCCGGCCGGTACATGTCCCACACCCAGGCGTCGGCCATCGTGACCTCGAAGAACACCTCGCCCTGGACCGAGTGCACCTGCATCTCGTAGTCGTTCGTCAGGTAGAAGCGCCGCTCGGTCTCGATGACGTATTTGAACAGCCCGACGACGTCGCGGTACTCCCGGTAGAGCTTCAGCTCCATCTCGGTCTCGTACTTCTCGAGGTCCTCGGCGCTCATGGCATGTTCCCCTTCAGCCGTGCGTCCCCCTATTGTGCGCCAGCCGGGTGGGCCCCTAAACGATTTCCGGGGCCAGCACCACCGGCACATCCGGAGGACCCTCGACGAGCAGCGTGCGCAGCAGCTCGGCGAGCCTGGTCGGGTACACCGTCTCACGGGCCGCCGACAGTTCCTCGGAGGTCCACCACCTCGCCCCGGCCACGCTGCGCCGTTCCAGCTCCGTCAGCCCGCCCATCACGGTCGCCGTCTGGTCGGTCCGGGCCAGGAAGTACCACTCGTCCTGCTCCCAGCGGCGCCCGTCGAAGGGGAACGCGCAGTAGCGCCGCCACAGCACGGGTCCCAGTTCGACCCGCGTGATCCCGGTCTCCTCGGCCAGCTCGCGCAGGGCGGCCTCCTCGCGGGACTCGCCCTCCTCCAGGCCGCCGCCGGGGGTGAACCACCAGTGGTCCGACGGGTCCGCCGGCTCGAAGCCGTGCAGCAGCAGGATCCGGTCCTCGGGGTCCAGCAGGATCACCCGCGACACCAGCCGCACCTCCGGCCCGCCCGGCCCGGCGGACACCGGCCCGCCCCGGCCGCCCTCAGCGGAGACCGGTCCGCCCCCGCCGCCCTCAGCGGACACCGGCCCGCTCCCGCCGCCCGGCTCCCTGGCCCGTACGCGCCCCCGCGCGCCCGGCGGACCGCTTCGCCAGCGGCCCGTACGCCGCCCCGCCGAGCACCAGCAGCGCACCCGCCACGATCGCGCCCAGCACCGGCTTCACCGGCCCGGCGGCCGAGATCCCGCCCGGCAGCGCCCCGAAGGCCCCCGGCCGCTCCAGCATCTGCGGCGACGGCCACGCCACCGCGTCCACCCGGGCCGTGACGGCGGACCGGGACACGGTGCCCTGCCCCGCCTCCTGCAGGTGCGCCCGGGAGTCCACGGAGGCCCCGCGCCGGTCGCCCAGCAGGAAGAGCTTGCCCTCGGGCACCTTCACCTCGAAGGGGATCTCCGAGGCCATGCCCCGCGTGGTGTCCAGGTACGGCTCGTCGATCTGCACCCCGTTCACCGTGAGCCGGCCGCCCTGGCCGCAGCACTTCACTGTGTCACCGCCGACCCCGACGACCCGCTTGACCATGGGCGCGTTGCTCCACATCGCGTCGGTGAAGATCACGACGTCCCCGCGCCGCACCTCACCGCCGTCGATCCGCTCGGCCAGCACCCGGTCGCCGGGCTTGACCGTGGGCATCATCGAGTCCGTGGGCACCGTGTAGGGCTGGTACAGCATCGCGCCCCACACGAACCCGCCCAGGAAGAGCACAAAGCCGACGGCCACGGCCAGCCCGGACAACGTGTTGCCCAGGCGGCCGCGGCCGTCCTTGCGTGCTGTTCCGCCCATCCCAGCGCCCCCCACCTTCGGAGTCCGTCGATCTGGGACGGCAATCTACCCGCCGGTACCCACCCGCGTAAGCCGCCTCCGGCGCCACAGCACCAGCGGCACCGCGCCCGCGACGCCCAGACCCACCGGCGCGGCGCCCAGGGCGGCCGCCAGACCCGGCTGGTCGAAGGTGTCCGGGATCGGCAGGGTCGACCAGCGGGTGACCGGCCAGGCGATGACCACGGCCCGGCCGACGACCTTGCTGTTCGGCACGAAGCCCTTGGTCTCGTCGTCCATGTGGTAGCGCGAGTCGTACGAGTTCTGGCGGTGGTCGCCCATCACCCAGATCTTGCCCTCGGGCACCTTCACGTTGAACGGCATGTCGTCGCACGGGGTGTTGCCGGGGTAGATGTACGGCTCGTCCAGCGCCTTGCCGTTGACCTTGACCGGTCCGCCCTTCTCACAGGACACCGTGTCGCCGCCGACGCCGATCACGCGCTTGATCAGGTCCTTGTCCTCCGCGGAGGGCATCAGGCCGATGAAGCTCAGGAAGTTCTGGATCGCGTTGGGCTTGGCCACCGGCTCGCCCGCGAGCCACTTGTTCGGGTCGTGGAAGACCACGACCTCGCCCCGCTCGGGCTCCGAGCCGAACCACGGCGTCAGCTTGTCCACGAGCACCCGGTCGCCCCGCTGCAGGGTGTTCTGCATCGAGTCCGAGGGGATCGAGAAGGCCTGTACCAGGAAGGTCTTGATCAGCAGCGCGAGCAGCAGGGCGATGCCGATGAGGAGGGGCAGCTCCTTCCAGAAGGAGCGCTGCCTGCGTGCGGCGCCATCGCTCTCGTCACCCTCGTCCGCCCGGTCGGTCCCGCCGTCCACGTCCACGGCACCCTCCCGCCGCTCGTCGGGTTCTTCGCGTCCGGTCTGTGCGCCGACCGCCACATCCCCCACGTCCACTCCTCACTCAGTGCTGCCGCTCCGGGCCGGGAAGCCGGGAGCCTCCACTCCCCTAACGAGCGGGAGTTCCGCAGGGGTCGGGAGGTGAAGTGTTTCCTAAGGGATCATGCCGTACGGGCACGTAAGGATCCCGTGCGGATCATGCCGTACGGATCCCGGGGAGCAACACTATGCGACGGGCCGGGTACGGCGGCGCCCGCGCCGCGCGGGTTCCGGCACGGATCGGAAAGTCGCCGGGACCTCCAGCTTGCGCCAGTGGTCGAACGGCCAGGCGATCACGACGGCGCGCCCCACCACGCCCTCCTCGGAGATCGTGCCGTCGAAGGGCTCGTCCAGGTGGAACCGGGAGTCCGCGGAGTTCGAGCGGTGGTCGCCCATCACGAACAGCCTGCCCTCGGGCACCTTCACCTCGAAGGTCACCTCGGAGGGCGCGTTGCCCGGGTGCACGTACGGCTCGTCCAGCCCCTCGCCGTTGACGCTGACCCGGCCCCGCGCGTCGCAGCACTTCACCGTGTCGCCGCCGACCGCGACGACCCGCTTGATCAGGTCCTGCTCGTCCGCCGAGGGGAGCAGGCCGATGAAGGTCAGCACCTGCTTGACCTGCTTGATGCCCACCGGGTCGGGCTCCACCCGGCGGGTCTCCCCCTGGAGCCAGCCGCCCGGGTCCTTGAACACCACGACCTCGCCACGCTCCGGCTTCGCGCCGAACCACGGGGACAGCTTGTCCACCAGCACCCGGTCGCCGATCCGGATCGTCTGCTCCATCGAGCCCGACGGGATCACGAAGGCCTGCACCAGGAAGGTCTTGAGCACCAGGGCTATCAGCAGCGCCACCACGATCAGCAGCGGCACCTCGCCGGCCGTGCGGGTGCGGCGCCGCCGCCTGACCCGCCGGGCCAGCCGCCGCCGCTCCGCCCGTCCGGGCGCGGCCGGTGCCGCCGGCCTCCCGGCCCACGGGGAGTCGTCCGTACGCACGTCCGCGCCGGTACGCACATCCGCGCCCGTCCGCGCCCGTGCGGCCGTACGCGCCCCCGTGCCCGGCCCCGGCTCGCGCGCCGCGCCGCGCGGGCGCCCACGGCTACCCATGCCCCGCCCCGGTTCCCGGCGCGCCCCAGCGGGTCGCCGGCCAGCCGATCCAGTCGGCCCGCCCGATCACCTTCTCCACCGGCACCATCCCCCCGCCCGGCTCTCCCAGGTGGTCCCGGGAGTCTCGCGACTGCGACCGGTGGTCGCCCATGACGAACAGGGTCCCCAAGGGGACGACGACGCGGAAGGGCACCCGGGACGCGGTGTCACCGGGGAACAGGTAGTCCTCCTCGACGGGAGCGCCGTTCACCTGGATCCGGCCGCCCGCGTCGCAGCAGACCACGTCGTCGCCGCCCACGCCCACGACCCGCTTCACGAAGTCCGTCTCGGCCGGCTCCGCCAGCCCGAGCGCGGCGCCCGCGCCCCGCAGCGCCGCACCCAGGGCGTTGCCCTCGGGGCGCTCGCGCACGAAGGACCCGGTGCCGTCGAAGACCACCACGTCACCCCGTTCCGGCCGGTCGCCGAAACGGTACGCCAGCTTGTTCACCAGCACCCGGTCCCCGACCTTCAGCGTCGGCTCCATCGAGCGGCTCGGGATCAGGAAGGGCTGGACGACGTACTGGGAGAACAACAGCAGGAAGGCCGTGCACGCCACCCCGATCAGCCCGGCCCGGCGTACGGTCAGCCCCCGGAAGACGCCCCGGGAAAACGCAGAGCGCGGCCGCTCCCCCTCCGTCCCGTCGCCGGGTTCGGAGGAGGAGCTGCCGCGCTGCGTGATTCGTGCTTCGGTGTCCATCGGGGGCGAGCCTATCCGGCCACCCCCGGACGCCGGAGCCGAGATCAGTTGTCGCGCTTCTCCTTGATCTTCGCGGCCTTGCCACGGAGCTCACGGAGGTAGTACAGCTTCGCGCGGCGCACGTCACCGCGGGTGACGAGCTCGATCTTCTCGAAGATCGGGGAGTGCACCGGGAAGGTACGCTCCACGCCGACGCTGAAGGAGACCTTGCGAACGGTGAAGGTCTCGGAGACGCCAGAGCCCTGGCGACGGATGACAACGCCCTTGAACTGCTGGATACGGGAGCGGTTGCCCTCGATCACGCGGACGTGCACGTTGACGGTGTCACCCGGGCGGAAGGCCGGGACGTCCGAGCGCAGGGAGGAGGCGTTGACGCCATCGAGCAGGTGAGACATGTTCTTCGTCTGCTTTCTTCGCACGACGCCACAGGTCGCCGGGCGGGAGTTCGTAGAGAGTTCGAAGCCGTTCCACCCGGTCCGCGACGGTCCCCCTGTGGCAGGGGCGCGAAGCCGGGCGTACAGCAGCCGCCTATTCTTCCACGGCGTCGGCCCTGCGCCAAAATCGGCCGTCGGGCGTCGGGGCCCAGCCCAGGATGCTGAGCGTCTCGCGGTCCTTCTTGTCGAAGGCGGACGCGGGGGTGCGCTCGATCAGGTCCGGACGGTTCCGCGCGGTGCGGGCGAAGGCCTCGTCCCGGCGCCACCGGGCGATCCTGCCGTGGTGTCCGCTGAGCAGCACGTCGGGGATGCCGCGGCCGCGCCACTCCGGGGGCTTGGTGTAGACGGGCCCCTCCAGGAGGTTCGCCATCTCGCCGGGCGCGAAGGAGTCGTCCCGGTGCGACTCGGCGTTGCCGAGCACTCCGGGCAGCAGGCGGGCCACCGCCTCCGTGACGACCAGCACCGCGGCCTCGCCGCCGGCCAGCACGTAGTCGCCGATGGAGACCTCGTAGACCGGTATCCGGGTGGCGTACTCGTCCGTCACGCGGCGGTCGATGCCCTCGTACCGGGCCGGGGTGAAGATCAGCCAGGGGCGCCGGGAGAGTTCGACGGCGAGTTCCTGGGTGAACGGGCGACCGCTGGGGGTGGGGACGACGAGGGCCGGGCCGTGGGCGCCGGACTCGTAGCCGTCGGCCAGCACCTGGTCCAGGCAGTCGCCCCAGGGCTCGGTCTTCATGACCATGCCGGGGCCGCCGCCGTACGGGGTGTCGTCGACCGTGTTGTGCCGGTCGTACGTCCATTCCCGCAGGTCGTGGACGTGGACGCCGAGCTGGCCGCGGGCGCGGGCCTTGCCGACCAGCGAGACGTTCAGCGGTTCCAGGTACTCGGGGAAGATCGTGACGACGTCGAGCCGCATCAGGAGTCCCCGTCCCGGGCGGAGGCGATCTCCGCGCGGTCGTCGATCAGCCCCGGCGGCGGGTTGATCACGGCGCGCTGGTTCTCCAGGTCGATCTCGGTGACGATCTCCTCGACGAAGGGGATCATCACCTCGGTGCCGTCCGGGCGCTCGACGATGAAGAGGTCCTGCGAGGGCAGGTGGGAGATCTCCGTGATCCGGCCGACCTCGGTGCCGTCGGCGAGGACCACGTCGAGGTCCATGAGCTGGTGGTCGTAGAACTCGTCCTCCTCCTCCGGGAGCTCGGACGGGTCGACCTCGGCGATCAGCAGGGTGTTGCGCAGGGCCTCCGCGGCGGTGCGGTCCCTGACGCCCTCGAAGCGCAGCAGCAGGCGGCCGCTGTGCACGCGGCCGGTCTCGATGGTGAGCGGTCCGGCCGAGGCGGGCTCGGTGTGGAGCACGGCACCGGGGCTGAGCCGCAGTTCGGGCTCGTCGGTGCGTACCTCGACGGTGACCTCACCCTTGATGCCGTGGGCGCGGCCGATCCGGGCGACTACGAGCTGCACGCTGTTTCTCTCCTGTCGGGACGACGACGGGCCGGGGCGGGCACGTGTGCCCTCCCCGGCCCGTGCCGGTGCTTCAACTTCTCAGCGGACCTGGTCCACGTCGACGAGGTCGACGCGGATGCCCCGGCCGCCGATGGCGCCCACGACGGTGCGCAGGGCGCGCGCGGTGCGGCCGTTGCGGCCGATCACCTTGCCGAGGTCGTCCGGGTGGACCCGGACCTCGAGGACGCGCCCGCGGCGCAGGGTGCGCGAGGCGACCTGCACGTCGTCGGGGTTGTCGACGATGCCCTTCACGAGGTGCTCGAGAGCCTCCTCGAGCATGATCAGGCCTCGGTCGACTCGGTGGACGCGGCCTCGGCCTCGTCCGCCTTCTTCTCGGTCTTCTTGGCCTTCTGGGTGATGGCCTCGCCCTTGGCGTCGCCACCCTCCAGGGTCTTGGCGAACTCCTCGAAGGAACGACGCTTGTCTTCCTTCGTCGCCGGCTGCAGCAGCGGCGCCGGGGCCGGCAGGCCCTTGTGCTTCTGCCAGTCGCCGGTGAGCTTCAGGATGGCGAGGACCGGCTCGGTCGGCTGGGCGCCGACGGACAGCCAGTACTGCGCACGCTCGGAGTTGACCTCGATCTTCGAGGGGTTGTACGTCGGCTGGTAGATGCCCAGCTCCTCGATGGCCCGGCCGTCACGGCGGGTACGGGAGTCGGCGACGACGATGCGGTAGTGAGGCGAACGGATCTTGCCCAGACGCTTCAGCTTGATCTTGACTGCCACTGGAGTGGTGTCTCCTGGTCTTGACGTGGTTGGGCACAACGGGATGCCACGTGGGGTTGCGGTACTCGGGTGCCCGATGGACGCGTCAGCCGGAGGAGAGAGGGGTCCTGTGCGACTGTCGAGTACAGCTAGCCATTGTGCCATACGTCCAGGACACGGCCGCGCGCGGTGGGCGGCCAGGGCCGACGGCGTGGCCATGCCCGCCCGGAGCGCCCGCGGGAGCCGTCAGGACGCCGCCGCGACGGCGGCCTCGGGGATGCGGAAGGGCTTCATGCACCCGCCGCACACGATCGGCGCCTGCGCCAGCACGGAGGGCACCACCCGGACGTTCCGCCCGCACTCGCAGACCGCCTTGACGCGCACGCCGCCACCCGAGGAGCCGTGCCGGGCGGCCGGTCCGCGGAAGGAGCGCTTGGTGTCGGCCGCGGTGGCCGCGGTGTGCGCCTTGAGCGCGCGCTGGAGCCGCTCGATGGTGGGGCGGTAGCGCTTCTTGGCCTCGGGGTTGAGCGTGACCAGGGAGAAGCCGCTACTCGCGTGCGGCTCGTCGGAGTGGTCGAGGCCCATCTCCTCGGCGATCGCGAGGAATCTGCGGTTGTGATAGCGCCCCGCTCGCGAGGTGTCGCGCACGCCTCGGGCGGCGGCGATGCCATGGACTGCCTCGTGCAGCAGTCGCTCGAAGGAGAGCTCGGCGCCGCAGGCGGACGAGGACTCTCCGATCAGGGACTCGGGCGCGGCAAGGTCAGGCAGCTCGGGGTGGTACCGCTGAATGTCGGCCCACGCCTGCGCCAGCTCTGCGGCGAGAACAGGTGGTGTCGTGCTCACGTCGTGACAACGAGCCTGGGGGCCCCGGTGTTCCGATTCCGGGCCATTCCAAATTTTTTGCACGTACCAGTCAGTTCACTCTGATGCGTCCCGACGAGGACGGGTACGCAGAACTCCGGAGGAGTCGGTACGTAAGGGGGTCCCCCCGGCCGGAAGAGCGGCCGGGGGGGGACCCTCCCGACGATCAGTAGGAGCGCGCCACGATCGCGAGCGTACCGGGGGCGTCGTCGGTCTGCGGGACCGAGCCGTCCTCCGCGATCAGGCACCGCACGGACACGGCCTGCTCGCCGAGCTTGGCCTCGCCCTCCGGGCCCAGCACGTCCCACGGGATGCGCGCCCAGCCGCCGGCGACGGCGGCCTCGGCGGCCTCCTCGATGGTGGCCACGTCGGTGGTACGGGCCTCACGGCGCTCGCGGGACTCGCGCAGCAGCTGCGCCTGGTCCTCGTCCAGCACCTTCGGCAGCAGGTCGACCAGCGAGTCGATGGAGACCGACTCCTTGCCGCCCGGGATGCGGCGGGCCAGCATCGCGGTGCCGTTCTCCAGGTCGCGCGGGCCGACCTCGATGCGCACCGGTACGCCCTTGAGCTCCCAGTCCACGGCGCGGCGGCCGAAGGGGGTGTCGACGCGGTCGTCGACGAAGACCCGGATGCCCGCGGCCTTCAGGCGGTCGCCCAGCTCACGCACCTTGGCCACGGCCTCGTCGCCCTTGATCGCCATGACGACGACCTGGACGTGCGCCAGCCGCGGCGGCACGCGCAGGCCGTTGTCGTCGCCGTGGGACATGATCAGACCGCCGACCATGCGGGTCGAGACGCCCCACGAGGTCTGCCAGACCAGCTCCTGCTTGCTGTCCTTCGACAGGTAGGAGGTGTTGAAGGCCTTGGCGAAGTTCTGGCCCAGCTCGTGGCTGGTGCCCATCTGGAGGGCCTTGCCGTCGCCCATCATGCCCTCGAGGGTGAGGGTGTTGATGGCGCCCGCGAAGCGCTCCTTCGGGGTCTTGCGGCCGAGCACCACGTCGATGCCCAGCACGTTCGTCATGAAGTCGCCGTACACCTCGCGGTGGATGTGCGCGGCGTACTCCCGGGCGTCCTCGTAGGTGGCGTGGGCGGTGTGACCCTCCTGCCAGAGGAACTCGCTCGTACGGAGGAACACGCGGGGGCGCATCTCCCAGCGGACCACGTTGGCCCACTGGTTGATCAGCAGGGGCAGGTCGCGGTAGCTCTGCACCCACTTGGAGAAGTAGTCGTTGATGATCGTCTCGGAGGTGGGCCGGACGACGACCGGCTCCTCCAGCTCCTTGCCGCCGCCGTGCGTGACGACCGCGAGCTCGGGGGCGAAGCCCTCGACGTGCTCGGCTTCCTTCGTCAGGTACGACTGGGGGATGAACAGCGGGAAGTAGGCGTTCTGCGCGCCCGCTTCCTTGATGCGCGCGTCCATCTCCTGCTGCATCCGCTCCCACAGGCCGTAGCCGTACGGCCGGATGACCATGGTGCCGCGCACCGGGCCGTTGTCGGCCAGTTCGGCCTTGTTGATCAGGTCCTGGTACCAGCGGGGGAAGTCCTCCGCCTGCGGGGTGAGAACGGGTGCCTTTGCCATGGCGCGAATGGTACGGCGCCGGGGAGGCTGAGCGTGAATCGGGTCCATCCGTCCTATGGACGGGATGGCCGAGGAGCAGTTCCCTTGTCAACGGGGGCAGAGCGGGGGCACGGGAGGACAGGAGCGCTTTCCTATGACACCGACGCTGGTCGCCCGTGACTGGGCGGAGATCCAGGAACGGATGCTGGTGCCGCTGTACGAGGCGGTGTACGACCGGCTCGAAGTGGGCCCGGGCACACGGTTGCTCGGGCTCGACTGCGGGGCGGGGCTGGCCCTGCTGCTGGCCGCCGGCCGGGGCGCCCGGGTGACCGGGGCCGAGCCGGATCCGGGGCGGCGCGCGCTGGCCCGGGAGCGGGCGCTGGCCGCCGACGCGGCGCCGCGGGCCGCGGACCGCCCGTACGACGTGGTGACGGCCTTCGCGCCGGACGGCTGCCCGGACCTGGCGGCCGCGCTGCCGCTGCTCCGCCGGGGCGGCGCGGTGGTGCTGGCCGGGTGGGGCCCGCCGGAGCGGTGCGCCACGGCGGCCGTGCTGGGCGAGGCCTGGCGGCCGGCTGCGCGGGACGCGCTGGAGAACACCGCGCACCGCTTCGGGCTGGTGCCGGACGGGTCGGGGCGGGTGTTCTGCCCGTTCGGGTACGCCGACACCGAGAGCGCGGTACGGGGGCTGCTGTCGGCGGGGCTGTACGGGCCGGCCGATCCCACGGACGCGGACCAGGCGGAGAAGGAGCTGACCGAGGCGCTGCACCCGTACGTCCACGCGGACGGCACGGTCTGGCTGCCGAACCTGTTCCGCTACCTGATCGCCCGGGTGCCGTAGCCGGGGTTCACGGGTGCCGCAGCCGGGGTTCAGTCGGAGGACTTGGCCAGGCGCGGGATGCCCGCGGCGGCGTACGCGGCCTCCTCGTCCAGGCTCTCCTTCTCCATGAGCGCATCGGCCAGGGCGTCGAGCTTGTCCCGGTGCTCGCGCAGGAGCCGGCAGGCGCTCTCGTAGCACTCGTCGACGATCCGCCGCATCTCGCTGTCGACCACGTCGAGCGTGGCGGGCGCGGCGGAGAGTCCGTACGCCCCCTGGCCGTCGGACGGGATGGCGGTCAGGCGGCCGACCCGCTCGCTCATGCCCCAGCGGCCGACCATCCCGCGGGCGATGCCGGTGACCTGTTCGAGGTCGTTCTCGGCCCCGGTGGTGACGACCCCGTAGACGACCTGCTCGGCCGCCATACCGCCGAGCGCCCCGATGATCCTGCCGCGGAGGTACTCCTCCGTGTACGCGTAACGGTCCGCGTCGGGCGTCGAGAGGGTGACGCCCAGTGCGCGGCCGCGCGGCACGATGGTGATCTTCCGTACCGGATCGGCACCGGGCTGGAGCATGCCCAGCAGTGCGTGCCCGCTCTCGTGGTACGCGGTGCGGCGGCGTTCCTCGGCGGGCATGACCAGCGGCCGCACGGCGCCGAGCTGCACCTTCTCCAGCGCGTCCGAGAGGTCTGCCTGGGTGACGGCGGGCTGTTTGCGCTTGACGGCCAGCAGGGCCGCCTCGTTGGCGAGGTTGGCCAGTTCCGCACCCGTCATCCCGGGTGTCGTGCGCGCCACCTGCGCGAGGTCGACCTCCCGGTCGAGGGGGATCTCGCGGGTGTGGATCTTCAGGATGGACTCGCGGCCGCCGCGGTCGGGCGGGGAGACCATGACCGTGCGGTCGAAGCGGCCGGGCCGGGTGAGGGCGGGGTCGAGCACGTCGGCCCGGTTGGTCGCGGCGATCACGACCACGCCCTCGGAGCCGCTGAACCCGTCCATTTCGGTCAGGATCTGGTTGAGGGTCTGCTCGCGCTCGTCGTGGCCGCCCACGCCCGCGCCGCCGCCGCGGGCCCGGCCGATGGTGTCGATCTCGTCGATGAAGATGATCGCGGGCGCCGCCTTGCGGGCCTCGGTGAAGAGCTCGCGGACCCGCCTGGCGCCGACCCCGACGATCATCTCGATGAACTCGGAGGCCGAGGCGGAGAAGAAGGGCACCCCCGCCTCACCCGCGACGGCACGCGCCAGCAGGGTCTTGCCGGTGCCGGGCGCGCCCGCGAGCAGCACGCCGCCGGGCATCCGGGCGCCCATCCGCCGGTAGGCGTCGGGGTTCTTGAGGAAGTCCACGACCTCGCTGAGTTCGCCTTCGACCTCGTCGATGCCGGCCACGTCGTCGAAGGTGGTGCGCCTGCCCTCCTCGACCTCCACCGGCTTGGGCGGCGCCTTGCCGCCGAGACCGCCCAGGCCGCCTCCCATGGCCGCGCCCATCCGGCGGGCGACCAGCACCCACAGGCCGATCAGCAGGAGCATCGGGGCGAGGGAGATGAGCAGGTTGGCGAGGAAGCCGCGGTGCTCGACGACCGGCGAGGCGGTGACGGTGACGCCCTTGGAGGTCAGGGCGGACCACAGGTCGTCGTCGGCGAAGGCGGGGCGCTGGGTGACGAACTTGGTGTAGTCGCCGTCGCCGCCCGGGACGGGCTGCTTGTTCTTGAGCTGGCCCTCGATGGCGTCGCCCTTGGAGTAGATCTTCGAGACGTTGCCGTCGTTCACCTGCTTGCTGAACTCGGTGTACGAGACGGTCGGCTCGTCGCCCCCGTCGAAGAACGACAGGACGAGGTTGGTGAGCAGGTAGACCACCAGGGCGGTGAGGACCAGCCCGCGCCAGCCGCCGGGCATCCGCCTCTTCGGCGGCGGGGTCGGCGGCGCCCCCTCGGAGCGCCAGGGGGTGTCGGCCCGGTCACGCGGCGGCACGGGGGTGGGGCTGGGCAATCGGGCCTCCTCCTGTGTCGTGAGGTCCGACATTACGGGAGGTACCAGGACATCGCCGGGGGGCGTTGGCCCGTCCGGGGGTAACGAGAAGGCCCCCGCGCGGGGCGCGGGGGCCTTGTCGTACGGCGGGGCGTCAGCCCATGAACTTCTTGAACTCGTCGGGGAGTTCGAAGTCCTGGCCGGGCTGGCCGGCGGGCAGCCCGAAGGCGCCGCCGGGCGCGCCCTGGGCGCCCTGCTCGCGGCGGGCCTGGGCCGCGGCCTCGTCCGCCTTGCGCTTCATCGGGTTGCCGCTCTTGCGCTTGCCCTTGGCCTGCTTGACCTGCTTCTTCTGACGGCCGGGGCCACCGCCCATGCCCGGGATGCCGGGCATGCCGGGCATGCCGCCGCCCTGGGCCATGCGGGACATCATCTTGCGGGCCTCGAAGAACCGCTCGACGAGGTTCTTGACGGCGCTGACCTCGACACCGGAACCCTTGGCGATACGGGCGCGGCGGGAGCCGTTGATGATCGTCGGGTCCTGGCGCTCGGCCGGGGTCATCGACTTGATGATCGCGGCGGTGCGGTCCACGTCGCGCTCGTCGATGTTGTTGATCTGGTCCTTGATCTGGCCCATGCCCGGGAGCATGCCGAGCAGCTTGGAGATGGACCCCATCTTCCGGACCTGCTCCATCTGGGCCAGGAAGTCGTCGAGCGTGAACTCCTTGGGCCCCTTGGCGAGCTTGGCCGCCATCTTCTCGGCCTCGGCCTGCGAGAAGGTCTGCTCGGCCTTCTCGATGAGGCTGAGCACGTCGCCCATGCCGAGGATCCGGGAGGCCATGCGGTCCGGGTGGAACGCGTCGAAGTCGTCCAGCTTCTCGCCGTTGGAGGCGAACATGATCTGGCGGCCGGTGACGTGCGCGATGGAGAGCGCCGCACCACCGCGGGCGTCGCCGTCGAGCTTGGAGAGGACCACGCCGTCGAAGCCGACGCCGTCGCGGAAGGCCTCTGCGGTGTTGACCGCGTCCTGACCGATCATGGCGTCGACGACGAAGAGGACCTCGTCGGGGCTGACGGCGTCGCGGATGTCCGCGGCCTGCTGCATCAGCTCCTGGTCGATGCCGAGGCGGCCGGCGGTGTCGACGATGACGATGTCGTACTGCTTGGTGCGGGCGTACTCGATCGAGTCCTTGGCGACCTGGACCGGGTCGCCCACGCCGTTGCCCGGCTGGGGGGCGTACACCGCGACGCCGGCGCGCTCGGCGACGACCGAGAGCTGGTTGACGGCGTTGGGGCGCTGGAGGTCACAGGCGACGAGCAGCGGCGAGTGGCCCTGGCCCTTGAGCCAGAGGCCGAGCTTTCCGGCGAGGGTGGTCTTACCGGCACCCTGGAGACCGGCCAGCATGATGACGGTCGGCGCGGTCTTGGCGAACCGGAGGCGGCGGGTCTCGCCGCCGAGGATGCCGATGAGCTCCTCGTTGACGATCTTGATGACCTGCTGGCTGGGGTTCAGCGCCTTGGAGACCTCGGCCCCGCGGGCCCGCTCCTTGACGTTCGAGATGAACGCCCGGACGACGGGCAGCGCCACATCGGCCTCGAGGAGGGCGATACGGATCTCCCGGGCCGCGGCGTCGATGTCCTGCTCGGACAGGCGGCCCTTGCCGCGCAGGGCCTTGAAGGTAGTCGCCAGGCGGTCGGAGAGAGTATCGAACACGGCGCTCGTCGGTCCTTGGGGTCGGGGGTGTCTGATCGCCCTCCAGAGTATCCGGCTCCGCGAACAAAGCGGCCCCGCCCACCGGAACCGGCAGGCGAGGCCCAGGGCCCCCGCGGCGGCGGGGAGCGGCCGGACACGCTTTCCGACCGGCTCAGGGCGACCGGATCACCCCCGCAAGGGCGGGGAGCACCCGATTCCGAACGACCGCGGGGCCGGCGGTCACGCGCTCAGGACAAGGCGGCCTGCACCCGGGTGGCGAGGGCGGCTGCGGCGGGGGCCGGCAGCGGGAGGCCGCCGGTGTCGGTGACGTACAGGGTGTCCACGGCATTCGCCCCCAGCGTCGACACGTGCGCGCTCCGCACCCGCACCCCGGCGGACTCCAGCGCCCGCCCGATCCGGTGCAGCAGCCCCACCGCGTCCGGAGCCCGCACCTCCAGCACGGTGGCCGCGGCCGACACGCCCGGCACCGCCACCACCCGGGGCGGCGGCGGGGTCACCCCGCGGCGCCGCGGATAGGCGGCCTCCCGTTCGGCCAGCTTCCCGGGCACGTCCAGCGTCCCGTCGAGCGCCCGCACCAGATCGGCCCGGAGCCGGGCGGCCTGCGGCAGCGAGCCGTACTCCGCCGCGACCCGCCACCGCAGCGCGAGCACCTCCCCGCCCAGCTCCCCCGGCAGTTCCACCGAGCGCAGATCCGCCGCCCGCACCGTCAGCCGGTGCAGGGCCAGCACCCCCGCGACCGCGGGCAGCACTCCCGGCTGGTCCGGGACGGCGATGAGCAGCTCGACGCCCACCTCGTCCGGTGCCTCGGTGCGCGCCCGCAGGGCCAGCACCGGCTCCCCGGTGCGGACGGCCTCGACCGCCAGCCGTTCCTGTTCGGCGCTCGGCGCCCCGGTGTCCGGCACCGCCACGGGCCGGCCCGAGAGCACCGCGCCCGCCCGTTTCACGAGGTCGGCCACGAGGGATCCGCGCCAGGCGCTCCAGGCGGCCGGGCCGGTGGCGAGCGCGTCGGCCTCGGTGAGGGCGTGCAGCAGTTCCAGGGTGCCGGTGGTGCCCACGGCCTCGGCGACGGTCCGCACGGTGACGGGGTCGTCGAGGTCGCGCCGGGTGGCGGTGTCGATGAGCAGCAGGTGGTGCCGGACGAGGGTGGCCAGGACCTGCGCGTCCTCCTTGTCGAAGCCGATGCGGGCGGCGACGTCGCGGGCGATGGTCTCCCCGGCGACGGAGTGGTCGCCGGGCCAGCCCTTGCCGATGTCGTGCAGCAGTGCGGCGACCAGCAGCAGGTCCGGTCGGCCGACGCGGCGGGTGAGGGCGGCGGCGCGGACCGCGGTCTCGACGAGGTGGCGGTCGACGGTCCAGGTGTGGACGGGGTTGCGCTGGGGCCGGCAGCGGACGCGTTCCCAGTCGGGCAGCAGCCGGGTGATCAGGCCCTCGGCCTCCAGGGCCTCCCAGACGGCCACGGTGGGCTCGCCCGCGCCGAGGAGGGTGACCAGCTGTTCGCGGGCTTCGGCGGGCCAGGGCACCGGGAGCGGCCTGGTCTGGGCGGCGAGGCGGCGTACGGCGTGCGGGGAGACGGGCAGCCCGGCCTGGGCTGCGGCGGCCGCGAAGCGCAGGGGCAGTCCGGGGTCGCGTTCGGGGCGGGCGGCCAGGGCCAGCACGACCTCGCCGTCCTGTTCGACGACGCCCTCGGCGAGCGGGGCGCGCTCGGCGGCGTTCCCCCGGCCGCCGAGCAGTCCGCGCAGGCGGGGGCGCGCGGAGCGGGCCCGCAGGACGCGGCCGACCTCGCGCCAGGTGACGTCGCCGGCGTACGACACGACGCGGGCGGCCTCGTACACCTGCCGGAGGAGGGCGTCGGCGTCGAGCAGTCCGAGGGCGGCTGCCACCTGGTCCTGTTCCTGGAGGGCGAGCCGGTCGGTGGCGCGGCCGGTGGCGAGGTGGAGGGCGTCCCGGGTGTCGAGGAGGGCGCGCCGCGCGTCGGCGAGGCCCTCGCGGGGGGCGTCGGCGAGCCAGGAGGCGGCGACGGCCCGCAGGGCGGTGAGGTCGCGGAGGCCGCCGCGGGCCTCCTTGAGGTCGGGTTCGAGCAGGAAGCGGAGCTCGCCGGCGCGTTCGGCGCGCTCGCGGCCCAGCTCGGCGAGTTCGGGGAGCCGCCGGGTGGCCTGGTTGCGCCAGTCGGCGAGGACGGCGGTGCGCAGGCCGGCGACCAGGCCGAGGTCGCCGGCGACGGGCCGGGCGTCGAGGAGGCCGAGGTGGGCCTTGAGGTCCTCGGCGGCGGTCTTGCGGGCCTGTGCGGGGGTGCGTACGGAGTGGTCGAGGGCCAGTCCGAGGTCCCAGACGGGGTACCAGACGCGGTCGGCCAGGGCGGCGATGGCGCCCGGGTCGGCCTTGCCGTCGTGGAGGAGCAGCAGGTCGAGGTCGCTGCGGGGGGAGAGTTCGGCGCGGCCGTAGCCGCCGACGGCGACCAGGGCGGCGGACCGTACGCCGGTTTCGCGTGCGGCCGCCGTGAAGAGGGCGGCCAGCCAGTCGTCGGTGAGGGACGCCAGCGCGGAACGGCGCGGCGGCCCGGACCGCGACTCCTCCTGGAGGAGTCGCAGCCGGGCCGCCGCGTAACCGCTGGGTCCCGAGTCGGCCTGTTCGGTTTTCTCTTCGACGCTCGTCACCCAAGGGCTCCGTTTCCTAGAGCGCGTCCGCGCCGCGCTCGCCGGTGCGTACGCGGACGACGGAGTCGACCGGGACGCTCCAGACCTTGCCGTCGCCGATCTTGCCGGTCCTGGCGGCCTTGACGACGATCTCCATCACGTCGGCCGCGTCGTCGTCGGAGACGACGACCTCGATGCGGATCTTGGGTACGAGGTCGACGGTGTACTCGGCACCGCGGTAGACCTCGGTGTGGCCGCGCTGGCGGCCGTACCCGCTGGCCTCGGTGACCGTGAGTCCCTGGACCCCGAAGGTCTGGAGGGCCTCCTTGATCTCGTCCAGCTTGTGGGGCTTCACGATCGCGGTGATGAGCTTCATGCGTCCACCTTCTTGGCGTCCTGGGCGGCGGGGGCGGCGACGGCGGTGGTGGTGGGGGGGGGCGCCCCCCCGCCCCCCCCCCCGCCCCCCCACACCCCCCCCCCGCCCCCGTCCAGGTCGATGCCGGAGGACTCGTCGTCCTCGGAGACGCGCAACCCCAACGACATGTAGAGCA
>NZ_JBIVYX010000004.1:54979-99243 GCF_044759225.1 Streptomyces sp. NPDC101132
CCGGGGGGGGGGGGGGGGGGGGGGGGGGCGCCGGGGGGGGGGGGGGGGGGGGGGGGGGGGGGGGGGGGGGGGGGGGGGGGCGGGCCGCCCCCACCCCCGCCGGCTCCGCTGAAGTCGTACGCGGTCTCGGCGTGCTCGACCTGGTCGATGCCGGAGACCTCGTCGTCCTCGGAGACGCGCATCCCGATCGTCTTGTCGAGCAGGAAGGCGAGCAGCGCGGACGCGACGAGAGAGTAGGCGAGGACCGCGAGGACGCCGACGGCCTGCTTGCCGAGCTGCTCGAAGCCGCCGCCGTAGAGGAGGCCCTTGGCCTTGGACTGGACGCCGCCGGTGGCGAAGAGGCCGACGAGGAGGGAGCCGACGACGCCGCCGACGAGGTGGACGCCGATGACGTCGAGGGAGTCGTCGTAGCCGAGCTTGTACTTCAGGCCCACGGCCATGGCGCACAGGAGGCCGGCGATCGCGCCGATGGCGATGGCGCCGAGCGGGGAGCAGGAGCCGCCGGAGGGGGTGATGGCGACGAGGCCCGCGACGGCGCCGGAGGCGGCGCCGAGGGTGGTGAAGGAGCCGTGGCGGAGCTTCTCGTAGCCGAGCCAGGCGAGCATGGCGGCGGCGGTGGCGACCTGGGTGTTGACGAACATCACGGCGCCGACGCCGTCGTCGTTGCCGAGCCAGGAGCCGGCGTTGAAGCCGAACCAGCCGAACCACAGCAGGCCGGCGCCGAGCATGACCAGCGGGAGGCTGTGCGGGCGCATCGGGTCCTTCTTGAAGCCGACGCGCTTGCCGATGACGAGGATGACGCCGAGGGCCGCGGCGCCGGCGTTGATGTGCACGGCCGTGCCGCCGGCGAAGTCGATCACGCCCATCTCGAAGAGCCAGCCGCCGGTGCCCCAGACCCAGTGGGCGACGGGGAAGTAGACGACGGTGACCCAGAGGGCGGTGAAGAGCACCCAGGCGGAGAACTTGACGCGGTCCGCGAGGGCGCCGCTGATCAGGGCCGGGGTGATGATCGCGAACATGAGCTGGAAGACGGCGAAGACGTAGACGGGGATGGTGTAGCCGTCCCACAGTTCCGTGAGGCCGATGTTGCTGAAGCCGGCGTAGTCGGAGCTCCAGCCGATGAGCGAGCCGGAGTCGGTACCGAAGGCGAGGCTGAAGCCGTAGAGCACCCAGAGGATGGTGACGATCCCGAGGCTGATGAAGCTCATCATCAGCATGTTGAGGCTGCTCTTCACGCGGACCATGCCGCCGTAGAAGAAGGCGAGCCCGGGGGTCATCAGCATGACCAGGGCGGAGCAGATGAGCATGAACCCGGTGTTGGCAGCAGACAGCTCGGGGGCGTCTGCGGCAAGGGTCGTGATGGCTGGGGCCATCGGCGTCTCCTCGTCGTCGGTACGTCGCGTGCGGGCGATCGTGGGAACCTGACGGCGCAAGGGGGCTGGCCGTCCCGGCTGGCTGGCCGGTTATGGCCCAGAGATTCGCGCAGGCCGGTTTCCGGCGTTGCCGCTCGATGTTTCGCGGCGGTGACGAAGGAGTCGGACGTGTTACGCGCCCATGAACGGGCTCCCGGCCCGGCGGGGCCGGGTCCGGACACGGGCCGGCCGCGGCAGCACCCGGTGACCTGGCAATGGGGGAGCCGAGTCGGGCTAACGGGGTGACTGCCGCGGCCGGGGCTTTACGGGCCCGGGGCGGGCCGCTAGACGGCCTCCGCCGTCTCGGGCAGCTGGGCGGCCAGGTGCTCGGTGAGGGAGACGATCTCGGCGACGTCCCCGTATGCGCGGACGGCCGTGTCCACGGTCTTCCGCAGCCGGGTGTTCACCCGCTCGGACCGTATCTTTCTGGCCACCACCAGGCCGCGCTCGGCCATGGCGGCGGCCTGCTCGGGCTGCCGCTGGAGGAGGTGGACGGTGGCCATGCCGATGAGGTTGAGGGCGTACGACCGCTGGTGCTCCTCGTCCTTCTGGAAGAGCTCGACGGCCCGCTCCATCACCGGCTCGGCCATGGACGCGTACATCGGGCTGCGCCCGGCGACGTAGGCGAGGTCGCGGTAGGAGTGGGAGTTCTCGCCGTTGAGCTCGGCCTCGGAGAAGAAGCGGATCCAGTCCGGCTCGGGCTCGCCGCCCAGGCCGACGTCGGCGAAGGTGTCCTCCGCCATCCGGACGGCGCGCTTGCAGCGGCTGGGCTGGCCCATGTTCGCGTACGCGCGGGCCTCCATCGCATACAGCATGGCCTGGGTGCGGGGCGTGGCGCAGTCGCGGCTGCCGTACTGGGCGAGGTGGATGAGTTCCAGGGCGTCCTCGGGGCGGCCGAGGTGGATCATCTGGCGGCTCATGTTGGAGAGGATGTACGAGCCCAGGGGCTTGTCGCCGGCCTCCTTGGCGGCGTGCAGGCCGAGCACGAAGTACTTCTGGGCGGTGGGCTGGAGGCCGATGTCGTAGCTCATCCACCCGGCGAGTTCGGCCAGTTCCGCGGCGACCTTGAAGAGGCGTTTCATCGTGGCGGCGGGGTGGGGCTCCTGGAGGAGGTCGGTGACCTCGTGGAGCTGCCCGACCACGGCCTTGCGGCGCAGGCCGCCGCCGCACTGGGCGTCCCACTGGCGGAACATCACGGTGGTGGCTTCGAGGAGGTCCAGTTCGGGATCTGAGAGGCGGGGCGGGCGACGGCCCGCCGGCCCGCTCTCGCGTGGTCCCGGGTCGGCGGCCGGGACGGGCACGAGCCAGCGCTGCATCGGCTCGATGAGGGCGGGGCCGGCGGAGAGTGCGAGCGAGGTGCCGAGGAAGCCCCGGCGGGCGAGCATGAGGTCGCTGCGCGAGAACTCGCTGAGGAGGGCGACGGTCTGGGGGCCCGCCCAGGGGAGGTCGACCCCGGAGACGGACGGCGACTGGTGGGCGGTGCGCAGACCGAGGTCCTCGATGGCGACCACGGCGCCGAAGCGCTCGGAGAACAGTTCGGAGAGGATCCGCGGGATGGGCTCGCGGGGCTGTTCGCCGTCGAGCCAGCGCCGCACGCGGGAGGTGTCCGTGCTGATGTGGTGGGCGCCCAACTGGCGTGCCCGGCGGTTGACCTGACGGGCCAGCTCGCCCTTGGACCACCCGCTGCGCACGAACCACGAGCCCAGCTGTTCGTTCGGGCGCTTCTCGGCTTGTGTTCCGCTTGCGCCGTTGCCGCTCACTGGAACGCCCCCATCCGCTCAGCCTCTTCGCATCCACCCCGGCCGCGGCCGGCCGGCGGCCGCCTTGCCTCCGGCATACCCATCGATGTGTGCGCCGTCGGGGTGTGTGCACCGAAAGTAATCCTACGATCACCCCTACGGCGAGGTCGATTCCAGAAACGCCACCATTCGCCACCCCTTCGAATGAACTCGCCACCCACGAAGCGCGATTCACTGGACACGGCACGCGTTAAGTGGCAGCGGCCGGGCGGAGGGATGTGCGGCGGGGCGCGCACTGCGAGGAGTGCGCCGGGCAGCGCCGCGGCGTCCCGTCCGCATCGGCCTCGTAACCACCGGCGAGTTGGACCCGTTGGAGGGGGCATGGGCTTCACGATCGGCAGCAGCCGGGGCACCAAGGAGTTCCGGTCCGGGTCCCGGCGCCGGGGCCGGATGTCGGAGTGCACAGCGGTGGCGGAGTACACCGGACTGTGGGGCTGGGACGTGGTCCCCGGGACGCGCGCCTCGGCCGCCGGGGAGTGCTCCTGCGGGGACGCGCAGTGCGCCGCGCCGGGCGCGCATCCGCTGGCCTTCGGGGCCGAGGTGCCCGCGGGGGCGACGCTGGACGAGGTGACCGAGGCGTGGGGCGCCTTCCCGGGGGCCGCGGTGCTGCTCCCGGTGGGCCGGTCCTTCGACGTCATCGAGGTCGCGGAGGAGGCCGGGCGGCGGGCGCTGGTCCGGCTGGAGCGGATGGGGCTGCCGCTGGGGCCGGTGGCGGTGACCCCCGCGGGCCGGGCGCAGTTCTTCGTGGCGCCGGGCGCGGCGGCGGAGCTGCCGGGGCTGCTGTACCGGATGGGCTGGGACGACGCGGACCTCGACCTGCGCGCGCTGGGCCCGGGTACGTTCGTCACCGCGCCGCCCTCGGACCGCTCCGGGCTCGGTGCGGTGGGCTGGCTGCGGCCGCCGACGCTGGACACGGCGGGCCGGCCGCCGCAGGCGCGGCTGCTGCTGGGCACCCTGGCCTACATCTGCCACCGCCTTCACCGCTTCTGACCGCGTCCCCCGCCTGTCCCCGTACACGAGGACGCCCCCGCACACCGGTCGTGTGCGGGGGCGTCCTCGCGTACGGGGTCGTGCCGGCCGGCACGGGGCGGCGTACGGGCGGTCAGTCGCCGATCAGGGCGTCGACGAACGCGCCGGGCTCGAAGGGCGCCAGGTCGTCCGCGCCCTCGCCGAGGCCGACGAGCTTGACGGGGACGCCCAGCTCGCGCTGGACGGCGATGACGATGCCGCCCTTGGCGGTGCCGTCGAGCTTGGTGAGGACGATGCCGGTGATGTCCACGACCTCCGCGAACACGCGGGCCTGGACCAGACCGTTCTGGCCGGTGGTGGCGTCGAGCACGAGCAGGATCTCGTCCAGCGGGCCGTGCTTCTCGACGACGCGCTTGACCTTGCCGAGCTCGTCCATCAGGCCGGTCTTGGTGTGCAGCCGGCCCGCGGTGTCGATGAGCACCACGTCGGCGCCCTCGGCGATGCCCTCCTTGACCGCGTCGAACGCGATGGAGGCCGGGTCGCCGCCCTCGGGGCCGCGGACGGTACGGGCGCCCACGCGCTCGCCCCAGGTCTGGAGCTGGTCCGCGGCGGCGGCGCGGAAGGTGTCGGCCGCGCCCAGCACCACGCTGCGGCCGTCGGCCACGAGGACGCGGGCGAGCTTGCCGGTGGTGGTGGTCTTGCCGGTGCCGTTGACGCCGACGACCATCACGACGCCGGGGGTGTCGAGGCCGCTCTCGGTCTTGACCCGGCGGTCCATGTCGGGGCCGATGATGGCCACGAGCTCCTCGCGCAGCAGCGCGCGCAGCTCCTCGGGGGTGCGGGTGCCGAGCACCTTGACCCGCTCGCGGAGCCGGTCGACCAGCTCCTGGGTGGGGGCGACGCCGACGTCCGCGACGAGCAGGGTCTCCTCGATCTCCTCCCAGGTGTCCTCGTCGAGGTGCTCGCGGGAGAGCAGCGTGAGCAGGCCCTTCCCGAGCGAGTTCTGGGAGCGCGAGAGGCGGGCGCGCAGCCGGACCAGGCGGCCGGCGGTGGGCTCGGGCACCTCGATCTCGGGCGCCGCCGGGGCCTCGGGCTCCGCGGCCGGCTCCTCGACGGCGACCGGGGTGCGCGCCTCCGCCTCGGGGAGCACGACCTCCTCGATCGTGCGGCGCGGCTCCTCCGCCGTCTGCGCGGCGTCCTCCCCCACCTGCGGTTCGGTGGGCGGGACAGTGATGGTCGGCGTGCTCGTCGGCGCCGTGGGCGGCAGCTGCTTCTTCTTGCGGCCGCTGACCACGAGCCCGGTGATCGCGCCGACCGCGACCAGGGCGATGACTACAGCGAGAATCAGGATTTCCATAACCCGACCAGTATCGGACACGGCTGCCGCGGGGCGGGGACCTCGGAGGTTGCCACAAGGGCTTAAGCCTCTGTTTGGGCTTTTCGGTGCGAATCTACGATGATGGACGACTTCCCCCGTCTGTACGGATTCCCCCTTTCCCCCTGCCCCACGGAGCCCCGATGCCTGCCGAGTCCGCCGAGCCCGACGGCGCGATAGAGACCCGCGGCCTGGAGCCGGTACCGGACCACGAGCGCGGCGGCCGCGTCCGTGAGCTGGTGCCGACCTGGGTCGCGGCCAACATCAGCGTGCTGCTGCTGACCATGGGCGCCGGCCTGGTGATCTTCAACGGGCTGAACCTGTGGCAGGTGCTGGTCGTCGCCGTCGTCGCGCCCGTCGTCTCGTACGGGCTGGTCGGCCTGATCTCCATCGCGGGCAAGCGGGGCGGCGCGCCGGGCATGGCGCTCTCCCGCGCGGTCTTCGGGCAGCGCGGCAACCTCTTCCCCGGCGGGCTGATCTGGGTCGCCCGGTGGGGCTGGGAGACCATCAACGCGGTCAGCGGCGCGTACGCCATCCTGACCGTGCTCGACCTGCTGTTCGGGGTGAAGAGCAACACCGTCCTGATCGTGGTCACGCTGCTGCTGTTCGTCGGCTGCACCTTCCTGGTCTCGGGTCTGGGCATCAACGCCCTGCGCGCGTGCAGCACGTGGTCGACGTACCTCTTCGGCGGCTTCAGCGTGGCCGTCCTGGGCTACCTGGTCGCCAACACCGACTGGTCGGCGGTCTTCGCCAAGCCGGCCGGGTCGACGGCCATGATGGTCGCGGGCATCGGCACCATCGCCGCGGGCGGCCTCAGCTGGGTGCCGTCCGGCCCCGACTTCACGCGCTACCTGCCGCGCACCGCGTCCTCGCGCGGCATGGTCGGCGCGACGATCGGCGGCGCCGCGCTCGTCGTGGTCCCGATGGTGCTGATGGGCGCCGTGATGGCGGTCGGCACGCCGGACCTGGCCACCGCGCAGGACCCGGTCTCGTTCATCGGCGAGCTGCTGCCCACCTGGATCGCCGTCCCGTACCTGCTGGTCGCCCTGGTCGGGATGCTGCTGATCAACTCGATGTCCATGTACTCGGCCGGCTTCACCGCGCAGACCCTGGGCATCCGGGTGCCGCGCGCCTGGGCGGTGAGCGTGAACGCCGCGATCAGCCTGGTCTTCGGCTTCCTGCTGATGGTCGTCGCCACGAGCTTCTTCGGCTCCTTCATCTCCTTCCTGACCCTGCTCGCCGTCGCGTTCTCCGCCTGGATCGGCGTGTTCGGCGTGGACCTGTGGCGCGGCCGTACGTACGACGCGCGGGCGCTGCTCGACACGGGCCGCTCCAGCGCGTACTGGTACCGGGGCGGCTTCGCCTGGCAGGCGATGACGGCCTGGGGCGCGGCCCTGCTGGTGGGGCTGCTGTTCACGAAGGTCGACTGGTTCTCGGGGCCGCTCGCCGGGACGTGGATCGGCGAGAACGGCCTGGGCTGGGTGGCCGGCATCCTCACCTCCGGCCTGCTGTACGCCGTACTGCCGCGCGCCGCCGGGCCGGCCCGCGCGGAGCGGGCGGAGGGGGCGGAGGGGGCGCGGCCGGAAGCGGAGCGCGAGCCCGCCGGATCCCTGTCCAACTGACGCCGCGTCAGCTAACGTCCCCCTTCGCCCGGCCCCTCCCGGCCGGTCCAGCATCCGGCGAAGGGGGACTCTCCATGCCCATCACCGTGGCCCGGTTCAATCTCGTCGACCCGCAGGGGACCCCGGAGTCCCTCTCGGCCCGCTACAAGGCCGCGCTGGAGATGGCGGTGTACGCGGACGACCGCGGCGTCGACACCGTCCAGACCGAGGAGCACCACGGCACGGAGAACAACTGGCTGCCCTCCCCCTTCGCCTTCGCCGGTGCCGTGTTCGGTGCCACCCGCCGGATCGCGGTCACCGTCTCGGCGATCATCGGCCCGCTGTACGACCCGCTGCGCGTCGCCGAGGACGTGGCGGTGCTCGACCTGCTGAGCGGCGGCCGCCTGGTGACCGTGGCCGGCATCGGGTACCGCCCGGAGGAGTACGAGCAGCACGGGGTGGAGTGGGGCCGGCGCGGCAGGCTCCAGGACGAGCTGCTGGAGACCCTGCTGAAGGCGTGGACCGGCGAGCCCTTCGAGTACCGCGGCCGGACGGTGCGGGTCACTCCCGTTCCCTTCACGCGGCCGCACCCGCTGCTGCTGGTGGGCGGCAGCTCCCGCGCGGCGGCCCGGCGGGCGGCGAGGCTCGGGCTGCCGTTCTTCCCGAGCGCGCACCTGCCGGAGCTGGAGGCGTACTACCGGGAACAGTTGGCGGAGCACGGCACCGAGGGCTTCTGCATGATGCCGGCCGCCGAGACCCCGCTGGTGCACGTGGCGGAGGACCCGGACCGGGCGTGGGCCGAGTACGGCCGGCACTTCCTGCACGAGGCCGGCATGTACGCGTCCTGGCAGTCCAAGGACATCCGCTCGGCGGTACGGTCCACCGCCCGGACGGTCGAGGAGCTGCGGGCGGAGGGCGTGTACCGGATCCTCACCCCGGACGAGGCGGTCGCGTACGCCCGCGGCGCGGGCGAGGCGGGGAACCTGGTGCTGCACCCGCTGTGCGGCGGGATGCCGGTGGACGAGGGGTGGCGGAGCCTGCAACTGCTCTGCGAGCAGGTGCTGCCGCGGCTCGGGGGCTGACCCGCCGCCGGCGGAGCTCCGGGGAACGGACACCGCCCCGGCCCGAGGAGGGGCCGGGGCGGTGCCGTCGTTCGAGGAGCGGGCGGGGCGGGGGTTGATCAGCCCATCTCCTCCAGCGCCTTGCCCTTGGTCTCCGGCACGAACTTGATGACGAAGGGGATCGAGAGCACGGCGAAGCAGGTGTAGATCACGTAGGCGCCCGACAGGTTCCAGTCGGACAGGGTCGGGAAGGTGACCGTGATGACCCAGTTGGCGACCCACTGGGCGGCGGCGGCCACGCCGAGCGCGGCGGCCCGGATGCGGTTGGGGAACATCTCGCCGAGCAGGACCCAGACCACCACGCCCCAGGAGAGGGCGAAGAAGAGGACGAAGGAGTGCGCGGCGACGAGGGCGACGATGCCCTGGTCGTGCGGCATGGAGATCTCTCCGTCGATCTCCTGCTTGTACGAGAAGGCCCAGGCGCAGGCCGCGAGGGAGATCGCCATGCCCACCGAGCCGATCAGGGCGAGCGGCTTGCGGCCGATCCGGTCCACGAAGATCATCGCGATCACGGTGCCGATGATGTTGATGATCGACGTGGTGAAGGAGTAGAGGAACGAGCTGGTCGGGTCGATGCCGACGGACTGCCACAGCGAGGAGCTGTAGTAGAAGATCACGTTGATGCCGACGAGCTGCTGGAAGACGGAGAGGCCGATGCCGATCCAGACGATGGGCAGCAGGCCGAACCGGCCGCCGCGCAGGTCCTTGAAGGTGGACTTGACCTCGGAGCTCATCGCCTGGCGGATCTCGCGGACCCGCGCGTCCAGGTCCACGTGGGAGCCCTCGACCTCGGCGAGCACCTTCTTGGCCGCGTCCTCGCGGCCCGCGGAGATCAGGAAGCGCGGGGACTCGGGGATCACGAAGGAGAGCAGGCCGTAGATCACGGCCGGGACGACCATCACGCCCAGCATCCACTGCCAGGCCTCCAGACCGCCGATCTCGCCGCGCTGGTCGCCGTCGGCGAGGTTGAGGATGCCCCAGTTGACCAGCTGCGAGATGGCGATGCCGATGACGATGGCGGCCTGCTGGAACGAGGCGAGCCGGCCGCGGTAGGCGGGGGGCGAGACCTCGGCGATGTACGCGGGGCCGATCACCGAGGCCATGCCGATGCCGAAGCCGCCGATGACCCGCCACATCGCCAGGTCCCACAGGGCGAAGGGCAGGGCCGAGCCGATGGCGCTGGCGGTGAAGAGCACGGAGGCGATCTGCATGACCCGGATGCGGCCGATCCGGTCGGCGATGCGGCCGGCGGTGGCGGCACCGAAGGCGCAGCCGATCAGCGCGGCGGCGATCACCTGGGCCAGGGCCTCGGAGCCGATCTCGAAGCGGTCCCGGATGGCCTCGACGGCACCGTTGATCACGGAGCTGTCGTAGCCGAAGAGGAAACCGCCCATCGCCGCTGCCGCGGTGATGAAGATGACGTGGCCGAGATGGTCGGGCTGGGAGGGGTTCCCGCCGCCCGGCGCAGGCGCCTTCGCTGTGCTGGTCAAGGTGCGCTCCGTGGGGTTTCGTCCGTCCTCCTAGTTGCGCACAGGTCAAGATCGCGCGCACCTGAAGACGAGAGGTAGCGCCCCAGAGCCTATGTGTTCACTTCCTGAAGTCAAGAGCGGGTACGAGGTTCATTCCAGCCGAAGACTTCGGCGCATGACTTCAAGAGATGAAATCAGCAGCCCTAGCGGAGACGCTGGCTGATCACCTTGGACACTCCGTCGCCCTGCATCGAGACGCCGTAGAGGGCGTCCGCGACCTCCATCGTGCGCTTCTGGTGCGTGATCACGATCAGCTGCGAGCTCTCCTGGAGCTCCTGCATGATCCGGATCAGCCGCTGGAGGTTGGTGTCGTCCAGGGCGGCCTCGACCTCGTCCATCACGTAGAAGGGACTGGGCCGGGCCTTGAAGATCGACACCAGCATGGCCACGGCCGTCAGCGACCGCTCGCCGCCCGAGAGCAGCGACAGCCGCTTGACCTTCTTGCCCGGCGGACGGGCCTCCACGTCCACGCCCGTGGTCAGCATGTTGTCCGGATCGGTCAGCACGAGCCGGCCCTCGCCGCCCGGGAAGAGCCGGGAGAAGACCCCCTCGAACTCGCGGGCGGTGTCCCGGTAGGCCTCGGTGAAGACCTGTTCGACGCGCTCGTCGACCTCCTTCACCACCTGGAGCAGGTCGGCACGGGTCTTCCGCAGGTCGTCCAGCTGCTCGCTCAGGAACTTGTGCCGCTCCTCCAGGGCGGCGAACTCCTCCAGTGCCAGCGGGTTGACCTTGCCCAGCTGCTGGTACGCGCGCTCGGCGGCCTTCAGCCGCTTCTCCTGCTGTGCGCGGACGAAGGGGCCGGGCCGGTTGCGCGGGTGGTCGGGGTCCTCGGGCAGCTCCTCGCCCTCGGCGGGCAGCGAGGGCGGTACGGGCTGGTCGGGCCCGTACTCGGCGACCAGGCCGGCCGGCTCGACGCCCAGCTCCTCCAGGGACCTGGCCTCCAGCGCCTCGATGCGCAGCCGCTTCTCGGCGCCCAGGACCTCCCCCCGGTGCACCGAGTCGGTCAGCTTGTCCAGCTCCCCCTTGAGGTCCCGGCCGTGGTTGCGCTCGTGCGCCAGCTGCTGCTCGCGGACGCCCTTGGCCTGCTCGGCGGCCTCGCGCTCGGCCCGGGCCCGGCCCAGCGAGACCTCGATGTGGGCCAGCAGCTGCCGCGCGCCGTCGCCGACCGCGGAGGCCACCGCGGCCTCGTGGCGCAGCCGGGCCCGCCGCCGCTCGGCCCGGGCGCGGGCCTCCCGCTCGGCCCGGGCACCGCGGTCCAGGGCGTCGGCCCGGCCGGCGAGCCCCTTGACCCGCTCCTCGTGGGTACGCAGCTGGAGGCGGGCCTCCATCTCGGTCTGCCGGGCGTTGGCGCCGTCGGCCGCGAGGCGGTCGCGCACCGCGTTGTCCGGCTCCTCCTCCGCGGGCATCTCCTCGGCCGTCACCAGCCGGGCGGCCAGCTCCTCGGCCTCTTCCAGGGCCCGCTCCAGGGCGTCCTGGGCCTTGGCCGCGGCGCCGGCCGCGCGCTCGGCCTCGCCGGCGGCGCCCCGCGCCTGGCCGGCCAGCCGGCCGAGCTGCTGCGCCACGCCGGACTTGTCCTTCTCGGCGGCGCGCCGGCGTTCGCCGAGCTCCTCCACACGGGCCGCGCACGCGGTCCGCCGGGCCGCGGCCGCCCGCTGGTCCTCCGTCAGCTCACCGCAGCGGCCGTCGAGCTCGACGAGCCGGGCCGCCGCCTCGTCGACGGAGGCCTGCACCTCCAGCAGGCTGGGGGCGCCGGCGGCGCCGCCGTACGCGAGGTGCGCGCCGAGCACGTCCCCGTCGGCCGTGACCGCGACCAGGTCCGCGCGCCCGCGCACCAGTTCGGCGGCCGCGTCGAGCGTGTCCACCACCACGAAGTCGCGCACCACCCAGCGCACGGCCGCCAGCGCCCCGGCCGGCCCGTGCACCAGTCCGGCCACGGGTACGGCGCGCACGCCGGCGGCCACCGGAGCCGCCCGGCCCGGGGCCTCGGCGAGGACCGCAGGACCGTCCGGCTCCCGCTCCCCGGCCCGCGCAGCACCGTCCTGCCCCCCGTCGCCACCCGCCGGCGGGGCGGACAGGTCGTCTCCCCCGGCTCCGGCGCCGCCGTGCCGCTCCCTCGCGGGCGCCGGGACGCGGCCCGCGGCGGAGCCCGGTACGGCGCCGACCGGAGCGGCGTCACCGGCCCCGGCCACCACCGCGTCTCCGGGCGCGGCCGCGGGGTGCGGGATGCCCGCGCCGCCTGCTCCGGCCGCACCGCCCGGGACCCCCGTCACCAGGAGCGTCGCCCGGCCGGCGTCCTCGGTGCGCAGGTGCCGCAGGGCGGCCACGGCGGCTTCGGCGTCGGCCACGGCCAGCGCGTCGGCCGCCGCCCCGAGTGCCGCCGCGACCGGGACCTCGTACCCTGGGGTGACCGACAGCAGCTCCGCCGCGGGGCCGAGCAGCCCGGCCAGCCGGTCCCGTGCCGCCAGCAGGGCACCCGTACCGTCCTTGCGCCGCAGACCCAGGGCGAGGGCGTCGTGCCGGGCGCGCACCGCGGCCCGCTCCCGCTCCGCGGCCGTGAGGGCGTCCCGGGCGCCGGCGAGGGCGGCTTCGGCCCCGGCCAGCTCGGCCCGCGCGGCCTCGTGTTCCGCGGCCAGCGCCTCGTCGCCGGTGTCCAGCTCCTCGACCTCGGCCCGCAGCTCCTCGTACTCCTCCTGGGCCCGCACGGCCCGTTCGGCCGCCGCGTCCCTGGCCTCGGCCAGCCGGTCGATCTCGGCCTGCGCGGCGGCGGCCCGCGAACGCGCCGCGCCCACCTGGCCGCTCAGCCGGGCGAGCCCCTCGCGGCGGTCGGCGATGGCCCGGGCCACGTCCTTGAGGCGGCGTTCCTCCAGCGCCAGCGCGCGCTCCAGCTCCGCCCGGTGCGCGACCGTGTCCTCCAGGGCCCGTTCGGCCGCCTCCAGGGCGGCGGACAGCTCCGCCTCCTGCTCGCGGATCCGGGCGGCCTCGCGCTCCATGTCCTCGGGGTCGCGGCCGCGGCGCTCCTCCTCGACCGGCGCCGTGGCGCTCTTGACCCGCGCGTCGGCCAGCGAGACGGTGCCCCGCACGCGTTCGGCGAGCTGGGAGAGCTCGTACCAGGTCTGCTGGGCGCGCTGGAGGCGCGGCGTCAGCTCGCGCACCGCCTCCTCCAGCTCGGCCTCGCGGCGCAGCGCGGCGGCCAGTTCGGCCTCGGCGGCCTCCTTGCGCTCCTTGAGCGCCGCCTCGTCGGCGAGTTCGGCGGCCAGGGCGGCCCGCAGGGTGACCAGGTCGTCGGCCAGCAGGCGGAGCCGGGCGTCGCGCAGGTCGGCCTGGATCACGGCCGCGCGGCGCGCCACGGCGGCCTGCCGGCCCAGGGGCTTGAGCTGGCGGCGGAGTTCCTCGGTCAGGTCCTGGACGCGGGCGAGGTTGGCCTGCATCGCGTCGAGCTTCCGCAGCGCCTTCTCCTTGCGCTTGCGGTGCTTGAGGACGCCGGCTGCCTCCTCGATGAAGGCGCGGCGGCCCATGGGGTCGGCGTGGAGCACGGAGTCCAGCTGGCCCTGGCCGACGATGACGTGCATCTCCCGGCCGATGCCGGAGTCGGAGAGGAGTTCCTGGATGTCGAGCAGCCGGCAGGTGTCGCCGTTGATCTGGTACTCGCTGCTGCCGCCGCGGAACATGATCCGCGTGATGGTGACTTCGGCGTACTCGATGGGCAGCGCGCCGTCGGAGTTGTCGATGGTGAGGGAGACCTCGGCGCGGCCGAGCGGCGGGCGGCCGGTGGTGCCCGCGAAGATGACGTCCTCCATCTTCCCGCCGCGCAGGGACTTGGCCCCTTGTTCGCCCATGACCCAGGAGAGCGCGTCCACCACATTGGACTTGCCGGAGCCGTTGGGGCCCACGACACAGGTGATTCCGGGCTCGAAGCGGAGCGTGGTCGCGGAGGCGAAGGATTTGAATCCGCGGAGGGTCAGGGCCTTGAGGTGCACGCCGCCGGACTCTACCTTTCACTTCCGGTTTCACATATGAAGGTGCAGGGCACATCAGACGTTAAAGAATCTCCCCGTCCACCTCCGGGCGGTGCGCCGTTCCCGTCCGGGCAAAAGAAAGAAGGGACGCCGAAGCGTCCCTTGCAGATCACGCGGGAGTAGTGACAGCGAACAGCGGGTCGAAGCGATCAGGTGAGCGCAGGCTCCGCCTTGGGTACGTCGATGTCAATGCTGTCCAGCAGCGAGTCTCCGTGCTGAGCGGCGGCCGTCAGCGCGTCGTTCTCGGACTGGATCCGTACGAGCTCGGACTCCAGGTCCTGGACGCGCTGCTGAAGCCGTCGCATCTCGGCGAGGAGTCGCGGGTCGGAACCGCCGACGTAACCGAGAAGCGCCTTTGCCATGATGGATGGTCCTCCACACTGAGTGACCGACCGAAGCGGTGTGGGTCGTGAGGGAATCGCACCCGCGGAGTCCGGCGGTGCCTGTCCGTCACTGCGGTTCTCGTGACGAACACCGTCAAACAGCTAGGTGCGCGGGGACTTCCAGCGTCTCACCAAAAAGTTTGACGGTCAACACGATCACGCCCCGTATCGGCGGGCAACCCGGCCCGCGTCGGGGCCCGGAGATCATCTGTGCAGGTCCGCGGGGCGTGGAAGGCCCGAATGGCGGACGGCCGAGATCATCCTCTCCCCGAGCCTTCCATGTCGCGGCGTGATCGGCAAGAGGTCCGCGGACCCGGCCGCCCCGCGCGTGACCGGCACGTCACCCCCGGTCAGCGCATTCCGAAGCCGTCGTAACCGCCCCGCGGGATGCCCCAGATCTCGGTGACGCCGTCCACCCGCCCCGGCGTGTCGGAAGACCGCAGCCATTCCAGGAGCCGGTGGCAATTCTCACGTTGACCTTCGGCCACCACCTGTACCCGCCCGTCGTCGAGATTGAGGGCGAATCCGGTGAGCCCCCCGATCGTCATCGCGTTCTCCCTGGTGAACCACCGGAAGCCCACTCCCTGCACACGGCCGCGTACCCACGCGGTCATACGGACGTCTTCGTTCATGCGTGAACGCTAACCGCCCGATTGGCCGACGAGCACTTCACGGCCATGCCCCATGGCGTACAGTCGCGCAGCAATAGCCTCACCCATTTGGGTGAGTAAAGGTTGATCTTGCACGCAAGGAAGGCATTGCCGATGGGACGCCACCGGAGCCCCGCGCCCCGCCGCGGAAAGCGGAACGCGCCCGTACGCACCGGCCTGCTGGGGGTGACCGCGGCCGTCGCGCTGGGCGCCGCCGCCGTGACCTCGGGGCTGGTGCCGGTCGGCGAGAACTTCGTCCTGGGCGGCCACGGGGATTCCGGGACGAAGGCGACGGCCCAGTCGTCGCCGAGCCGGTCCCCGCAGCCGCAGACGCAGACCGCGGCACAGCGGCCCGGGGGGCTGAAGAGCCTCAAGGACAGCGGTACGCCGGCCAGGAAGCCGGCCGCCCCGCCGACGTCGAAGCCGTCCGCGAAGCCCGTCCCGAAGGCGAAGCCGACCCCGTCGGCCAAGCCGGAGCCCGCCCCGAAGGCGAGCACCCGCGCGCCGGAGCGGCCCGAGCCGACGGCCACCCCGACGAAGGCCCCCGCCTCCGCCCCGGTCGTGCCGCGTGAGGACGCCACCGCCGCCGAGGCCGCGGTCCTGGCGTTGGTGAACCAGGAGCGCGCCCAGGCCGGCTGCCGCCCGGTCCGCGAGAGCCGGCCGCTGGCGGCGCTGGCCGGTGCCTTCAGCAAGGACATGGCCGTACGCGGCTTCTTCGACCACACCGACCCGGACGGCGCGAACCCCTGGGACCGCGCCTCCAACGCGGGCATAGGCGGCCTGGGCGGCGAGAACATCGCCCGCGGCCAGGGCGACGCGGACGCCGTGATGGCGGCCTGGATGAACAGCCCCGGCCACCGCGCGAACATCCTGAACTGCGAGTTCCGCACCCTGGGCGTCGGCGCGTACTTCGCCGCCGGCGGCCCCTGGTGGACCCAGGACTTCGGCTTCTGAGAAAACCGCAGGTCAGCGACCTATGAAGCGCCCTAGGTGTGTCGTCCTGGGACGTTGGTGACACGCGTGCTGGGTTCTTGAATGGGTGAGGGCCTCCGGGTTCGGTGTGGATTGCGACGTCTGCACCGAGATCAGGAGGCCCTCGTGCCCCACCGTAATGCCCCGCTGACCGAGACCGGGCGTCTTCGCCTGGCCCGCTGTGTCGTGGACGACGGCTGGCCATTGCGGCGGGCCGCGGAACGCTTCCAGGTCAGCCACACCACCGCATCCCGGTGGGCCGGCCGCTACCGACAGCTCGGCATCGCCGGAATGAGTGACCGCTCCAGCCGACCCCACCACCAGCCCCACAGGACCGCGCCCGAGGTCGAGGCCGAGGTGATCCGATTGCGGCGCGAGCACCGCATCCGCCCGCTGCGGCTGGCCGTCCGCTGCCACATCGCGGCCTCGACCGCCCACCGCATCCTCGTCCGCAACAACCAGCCGCCCCTGGCCACCCTGGACCGGGCCACCGGCGAGCCCGTCCGCCGCTATGAACGCGCCCGGCCCGGCGAGCTGGTCCACATCGACGTCAAGAAGCTCGGCCGGATCCCCGACGGAGGCGGCCACAAAACCCTGGGCCGGGCGGCCGGCAGCCTAAACAAGGACCGCCGCAACGGCGCCGGATACACCTACCTCCACACCGTCCTCGACGACCACAGCCGCATCGCCTACACCGAGGACCTGCCCAACGAGACCGCCCCGACATGCGCTGGTTTCCTGGCCCGGGCCACCGCCTACTTCGCGTCCCTGGGCATCCGCGTCGAACGGGTCCTGACCGACAACGCCTGGGCCTACACCAAGAACACCTGGCGCGACACCTGCCGTGACCTAGGCATCAGCCCCCGCTGGACCCGCCCCTGGCGGCCCCAGACCAACGGCAAGGTCGAACGCTTCCACCGCACCCTGCTCGAGGAATGGGCCTACCAGCAGCCCTACACCTCAGACCGCCAGCGCATGGAAGCGTTTCCCGACTGGCTGCATTGGTACAACTACCACCGACCCCATACCGGGATCGGCGGCCAAACACCCGCCAGCCGCGGCACCAACCTGCCCGGACAACACACCTAGGCCGTGCCGAGGCCGTCGTCCGCTGTGACGGCGCCCCGTAGACCGCGTCCACTGCGGCCCGGGTGCGGGTCGCGCTGTTCGGCATCAGGTGGGTGTAGGTCCGAAGGGTGAAGTCCGGATCATGGTGGCCGAGGTACTCGCTCAGGGCCTTGATGCTCTCCCCCGCGTCCAGAAGGACCGACGCGTAGAAGTGCCGCAGCGCGTGCATGCCGTTGTCCCGCCCAGAAGCCACACCGGCAGCGCGGAGAGCGGGCCGCCAATGCCGGTGGTTGAGGCGATTGCGGTCGAGCGGGAGTCCCTCTGGACTCCTGAAGATCAGAGTCGCCGTGACCGACGGTCCGGCAGCGTCTTCCAGGGCAACGTAACCTCAGGGGCCGGGAAGTTAGCTAAGTGGCCGGCGAGCGTGAAGCCGATGGACTCGGGCAGCGGCACGTCCCGCTCCTTACCTTCTTGGGCGGTGCGAAGACGGGCCGGTTCCCCCGCAGGGCTTGACCTGCCGGACGACGTGGACGACGCCGCCGAGGAAGTCGACGTCCTCGACCGCCAGGCCGAACACCTCCCCCTGGCGAAGCCCGCAACCGGCAGCGGGGTCCACCAGCGCTCGGTACCGCTCAGGCAACTCGGCCCGCACAGCCTTCACCCGCTCGCCAGACCAAGGCCGCACCTTGCGCGGATCGAGCCGAGGAGCCTTGACCGACCGGGCGCTGCACGGGTTCGACCGGATGATCCGGTCTTCCACGGCCGCCGTGAACACCGTAGAGACGTGGGCGAAGATCCCCCGGCGGTAGGCAGCCGACAGCCCCGAGTCCTCCCGCGTGCGCATCCAGAGGCGAAGGTGCGACGGGGCGAAGGAAGCCATCGGCCGCTTACCGAGGTGCGGGATGGCATGCACCCGTAGCGCATCTGGACGGATTCCCGCGTCGCCGGGTCCGTCATCTGCGTACGCATCCACTTGGTGGCGTACTGCTCGAAGGTGACCTTGCCAGCGTCCGGAGCGATGTAGTCGCCGCGCGACATGTGCGCTTCGATGTTCGTCAGCCACGTCTCAGCCTTGCGCTCTGCTTGTCCGGGAAGCTCTTGGACTTCTCGGAGCCGTCCTGGCCGACGTAGCGAGCCCGATAGCGGCGGCCGGTCCCGTGGCGGTCTGTCTTGACCTTGACGGACTTGCCGTCCGCACCGTGGACTCCCCGGCTCGGGCAGACCACGCTGTCTCGTGCACTCCCGGCCCGAGGCTTCATACGGCTTTGCCCGGACGAGGAGATGTACCGCCGACACGGCGTCTACGGAGTCGACTTCCCCCGCGGAACGTTCCCGCCCCTTGAACGACCCGTGCTCGAAGAGATCTCGGTCGAGCTTCAGCAGCAGCTCAGGGCCGGGCAAGACGTGGTGGTCGACCATGGATTCTGGACGCCGGACGACCGCGCTCACTGGCGACCACTTGCGACCGAGGCAAGAGCCAGCGTAGTGCTGGTGTATCTGGAGGCCAGCCATGACGAGCTGTAGTCGCGCGTGAGCAAGCGGAACGCTCAGCATGAAGCCGACCCGAATTCGATCTACTTCGCTGAAAGCGACTTGCTGCGCTACCGCACCCGGTTCGCGCCACCTGTGCCCAGCGAACCGCACATGATTTACAACGGCGACCCCGAATCGGTCCTGAAAGCCCTCGAAGCCGACTGAGCTGCAAGAAGTCTTTCGGAGACTCAATCCAGAGCCCTGTCCAGTTACAAGTTTCTCTACCTCATCAAGCACCCGTCGTCGCTCCGCTCCTCCGGGCGGGCGCGGGCGGCCCGGCGGCGCCCGCGCTCCTGCCTTCGCCCCGCTCGGCACCGCCGACCGCCCACCCCCGCCCAGGAGGCCAGCCACTTTGGGGCGAGCCTCGAAGATCATGGCCCCAACGTCGTGCTTTAACGGGCAGGTCCACAGACTGCCCGACTCGCCGGAAGCTTACGGGGCCATGATCACTCGCCCCAAAGCAGCTCCATCCCAAAGCCGCTACGCCGACCTTGCGACTACTCTGCCGGGCCCTGGGGGGCAGACTGGACATTCCCAGGCAACGCCCGCACGGAGAACGACAACTGCCAACTCTCCTCTGTACGGCCGTTCAGCTCTAGCCGCCAAGTGAAACGACCCCCCGGGGCAAGCGGAAGCGCACCTACACCGATTGCAAGAGGGACGTCTAGCGGGGTGCCAGGCATCAAGCCTGGAGGACGGCCAACCTCTACCTGCCCCTCCAAGCGGAGGGGCTGCAAGCCGAGGGGGCCTTGCTGCTGAACTGGCTTTCCGTCTTGATCAACTAGCCCCAGCGCGAATTTGATTGGCGTATTGGCCTGATCCCAAGGTACTTCAATCTTGAGGGCCAAAGCACTGGGGCTCGGCAGGGGTCCCGTGACGCTCCATCCGCCACCGGAAATAAAGAGCTTACCCTCCGCCACCTGAGCGTGGTCACAGAGCATCATGGTCACCCTCATAGGGCGAAACGGTCCTTTCGGGAAACCAGCTTTCCTGACGTCTGCGGCCGTCAGGCGTAGATCGGACTGCTCGTCACGACCTGAAACGCCGACGAAGAGCCGGTGACGACAACTACTGGTGCGACATCGTCTTGTGAGTCCCGCAGCCACATGGGTGCGCTGGGTGTGGCGTTGAGGACCTTTACGGAGGTCTCAACTTGCGGCCGAGCCAGTTGCTCACGGAGCTCGAACTGTTCGTCCTCCAGGTAAAAGGGCAACCCCTCATGGACTAGACCCCGCACCTCGGCGAGAGACTCACCGACGGCACCGAAGCCACTGACGTCCGGAGACTCCGCCCACCAGGAGCTACCCTCCTGGTGGTAGAGCACGGTAATGATCCGCATCTCACTTGCCTCCCAGCAGTCGAAGCGCCTCGTTGACAGTCAGCCCGATGTCGTTCACAAGGTACTTCCGAACAAGTCCAGGTGGAACGGTGACCCCGTCATGAAACGAAAAGAGCAGCTGAGGGTAATCATCTGACCTCAGGATGCGATGAGATCCCTTCTGCCGCACGATCACGTAGCCGAGTGGCTGACGCAGCAGTACCCCGAGCAGGGCACCTGCCTTCATAGATGGAAACTCGGACACTCAGCAATCATTCCATGCAGTGCGGGCAGCGTGGGGCGAATCTACAGGTTGCCTCACCGGCGAACGGCCTGCACGCCCATCACTTGGAAACATGCGGCAGGAGCTTGCCCGGAAGGCCCTCGATGCGTCCACATTCGAGCCCCCGGGCCGTCCCTGGGCCGTGCGGGGGCGCTCAACGACGACCAACGCTGACGACCACCGACAGCTAGGTCGCAGGTCGCAGCCTTGATCGATTACCCGGCCGCCGATTAGAGACCCGGACGACCGCTACTTCGGCTTCTGACCTTCGCCCCGCGCCCCGGACCGCACCGGGAGCCGGGCGGGGACGCACGGACGGGAGGGCCCCGGCACCATCTGGTGGTGCCGGGGCCCTCCCGTCTGCGCTCGTCCGCGCGTCGCGCCTCAGGCGGCCACGGCCGCCCGGCCCGCCCGCAGGACGCGGGCGGTCTCGGCGACCCGGCGGCCCAGGTGCTCGGCCGTCGCGATGTCGGCCTTGTGCACGGCGTCGGGGCCCTCGTCCGCGTTGGTCTGGGCACCGGCGCCGGAGAAGAAGCCGAGGCGGTTGAGGTCGTGCTCGGAGCCCGTGGTGGAGTTCCAGCCCGGCTTCAGGCCCAGGTTGACCCAGTGCATGCCGTGCTGCGCGGCCAGGGTCTGGAAGTAGGAGAGGGTGTGCGACTTGTCGCCGCTCTTCGAGCCGGAGTTGGAGAAGCCGGCCGCGAGCTTGTCCTGCCAGGCGTCGCCGAACCAGCGCTTCGAGGTCGCCTCGGCGAAGACGTGGAAGGCGCCGGAGGCGGTGCCCATGTACGTCGGCGAGCCGAAGACGATCGCGTCCGAGCCGTCGAGCAGCTCCCACTGGGCGTCGTCGATCTCGTCGACCTTGATCAGGTGCACCGTGGCGCCGGTGTCGGCGGCCCCGGCGCGGACGGCCTCCGCGATCACGGCGGTGTGGCCGTAGCCGGAGTGGTAGGCGATCGAGACGACGGGGGTGTGCGTGGTGGTCACGGCGGTTCTCTCCTCAGACGGGGTCCGGCACCGGTCCGTCCGGTCGCGGCGCCGGAAGAAAGGTAAGCACTAACTTTTGGAAAGCGCAAGCGGATGGTTAGCGCTTACCTGTGGGCGGTGCCCGGAGTACCCTGGTGCCATGGAGAGCGTGGAGACCACCGCCGCCGGCGAAGACCTGGCGTTCGACGTCTTCGCCCGCGCCTGTCCGTCCCGGGAGACCCTCGGGCACGTCACCGGCCGCTGGGGAAGCCTGACCGTCACGGCGCTGTACGACGGGGCGTGCCGGTTCAACGAGCTGCGCCGCCGCGTGGACGGCGTGAGCGAGAAGATGCTGTCGCAGACCCTGCACTCGCTGGAGCGGGACGGGATCGTGCACCGCGAGGCGCAGCCGACCAACCCGCCGCGGGTGGACTACGAGCTGACCCCGCTGGGCCGCGGGGTGGCGGAGCGCCTGATGGCGCTGATCGACCTCGTGGAGGCCGACATGCCGCAGGTCATCGCGGCACGCGAGCGCTACGACGCGGAGCGCGGCGCCCTCTGACAGCGCGGGCAGAAGTAGCTCGACCGGTTCATCCACGGACGGCGCCGCATCGGCGTGCCGCAGCGGCGGCAGGGCAGGTCCTCGCGCCCGTAGGCGTCCAGGGAGCGGTCGAAGTAGCCCGACTCGCCGTTGACGTTCACGTACAGGCTGTCGAAGCTCGTGCCGCCGACCGCGAGGGCCGCGTTCATCACGTCCCGCACGTGTCCCAGCAGCTCGGTGCTGCGCGGGCGGGTCAGGGTGGCGGTGGGGCGCTCGTAGTGGAGCCGGGCCCGCCAGAGCGCCTCGTCGGCGTAGATGTTGCCGACGCCGCTGATCAGCGACTGGTCCAGCAGGGCCCGCTTGAGGGTGGTCCGGCGGGCGCGCAGGGCCAGGTGGTAGGCGGTCTCGTCGAACAGCGGGTCGAGGGGGTCGCGGGCGATGTGCGCGATGACGTCCGGCAGGCCGTCCGGGGTGTTCTCGTGCAGCGACAGGCCGCCGAAGGTGCGCTGGTCGACGAAGCGCAGCTCGGTGCCGAGGTCGTCGTCGAAGCGCAGCCTGATCCGCAGGTGCTTCTCGTCCGGCGCCTCCTCGGGCTGTACGAGCAGCTGGCCGCTCATGCCGAGGTGGCCCAGGACCGAGGTCTCCCGGCCCTCCAGCGGCAGCCAGAGGTACTTGCCGCGGCGCCGGGCCTCGCCGATGGTCTCGCCCTTGAGCCGGGCCGCGAAGTCCTCGCCGCCGGCGGGGTGGCGGCGTACCGCGCGGGGGTGCAGCACCTGCGCCTCGGCCACGGTGCGTCCGGCGACCCAGCGTGCGAGGCCCCGGCGTACGACCTCGACCTCGGGCAGCTCGGGCACGGTGTTCCTCCACAAGGACGCGGGTCCGCGGCCGGGACCCCTGGGACGCCCCGAGCCTACCCGCGTGCGGCGGGGCCGCGGAGCGGACCCCGGAACATCGCGCCCCGGCCCGGCACGGACGGGGCACGGACGTGGCACGGACGGGGCGCACCGACCCGGAGCGGTTGCCGGCGGGCCCGCACGGACACGGCCGGAAACGCCGCCGCCCGCCCCCGGCGGACCGGGAGCGGGCGGTGCGTCGAAACGCGAAGGAAGCCTCAGCCGGCGGCCGGGCCTGCGGCGGGCGTCGGCGCCCCGCCGTCGGCCTGCTGCTCCGCGGACGCGGCGGCCTCGGCCGCCTTCTTCCGCTCGTCCGCGGCGGCGCGGATCTCGCGCCACGCGGACTCCGCCGCCTGCTGTTCCGCTTCCTTCTTGCTGCGGCCGGTGCCGGTGCCGTACGAGACACCACCGACGCGGGCGGCAGCAGTGAAGGTCTTCTCGTGGTCGGGACCCGTCTCGGTGACGAGGTACTCCGGCACGCCCAGACCCTCGGCCGCGGTGAGTTCCTGGAGACTGGTCTTCCAGTCGAGCCCGGCACCGAGGTTCGAGGACTTCTCGATCAGCGGGTCGAAGAGCCGGTGCACCAGCTCCGAGGCCGCGTCGAGACCCTGGTCGAGATAGACCGCGCCGATCACCGCTTCGAGGGTGTCGGCGAGGATGGACGCCTTGTCCCGGCCCCCGGTGCCTTCCTCGCCCCGGCCGAGCCGGATGAAGGAACCGAGTTCGAGGCCGCGACCGACCTCCGCCAGCGCACGCGAGTTGACCACCGCGGCCCGCAGCTTGGCCAGCTGGCCTTCGGGCAGGTCGGGGTGGGTGCGGTACAGCGTGTCGGTGACCACCAGGCCGAGCACGGAGTCCCCGAGGAACTCCAGCCGCTCGTTGGTGGGCAGACCGCCGTTCTCGTACGCGAACGAACGGTGGGTCAGCGCACGCACCAGAAGGGCGGACTCGACGTGGTAGCCGAGCCGCCCTTCTAGAAGCGTGTGGGACGAGGCCGCGTTGTTGCTGTCTGCCTGCTTTTTGGCGCTGGACAGTTCAGACATTGCGCCTCTCACCAGCCGCTCAGACCTCGAGGACCTGGCGCTTGTTGTAGGTGCCGCAGCTCGGGCACGCGATGTGCTGCTGCTTCGGCTCCTGGCAACGCTCGCACGAAACCAGGGTGGGGACCGCAGCCTTCCACTGCGACCGGCGGTGGCGCGTGTTGCTGCGCGACATCTTCCGCTTCGGAACAGCCACGGCTACTTCTCCTGCTTCTCGTCGACGCCGGATGCGGCGCCGCTCATGTTGTCCTTCTCGTCGTCCTGATCGGTCACGACGAGTCCCTGCAGTGCCGCCCAACGGATGTCGACGGCTTCATGGTGGTGGTCCGGGTCGTCGTTCAGGCTGAGCCCGCATTCGGGGCACAGACCGAGACAGTCCTCCCGGCACACCGGCTGCGACGGCAGTGTGAGCACCACCGCGTCCCGCAGCACGGGTTCGAGGTCGAACAGGTCGTCCTCGACGAAGTACCTGTCCTCGTCGTCCTCAGCGTCGTCGTCCGGTTCCGCCTTGGGGCGGCCCCGGCCATCGGCGTCAGGGTACGAGAACAGTTCCTGGAAGCGCGCATTGAGCTCCAGCTCAAGCGGCTCCAGACACCTTACGCACTCCCCCACGGCCTTTGCCACGGTGATGCCTGTGACGAGCACCCCTTCCATGACCGACTCCAGACGGAGGCCGATCTGCATCGAGGAGCCCTCGGGCACCTCGATGACGCCGGCGAGTCCGAGGTCCGCCGGGGCGGGGACGGTCCTGGACACCTTCTGCATGGCACCAGGACGCCGACCCAGGTCACGTGTGTCGAACACGAGGGGGTTGCGGTGGTCGAGGCGGGTGCTCAGGGCCGTTCCTGCTTTCGGATTCGCTGGGGGGTGCCGCTCCGGCGCCTCGGGCGAGGCTCTCAGGGCAGCATGGATCGCGGGCATACGCGCGACCGAAGAGCCAGGATACCCGGCGCCTCGCCCAGGACCCAAACCGGCCCGTCCGCGCAGCTCACCGCCCTGGCCGTCAGCGGCCCTGCTCGTACTGACGGAACTGGTCCAGGTCGATCACGCTCGTGTCGAAGAGGCTGGTCTCGTCGAGCGCTGCCCCCGGTGCCTGCCGGCCGTCCGCCTGGGGTGCGGGCTGCTGCTGGTAGCCGTACGGGTCGGGCTGGTAGCCGTAGGGGTCCGGCTGCTGCTGGTACTGCTGCTGGTACGGATCCGGCTGCTGGTACGCGTACGACGCGTCCTGGCCCCCGTACGCGGCCGCGTAGCCGCCCGTCGCGTACGGGTCCTGCCGGCCGTCCCACCCGGGCTCGGCGGGCGCCGCCTGGGCCGGGATGGCCGCCACCGGTGCCGCCGGCTCCGCGAGGCCGGCCAGGAAGTCCGCGTCGCTGGTGGCGCCGGGCCGGCCCTCCGCCGCGTCCTGGGCGGCGATGTGCTCGCGCAGCTCGTCCGTGGCCACCCGGCCCACCAGCTTCTGGCGGCCCCGGCCGACGGCCTCCAGCGTCTTGGAGAGCACCGCCTCGAAGGCGCCGAGCTTGGCGTCCACGTACTCGTCCGCCTGGCGGCGCAGCGTCTGGGGGTCGTGGGAGCCCTCGGGGGCGTCCGGGTCCGGGAAGCCGTCGGGGGAATCGCCGTAGGCGGCCCCCTGGCCCGAGAGGCCAGGACCGCGGCCCAGCAGCTTCTCGCGGCCGCGGTCCACCGAGCCGATGGTCTTGGTCAGCACGACCTCGAAGTTGGCCAGCTTGCTGTCGACGTAGTCGTCGGCCTCGGCGCGGATCTCCTCGGCCTCGCGCCGGGCCTCCGCCAGGATCCGGTCGGCCTCGCCCTGGGAGCGGCGGGCGACCTCGGTGTCGGAGATCAGCGAGCCGCGCTGGGCGTGGGCCGACTCGATGATCCGCTCGGCCTCCTGTCGGGCCTGCTCGACCATCTGGTCCCGGCCGCCGATCAGCTCCTGCGCCTGCGCGAGGGAGCCGGGCAGGGCCTGGCGCACCTCTTCGAGCAGGGCGAGCAGCTCGGCCCGGTTGACCACGCAGGAGGCCGACATGGGCATGGAACGGGCGCCTGCCACCGTGTCGACGATCTCGTCGAGCTTCTTCTGCACGTCCACCTGTGCTCGCACTCTCTCGGTGGTTCCGGTACGGACGGGGACGACTGTACGGCCAGCCGGTCCCCGCCCGACACCGACTGACGGACCGTCAGCCCCTCAGCGCTCCGCGAGGCGCTCGACGAGCGCGGCGTGGACCGTCGGGGGCAGCAGGTGGGACACGTCGCCGCCCCAGGCCGCGACCTCCTTCACGAGGGAGGAGGACAGGAAGCTGTACGTGGGGTTGGTCGGGACGAAGAGCGTCTCGACGCCCGTCAGGCCGTTGTTCATCTGGGCCATCTGGAGCTCGTAGTCGAAGTCGCTGACCGCGCGCAGGCCCTTGACGATGGCCGGGATGTCCCGCTGCTTGCAGAAGTCGACGAGCAGGCCGTGGAAGGATTCGACCTCGACGTTGCCGTACTCGGCCGTGGCCTCGCGGATCAGTTCGATCCGCTCCTCGACCGAGAAGAGGCCCTTCTTGGACTGGTTGATCATCACGGCCACGTGTACGACGTCGTACAGCCGGGAGGCACGCCCGATGATGTCGAGGTGCCCGTTGGTGATGGGGTCGAAGGACCCCGGACAGACGGCGCGGCGCACGCGAACTCCCTCGCTCTCAGGCCCGGTCATCATGAGTCTCCGCTGGTGGAGGCGGCGCGACCGTACCAAAGGGTGCCCTCGCCGTAGCGCCTGGACCGCAGCGGCTCGAAGCCGTCCGGCCACGGGAACTCCCCGCCTCGTGTACTGCGCTCCACGGTGACGAGCGCGTCCTCGGTGAGCCAGCCCTGGGACCGGAGTGTGAGGAGGATCTCGCGAAGATCGTCGTTGGTCACGGCGTACGGCGGGTCGAGGAACACGATGTCGTACGGGTCCCCGGGCGCCGGCCCCGTCACGACCTGCTCCGCCCGGCCCGACCGGAACTCGGCCCCCGGCAGCCCCAGCGTCCTGATGTTGTCCCGGATCGTCTTCCCGGCCCGGGCGTCCGACTCGACCAGCAGGGCGTGGGCCGCCCCCCGCGAGAGGGCCTCCAGGCCGACGGCTCCGGATCCGCCGTACAGGTCCAGCACACGGCTGCCCGCGAGGGGGCCGTGCAGGGACTCCCAGGTGGAGAAGAGCCCCTCGCGCGCCCGGTCGGAGGTGGGGCGGGTGCCGGTGCCGGGCGGCACGGCCAGGCGGCGGCCGCCCGCCACACCGGCGATCACGCGGGTCATCTGAGTCGGGTCCTCACGGCAGGGGGAACACAGGGGCGACTCCACGATAGGCGCTGGGCCGCGGCGCGCAGCCCGCGGCGGCGGCCCGCCCTTCGCCGGGCGGCGGTCAGCCCTTCTCCAGGTACTGCTCCCGCTCGTCGTCCAGGAGGGCGTCGAGCGCGGTGCGCAGGGCGGGCAGGCCGTCGAGGCCCGGGTCGGCGGCGACCACGGCGACGGCCTCCTCACGGGCCTGGGCGATGACCTCCTCGTCGTCGATCACGGCCAGCATCTTCAGCGAGGAGCGCACGCCCGACTGGGCCTGGCCGAGCACGTCGCCCTCGCGGCGCTGTTCGAGGTCGATCCGGGAGAGCTCGAAGCCGTCGAGGGTGGCGGCCACCGCGGCCAGCCGGGCCCGTGCCGGGCTGGCCTCCGGCATCTCGCTGACCAGCAGGCAGAGCCCGGGGGCCGAGCCACGGCCGACGCGGCCGCGGAGCTGGTGGAGCTGGGAGACGCCGAACCGGTCGGCGTCCATGATCACCATCACGGTGGAGTTGGGGACGTTGACGCCGACCTCGATGACGGTGGTGGCGACCAGCACCTGGACCTCGCCGGCGGCGAACCGGCGCATCACGTCGTCCTTGTCCGCGGGGTCCATCCGGCCGTGCAGCACCTCGACGGAGAGCCCGGCGAGCGGACCCTTCGACAGCTGCTCGGCGATGTCCAGCACGGCGAGCGGCGGCCGCTTCTCGGCCTCGTCCTCCGCCGGTCCGGCCGCCTTCTTCTCGTCCTCCTCGTCGCCGATGCGGGGACAGACCACGTACGCCTGGTGGCCGCCCTCCACCTCCTCGCGGACGCGCTCCCAGGTGCGGGCGAGGAAGTGCGGCTTGTCCTTGGCCGGCACGACGTGGGTGGCGATCGGGGACCGGCCGGCGGGCAGCTGGTCCAGGACGGAGGTCTCCAGGTCGCCGAAGACCGTCATCGCGACCGTGCGCGGGATGGGGGTGGCGGTCATGACCAGCAGGTGCGGCGGCTGCTTGCCCTTGCCGCGCAGGGCGTCGCGCTGCTCGACGCCGAAGCGGTGCTGCTCGTCCACCACGACCAGGCCGAGGTCGTGGAACTGGACCTTGTCCTCGATCAGGGCGTGGGTGCCGATGACGATCCCGGCCTCGCCGGTGACGAGGTCGAGCAGCGCCTGGCGCCGGGCGGCGGCGCCCATGGACCCGGTGAGCAGGACGACCTTGGTGGCGTGGTCGGCGCCCCCGAGCATGCCGCCCTCGGCCAGCTCTCCCATCATCTCGGTGACGGACCGGTGGTGCTGCTGTGCCAGCACCTCGGTGGGCGCCAGCATCGCGGCCTGCCCCCCGCAGTCGACCACGGCCAGCATCGCCCGCAGCGCCACCATCGTCTTTCCCGATCCGACCTCTCCCTGGAGGAGGCGGTGCATGGGGTGTTCGGTGGCGAGGTCGTCGAAGATCTCGCGGGAGACGGTCTGCTGGCCGTCGGTGAGGGTGAACGGGAGCTTGGCGTCGAAGGCGTCGAGGAGGCCGCCGGGGGCGGGCCTGCGGGCGACCGCCGGGAGCTGGGTGTCGGCGTACCGGCGGCGGGCGAGGGCGACCTGGAGGACGAAGGCCTCGTCCCACTTCAGGCGTTCCCGGGCCTGCTCGATCTCCGCCTTGGTGCGCGGGCGGTGGATCTTGAGGAGGGCCTCGGGGAGGGTGACCATGCCGCGGCCCTCGCGCAGCGCGGGCGGCAGCGGGTCCTCGGCCTCCTGGGCGCTGGGCAGCACGGCGTCGACCGCCTTGGCGATCTTCCAGCTCTCCAGCTTGGCGCAGGCGGGGTAGATCGGGATGAGCTGGTTGGCGAAGGCGTCGACCGCGGAGGCTCCGGCGTCGGCGCCGAGCAGCTCGTACGCCGGGTGGGAGAGCTGGAGGCGGCGGTTGAACATGCCGACCTTGCCGGCGAACATCGCGCGGCTGCCGGGCAGCAGTTCCTTGTGCGGCTTGTGCACGCCGGAGCCGAAGAAGACCAGCTGGAGCCGGCCGGCCCCGTCGGTGATGGTCACCTCCAGCCGTCTGCCGCGCCCGCCGTTGAAGGTGAGGACGCGGGCGTCGGCGACCTGGGCGACGACGGTGACGTGCTCGTCCAGCTGGTCGCCGAGGTCGGCGAGCGGGGTCAGCTCCCCGCGCTCGGCGTACCGGCGGGGGTAGTGGTGGAGCAGGTCGCCGACCGTGTGCAGGCCGAGCTGCTCGCCCAGCACCTTGGCGGTGGCGGGGCCGAGCGACTTCTTGAGTGGTTCATCCAGCGCGGGCACGTGTTCCATTGCACACCATGCCGCCGACAAGCCGGGTCACTCCACCCCGATGAGGAGCGGGGCGGAGTGCCGTCCGCCCTGGTAGACCACGGTGTCGACGGCCAGGTGGCGTTCGCGTACGTACCTCTCCAGGCGGTCGGCGAGGGCGTCCGGCACCTCCGGTCCGAGGACCAGGGTGACGAGTTCGCCGCCGGAGCCCAGCATCCGGGCGAGGACCGCCTCGGCGGTGGCGGTGAGTTCGTCGCCGATGACGGCGACGTCGCCGTCGATCAGGCCGAGCACGTCCCCGGCCTGGCAGATGCCGGCGGAGGTGAAGGACTGGCGTTCCGCGACGGCGAGTTCGCCGTAGCGGGTGGCTCCGGCGGCGGAGGTCATGGTGACGACGTCCTCGTCGAAGCTGCCGTCGGGGTCGTGCACGGCGAGGGCGGCCAGCCCCTGGACGGCGGAGCGGGTGGGGATGACGGCGACGCGGACGCCCTCGGCCCGGGCCCGTTCGGCGGCGCCGACGGCGGTGTGCCGGAGTTCGGCGTCGTTGGGCAGCAGGACGACCTCGCGGGCGTGGGCGCGGCGGATGGCGTCCAGGAGTTCGGTGTGGACCGGCGGCTCTCCGGGGCGGGCGAGGACGCAGGTGGCGCCCGCCTCCTCGCAGAGGCCGGCCAGGCCCTCGCCGGGGACCACGGCGACGACGGCGCGCTGGACCCGCTCGGGCAGTGCGGCCCGCCGCTGGTCGGCGAAGTGCGTGATGCGGATGCGGTACGGGCGGCCCGCCTCGATGCCGGCCTCGACGGCGGCGCCGGGGTCGTCCACATGGACGTGGACGTTCCACAGGCCCTCGCCGCCGACGACCACGAGGGAGTCCCCGAGGGCGTCGAGCCGCTCGCGCAGCCGCTCCACGGGCTCGTCCTGCGCCTCCAGGAGGAAGATCACCTCGTAGCCGGGGCCGTCGGCGCCGGCCTCCTGCTCGCAGGGGTCGGGCTGGACGGGGACGGCGACCGCGGGACCGCGGACGGGCTCGGGGTCCAGCTCCCGCCCGGACAGCGCCTGCCACAGGGCCCCCAGTACGGCGACCACGCCGCAGCCCCCCGCGTCGACCACCCCGGCCCGGCCCAGCACGCCCAGCTGGCCCGGCGTCTTCTCCAGCGCGGTCCGCGCGGCGTCGTACGCGCTCCAGGCGACGGCGACGGCCCCCTCGCCGGCGCTGCCGGCGGCCCGGGCGGCGGCGGAGGCCACGGTGAGCATCGTGCCCTCGACCGGGTGGGCGACGGCCTGGTAGGCGGACTCCGCGGCGCGGGCCAGTGCGGCGGCGAGCCGGCGCCCGGCCTCCGCCGCGCCGGAGACGGCGCCGGGGGCGGCGAGGTCGGCGCCAGACCCGGCGCCGTCCCCGGCCGGGGCCGCTGCGGCCGGCTGCTCCTCCGCCCGGCCCTCCCCCGGTCCGGCCGCCAGCACCTCGGCCATGCCGCGCAGCAGCTGGGCCAGGATGGTGCCCGAGTTCCCCCGCGCGCCTATGAGCGCGCCGTGCGCGTAGGCGCGTACGGCGTCGGCCAGGGAGGGCGGGGCCACCGCGGGGCCCCCCGCGAAGGCGTCCTCGACGGCCTGGGCGGCCGCCTCGGCGGTCAGGTAGAGGTTGGTGCCGGTGTCCCCGTCGGCGACGGGGTAGACGTTGATCGCGTCGATGTCCTCGCGGGCACGCCCCAGGGCGGTCAGCGCGAGGGAGCTCCAGGTGCGTACCGCGTCGGCGTCGAGGGTGGGCGGCACGTGCGGCACCGGGCGTTCCTCCTTGGACTGCCGTGGACGGCGGGGTCTGCACCCGCAGGGTAACGAAGGGGGCCCGGGTGGTCCGGGGCCCGGGGCGGGGGCCGCGGGAGCCATGGTAGTTTTCTTGTACGGGAGCAGCCGTTGTATGCTGCTCCGGTTGCCCGATGAGAATCGGGCCATTCCCCCGGCAAACCACTTCAGATCTCTGATCCGGTGCGCCGGATTTCACTGTAAGTGCATCTGAAGTCTTTGGAGTGACCTGTGGCTGCCAACTGCGACGTTTGCGGCAAGGGGCCGGGCTTCGGCAACAACATCTCGCACTCGCACCGCCGTACGCCCCGTCGCTGGAACCCGAACATCCAGCGTGTGCGTGCCGTGGTCGGTGGGACGCCGAAGCGCCTCAACGCCTGCACCTCGTGCATCAAGGCCGGCAAGGTCTCGCGCTGACGCTCCCGTCGTGGCGCAGCCCTTCCGGTTGCCTTGAAGGCCGGTCCACCTCGGTGGGCCGGCCTTTCTCTTTGTCCTGAAGTCGTCGTGAAGCGACGCCCGAGCCCGGAGGCGCGGCAGTGCCGCCCTCCGGGCTCAGTGGTGTCCGCCGGTCTGCGCCGGCGTCCGCTGGTCTCCGGTCCGGCTCAGCCGCGCCAGCGCCAGGCGTGGTCGACCGGTCCGATGCCCCCGCCCAGCGCGAATCCGGCGGCGATGGCGCCGGTGACGTACTCCTTGGCGGCGGTGACGGCCGCGGGGACGTCGAGCCCCCGGGCGAGGCCGGCGGCGACGGCGCTGGCCAGGGTGCAGCCGGTGCCGTGGGTGTGCCGGTTGTCGTGGCGCGGGGCGCGCAGCCACAGCTCCTCGGTGCCGTCGGTGAGCAGGTCGACGGCCTCGTCGCCGGCGGCCAGGTGGCCGCCCTTCACGAGCGCCCAGCGCGGCCCGTACGCCAGGATCGCGTCGGCGGCCCGGCGCAGGTCGTCCTCGGTCTCCACGACCAGGCCGGTGAGCTGCGTCACTTCGTCCAGGTTGGGCGTGGCGACGGTGGCCGCGGGCAGCAGCCGGGTGCGTACGGCGTCCAGCGCGGAGGCGGCGAGCAGCGCGTCCCCGTGCTTCGAGACGCCCACCGGGTCCACGACCGCGGGGGCGTCGGTGGCGGCTATCAGCTCGGCCACCGTCTCGACCAGTCCGGCGGAGGCCAGCATGCCGGTCTTGACGGCGTGGACCCCGATGTCGTCCACGACGGCCCGGTACTGGGCCGTCACGGCCTCCGCGGGCAGTTCCCAGGCCCCCCGGACGCCCAGGGAGTTCTGTGCGGTCACGGCGGTGATCACGCTCATCCCGTGCACGCCGAGGGCCTGCATGGTCTTGAGGTCGGCCTGGATGCCGGCGCCGCCGCCGGAGTCGGATCCGGCGACGGTCAGGCAGAGCGGGGGCCTCGTCACGGGGCGGTCTCGATCTCGCCGCCGAAGTGGTCCCAGCCGCCGGTGCTGGTCCAGGGTGCGCCGTCGACGGTGACCTGGGGCTGGGCGGAGGGGTTGAGGACCTCGCCGATGACCTTCCAGCGGGCGGGGAGCTTCACGTCCGGCGGGAAGGTGGCGACGATCGCGTGGTCCTCGCCGCCGGTGAGCACCCACTGGAGCGGGTCGACGCCGACGGCCTGGCCGATGTCGTTCATCTGGGTGGGGATGTCGATGGCGCTGGAGTGCAGGTCGATGCGGACCTTGCTCGCCTCGGCGATGTGCCCGAGGTCGGCGACCAGGCCGTCGCTGACGTCCGTCATGGCGGTGGCGCCGAGTCCGGCCGCCGCGGGGCCCGCGTGGTACGGGGGCTCGGGGCGGCGGTGCGCCTCGACGAAGGCCCGGGGGGAGCGGAAGCCGCGGGAGAGCACGGCGAAGCCGGCGGCGGACCAGCCGAGCCAGCCGGTGACGGCCACGACGTCGCCGGGCTGGGCGCCGGCGCGGGTCACGGGCTCGTGGTTGCGCAGGTCGCCGAGGGCGGTGATGGCCACGGTGATGGTGTCGCCGCGTACGACGTCGCCGCCGACCACGGCCGCGCCGGCGACCTGGCACTCGTCCCGGATGCCGTCCATCAGCTCGGTGGGCCAGGTGACCGGCAGTTCGGCCGGGACGACCAGGCCGAGCAGGAGGGCGGTGGGCACGGCGCCCATGGCGGCGATGTCGGCGAGGTTCTGGGCGGCGGCCTTGCGGCCGACGTCGTAGGCGGTGGACCAGTCGCGCCGGAAGTGACGCCCCTCCAGGAGGATGTCCGTGCTGGCGACGACGCGCCGGTCGGGCGCGGTCACGACCGCGGCGTCGTCGCCGGGGCCGAGCCGTACCGCTGGGGTGGAGGTGAGGCGGGAGGTCAGCTCTCTGATGAGCCCGAACTCCCCCAGCTCGCCCACAGTGCCCTTCATCGCTGTGCTCCTTCTGGCCCAGTGGGCTTGCGGTCGCGAGCCGTCACTGCTCTGGGTACTGTCAACAGACACGTCAACTTCTGTTCCTCGTACGCCCCGCTGAGCGCGGCGCCGTGCCCTCGGGTCTCCCCGCGGCAGTCGGCGACGCGGTACCGTGGCGTCCCTTCTTCCCTGGGGCCCCGCCGAGTCAGGGGCGGGTTCCCCACCCGAAGGTTAGGGGAGATCATCCTCGTGGCCGCCCTGGAGGTTCCGTGGTACAGGCGTACATCCTCATCCAGACCGAGGTGGGCAAGGCGTCGCTGGTCGCCGAGTCCATCGCGAAGATCCCGGGGGTGATCCAGGCGGAGGACGTGACAGGTCCGTACGACGTCATCGTGCGGGCCCAGGCCGACACGGTAGACGAACTCGGCCGCATGGTGGTCGCCAAGGTCCAGCAGGTGGACGGGATCACCCGCACCCTGACCTGCCCGGTCGTCCATCTGTAGCCCCCGTCTAGTCTTGGCCGGTGACGTTCTCCCGCCTCCGGCCCCTCTGCCTGCCCGTGCTGGCCGCGTGCCTGGCCCTGGCGGGCTGCACGCCCGGGAGCGCGCGGGCGGAGGTCGCTCCCCCGCCCGCCCCGCCCGCGGACGTGGTCAGGATGTGCTCGGCGCTGCACGGCGCGCTCCCGGAGACGGTGGCCGGCCTGGACCGGGAGGACCCCGAACCCGCGTCCGATCTGACCGCCGCGTGGGGCGGCGCAGCGATCGTACTGCGCTGTGGCGTCCCCAAGCCCCTCGACCTGATTTCCGATCCGCAGGGCACCGGGCAGGTCGAGGTGAACGGCGTGGGCTGGCTGATCGGCAAGCGCCGGGACGACGGCTCGTTCCGCTTCGTCACCGGCGGCCGTCTGGCCTACGTCGAGGTGGTCGTCGACCGGGAGCACGCCACGGACGCGGGGCTGCTGGTCGCCTTCGGTCCCGCGGTGCAGAAGAGCGTTCCGGTGGGCGTCTCCTCGTACTGACGCGGGCGCCGCACCGCGGGCCCGTCCCCCGTCCCGGCCCTCCGGCCCCCCTACGTACGGCCGCCCGCCAGGATGACCTGGCGGGCGGCCGTACGTAGGGGAAGGGCTCAGCGCAGGCCGGTCGAGCGGCGCATGGCGGCCTGGATCAGGCGGTCGACCAGCTCGGGGTACGAGACGCCGGACTCCTGCCACATCCGCGGGTACATGGAGATCGGCGTGAAGCCGGGCATGGTGTTGATCTCGTTGATGACGAACCGGCCGTCCTCGGTGAGGAAGAAGTCGGCGCGCACCAGGCCCTCGCAGGAGGCGGCGTCGAAGGCCTCCACCGCCAGGCGCCGGACCTCGGCGGTCTGGGCCTCGTCGAGCGGGGCGGGGACGATTCCGGAGGCGGAGTCGATGTACTTGGCCTCGAAGTCGTAGAAGTCGTGCGAGCTGACCGGCGGGATCTCGGCCGGGACGCTGGCACGCGGGCCGTCCTCGAACTCCAGGACGCCGCACTCGATCTCGCGGCCGCGCACGAGCGCCTCGATGAGGATCTTCGGGTCGTGGCGGCGGGCCTCCTCGACGGCCTCGTCCAGGCCGGACAGGTCGTCGACCTTGGTGATGCCCACCGAGGAGCCGCCGCGGGCGGGCTTGATGAACAGCGGCCAGCCGTGCTCGCCGGCGAAGTCCACGATCTTCTTGCGGGCGGCCGCCGGGTCGGCGTCCCACTCGCGGGGGCGGATCACCTCGTACGGGCCGACCTCCAGCCCGAAGGAGACGAAGACCCGCTTCATGTACTCCTTGTCCTGGCCGACGGCCGAGGAGAGCACGCCGGAGCCGACGTACGGGACGCCCGACAGCTCCAGCAGGCCCTGGAGGGTGCCGTCCTCGCCGTAGGGGCCGTGGAGCATCGGGAAGACGACGTCGACCTCGCCCAGTGCCTTCGGGACGGCGCCCGGCTCGGTGTAGACGACCTCGCGGTTGGCGGGGTCGACGGAGAGCACCACGCCGCCGTCGGCGGACTCGGTGAGCTCCGCGACGTTCGGCAGCCTGCGGTCGGCGATGGCCATCCGCTCGGGCTCGTCGGCCGTGAGCGCCCAGCGGCCGTCCGTGGTGATGCCGATGGGCAGCACCTCGTACTTGGAACGGTCGATCGAGCGCAGGACCGCGCCCGCGGTGACGACCGAGATGGCGTGTTCTGAGCTGCGGCCGCCGAAGACGACGGCCACACGCGGCTTGCGGCCCTGCTGCTCAGGAGTCTGGGGGAGGTTCTCGCTGCTCATATCGCCACGAGAGTACCCGCTCAAGCGTCCGGAAAGGAGTCAGCTGCGTTCCGGTTTGGCGCTGCGTCCCATGAGGTCCTTCAGCGCGACCAGCGGCGGCTTCCCGTTGTGGACGATGTCGACCACGGTGTCCGTGATGGGCATGTCGACCCCGTGCCGGCGGGCCAGATCGGCCACCGACTCGCAGGACTTGACGCCTTCCGCGGTCTGGCGGGTGACCGCGATGGTCTCCTCCAGGGTCATCCCGCGGCCGAGGTTGGTGCCGAAGGTGTGGTTGCGGGAGAGCGGCGAGGAGCAGGTGGCGACGAGGTCGCCGAGGCCGGCGAGTCCGGAGAAGGTCAGCGGGTCGGCGCCCATGGCCAGGCCGAGCCGGGTGGTCTCCGCCAGGCCCCGGGTGATGAGGGAGCCCTTGGCGTTGTCGCCCAGGCCCATGCCGTCGGCGATGCCGACCGCGAGGCCGATGACGTTCTTGACGGCGCCGCCCAGCTCGCAGCCGACCACGTCGGTGTTGGTGTAGGGGCGGAAGTACGGGGTGATGCAGGCGGCCTGGAGGCGCTGGGCCACGGCCTGGTCGACGCAGGCGACGACGGAGGCGGCGGGCTGCCGGGCGGCGATCTCGCGGGCCAGGTTGGGGCCGGTGACGACCGCGACGCGCTCGGCGGGGACCTTGGCGACCTCCTCGACGACCTCGCTCATCCGCTTGGCGGTGCCGAGTTCGATGCCCTTCATCAGGGAGACGAGGACGGTGTCGGGCGCCAGCAGCGGGGCCCACTCGGCGAGGTTGCCGCGGAGGGTCTGGGAGGGGACGGCGAGGACGGTGAAGTCCGCGCCGCGGGCGGCCTCCGCGGGGTCCGTGGTGGCGCGGAGGCGCTCGGGGAGTTCGATCCCCGGCAGGTAGTCCGGGTTGGTGCGTCCGGTGTTGACGGCCTCGGCGAGCTCGGGGCGGCGTCCCCAGAGGGTCACCTCGCAGCCCGCGTCGGCGAGGATCATGCCGAACGCGGTGCCCCAGGAGCCGGTTCCGAAGACGGCGGCCTTGACGGGACGGTTCACTTCCTGCCCTCCCCGGCGGCCTTGCGCCGCTGTTCTGCCCGGGCCTTGCGGTGGTCGTACGGCTCGGCGGGGGCGGTCTCGCCGCGCAGCTCCTCCAGGAGTGCGGTGATGGCGGCCATGATGACCTCGGTGGCTTCCTTGAGCACGTCGGGCGTGGGCTCCAGACCGTGGAAGCGGGAGAGGTCCACGGGCGGTCCGGCCAGCACCCGCAGGGTCTTGCGGGGCAGCAGCCGGATCTTGTTCTCCTTGGCGTAGGGCGGCATCGCGAGGTTCGCGCCCCACTGGGCCACCGGGATGACCGGGGCACGGGTCATGAGCGCGACGCGGGCGGCGCCGGTCTTGCCGGCCATCGGCCACTGGTCGGGGTCCCGGGTGAGGGTGCCCTCCGGGTAAAAGGCCACGCATTCCCCGCGCTCGATCGCGTCGACGGCGGACCGGAATGCGTCGAGGGCGTTGGTGGTCTCGCGGTAGACGGGGATCTGGCCGGTGCCGCGGAGCATCATGCCGACGAAAGGCGCCTTGAACAGGGCGGCCTTCGCCAGGAAACGCGGGACGCGGCCGGTGTTGTACTGGAAGTGCGCGTAGGAGAGCGGGTCCAGATACGAGTTGTGATTCACCGCGGTGATAAAGCCGCCGTCTGCGGGAATGTGTTCCATTCCCCGCCAGTCCCGCTTGAACAGCACTACCAGCGGCGGTTTTGCGATGACCGCCGCCAGGCGGTACCAGAAGCCGATTCTGCGGCGGGACACTCGGACACCTTCCTTCTAGGACCGGTGCTGGGGCACCTCCCGGCGGTAGCGGGGGAGGGTACGGCACCTGGTCGGCCGGACAAGTGTCGCCCCAGGTCCGGTCTCTGTCGAGAACACCGTACGCCCCGCTCGCGGGACGGTACCCCCTGCCCGGTGGGGCCGGGGTGACAATGGGGCCCACTCGCGTGCTTTTCGAGGAGGGGGCCGCCACGAACGCCGTCTGGACGCTGATCGTCCCGCTGAAGCCCCTCTCCGTGGCCAAGAGCCGTCTGGCGGCGGCCGCCGGCACCGCACGCTCCGACCTCGCGCTGGCGTTCGCGGTGGACACCGTGGCCGGGGCGCTGGCCTGCGCCGCGGTCCGGGATGTGGTGGTCGTCACGGACGACCCGGTGGCCGCCGGGGAGCTGGCCGGCCTGGGCGCCCGCGTCGTGCCGGACTCCCCCGCGGCGGGGCTCAACGCGGCGCTGGCGCACGGGGCGCGCGCGGCGCGGCAGGGGCGCCCGGGGGCACCGGTGGCGGCGATGAACGCGGACCTGCCGGCCCTGCGCCCGGAGGAATTGCGACGCGTGCTCGATACCGCCGCCGCATTTCCCAGGGCATTTCTGGCGGATGCGGCAGGAATCGGAACAACTCTGCTTTCCGCCGCCCGCGGGGTGGAATTGGCACCCGCGTTCGGGGGACCGTCCCGGGCCCGGCATTCCGCCTCGGGGGCGGTGGAAATGGCCCTGGACGGGGTGGACAGCGTGCGCCGGGACGTGGACACCGGGGAGGACCTGGCGGCGGCCGCGGCGCTGGGCCTGGGCGGCCGCACGGCCCGGCTGTACCGGCCCGTTCGCGTGGTGGGACGCCTCTGAGGCGGCGGCCGGGCGGCGATAGGGTGCGGGTATGCAGGCGACCTCGTACACGTACGACCCCGAGACCCGCAGCGGCAGCGTGCTGCTCGACGACGGCACCCCGGTGGACTTCGACGCCCCGGCCTTCGACGCCGGCGGGCTGCGCCTGCTGCGTCCGGGGCAGCGCGTACGGATCGAGACCGAGGGCTCGGGCACGGACCTGCGAATCACCCTGATCACGCTGCAAACCCTCTGACCAGGGCTTTCCGCGGCTCCGAGAGTCCGGGGACGCCGCGGGCCGGCGTCCCCCCGCAGGGGGCACCGGCCCGGCGCGTCGAAACCTCGGCTGCTCGGCCTACTTGCGGGCGGCCGTCTTCTTCGCGGTGGTCTTGCGCGCGGTCGTCTTCTTGGCGGGCGCCTTCTTCGCGACGGCCTTCTTGGCGGGCGCGGTCTTCTTGGCGGTGGTCTTCTTGGCGGCGGTCTTCGCCGGGGCCGCCTTCTTCGCGGCGGCGGTGGTGGTCTTCTTCGCCGCGGTGGTCTTCTTGACGGCGGTGGTCTTCTTCGCCGCCGGCGTCGCCTTCTTCGCGGCGGCGGTCGTGGTCTTCTTCGCCGCCGTGGTCTTGGCCGCCGTGGTCTTCTTGGCAGCCGCCTTCTTGGCGGTGGTCTTCTTGGCCGCGGCCTTCTTGACCGTGGTCTTGCTGCCCGCCGCGGCCGCCATCAGGCTGCCCTTCGGGGCCTTCTTCACGGCCACCTCGTCGCCCTTGGGGAGCTTCTTGGTGCCGCTGACGAGGTCCTTGAAGCCCTGACCTGCGCGGAAGCGGGGTACGGAGGTCTTCTTGACCCGGACGCGCTCACCCGTCTGCGGGTTACGGGCGTACCGGGCGGGGCGGTCGACCTTCTCGAACGAGCCGAAGCCCGTGACCGAGACCCGGTCGCCCGCGACGACCGCGCGGACCATCGCGTCGAGCACCGCGTCGACAGCGTCCGCGGCCTGCTGGCGGCCGCCGAGCTTGTCGGCAATCGCTTCTACGAGCTGCGCCTTGTTCACGTCTTCCCCTTCGGAGACATAGCCAGAACGAATGTGTTCAAGCTTTTTCGCACGTTAGGCGGATATATACCGCAAATCAAACACGAAACGGGCTAATCACCCTAGTGCCGCAACGATGTGGACCGTTGCGGAGTTCCTTCGCATCAGTCGCCTTCAGGGAATCGACCCTCGTCGAGGTCCTTCATCAACCTGTCCAGGCGCCTTGCCGCATCGGCGAGATCATGCTTCGCCGCGGCTGTGGCGACCAACAGCTTCCGGGTCAGCGCCATCCTTACGCCCTCCGGGACTTGCAGTGTGCGCACCCTTGTGTGTGCTTCTTTCAGCCGGTCCGCGACGAGTTCGTAGAGCTCGAGTTGACTGTCGCGTTCCATGCACAGATTGTGCCATCTGGGGCGAGTTGTCGCCTCACGGGGCCTCAACATACGACTGTGCCCCCCGCCGGAAGGCGGGGGGCACAGTGTTCGTGCACCGGCGAATAAGCCCTGATCAGGCCTGAATCGTGCGCGGCTTGAAGCTCGGCCGGGCGCTTTCGTAAGCGGCGATGTCGGCTTCGTTCTGAAGGGTGAGAGAGATGTCGTCCAGCCCCTCCAGCAGTCGCCAGCGGGCGTTCTCGTCCAGCTCGAACTCCGCCTCGATTCCCGCCGCGCGCACCTGGCGGGCGACGAGGTCGACGGTGATTTCCGCGGTGGGGTCGGCCTCGGTCAGCTCCCACAGCCGGTCGACGGTCTCCTGCGGCAGGACCACGGTGAGCAGTCCGTTCTTCAGGGAGTTGCCGCGGAAGATGTCGGCGAAGCGCGAGGAGATGACGGTCTTGAAGCCGTAGTTCTGCAGCGCCCAGACGGCGTGCTCACGGGAGGATCCGGTGCCGAAGTCGGGGCCCGCGACCAGCACCGTCGCGCCCTGGCGCTCGGGGCGGTTCAGGACGAACTCCGGGTCCTTGCGCCAGGCCTCGAAGAGCCCGTCCTCGAATCCGTCACGGGTGATCTTCTTCAGCCAGTGGGCCGGGATGATCTGGTCGGTGTCGACGTTGCTGCGGCGCAGCGGGACGGCCCGGCCGGTGTGCGTGGTGAAAGCTTCCATGGGTGATCAGACTCCGGCGGGCGTGGGGGCGTCGGTCAGGTCGGCGGGCGAGGCCAGGTGGCCCAGGACCGCGGTGGCGGCGGCCACCTGCGGGGAGACCAGGTGGGTCCGGCCACCCTTGCCCTGCCGGCCCTCGAAGTTGCGGTTGGAGGTGGACGCGGAGCGCTCACCGGGGGCCAGTTGGTCGGGGTTCATGCCCAGACACATCGAGCAGCCCGCGTGCCGCCACTCGGCGCCGGCCTCCTTGAAGACCTTGTCCAGGCCCTCCTCCACGGCCTGCAGGGCGACCCGGACCGAGCCCGGGACGACCAGCATCCGTACGCCGTCGGCGACTTTGCGGCCCCCGATGACCTGGGCCACGGCCCGCAGGTCCTCGATGCGGCCGTTGGTGCAGGAGCCTACGAAGACGGTGTCGACCTTGATGTCGCGCAGCGGCTGCCCGGCGGTCAACCCCATGTACTCCAGGGCCTTTTCGGCGGCCAAGCGCTCCGAAGCGTCCTCGTACGAAGCCGGGTCGGGGACGTTCGCGGAGAGCGGCGCGCCCTGGCCCGGGTTGGTGCCCCAGGTGACGAACGGCGACAGGGCGGCGCCGTCGATGACGACCTCCGCGTCGAAGACCGCGTCGTCGTCGGTGCGCAGCGTCCGCCAGTACGCGACGGCGGCGTCCCAGTCCTCGCCCCGGGGCGCGTGGTCGCGGCCCTGGAGGTAGTCGAAGGTGGTCTGGTCCGGGGCGATCATGCCCGCCCGGGCGCCGGCCTCGATCGACATGTTGCAGATGGTCATGCGCGCCTCCATCGAGAGCTTCTCGATGGCCTCGCCGCGGTACTCCAGGATGTAGCCCTGGCCGCCGCCGGTACCGATCTTGGCGATGATCGCCAGGATCAGGTCCTTGGCGGTGACGCCCTCCGCCAGCTCGCCCGTGACGGTGATCGCCATCGTCTTGGGGCGGGCCAGGGGCAGCGTCTGCGTGGCCAGCACGTGCTCGACCTGGCTGGTGCCGATGCCAAAGGCCAGCGCGCCGAAGGCGCCGTGCGTGGAGGTGTGCGAGTCACCGCAGACCACCGTGGTGCCGGGCTGGGTCAGTCCCAGCTGCGGTCCCACCACGTGGACAACACCCTGCTCGACGTCGCCCAGCGGGTGCAGCCGGACGCCGAACTCCGCGCAGTTCTTGCGGAGCGTCTCCAGCTGGGCCCGGGAGACCGGGTCCGCGATGGGCTTGTCGATGTCGAGGGTGGGGGTGTTGTGGTCCTCGGTGGCGATGGTGAGGTCGAGGCGCCGCACCTGGCGGCCGTTCTGCCGCAGCCCCTCGAAGGCCTGCGGGCTGGTCACCTCGTGCAGCAGGTGCAGATCGATGAAGAGGAGGTCGGGCTCGCCCTCGGCGCGCCGGACGACATGGTCGTCCCAGACCTTCTCCGCGAGTGTCCTACCCATCGCTTTCCCTCCGGTCGGCTGGTGAGCCGACGCTTCTAGAGATCTTTTCGAGGCCGCGTCCGTCCGGACCCCACGCCCCGGGCGGCGGGCTCTGACCCGTGGTTTCCGGGCCCGCACCTCTAGCCTGGCGGGTTCTCGGGAAAATTGAACTTGCGTTTCACAGTGTGAGACGTGAATATCGTTGCATGGACAACTCTAGCGGCGTCGGCGTTCTCGACAAGGCAGCTCTGGTATTGAGCGCACTGGAGTCCGGTCCGGCCACCCTCGCCGGGCTGGTCGCGGCGACAGGGCTCGCACGACCCACGGCACATCGTCTGGCCGTGGCTTTGGAACACCACCGGATGGTGGCGAGGGACATGCAGGGCCGGTTCATCCTCGGACCGCGGCTGGCGGAGCTCGCCGCCGCGGCCGGCGAGGACCGCCTGCTGGCCACGGCGGGACCGGTACTCACCCACCTCCGTGACGTGACGGGCGAGAGCGCGCAGCTCTACCGCCGTCAGGGAGACATGCGGATCTGCGTGGCGGCGGCCGAGCGGCTGTCCGGCCTCCGGGACACGGTCCCGGTCGGCTCCACGCTGACCATGAAGGCCGGGTCCTCCGCCCAGATCCTGATGGCCTGGGAAGAGCCCGAGCGGCTGCACCGGGGCCTGCAGGGCGCGCGCTTCACGGCCACCGCGCTCTCGGGCGTACGGCGCCGCGGCTGGGCGCAGTCGATCGGCGAGCGGGAGCCCGGCGTGGCCTCCGTCTCGGCGCCCGTACGCGGGCCGTCGAACCGCGTGGTGGCCGCCGTGTCGGTCTCCGGGCCGATCGAGCGGCTGACCCGCCACCCCGGCCGGATGCACGCCCAGGCGGTCATCGACGCCGCCGCGCGCCTCACGGAGGCCCTGCGCCGCTCCGGCTGATCCTTTCCGACCCGTTCACCACCCCGGGGCCCCGGGGGCGCCACGACGCCGCACACGTCCGAACAGGCGCCCTCAGGGCCCCTCTTGCGTGCCGGGTGCCGGATCGGTCCGCGGGCCCGCCGCCGGAGGCCGGCCGCCGGACACCGGTCCTCGGACGCCGACCCTCGGACTCGGGGACACCGGCCGGCGGGCGCTCGTACGGATCGCGTCCGGGCATGCGAGAAGGCCCTCCGTGATGATCACGGAGGGCCTTCCCTGTGCGTACCCCCGACCGGATTCGAACCGGCGCTACCGCCTTGAGAGGGCGGCGTGCTAGGCCGCTACACAACGGGGGCAAGATCTGAAGTTTCTGCAGATCAGCTGGCCTACCTGGACTCGAACCAAGACTAACTGAACCAGAATCAGTCGTGCTGCCAATTACACCATAGGCCACTGGTGGTTTAGACCAGTTGGTACCCCCGACCGGATTCGAACCGGCGCTACCGCCTTGAGAGGGCGGCGTGCTAGGCCGCTACACAACGGGGGCCCTAGCGATCCTGCATCGAGGCGTCCGGGAGCTACCCAGGAGACCTCGCGGGAAGGATCTGTACCCCCGACCGGATTCGAACCGGCGCTACCGCCTTGAGAGGGCGGCGTGCTAGGCCGCTACACAACGGGGGCAAGCACTGCATGCGCACTGCGCTGGGGTACCAGGACTCGAACCTAGAACAACTGAACCAGAATCAGCCGTGTTGCCAATTACACCATACCCCACCAAAACTCAACCCCCTGCGGGGGTCTCATTCAGTGGCGCCTCCGGCTTCCCGGCCTTTCGGCCCGCCCCGGCGGCGCAGAAAGAACATTACCGGAAGGGTGAGCCAGCTCCAAAACGGGTATCCATGGCCAGCACTCGGGGCAGCTCCGCCAGGCCCCGGATCCGGTGCACGCCCGCCGGTACGACCGCCTCCGCGGGCCCTTCCCGGTCCAGCCAGACGCCCACCAGCCCGGCGTCGCGGGCGCCCTCCGCGTCCACGTCCAGCCGGTCTCCCACGTACGCGACCTCGCCGGGCGGCAGGCCGAGCGCCTCGCAGGCGGCGCGGAAGGAACCGGGGTCGGGCTTGGCCAGCCCCAGCTCGGCGGCGCACACCAGCACCTCGAAGCGGTCGCGCAGGCCCAGGGCGCGCAGCTTGGGGTCCTGGTTCGCGTACGAGGAGTTGGAGAGCACCCCGTGGCGGTGGCTGGCGGCCAGGGCGTCCAGGGCCGGCAGCGCGTCCGGGAAGAGCGCCCAGGCGGCGCGGTAGTGGGCGACGTACCGGTCGAACCAGGCGTCGGCCGCCGCGTCGCCCAGGGCGGGCTCCCGCAGGAACTCGCGCACCCGGTCGCGCCGCTGCCCCTGGAAGTCCACGGCGCCGGTCTCGAAGCGGGCCCACTGCCGCTCGGTGATCTCCCGCCACAGCGCGAGCGCCTGGGCGGCCGAGCCGTACGCGGCGGCCAGGCCCTCGGCCTCCAGGTGGCCGGCCAGCCCGGACCGGTCGGACCCCGTGTAGTCGAACAGGGTGTCGTCGATGTCCCAGAGCACGGCGCGGAGCGTCATGTGACCGACGCTACAACGCCCCAGGGGGCGGTCGTCCGGAATTCCGGACGACCCCCCCCCCGGGGCGACCCCCCGCCCGGGCGGGGGGGGGGGGGACCACCAAGGCCCCGCGGAGCCCGCGGGGCAGGGGGGGGCCCCCGCGCTG